>JAZKIA010000122.1:0-5798 GCA_040385125.1 Pseudomonadota bacterium | reverse complement strand
GCCTACATGGACTCCATTCCGATGGTGATCATTTCCGGTCAGGTGCCTAGCACCATGGTCGGAACCGATGCGTTCCAGGAAACCGACATGATCGGTATCTCCCGGCCCATCGTGAAGCACAGCTTCATGATCAAGCATGCTTCGGAAATCCCGGAGGTCATGAAAAAGGCGTTCTACCTCGCGCAATCCGGTCGTCCTGGTCCTGTCGTGGTCGATATCCCAAAAGATATGACCAACCCGGCCGAGAAGTTCGAATACATCTTCCCGAAAAAAGCCAAGCTGCGTTCTTACAGCCCGGCTGTTCGCGGTCATTCTGGCCAAATCCGCAAAGCAGCAGAAATGCTTCTGGCAGCCAAGCGCCCTGTTGTTTACGCAGGTGGCGGCGTTATTTTGGGCGGTGGCTCTGCGCCGTTGACCGAACTGGCGAAAATGCTCAATGTTCCGGTGACCAACACGCTGATGGGCCTGGGTGCTTACCCTGGCACGGATCGTCAGTTCATCGGTATGCTGGGCATGCATGGCAGCTTCACCGCCAACATGGCTATGCATAACGCGGATGTGATTCTGGCGGTAGGCGCGCGCTTTGATGACCGGGTGATCAATGGTCCGTCCAAGTTCTGCCCGAACGCCAAAATCATCCATGTTGATATCGATCCGGCTTCAATCTCCAAGACCATCAAGGCAGACGTGCCGATTGTCGGTCCGGTGGAGAGCGTGATGACCGAAATGGTCGCGATCCTCAAGGAAATTGGCGAGAAGCCGAATGCGGAGTCGGTTGCCAGTTGGTGGAAGCAAATTGACGAGTGGCGCGGTGATCGTGGTCTGTTCCCTTACGACAAGGGCGACGGCAGCAAGATCAAACCGCAAGCTGTGATCGAAATGCTGTGTGAAGTGACCAAGGGCGACGCTTTTGTAACGTCCGACGTAGGTCAGCACCAAATGTTCGCGGCTCAGTACTACCGCTTCAACAAGCCTAATCGCTGGATCAACTCGGGTGGCCTGGGCACGATGGGCTTCGGTTTCCCGGCTGCGATGGGTGTGAAGCTGAACTTCCCTGATGTTGATGTAGCCTGCGTAACAGGCGAGGGCAGTATTCAGATGAACATTCAGGAGTTGTCGACGTGTCTGCAGTATGACTTGCCAGTAAAAATCATCAGCCTGAACAACGGTGTTCTGGGGATGGTTCGTCAGTGGCAAGACATGAACTACGGCAGCCGTCACTCGCACTCTTATATGGAATCGCTGCCTGACTTCGTCAAGCTGGCTGAGGCCTATGGGCACGTAGGCATTCGGATCACCGATCTGAAAGACTTGAAGCCGAAGATGGAAGAAGCCTTTGCCATGAAAGATCGCCTGGTGTTCCTGGATATTCAGGTTGATACCAGTGAGCACGTGTACCCGATGCAGATCAAAGATGGCTCCATGCGCGACATGTGGCTGAGCAAGACGGAGCGTACTTAATCATGCGGCACATTATTTCTTTGCTTCTTGAAAACGAACCGGGCGCCTTGTCTCGCGTTGTCGGGCTCTTTTCGCAGCGTAACTACAACATCGAAAGCCTGACAGTGGCGCCAACGGAAGATCCGACCTTGTCGCGATTGACGCTGACCACAGTGGGGCATGATGAAGTCATTGAGCAGATCACCAAAAACCTGAACAAGCTGATTGAAGTGGTCAAATTGGTCGACTTGTCGGAGAGTGCTCACATCGAGCGCGAACTGATGCTGGTCAAGGTCAAGGCGACGGGCGCTCAGCGCGCAGAAATCAAACGCACCACGGATATTTTCCGTGGGCAGATCGTTGATGTCAGTGCCAGCGTCTACACGGTTCAGTTGACAGGGACCAGTGACAAGCTCGACAGTTTCATTCAGTCGATTGGTACCGCCTCGATTCTGGAAACAGTTCGCAGTGGCGTCACCGGCATCGCTCGTGGCGACAAAGTACTTAGCATCTAAATCTAACAATTAGTACATGGCCTGAATGGCCTGGATATAAGGGAAAAACATGAAAGTTTATTACGACAAAGACTGCGACCTTTCGATCATCCAGGGCAAAAAAGTAGCCATCATTGGTTACGGCTCCCAGGGTCACGCCCAAGCCTGCAACCTGAAAGACTCCGGCGTAGACGTTACTGTTGGTCTGCGTAAAGGTTCGGCCACTGTCGCCAAAGCTGAGGCTCATGGCCTGAAAGTGACTGATGTTGCCAGCGCTGTTGCTGCTGCCGACCTGGTCATGATTCTGACCCCGGACGAGTTCCAATCGGCTTTGTACAAGAACGAAATCGAGCCGAACATCAAAAAGGGCGCAACCCTGGCGTTCTCCCACGGTTTCGCAATTCACTACAACCAGGTTGTACCGCGCGCTGACCTCGACGTGATCATGATCGCGCCGAAAGCACCGGGCCACACTGTGCGTTCCGAGTTCGTGCGCGGCGGCGGTATCCCTGACCTGATCGCTATCTACCAGGACGCGTCGGGCAATGCCAAAAACCTGGCTCTGTCTTACGCTTCGGGCGTGGGCGGCGGTCGTACCGGTATCATTGAAACCACGTTCAAGGACGAGACTGAAACCGACCTGTTCGGTGAGCAGGCTGTTCTGTGTGGCGGTACTGTTGAACTGGTTAAAGCTGGCTTTGAAACTCTGGTTGAAGCTGGTTACGCGCCAGAAATGGCGTACTTCGAGTGTTTGCACGAGTTGAAGCTGATCGTTGACCTCATGTACGAAGGCGGCATCGCCAACATGAACTACTCGATCTCCAACAACGCTGAATACGGTGAGTACGTTACCGGTCCTGAAGTAATCAACGCTGAGTCCCGCCAGGCAATGCGTAACGCTCTGAAGCGCATTCAAGATGGTGAATACGCGAAGATGTTCATCAGCGAAGGTGCTACCGGCTACCCATCGATGACCGCCAAGCGTCGCAACAACGCTGCTCACGGCATCGAAGTCATCGGCGGGCAACTGCGCTCGATGATGCCTTGGATCGGCGCGAACAAAATCGTCGACCAAGCAAAGAACTAAGTTTTTAGCCTGTAGAGAAAACGCGGCCTAGGCCGCGTTTTTTCGTTTAAACGGCGGCATCTGGTATAAAGCAGGATCGTTTGCGGGTGCGTGTTGACCCCAAGCTTCCATCGAAACTTTCCATATCGTTGCAAGGTAATGTCCATGAGCGAACGTCCCGAAGAGCCAAAAGCGGCTTCAGACGCCGATAGCCTGCTGCCTATCGATGAGCATGTCGAAGAAGGGCATGACGCCGAAGGCCGCAAAGTCCGGCATCGTGGTATCTATCTGCTGCCGAACCTGTTCACTACCGCGAACCTGTTCGCTGGTTTTTATTCGATCATCAGCTCCATGAACGCCCAAAGCGCCATGAGTGCAGGTGATGCTGCTGGCGCAAGCAAGTACTTTGCATTTGCGGCCATCGCAATTTTTGTCGCAATGGTGCTGGACGGTCTTGATGGTCGTGTAGCTCGTATGACCAACACCGAAAGTGCCTTTGGCGCCGAATACGATTCCTTGTCGGACATGGTTGCCTTTGGCGTTGCACCTGCGTTGCTGGCCTTCGGCTGGGCGCTGGGTGATATGGGCAAGGTTGGCTGGATGGTTGCCTTCATCTATGTTGCTGGTGCGGCGTTGCGTTTGGCGCGTTTTAACACTCAGGTTGGAACGGCTGACAAGCGTTACTTCATCGGGTTGGCTAGCCCGGCTGCTGCGGGTGTGGTTGCCGGCATTGTTTGGGCATTCAGTGATTACGGGATCCAGGGATCGAAAATGTCGTTCCTTGTGGCCTTGTTAGTCGCTGCCGCGGGCATGCTGATGGTCAGCAACATCAAGTACAACAGTTTTAAAGAGCTGGATTTGAAGGGGCGAGTTCCTTTTGTTGCGATTCTGGCAGTAGTGTTGGTGTTTGCTGTAGTGTTCAGTGATCCGCCACGCATTCTGCTGCTGGCCTTCCTGGTGTATGCAGCATCTGGCCCGATTCAATATTTGTTGCACTTGCGTCGTCACAAAGCTGGAGAGTGATGTAATTTCTCTCATACTCCGTAGTCTATTGGTGCATCAGTCCTCCAATGCTACGGAGTTGTCATGCTCATCAAGCTGCCTAAAGCGTCCGACTGCAAAGAGTCGGACGTCACGCCTGAATCCTTCTATCTATCCCGTCGTGCATTGCTGGGCAGTTCGCTTGCCGGGTTAGCTGTGGGTGCACTTCCCAGCTTGGCCGGTGCCGAGGATGCCATGCGTTACACGGATGTCGAGCCGGGCAGGGCGCCGGCCTGGTTCGCTGATAAACTCGCGCAGACCAAGTGGCAGGCTGTCACGGTTAGCGGGGAGGCGATCACGCCTTTCAAGGACGCCACTCACTACAACAACTTCTATGAGTTCGGGACCGACAAGGGTGACCCGGCGCAGAATGCTGGCGCCTTGAAAACCGAACCCTGGACGGTGGTCGTGGATGGGGAGGTGGGTAAGCCGGGTCGTTATGCCCTTGAAGACTTTATGAAGCCTTATCAGTTGGAAGAGCGGATTTATCGTCTGCGTTGCGTAGAGGCCTGGTCAATGGTTATTCCGTGGATGGGTTTTCCCATTTCGGCATTGCTCAGGCAGGTGGAGCCGACGTCGAAAGCCAAATACATACGCTTTGAGACCTTGCAGGATCCGAAGATCATGCCGGGGCAGCGTTCGGGTTTTGCATTGATTGACTGGCCCTATGTTGAGGGGTTGCGTTTGGATGAGGCGATGAACTCGCTGGCGATTTTGGCGGTGGGTATGTATGGGCGTGAATTACCGAATCAGAACGGAGCGCCGCTACGTTTGGTAGTGCCTTGGAAGTACGGGTTTAAAAGTGTGAAATCCATTGTACGGATCAGTCTGGTGGAGCAGCAGCCGAAAACCACTTGGCAGAGCATCGCTGCGGATGAGTACGGCTTTTATGCAAATGTGAACCCTCAAGTCGATCATCCTCGATGGACGCAGGCGCGTGAGCGGCGTCTACCGAGCGGCCTGTTCAGTCCTAATGTGCGTGATACCCAGATGTTTAACGGTTACGCGGATGAGGTGGCTTCTTTATATGCGGGTCTCGATTTGCGGAAGAACTACTGATGAAGCTCCTGGCTTGGCGTATTGGTGTCTTCGTGGCGGCTGCCATGTGGCCGTTGTATTGGCTTTATGAGGCCTGGATCTTTGCCTTGGGCCCGGATCCGGGAAAGGTTCTGGTTGATCGGCTGGGGTTGGGTACGCTGATTCTACTGTTGGTAACGCTGTGTATGACGCCGATGCAGAAGCTCACGGGGTGGTCGGGCTGGATTGCAGTGCGCAGACAGATAGGGCTGTGGTGTTTTACTTATGTGGTGTTGCACCTGTGTGCATATTTGACTTTCGTGCTGGGGTTTGACTGGTCACAGCTGGGTGTGGAGTTGCGCAAGCGGCCTTACATTATTGTCGGTGCTTTGGGTTTCTTGTGTTTGCTGGCCTTGGCAGTGACTTCAAATCGATACAGTCAGCGGCGACTGGGTACGCGCTGGAAGAAGCTCCATCGCCTGGTGTATGTAGTTGTAGGGTTGGGGTTGCTGCATATGCTTTGGATTGTGCGAGCGGATCTCAAGGAGTGGTCGGTTTATACCTTTATAGGTGTGTGCCTGCTGATGCTGCGAATACCGATGGTTATGGGCCGAATTCCGCGCCTATATAAGAAGAAACCGTTATCGGCTGCTGGAGCCAAAATTAACCCTTGACTCAGATCTGTAACGGCCTATAATTCGCCCACTTCCGGCGCAGTCGAAACGGAAAACTCCTTGAGT
>JAZKIA010000121.1:0-9023 GCA_040385125.1 Pseudomonadota bacterium | reverse complement strand
TACATCCTCCTGAAAATAGGTCAGAAGGTGTAAACCTTATTCAGGACGGGACACCCGCCAATAAAAAGCCCCGCCCTGATAATCAGAGGCGGGGCTTTTTTATGCGTTGTAACGTCTAAGCAGATGTTACAACCACGTGCAGATCAGGCATCTGCTTTTGCAGCAGCTTTCTCGGCAGCTTCTTTAATCAAAGCCTGCAAAGAGCCATCTGCAGCCATCTCAGCCATGATGTCGCTACCGCCAACCAGCTCACCAGCAACCCACAGTTGTGGGAAGGTTGGCCAATTGGCGTATTTCGGCAGATTGGCACGAATTTCCGGGTTCTGGAGGATGTCCACGTAAGCGAACTTCTCACCACAGCCCATCACGGCCTGAGCAGCTTTAGCCGAAAAGCCGCACTGCGGGGCATTCGGAGAGCCTTTCATGTAGAGCAGAATGGTGTTGTTGGCAATCTGTTCTTTAATAGTTTCGATGATATCCATGGAGCACCTCGGCTGAACTTTCCGACTCAGTTGTCGGCACGGTGGCGCATTGTAACGGAAAGCCAAGCGTGACGCTCGGTCTCCCCGACAGACAATAATCACCATACTCCCCCTCCAGACACCTGTAACCGCAGGCACGCACAATTGCCAAGCAGCGTTAGGGCAGTGTACAAATGAGCAGCTGAGGCAAGACGAACCACTCAATCGTGGGTTAATCCACGGGCTCATGCTGCGCAGTACTCGCTCGAACCTCTAAACATGTGACCCTTATTGGCAAGACGCGACATTTCCTTATAAGATCGCGCCTTCCCCTATTTCGTCGCCCCGTGCGGCTTTCGCCGCAGGTCTCGCCCGTTGTCACAATAAACAAGGCTTTGAGTATCTGCGGTCTGTTGCAAAAAGGTAGTTAATGATGAGCGCAAGGCACTTTCTCTCCCTGATGGATTGCACGCCCGAAGAGCTAGTCAGCGTGATTCGTCGCGGTATCGAGCTAAAGGACCTGCGTCATCGCGGCGTTCTCTTCGAACCCTTGAAAAACCGCGTTCTGGGCATGATTTTCGAAAAATCATCGACCCGTACTCGCCTGTCTTTTGAAGCCGGCATGATTCAGCTGGGCGGCCAGGCGATTTTTCTGTCGCCGCGTGATACCCAACTGGGCCGTGGCGAACCGATTGGCGACTGCGCAATTGTCATGTCGCGCATGCTCGACGCCGTCATGATCCGTACCTTCGCCCACAGCACCCTGACCGAATTCGCTGCCAACTCCCGCGTGCCGGTTATCAATGGCCTGTCAGACGATCTGCACCCATGCCAACTGCTGGCCGACATGCAGACCTTCCTTGAGCATCGCGGCTCGATCAAAGGCAAGACCGTCGCCTGGATCGGCGACGGCAATAACATGTGCAACAGCTATATAGAAGCGGCCATCCAGTTCGACTTCCAACTGCGTATTGCCTGCCCTGAAGGCTTCGAGCCCAACCCTGAATTCGTTGCCCTGGCTGGCGATCGCGTCACCATCGTTCGCGACCCGCGCGATGCAGTACTGGGCGCCCACCTGGTGAGCACAGACGTCTGGACCTCCATGGGCCAGGAAGAAGAAACCGCCAAGCGCCTTAAACTGTTTGCTCCGTACCAGGTCAACCGCGCCCTGCTCGACCTCGCGGTCGAGGACGTACTGTTCATGCATTGCCTGCCGGCTCACCGTGGTGAAGAAATCAGCCTCGATCTGCTGGACGATCCGCGCTCGGTTGCGTGGGATCAAGCTGAAAACCGCCTGCACGCACAAAAAGCGCTGCTCGAATTCCTGGTCCAACCGGCGTACCACCACGCATGAGTCAACCTCTATTGCTTAACCTTCGTGATCTGGCCTGTGGCTACCAAGGCCAGAGCGTGGTGCAAAACCTCAACTTGCATCTCAATGCAGGCGATATTGGCTGTCTGCTGGGCTCCTCGGGGTGTGGCAAAACCACCACCTTGCGAGCCATTGCCGGATTTGAGCCGGTTCATCAAGGTGAAATCCAACTGGCGGGTGAGGTCATCTCCAGTGCCGGTTTCACCCTGGCACCCGAGAAACGTCGTATCGGCATGGTGTTTCAGGACTACGCCCTGTTCCCACACCTAAGCGTGGCGGACAACATTGCCTTCGGCATTCGCAAGCACCCGAACAAAGAGCGTGTCACCGAAGAACTGCTTGAGCTGGTCAACCTCAAGGGGCTCGGTAAACGCTTCCCCCACGAGCTTTCTGGTGGTCAGCAGCAACGTGTAGCCCTCGCGCGTGCACTCGCGCCTGAACCGCAACTGCTGTTACTCGACGAGCCGTTCTCCAACCTCGATGGCGAATTGCGGCGCAAGCTCAGCCATGAGGTACGGGACATTCTGAAAGCCCGTGGCACCAGTGCGATTTTGGTGACGCACGACCAGGAAGAAGCCTTCGCTGTCAGCGACCATGTCGGGGTTTTCAAGGAAGGTCGCTTAGAACAATGGGATACGCCCTACAACCTCTACCACGAGCCTCTGACGCCGTTTGTGGCCAGCTTTATCGGACAGGGCTACTTCATCCGCGGCCAACTGCTGAGCCCAGAGTCAGTGCAAACCGAACTGGGTGTCTTGCGCGGAAACCGGGCTTACACTTGGCCAACCGGTGGCGCGGTTGATGTATTACTGCGTCCTGACGATATCGTCTACGCGCCAGACAGCGATTTGAAAGCACGGATTGTGGGCAAAACTTTCCTCGGCGCCTCGACCCTGTACCGCCTGCAACTGCCAACCGGCAGCCAGCTGGAATCGATTTTCCCGAGCCATGCCGATCATTTGCCAGGTGCCGAAGTCGGGATTCGCGTGGCAGCGGAACATCTGGTGATGTTCCAAACCAGCGGCAGCACAGCCGCACAAATCTCCCACACCGAATCCGGTGTACGGCGTTTCAGTACAGCTTACTGAACTAGCCCCGGCCTACCGCTGCAAACGCCGCCTGCGTGTGCTCTGCCAGCACCGCAGGGGCCAGTTCTACTTCCAGTCCGCGCCGTCCGGCGCTAACAAAAATCGTCGAGAAAGCCTGCGCACTCTGGTCAATGAAGGTTCTTAAACGCTTCTTCTGACCCAGCGGACTGATCCCGCCCAACAGATAACCCGTTGCGCGCTGCGCCGCAGCCGGATCAGCCATCTCGACTTTCTTCACCCCTGCGGTATGCGCCAGCGCCTTCAGATCAAGGCTTCCGACGACCGGTACAACAGCCACCAGTAATTCACCCTTTTCACTACTGACCAACAGCGTCTTGAACACCTGCGCAGGTTCGAGACCCAGCTTTTCTGCAGCTTCCATCCCATAGGAAGCCGCTTTTGGGTCATGTTCATAGCTGTGTACCCGATGTTCGGCGCGAACTTTTTTCAGCAGGTCCAGTGCGGGCGTCATGTCAGCTCCAGTCGTGAGACAAGTAAAGAAAATCGATGGCGAATTCTAGGCCATTGGCCAGTGAAAGGGCGCTAGCACGGGCGTTTCCCTTAAATACAGGCTGAAACGTTACACCCCCGACTACCAATTTGTAGCCTTTGCTTACATAAAAACCAATACCAAATAACCCTCCTAAAGTCAGAATGTGAATGGGCGTTCACTTTCGACCTTTGACAGCAGCGTTTCTTGTCTATATTTTTTCGAATCTGAATATATCTGTTCGATACTCGCTTTTCTTTACGCGCACCTGAAAAACCGGAGTTAACGCTTTCAGGTTTTTATGCCGTTTCACGACCACCCGAATTAACCACGTCAAAAAACAACAAAAACGAGGCTTCACATGACGACCGCTTCGCAGCACCCCACCCTTTCCGGCCAGTGCATGGCCGAGTTTCTTGGCACTGCACTGCTGATCTTCTTCGGTACAGGTTGCGTCGCAGCCCTCAAAGTCGCGGGCGCCAGCTTTGGCTTGTGGGAAATCAGCATCATCTGGGGCATTGGCGTCAGTATGGCGATATACCTGACGGCCGGGGTTTCAGGCGCGCATCTGAACCCCGCCGTCAGTATTGCGCTGTGCCTGTTCACCGATTTTGAAAAGCGCAAACTGCCCTTCTACATCCTCGCCCAAGTCGCTGGCGCCTTCTGCGCAGCGGCCTTGGTGTACACGCTCTACAGCAATCTGTTTTTCGATTACGAACAAACGCACCAAATGGTTCGCGGCAGCAAGGCCAGCCTGGAGTTGGCATCGGTGTTCTCGACGTATCCGCATCCCGCACTTTCAACGCTGCAAGCCTTCCTCGTCGAAGTGGTGATCACTGCGATCCTGATGGGCGTGATCATGGCCTTGACCGACGACAAGAACGGCTTGCCACGCGGCCCTCTAGCACCGCTGCTGATTGGTCTGCTGATCGCGGTCATTGGTAGCTCGATGGGCCCGCTGACAGGTTTTGCAATGAACCCAGCGCGTGATTTCGGACCTAAACTGATGACTTTCTTTGCAGGCTGGGGTGAAATTTCGTTCACCGGCGGGCGCGACATACCTTATTTCCTGATTCCTATTTTTGCACCGATTGTGGGGGCTTGCCTTGGCGCAGCCATTTATCGCGGGTTAATCGCTCGCCATTTGCCTGATGTCGAGCCCGCGACAACGGATGCCCAGGCCACCGCCGAGGTGAAAACCCAGGCCTCCTGACACCGACTTATGAAACGGGGCGCACGAGACCACTGCCCGTAACCTTTCTCGCGCCCTGAACCCAACACCTCATTCTGCAAGGCAATCACATGACCGACATTCAGAATAAGAACTACATTATTGCGCTCGACCAAGGCACCACCAGTTCGCGAGCGATCATCTTTGATCGTGACGCCAACGTGGTCTGCACAGCGCAACGCGAGTTCCAGCAGCACTACCCTCAAGCCGGCTGGGTTGAACATGACCCAATGGAAATTTTCGCCACCCAAAGCGCGGTAATGGTCGAAGCCCTGGCTCAGGCCGGTTTGCACCACGATCAGGTAGCAGCCATCGGCATCACCAACCAGCGCGAAACCACCGTGGTGTGGGACAAGATCAGTGGCCGCCCGATCTACAACGCTATCGTCTGGCAATGCCGGCGCAGCACCGAAATCTGCGAGCAACTCAAGCGCGACGGCCACGAGCAGTACATCAGCGACACCACTGGCCTGGTGACCGACCCGTACTTCTCGGGTACCAAGCTGAAGTGGATCCTCGACAACGTCGAGGGCAGCCGCGAGCGTGCGCGTAATGGCGAACTGCTGTTTGGCACCATCGACACTTGGCTGATCTGGAAATTTACCGGCGGCAAAACCCACGTCACTGATTACACCAATGCGTCACGCACCATGCTCTTCAATATCCACACCCTGGAGTGGGACTCCAAGATGCTGGAGGTGCTGGATATCCCGCGCGAAATGCTGCCAGAAGTTAAGTCATCTTCAGAAATCTACGGTCGTACCAAAAGCGGTATCGCTATCGGCGGTATTGCCGGCGACCAGCAGGCCGCTCTGTTTGGCCAGATGTGCGTTGAGCCCGGCCAGGCCAAGAACACCTACGGCACCGGCTGTTTCCTGCTGATGAACACCGGCACCAAGGCAGTCAAATCGACTCATGGCATGTTGACCACCATCGCCTGTGGCCCACGAGGCGAAGTTGCCTACGCACTGGAAGGCGCCGTATTCAATGGTGGTTCCACCGTTCAATGGCTGCGTGACGAACTGAAGATTATCAACGACGCTCACGACACCGAATACTTCGCCAATAAGGTCAAAGACAGTAACGGCGTGTACCTGGTACCTGCGTTCACAGGTCTGGGCGCCCCTTACTGGGACCCGTATGCCCGTGGTGCGCTGTTCGGCCTGACCCGCGGAGTACGCGTGGACCACATCATTCGTGCAGCGCTGGAGTCGATTGCCTACCAGACACGTGACGTGCTGGATGCCATGCAGCAAGACTCGGGCGAACGCCTCAAAGCCTTGCGCGTGGATGGCGGCGCCGTGGCCAACAACTTCCTGATGCAGTTCCAGTCCGACATTCTGGGCACCATGGTCGAACGTCCACAAATGCGTGAAACCACAGCTTTGGGTGCTGCTTACCTGGCCGGTCTGGCCTGTGGGTTCTGGGGCAGCCTGGACGAGTTGCGCGGCAAGGCTGTGATCGAGCGCGAGTTCGAACCAACCCTCGATGAGGCCAGCAAAGAGAAGCTCTACGCCGGCTGGAAAAAGGCCGTGAGCCGTACCCGCGACTGGGAACCTCACGAAGAAAGCAACTAAGCAGACCATGTGACCACCGCAGCAGAAGCTATTGGTGCCTGCTGCGGCATCTGCGCTTCATGGCACCTGCGAGTAGCAGGCGGCGCTTTCCTGCGGCATCATGGGCGAATTTTGCTTCGTCGCCCAAAGGAAACTCCATGAATCTGCCTCCACGCCAACAGCAGATCCTCGAACTCGTACGCGAACGCGGCTATGTCAGCATCGAGGAAATGGCTCAGCTGTTCGTCGTAACACCGCAGACCATTCGTCGTGACATCAACCAGTTGGCAGAGGCCGATCTATTGCGCCGCTACCACGGTGGAGCCGCCTACGACTCCAGCGTTGAAAACACCGCCTACGCCATGCGCGCCGACCAAATGCGCGATGAAAAACACCGCATTGGCGAAGCCATCGCCGCCCAGATTCCTGATCACGCCTCGATTTTCATCAATATCGGCACCACAACCGAGTCGATTGCACGGGCGCTGCTCAACCACAATCACCTGAAAATCATCACCAACAACCTGCACGTGGCCTCGATATTGAGCGCCAAGGATGACTTTGAAGTCCTGATCGCCGGTGGCAACGTACGTCGCGATGGCGGCATCGTGGGCCAGGCCAGCGTCGACTTCATCAACCAGTTCAAGTTCGACTTCGCCCTGGTGGGTATCAGCGGTATCGATTCTGATGGCAGCTTGCTGGACTTCGACTACCAGGAAGTACGCGTTTCCCAGGCCATTATCGCCAACGCCCGGCAAGTCATTCTCGCCGCCGACTCCAGCAAATTCGGGCGTAACGCGATGGTTCGCCTTGGCCCGATCACCTTGATTGATTGCCTGGTTACCGACCAGCCGCCCGTACCAGAGCTTGCGCAACTGCTAGCCCAAAACAAGATCCGCCTGGAAGTGGTTTAAGCAGTTTTCGTAGCAGTTGCCGAAGGCTACGTCCGATTGCGAAGCGATCGTAAACGCTGAATAGATGTCCGCCATGAGTAAACGCGCGACCTGATTTTACGACGGCTCTGCCGCCGGACGTAGCCTTCGCAACCGCTACGAAAATCAGGCCCGCTGCCAACCCTCTCGAAATGTTCGAAAATTTTCCTTTTATGTCCATTCGATGAGTTTTTTCAATCGAATGGCGCTAGATGTGCGCGTACTTATCCGCTATTATTTTCGCAAATGAACATTAATGTTCGAATTCAAATATGCGCACAGAACGCGAGGCCCCTACATGCCCCTGACCACCTTGCCTGCCACTCCCCTCGCTGAGGTTTACGACGTTGCCGTGATCGGCGGCGGAATTAATGGCGTCGGGATCGCGGCAGACGCTGCCGGTCGCGGATTGTCGGTGTTCCTTTGTGAAAAGGACGATCTGGCCAGCCACACCTCCTCCGCCAGCAGCAAGCTGATTCATGGTGGCCTGCGTTACCTCGAACATTACGAGTTCCGCCTGGTGCGCGAAGCACTGGCCGAGCGCGAAGTGTTGCTGGCAAAAGCCCCGCACATCGTCAAACCGATGCGTTTTGTATTGCCCCATCGCCCGCACCTGCGTCCAGCGTGGATGATCCGCGCAGGCCTGTTCCTGTATGACCACTTGGGCAAACGCGAAAAACTGGCAGGCTCCACCAGCCTCAAGTTCGGTGCCGACAGCCCATTGAAGGCTGAAATAACCAAAGGTTTCGAATACTCGGACTGCTGGGTCGATGACGCTCGCCTTGTAGTCCTCAATGCGATGGCCGCACGGGAAAAAGGAGCTCACATCCACACCCAGACCCGCTGCGCCGGTGCGCGCCGCAACAAGGGACTGTGGGAGTTGAGCCTGGAGCGTGCCGACGGCAGCCTGTTTTCGATTCGCTGCAAAGCGCTGGTGAACGCGGCCGGGCCTTGGGTCGCCAAGTTCATCAAAGACGACCTGAAGCTGGATTCGCCTTACGGCATCCGCTTGATTCAGGGCAGCCACTTGATCGTCCCCAAGCTGTATGACGCGCCTAACGCGTTCATCCTGCAGAACGAAGACCAACGGATCGTGTTCACCATTCCGTACATGGATCAGTTCACCATCATCGGCACCACAGACCGTGAGTACATCGGTGATCCGGCCAAGGTCAGCATCACCGAAGAAGAAACCGATTACCTGTTGAATGTGGTCAATGCCCACTTCAAGCAGCAAATCTCTCGCAGCGACATCCTGCGCACTTACTCCGGTGTACGCCCGCTGTGCAATGACGAGTCTGACAACCCTTCAGCCGTGACCCGCGACTACACCCTCGCGCTGTCTGGTGCTCCGGGCGAGGCACCATTGCTGTCAGTGTTTGGCGGCAAACTGACCACCTACCGTAAACTGGCTGAATCGGCCCTGGCGCAACTGACCCCGTACTTCACCCAGATCAAGCCCAGCTGGACCGCCAGCGCGACGCTGCCGGGCGGCGAAGAAATGACCACGCCCAGAGCCTTGAGCGCCGCCCTGACCAGTAAGCACAGCTGGCTCGACGCTGCGATTGCCAAGCGCTGGGCGATCACCTACGGCAACCGCTCGTGGCGCTTGCTCGACGGCGTACAAGGCCTCAGTGACATGGGTGAGCACATCGGCAGCGGCCTCTACAGCCGCGAAGTCGATTACCTGTGCAGCCAGGAATGGGCGCTGGATGCACAAGACATTCTGTGGCGCCGGACCAAGCTGGGCCTGTTCACCACCGCAGAAGAACAGGAGCATCTGGCGCACTACATGACTGGTTTGAACCTCAACCATCGCAAGATAGAAGCCGCTTAGCCCCTCCACCCTCCGTAGGAGCGAGCTTGCTCGCGATGCGCATCGCATGCATCGCG
>JAZKIA010000120.1:0-27121 GCA_040385125.1 Pseudomonadota bacterium | reverse complement strand
GCAGTACGCCCTGATGCTGGGTGCTCTGGCCGGAAACCCGGTAGAACTTGGCCAGTGTCAGTTTCAACTCACCATGGTTCAGCGGCTGGATGGTTTGCACTGTCCCTTTGCCGAAGGTCTGGCCGCCGATGATCAGCGCACGATGGTAGTCCTGCATGGCACCGGCGAAAATCTCCGAAGCCGATGCCGACAGGCGATTGACCAGCAATGCCATTGGGCCTTTGTAGAACGCGCCAGGGTTTTCGTCTTCAAGCACGTCGACCTTGCCGTCGGCGTTGCGCACCAGCACAGTCGGGCCCTTGTCGATAAACAGGCTGGTCAGTTCGGTGGCTTCCTGCAACGAACCGCCGCCGTTGTTGCGCAGGTCGATGATCACGCCATCGACTTTTTCCTTCTGCAACTCGGTCAGCAGTTTTTTGACGTCGCGGGTGGTGCTCTTGTAGTTCGGATCGCCGGCACGGTAGGCCTTGAAGTCCAGGTAGAACGCCGGGATTTCAATCACCCCCAGCTTGTAGTTTTTGCCATCTTGCTTGAGGTTCAGGATCGACTTTTTCGCCGCCTGCTCTTCGAGCTTCACCGCTTCGCGGGTGATGGACACGATCTTGCTGGTCTGGTCGTTTGGCGCGTTGCTCGCTGGAATCACTTCCAGGCGAACCACGGAGCCTTTGGGACCGCGAATCAGCTTGACCACTTCGTCCAGGCGCCAGCCGATCACGTCGACCATCTCTTTGTCGCCTTGGGCAACGCCGATGATCTTGTCAGCCGGGGCCACCTGTTTGGTTTTGTCAGCCGGGCCCGCGGGTACCAGACGCACGACCTTCACTTGGTCGTTATCGCTCTGCAACACGGCGCCAATGCCTTCCAGCGACAGGCTCATGTTGATGTCGAAGTTTTCCGCGCTATCTGGCGACAGATAGTTGGTGTGCGGGTCGTAGGACATGGCGAAGGTGTTGATGTAGGTCTGGAAAATGTCTTCGCTGCGGGTCTGGTCAAGGCGCGACAATTGATTCTTGTAGCGCTTGGTCAGCAGTTCCTGAATTTTCGCTGGCTCTTTGCCGGCGATTTTCAGACGCAGGACTTCGTCCTTGATGCGTTTGCGCCACAGGTCGTTGAGTTCGGCTTCGGTCTTGAGCCACGGAGCGTCCTTGCGGTCGATCTCCAGGGTTTCCTTGGCCGTGAAGTCGTACGAGTCGACGCCTTTGTTCAGTTCGGCAAGGGCGAAGTCCAGACGCGCTTTAACGCGGTCCAGGTAGCGCTTGTAGATCGTGAAACCAGGGTCGAGGTTGCCGTTTTTGAGGAAGTCGTCAAATTGGGTTTTCCATTTGTCGAATTCGGCAATATCGCTGGCCAGGAAGTAACTGCGCGACGGATCGAGCAGCTTCAGGTAGCTGTCATAGATGATCGCTGAGCGCGTGTCATCCAGTGGCGGCTTGCTGTAATGATGGCGCTTGAGCAGCTCAACAACGTTAAGACTGGCAATTACCTCATCACGATCGGGCTGAAGGTTATCCCAACTGTTAGCGGCGAACGTATTGGCCGAAAACGGCAAAACGCCGAGGCCAATGAAAAGGGCAAGTGCGGTGCTAGGGAATAAATGCTTCATGCTGATTCGACGCGGGGGCAATTGATAACGCATATTAGGCCGTCTTTGAAGTTGCCGGTTCCATAGGGGCCGGTCGCATAATGCAAAAAGCCCGGCGCTACTGCTACGGGCTCAGTCCAGACTCACTATGGAGGCACTGTGAAAGCATTGCAAGGCGTTGAAGGTCAAGTGAAGTGGGTTGAAGAGCCAAGCCCCACCTGTGATGTAGGACAAATTCGGATTCGTGTGGCAGCGGCAGGGCTCAATCGGGCCGATCTGCTGCAAAGTGCTGGCTTGTATCCGCCACCGCCTGGCGCCAGTCAGGTCTTGGGGCTGGAGTGTTCGGGCGTGGTCAGTGAAGTCGGCCCGGGTTCTTCGTGGCAGGTTGGTGATCGGGTGTGCGCCTTGTTGGCCGGTGGCGGCATGGCTGAAGAAGTGGTGGTCGATGGCCGTCACGCCCTGCCGGTGCCGGAAGGCCTCTCGCTGATTGAAGCGGCGGCCTTGCCGGAGGTGTACAGCACCGCGTGGCTGAACCTGTTCCAGTTGGCCGCACTTAAGCCCGGTGAAAAAGTGTTGTTGCATGCTGGCGCCAGTGGCGTTGGTTCAGCCGCCATTCAGTTGTGCAAAGCATTCGGTAGCCCGTGCTGGGTGACGGTGGGTTCGGCTGAGCGTTTGGCTTATTGCCAGGCACTGGGAGCTCAGGGTGGTGTTGTGCGCACCGACGGGCTGGACAGCCTCAAGGCTCTGGGGCCGTTTGACGTGGTGCTGGACCCGGTGGGCGCCAACTATGCAGAGTCCAACCTCAAACTGCTGGCGCAAGATGGCCGCTGGGTGCTGATTGGTTTGATGGGCGGACGCAAGGCTGAGCTGGATCTGGCGCTGGTGCTGGGCAAGCGCATCCAGTTGCTGGGCTCGACCCTGCGCAGCCGTGATGATCAGTTCAAGGCAGACTTGCTCAGTGATCTCGGCCAGCAGGTGTGGCCGTTGTTCACCGAGCGTCGATTGAGCCCGCAACTGGCCAAGACCTTCCCGATCGAAGAGGCTCAGGCGGCGTTTGCCGAACTGGCCAGCAACCAAGTGGCGGGCAAGCTGGTGCTGGTGATTGACGCGAACAATACCCTGTAGGAGTGAGCTTGCTCGCGATGCAATCAGCGCGGTTTACTCAAGGGATCGCGGTGATGCCATCGCGAGCAAGCTACGCTCCTACCTCCAGTGATGAATCGGCCAGCCGGCTTTTTCTGCATGTTCACGCAGCACCGGGTCGGGGTTGACTACGTGCGGGTGATCGACCTTGAGCAGCAGCGGCAGGTCGTTGCGTGAGTCGGAGTAAAAGCTCGCGCCTTCGAGGTTTTCTTCTTGTTCGTCCAGCCATTCCAGCAAGCGGGTGATCTTGCCTTCGCGGTAGGTCAGGGTGCCCACGGTATTACCGGTGTACACGCCGTTTTTGACTTCCAGTTCAATCCCCAGTACTTCATCGATGCCCAGACGTTCGGCTATCGGTTTGACCAGATGCGTGCCCGAGGCTGAAATCACCAGAATCCGATCGCCGGCCTTGCGGTGGGCGGCGATGGCTTTGCACGCGTCGCTGAAGATTATCGGTTCGATAAAGTCTTCAACCCAAGGACCAACCAGATAGGTAACCTCTTCGGGAGAACGCCCGGCAATCGGCTCCAGGCTGAAGTCCATGTACTCTTCCATGCTCAGTTGGCCTTGGCTGTACGCGCTCATCAGCTCGTTGTTACGCTGCATGAACGACGTCGGGTCAGCCCATCCCAGGCGGACCATTTGCTCGCTCCACAGGGTGGCGCAGTCGCCGTGAATCAAGGTGTCGTCCAGATCAAAAATTGCCAAAGCCATCAGCGCAACTCTCTCTTCATTGAATTCAAGAACATCAGGCTACCTCACAAAGGGTGCTCGAATCGATGGACAGTGCCACACGCTGACCGTCCGGGTACAGATCGGCGGGTGAGCGGTTGAGCACATCCACAATCAGATCCACGCCTCGTACTTCTACGCGATAGCGAATCACGTTGCCCAATAAACTGTGACTGTGGATTACGGTGTCAGGATCGCCTTGCAGGCTCAGACCGAGGGTTTCCGGGCGAATCGCGATGCGGCTGCTGACCGGGCGCTGCAACAAGCGGCTGGCGGCCTCGGTGTCCAGCAGGTTGTAGTTGCCGATAAATCCCGCCGCGAATGCATCCACCGGGGCGGCATAGAGGGTTTGTGCATTGGCGCTTTGCACGATGCGGCCCTGATTCATCAGGAAGATGCGGTCGCTCATCACCAGTGCTTCTTCCTGATCGTGGGTGACGAAGATCGTGGTCAGCCCCAGCTCGCGCTGGATAGTGCGGATTTGTTCGCGCAAGTGTTTGCGTATCCGTGCATCCAGCGCCGACAGTGGTTCATCCAGCAGCAACAGGCGCGGACGCGTCACCAGCGAACGGGCCAGGGCCACGCGCTGGCATTGGCCGCCCGACAGTTGATGCGGATAACGTTTGGCAAAGTCATTCAGCTCTACCAGTTGCAGGGCTTCGGCCACACGTTTGCGGCTGTCTTCGGGCTTGACCTTTTGCATGCGCAGCCCAAAAGCCACGTTTTGCTCGGCAGTCATGTTGGGGAACAACGCGTAGCTTTGGAAGACCATGCCAATTCCGCGCTTTTGCGGGCTTAGCGGCACGATGTCCTGGTCATCCAAGTGGATTTGGCCAGCGTCCACTGGCGTCAGCCCGGCGATGCAGCGCAGCAGCGTGGACTTGCCGCAGCCGGAGGGGCCGAGCAGGGTGACGAATTCGCCCTTGGCGATGTTGCAATTGATGTCGCTGAACACAGGAGTGCCGCTATAGCTTTTTTGCAGATGCTCGACGCTGACGAAGCTCATTGGCTGTTGTCCTTGTTCAGGAAGGTGGCAACCCAGGTCAGCACCAGTACAAATAGAAAGTACGAGATCACCAGGGCGCTGGTGAAATGGCCGCTGCTGTTGCGCATGTTGTTCAAGAACACCTGCAAGGTTTCGTAGCGGGTGCCGACCAGAATGTTGGCGAATACAAACTCGCCAAACAGGAACGAAAACGACAGCAGCAGGGCCACCATCAAGCCTTTGCGCAGGTTGGGCAGCACCACCAGAAACGCCGCCTGCCAAGGACTTGCCCCCAGCAGTTGAGCGGCGTCCATCAGGTCGCGCAGATTGATCGCTTGCAGGTTGTTAGTGATCGCCCGGTACATAAATGGCAGCGCGATGGTGAAGTAGCAGCCGATCAAGATCCATGGTGTGCCGACCATTTGCAGCGGGCCGGAGCCATACAGTTGCAACAGGCCCACCGATGACACCACCGGCGGCACGGCGAATGGCAGCAGGATCAGGATATTCATCAGCGCGTCGAGCTTTGGGAAGTGGTAATGCACCACAAACAGCAACGGCAAAATCAGCAGCACTGACAGCGCCAGCGCGGCCACACACACCAGAAGCGATTGGCCGAAGGCCGCGAGAAAGCGCGGGTCGCCCCACAGTTGGCTGTACCACTTGAAGGTTAAACCACTGGGTAAAACGGTCGCCGACCAACTGCTGGCGATGGAGTACATCAGCGTGCCGGCCAGCGGCAGCAGCAAGATGATCAGTAACAACCAGACCACGCTGCGGTGGTACAGGCTGGAACCGGTGGACTCAGCGCGCGACATGGTAGCTCCTCTTCAACAGCCACTGATGCACCAGCGTGACCAGCGTCATCAAACCCACCAAGATCACCGCCAGGGCGCTGGCCATGTTCGGGTCGAGGCTGATGTCGCCCGATACCATCGCTGCAATTCGGATCGGCAGCACGTTGAAGTTGCCGGTGGTCAAGGCATAGACCGTGGCGTAGGCACCGAGGGCGTTGGCCAGCAGAATGACAAAGGTGCCGAGCAGTGCAGGGGTGAGCACTGGCAGTCCGATATGACGCCAGAACTGCCAATTGCTGGCCCCCAGCAGCGAGGCTGATTCGCGCCAGTCTTCGCGCAAGGCATCGAAGGCGGGGTAGAGCAGCAGCACGCCGAGCGGGATCTGGAAGTAGGTGTACAAAATGATCAGGCCGGTTTTGGAGTAGAGGTTGAAGTCCTCGATGATCCCCGCCTGTTTGAGCATGATCGTGATGGTGCCGTTAAAGCCCAGCAGAATGATGAACGCGAAGGCCAGTGGCACCCCGGAAAAGTTGCTGGTCATGTTAGCGAATGCGTTGACGAAATTGCGCAGCCGCGAATCCACCTTGTGCAGCGAATAACTGCCTAGCACAGCGATCACGATACCAAGCAGGCTGGACCAAAAGCTGACCTCCAGACTGTGCTGGATCGCCTGCAAATAGAATTTTGAGTTGAAAATCTTGCTGAAATTAGCCAGCCCCCAGCCGCTGTCTTGCGATTGCACGCTGTGGATCAGCACCCATACCAGAGGAGCGATCTGAAACACGATAAAAAATACCGCGAACGGTACCAGACACAACAACGCCAGCCATTTACCCCGGCTCATGGTGTGGGCTTGCTTCATGTATGACTCCGCTGGCATAGCGCATGACCTGTAGGAGCGAGCTTGCTCGCGATTCAGACGACACGATTTCGCGTCGATGCTATCGCGAGCAAGCTCGCTCCTACAGGGGCGGGCGGGGTGGGCCTTACTGCATATTGATAATGACTTCTTCCTGCCACAGCTGTGGCAGGGCCTTGGAGGTTTTCTCCCAGGCGGCAGTGTCCTTGATCGGGGTCACGTGTTTGTACTGCTCGTTAGGCAGCAGTTGCTTTTGCACATCGTCCGGCAGTTTCAGGTGTTCAGCCCGAATTGGCCGTGCATTGCCTCGCGCCAGATTGGTTTGCCCGGCATCGCTGAAGATAAATTCGCGGGTCAGCTTGGCGGCGTTCGGGTGCTTGGCGTATTTATTGATGATGGTGGTGTAGCCCGAAATTACTGTGCCGTCCGATGGGATCAGCACAATGTAGTCATCCGGGTTGACCATCTTGTTGCGGTAGCTCAGGCCGTTGAAGTCCCACACCACGCCGACTTCTACTTCGCCTTTTTCGATGGTGGCAATGGTCGGGTTAGCCAGCGACAAGCGCCCTTGCTTGGCAATATCGGCAAACATCAGCAGCGCAGGCTGAATGTTCTTTTCATCGCCGCCTTTGGCGATCGCAGCGGCCAACACGCCGTTGGTAGCTTGTGCCGCCGTACTCACGTCACCGATAGACACTTTGTACTTGCCGGTTGCAAGGTCTGCCCATTTGGTTGGCGCTTCGGAGCCATGCAGCAGTTTTTTGTTGATGATGAACGCGATAGTGCCGGTGTACGCCAGCGCCCAGTGACCGTCCTTGTCCTTGGCCCATTCAGGGATTTGATCCCAGGTACTCGGTTTGTACGGTTGGGTCACGCCTTTGGCCACCGCTATTGGGCCGAAAGCGGCGCCGACGTCGCCGATATCAGCGCTGGCGTTGTCTTTCTCGGCATCGAACTTGGCCACTTCCTGCGCGGAGCTCATGTCGGTGTCGATATGTTTGAGGTCGTACAGTTTATTCAAATCCGCCCAAGTGCCTTTCCAGTTGGCCCAATCATCCGGCATGCCAACGCTGTTAACGGCGCCTTCAGCCCGGGCAGCGGCTTCCAGGGTTTTCAAATCGACATCGGCGGCCATGGCGGTGTTGCACAGAGCGATGCTTGCACCTAACAGTGATGCCAGAAAAAACTGTTTCATCCGTAGCTCCTTGGGGGTTTTCAACGCGGGTTTTTATTGGTTTTTTGCGGTGAATCTAGAGCTAATCTAAGCGTGAGGGATGACACTTTAACGTCGACACCACCTGTGCAGGTTGTTGCCACATTGCGGGTAAGCGTAGACCATCGCGCCAGCTTTACGGCTGGCGCGGTATTGGGTGTGTGATGCAATTTATGTCGCAGTGGAACGACTGGAACGCTAGTCCTTCTGCAGCATCCCGCTGCCAGCCGTGACCACTTGTACGCTTAGGCGCGGGGTGGCGAGGTCTAGTCCGGCTTCGTCCATGTGGCGCTTGAGCGACAGGTTGAACGCTCGCGACACTTCCCATTGCTTGATCGGTGCGGTCTTGAAGCGTGCGCGCAAAATCGCACTGCCTGACTCAAAACTTTCCACGCCCTGAATTTCCAGCGGCGACCAGATATTGCGGCGTTGCAGCGGGTCGGTGCGCATTTTCTGGCCGACGTCACGCATCAGTTTGATCGCGTCGTCGATGTCCATGTTGTAGGGGATCGCCACGCGGAAGATCGCGTAACCAAACTCGCGGGAGTAGTTCTTGATGCTTTTGATTTCGCTGAACGGGATGGTGTGAACGATGCCGTCGATGTCCCGCAGGCGCACGGTGCGGATCGTCAGCCCTTCGACCGTGCCCAGGTGGCCACCAACATCCACGTAATCGTCGATGGCCAACGAGTCCTCAATGATGATGAACAGGCCGGTAATCAAGTCGGCGACCAGCGATTGCGCACCGAAACCAATCGCCAGACCGATCACACCAGCACCGGCCAGCAGCGGGGTGACGTTCATGCCCATGTTGGCCAGGGCGACGATCAGCGCAATGATGAAAATGGCTATAAACAGCACGTTGCGAATCAGCGGCATCATGGTTTGTGCGCGGGCATTGGCCAGGCCTTTGCGTGAGCGGGTCAGGGCGTGATGCACGGCAGTGTCGGAGAGAATCCAGATTAGCCAGGCAAACAGCAGCGTGCCGCCGAGGCTGAACAGCTTGACGCTGATTTCATGGCCCTCGCCCTGGGCAAAGCGAATCAGCGACATGCCCCACACTCGCAGCCCCAGTTCGATGAACACCAGCCACACCAGCAGATGTGCCAGGGTGTAGACGAAGCTCTTCAAGCGCTCGGAATACAGCGCGTGGCGTTTGTGCCCGCGCTGGGGTCTTTGCGCATGTCGGCGTACCAGGCCGTTGATCACCATGCACAACACCACCAGTACGGTGCAGATCAGTGATTGGCGCAGAGCGGTGCTGGTATCGCCGGCCGAAACAAAGGTTGCGACCAGTGAAATGGCCACCAAAATCAGCGCTGCTATATACCAGTAGGTCCCGAGAATTTCGATGCTGTCGCTCAAGGCCCTACGGGTCAGGCGTCGGGACAGAGGCTGGTTGCGGATCAAGTGTGCGATAGGGCGGCGGAACCGGATGATAAACAGCCCGGTGGACAGCGCGGCCATGACATTGGCAAACGTGGCGGCAGTGTGGGCCAGATGCACGCCGAGGGTAGCGACCAGCCGTGGGTCGCTCAGCGCCTCGCCAAAGGCGGCAAAGCTGCCGATCCACCACAGCGGCCGAAAGGCCTGATGCCGCAGGATATGCAAGGCTCGATGGCGATGCGGGCCGTCGAGCAGCGAGAACAGAATGACGCAAGTGGCCGAGAAGCAGGTACCGATCACCAGTGCATAGGCCAGCACCATTGCCAGGTCTTTACCCAGAGAAGACGGCAGGGCATAGCCCATGTACACCGTGATCACCAGCGCCACCAGCCATGGCCCCAGCTTGCGCAAGGCAAAGCGCAGCATGTCGACGGCCTTGGGGTGTTGTGGCAGTTCTTCACTGAGACCAAAGCGCAGGCGCACGCGATGGCTGACCCAAATCAGCAGGGCGGCCAGCAGGCTCCAGACCATGATGATCAGGGCAAAGGCGAAAATGATCGGCAGCCACTGAGTCGCCGGCAGCATCAGTGCGACCAGTTCATTTTGGGCTTGTTCGATTTCCCTGGACCAGCGCGAGGTTGGACTGTCCGCACCGGAGAATTGTTTTTCGAGGTCGGAGAGGGTACTGCCGATGAGCCCCAGTACGCCGATTTCAGCTTCGGGCTGGGCTTGCTTGCTCGCATCGCGGAGCTGTTTCAAATCCGCCAGCAGCTTGCTGCGCTGCTGGTCGTTTTCCAGGTTTTTGATCACCTGATCCAGCGACTGGGCCAGCGGCTCGGTCGGTTGCGCCTGTTTATCCGAACTGCCGAGCAAGCTGGTCAAGCCAACGGCCTGAGCCGAGTTCATGGGCAGCAGAGTCAGCAAGCAGACAAGCAGGCAATAGGGCAGGGCGAACAGACGAAGAAACACTGGGCGATCAACCTCGAAGGATACAAATTGGCCGAGTGTACGCTAGGGCCTGTAATTATTCGTTCAGCTTGGCGAAGATCTTGAACACGATGGTGCCGAAAATCAGCAGCATCCCGCACCAGATCATCAGCACGCCGATGCCGCTGGTTCGCTCGCGAAGGGTGAAGCCTATGGTCAGCAGCAACATACCGCAGACAATGGGGATCAGCATGGAATGAAACGCCGACATCTCAATCATGTTTTTAGCCCTGAAGGAACAGATGCCCCCAGTCTAGGTCGCTTTGTGCGGATGTGTGGTGATGTGCATCAAAAATGAATCGGCCAGGAGTTTGGCATTGTGGGAGCGGGCTTGCTCGCGATGGCAACAACGCGGTTATCAGTAAAACCGCAGCGCCCGCATCGCGAGCAAGCCCGCTCCCACAGGGGGGAGTGTTGCTGTAATTACGGCAGTTGGTTGCTGGCGTAGAACGCGCTCAGTACTTTGACCAGGTGCGCCAGATCATGGCTGCCGGCCAGTTCGCGAATGGAGTGCATGGCGAACGTTGGCAGACCGATGTCCACAGTGCGAATACCCAGATGGCTGGCGGTGATCGGGCCGATGGTCGAGCCGCAGCCCATGTCGCTACGCACCACGAAGCTTTGCACCGGGACTTCTTCGGCCATGCACAGGTGGCGGAAGAAACCGGCGGTTTCGCTGTTGGTGGCGTAGCGCTGGTTGCTGTTGACCTTGATCACTGGGCCAGCATTCAGTTTTGGACCGTGATTGGCGTCGTGTTTGTCGGCGTAGTTGGGGTGTACGCCGTGAGCGTTGTCTGCCGACACCAGTAGCGATTTCTGAATCGTGCGCACGTACTCGTCACCCTCGGGCAGCAGGCGTTGCAGGATTTGCTCCAGCATCGGGCCGTCGGCACCGCAGGCCGAGCACGAACCGACTTCTTCGTGGTCGTTGGCCACAAACAGGCAGGTTTCTTCAGTCTCGGTAGTGAGCAGGGCCTGCAGGCCTGCGTAGCACGACAGCAGGTTGTCGAGGCGCGCACCGGCAATGAAGTCGCCGTTGAGACCGATTACGGCAGCGCTTTGGGTGTCGTAGAAGCTCAGCTCGTAATCGAGCACCACGTCGGCGTTGAGATCGTGTTCGCGGGCCAACTGGTCGGTGAGCAGGGCGCGGAAATCCACCCGCTCATCGCCCGCTACCTGGGCCAGGATTGGTGGCAACTCGGTTTGCTGGTTGATCGCCCAGCCTTCGTTGGCGCCGCGATTGAGGTGGATGGCCAGATTGGGGATGGTTGCAATCGGTGCGCGGAAATCGATCAGCTGGCTTTCAACCTGGCCATCGCGGCGGAAGGTGACACGCCCGGCGAGCGACAGGTCGCGGTCGAACCAAGGGGCCAGCAAGGCGCCGCCATAGACTTCGACACCCAACTGCCAAAAGCCTTGGCGTTGCAGCTCCGGCTGTGGCTTGACCCGCAGGCAGGGGCTGTCTGTGTGAGCGCCGACCATGCGAATACCGCCTTGCAGCGGGGAGTGGCGACCTAGTTTGAAGGCGACAATGGAGGAGTCATTGCGGGTGACGTAATAGCGGCCATTGGCTTCGGTGAACCAGGTCTCGCGCTCGTCGAGGCGCTGAAAACCGGCAGCCTCCAGACGCTGAACAAGACTGGCGGTGGCATGAAAGGGGGTAGGGGAGGCCTTTAGAAAGTCGATCAGGCCTTGGTTCAACTCTTCGCGCATAAGTTACTCCAGACAGCAAGGCCGCGAGTTTAACGTATTGGCTGGGGGAATTGTTGCGGGCGGTAGGAGCGAGCTCGCTCCTACAGAGGATCTGGGGTGCTCGCCAATCTGTAGGAGACGAGCTTGCTCGCGATGAGATCGCTGCGGTGTATCAGGTAAACCGCGTTGATCAAAACGGTGCCGGGCACTCGAAGCGCAGACGTTCGCCAGTTTGCGGGTGGGTGAAGCTCAGCATGCTGGCGTGCAGGCACAGGCGCGGCCAGGCGGCCAGGGCTTGTGGGTGCGCATAAAGACCGTCACCCAGCAACGGGTGGCCGATAGACAGCATATGTACCCGCAACTGGTGCGAGCGACCGGTAATGGGTGTCAGCTCAACCCGGCAGTAATCGCCGCAACGCTCCAGTACCTTCCAGAAGGTCAGCGCGTTTTTGCCGAACTCGTGATCGACCACGTGCCGTGGTTTGGTCGGCGGATCGTAACGCAGTGGCAGGTCAATGCTGCCGCTGTCGAGTTCAGGTTGACCCCAGGCCAGCGCGGTGTAGGCCTTTTCAGTTTCGCGGTCGTGAAACTGACGCGACAATTCACGATGAGTATCGGCATCGCGTGCCAGCAGAATGATCCCGGAGGTTTCCCAGTCCAGGCGGTGGACAATGCGCGCTTCCGGATAGCCGTTTTCTTGCAGGCGAGTGATCAGGCAGTCTTTGTTATCTTCGGCTCGACCTGGCACCGACAGCAGCAGCGTCGGCTTATTGACCACCAGGACGCCAGCGTCCTGATGGATGATGTGGATGTTCGACAACGGCATTAAAACAGCCTCTTGAGAAACGCCAACGGCGACGTGGGAGCCTCCTCCTCAGAGAAGGCGCCCAAGTCGCCGTGGTGTCAGCCGGATCGATTAACGATCTGGCAGTGTGATGTTGAGTTCCAGAATCGAGCAGCTTCCCTCGTTTTCCAGTGCGATCTGTACTTGATCGGACTCGATGTTGACGTACTTGCGGATCACTTCAACCAGCTCTTTTTGCAGGGCTGGCAAGTAGTCCGGGGTGCTGCGTTGGCCGCGCTCATGCGCCACGATGATCTGCAGACGCTCTTTCGCCACCGAGGCAGTGCTTGGCGCTTTTCTGGTACGAAAGAAGTCAAAAATATTCATGTTCTATTTGCCTCCAAACAGGCGCTCGAAGAATCCCTTCTTCGTCACATCGAGGAATCGATGTTCTACGGTTTTGCCCAGCAGGCGATCTACGGCATCGCTGTAGGCCTGACCGGCGTCGCTCTGATCGTCAAGGATCACGGGCACGCCCTGGTTGGAAGCCTTGAGGACGGCCTGGGATTCAGGAATCACGCCCAGCAGGGCTACGGCCAGAATCTCTTTGACGTCTTCAACGCCGAGCATTTCGCCCCGGCCTACACGCTCAGGGTTGTAACGCGTCAGCAGCAAGTGTTCCTTGATCGGCTCTTCGCCTTTCTCGGCGCGACGCGATTTGCTCGCCAGCAGGCCGAGCATGCGGTCGGAGTCACGTACCGAGGACACTTCCGGGTTGGTCACGACAATCGCTTCATCGGCGAAGTACATGGCCAGGTGGGCGCCGGTTTCGATGCCTGCCGGAGAGTCGCAGACCACGAATTCGAAATCTTCCTTGAGTTGCATCAGGACTTTTTCGACGCCTTCCTTGGTCAGGGCATCTTTGTCACGGGTCTGGCTGGCAGCCAGCACGTAGAGATTTTCCAGGCGTTTGTCTTTGATCAGGGCTTGCTGCAGGTTGGCTTCGCCGTTAACCACGTTGACGAAGTCATACACTACGCGGCGCTCGCAACCCATGATCAGGTCGAGGTTGCGCAAGCCAACGTCGAAGTCGACGATCACTGTTTTGTGGCCGCGCAGAGCGAGGCCAGTACCGATAGCGGCGCTGGTGGTGGTCTTACCCACACCACCCTTGCCGGATGTAACCACTAGAATCTTGGCCAAGGTGTTTCACCCCTAATGGAAAAAGGACTTTTTAGCCCCTGAATAACATCTCTATAAGCGACTGCAGGTAAACAGCCTTGGCGGGTCATCGTGTTGGCGGGGGTTACAGGCTGTAAACGCCGCGTTCTTGCTGACTTCCTACAAGGTTTAATCTGTTTTCTCTACGATTTTGAGATGGTTGGAAAATGGCGAGAGTATCCGTTAAAGACGGGTGATGTTCAACATGTCACTTGACAGACTGATCTGAACACCTGCTCCCCATAACGGATCGCGGCGCAGGTCTTCGGACACCTTGTACTTGCCTGCAATCGACACCAGTTCGGCGCTCAACTGTTGGCAAAAAATCCGCGCCTTGGTATTGCCCTTGTGGCCAGCCAGCGCTCGGCCACGCATAGGCCCATACACATGGATGTTGCCATCGGCCATAAGTTCCGCACCAGGGCTGACTGAAGCGATGACCACCAGGTCGCAGCCTTCGGCATACACCGTCTGACCACCGCGCACCGGCGAAGTGATGATTTTGGTCGGCTTGATCTCGGGTTCCGGCGATTTAGCGGGCTTTTTCGGTGCGGCTTCAGGCAGCTCGATCGGCCGTTCACGTGCGCCTGAAGGTGGCAGCACCGGCAGGTCGATAGCGATGGCGGCAGCGATGTCTTCGATGCGGTTAGCGCGGATCGCCAGGGTGCGCAGGCCATGCTGGCGACAGATGCGCATCAGGCCGGGCAAGTCGATTGCGCCTTCGCTGGCCGGCAGTTTGTCCAGTGCGAGGACCAACGGGGTATTACTGAAAAAATTCGGGGCTTGAGCCACTTTGGCGGCCAATTGGCGGTCCAGGGCTTCAAGGTTGTTGTGTGCCAGTTCCAGCACCGTAATGGCGAGCATACTGCCCTTAAGCTGGAACACAGGGGCTTGGTCTAGCGATTCGGTTGGGCTCATGGTCTGTTAACGCAGCTTGTCACTTAAAGTGCTGAGACTTATAACGAGAACGCTGGCGAGCCGCAAGCGGGGTCGAACGATGTAGAATGCACGACCCATGTGTCTGTCCGGAATCATTAATGGATCGCCCGCGTTTTCGAGCTGCTTTTTTTCATCCGCGCTTTTGGTTGCTCTGGTCAGGGCTAGGCGTGCTGTGGCTGGTGGTTCAGCTGCCTTATAAGGCGCAACTGTGCATCGGCCGAGTGCTGGGTGCGCTGATGTACCGCGTGGCCGGTGATCGGCGACGTATTGCGGCGCGCAACCTAGAGTTGTGTTTCCCGCAGCAATCCGTAGCGCAGCGCAAGCAGTTGCTCAAGGACAACTTTGCCTCTACCGGTATTGCGTTCTTTGAGATGGCCATGAGTTGGTGGTGGTCCAAGCCGCGCCTGGCCAAGCTGGCCCATGTTGAAGGGCTGGAGCACCTCAAGCAGGCCCAGTTGGACGGCAAGGGGGTGATTCTGATGGCGTTTCACTTCACGACCCTGGAAATTGGCGCAGCCTTGCTCGGTCAGCGGCATACGATTGATGGCATGTACCGCGAACATAACAACCCGCTGTTCGACTTCATTCAGCGTCGCGGTCGTGAGCGGCATAACGTCGATTCGCTGGCGGTGGAGCGCGATGACGTGCGCGGGATGCTCAAATTGCTGCGTTCCGGCCGTGCGATCTGGTATGCACCCGATCAGGACTACGGCGCCAAACAAAGTATTTTTGTGCCGCTGTTCGGCGTTCAGGCGGCCACTGTCACGGCCACCAGCAAGTTCGCCAGGCTGGGCAAGGCGCAGGTTGTGCCCTTTACTCAACAACGGCTGGCCGACGGCAGTGGTTACAAGTTGGTCATTCATCCGCCCCTGAGTGATTTTCCCGGAGAAAGCGATGAGGTTGATTGCTTGCGAATCAATCAATGGGTCGAACGGGCTGTGCGCGAATGCCCTGAGCAATACTTGTGGGCCCATCGTCGCTTCAAGACTCGTCCACCGGGCGAGCCCAAGCTGTACGACAAGCGTCGCTGATTCGATCCGTCGCCAGGACGGCGTCCGGTGAGCGCAATCGAGCCGGTTACGGGCCTGATCCTGTCCGGCGGTGGCGCGCGGGCGGCGTATCAGGTTGGGGTGCTGGCCGCGATTGCCGAGTTGCTGCCCGCTGGGGCGCCTAATCCGTTTCCGGTGATTGTGGGCACTTCAGCAGGGGCGATCAATGCGGTTAGCCTGGCCGGTGGTGCGCTGGATTTCACCCAGGCTGTGGAGCGTTTAACCGCGTTCTGGCAGGGTTTCGAGAGCCATCGTGTCTTGCGCAGTGATTGGCCGGGGGTGATTCATCAAGCCAGCCGTTTTTTTGGGCACAGCCTGCTCGGGCTGGGTTCACATGTGCCGGTGGCGTTGCTTGACAGTTCGCCCTTGCGCGATTTACTCGACGAAAAAATCAACTTTTCAGGTATTCAGCAGGCGATTGCGGCGCAACAGCTGCGCGCGATTGCGGTGACGGCGTTTGGCTATTCCTCAGGCCAGGCCGTGACGTTTTATCAAGGTAAAGGTGCGATTGATGGCTGGTTACGGCATCGGCGTATTGGTTTGCCGACCGCATTGACGGTTGAGCACCTTTTGGCCAGTTCAGCGATCCCGTTGCTGTTTGCTCCGGTCAAGATTGGCGAGGAGTACTTCGGTGATGGCGCAGTGCGTCAATCGGCACCGATTAGCCCAGCGCTGCATTTGGGGGCCAATAGGGTGTTGGTAGTTGGGGTGAGTGGCAACCCGCGTGGGCCGGACGCGCAAGACGGCCAGCAACGTCAGTACAACGCTCAGCAGCCGACCTTGGCGCAAATTGGTGGGCACATGCTCAACAGTACGTTTATCGATAGCCTTGAAAGCGATATTGAGCTGCTGGAGCGCCTGAATCACTTCAGTCGCTTGCTGCCAGCGCGTACGCATAATTTGGGTTTGGCCCCGGTTGATGTGCTGGTGATTGCCCCGAGTCAACCCATCGACGAAATTGCCGCTCGCCATCGGCACGAGCTGCCTTCGGCATTGCGCATGTTTTTGCGCGGCCCGGGGGCTACTAAAACCAGTGGCGCCGGGGTGCTGAGTTATTTGTTGTTTGAGTCGGGTTATTGCCAGGAATTGATCGCGCTGGGGCGGCGTGACGCGTTGGCCAAACGCGAGGAGATTTGTCAGTTCCTGCAGGTTGAGACGGGCTGCGCGCTGGTGGCGCAGCCCTGACGACGAGGGATTATTCGGCGATCTGCAGCTTGCGCGCTTCGGTATAGATATAGCGCAACTTGTCATACTCAAAGGGAGAGTCGAACTGGCCATAGCGAAAGCTGGTGTTGTAACGCTTGTCGACCGCGCCCAGAACCCATATCTCCGGATGGCGGGTGCTTTCGTGAGGCACGTTGAGGAAGTTGATTTCCTGATTGACACCATAATCGACGACCAGGCCGGTGGTATCACGCAGGTTGGATGGGCCGAGAATCGGCAGCATCAGGTAAGCGCCACCTGGCACCCCATAAAAGCCCAGGGTTTGCCCAAAGTCTTCGCTTCGACGAGGCAGGCCCATGGAAGTGGCCGGGTCCCATAGCCCGGCAACCCCCAGCGTGGTATTCAGCAGCAAGCGGCCGGTGGTCTCCAGCGAACGCTGGCCCTTGAGCTGCAACAGGCTGTTGAACAGGTTGGGCACATCACCCAGGTTGTTGAAGAAGTTGCTCACGCCCGTGCGCAGAAAGCTCGGCGTGACATAGCGATAACCGTCGACCACAGGCAGGAATACCCACTGGTCGAAGCGGTAGTTGAAGTGGTAGATCCTGCGGTTGATCGACTCCAGCGGGTCATAAACATTGAGCGCGTTCATGGTGGCGCGCTCGAACTCGCGCTGGTCGAGGCCGGGGTTGAACTTCAGCAGTTTCAAGGGCTGAGTAAAACCGTCGACGTCTTGTGCTCGCTCGGTATTGGCTTTGCTGTTGTCCGCCTGGGCGAAACCTGCGCCGAACAGAGCGGCGAGAAGCAATAGGTGTTTAGCCACGGAAGAACTCCAGCATGGCGTCAGCGTTGACGCGGTAGTTGAGGTTGCCGCAGTGGCCACCGTACGGGTAGACAGTCAGGCGATCACCAAAGGTTTTACGCAGAAAGCCGAGGTCGCCAGGGCCGAGGATGATGTCGTCGGCATTGTGCATGACGGCGATCTTCGGGTTGTCTTTCAGGTAGTCCTTGAGGGCGTACAGGCTGACTTGATCAATGAGTTGCAATAAACCACCCCCGTCGGTTCGGGCTCGCCACATGGGGATCACTTGCTCGGTGAGGTAGCAGTCAAAATCACATTGCAGCGAGCGCTTGAGAAACGGTGTGAGGCTGGTGCTTTCGGTGATCGGGTAGTTCGGTGGGGTGATCAGGCCGCGACGGTTGATCAGGTCCGAGGTGAATACGATGTCGGCCGACGAAAAGCGGAACATGGTGCCGATCAGCATCGCCATCTGCTCGTTGGTCAGGCGCTCCTTGGAGTTTTGCAGGTCGTAGACCAGGGCCGCATTCAGGTCGATATGACCTTTGTCCTGAAAGTAGCGGGTCAGTTTGCCCAGCACCAGTTCATAGAAGGTGGTGTTGTTATTGACACCTTTGACTTCGGTCTGCACTAGCTTGTCGAGGTTGCTGATGGAGGTGTAGAGGTTGACCGGCGGGTTGAGCATCAGCACTTTTTTGAAGTTGAATGTCTTGCGGGTTTCATCCAGGTGGCTGACAAATGCGGCATTCAGTGCGCCGAGGCTGTAGCCACTGAGGTAAAAGTCAGTGACCGGAACATCGGCCTGTTGCGCGCGTACGGCTTGCATCACGTGATACAGGTCTTCGGCGTCGTACTGGCTGATACCCGGTGTGGCCAGGCGTGAGGCAGCACTCATAAAGTCATAGCTGGTGGGCGATGACAGTTGCACAACGTGATAACCCTCTTGGTAGAAGAGTTTTTTCAGGTACTCGTTGAGGCTGCTGTCATACGCCGCTCCGGTGCCGGCGATCAGGAACATCAACGGTGCAGGATGGTCCTGTTTGGCCATGCGGTAGGTCAGCTTTTTCACCGCCCAAAAGTTGGCAGGCAGGGTGAACTCGCGTTCCGGGCGTAGCTTGAGGCTGTAATCCGACTGGTTGATGTCATCATTGCTGGGCAGTTCGGGGCGCATTGCCGGCGGCGTGGTGGCAATCGTGGCTTCAAACGGGTTGGTGATGGGGTAGCCATAGGTTGCGGGGTCGATATCGACCGCCTGTGCGGACGCACTCAATATAAGGCCGCCCAGTAAGGCAGCGAGGGGCAGAGAACGAAGCATGACGACTATCCCTAGAAAAGGTGCGGAGAAGATTCGCAGGCTATGACCACAGGGCTACTGCCGAAGTGCCATGGATTGGCACTAAATAAATTCCCCAACAGCCCAGACAGGCAAAAAGCTATCAGACGATACACGCTGAATGACTTTAGTGAACAGATATCTGATTGCAAGGCTTGCATACCCGCAAGGGGCGATTAAGCTGGGCGCCGCTTTCGCCTATCGGAGTTTTTTATGCGTCCTCGTTTGCTGTTGATCCTGCTGCTTCTTGCCCTGGCGGCGTGGTTGGCTGCCAGTTATGGCTTGCGCTACAGCTTTATGGAAGACCCTCAGTGGGTGGGAGCGTGTGCAGCAGAAGCTGGGCGCTGGGAATGCCAGTTGCGGGCGAACCTGGGGTGGTTGATTCACTTCAGGGTTATGGGGTGGGTGGCGCTGGTGACATCGGTGGTGGCGTTTTTTGCGCGCGGGCCAGTCGGTAGCGCGTTGGCGGTACTGGCCTTGTTGTTCGGCGTGCCAGCGCTGGCGTTGTACAACGCTGGTCTGGCGGTGTTTGCCGTGGTGATTGCAGGCTTGCGGTTGGTGCGGGCAGCCAGGTAAGTGTCTGTACGATCAATTCCCTGGCTGTGGGAGTGAGCCTGCTCGCGCAGGTCTCAAGAGCGTGGCTTGCACCTTTCGCGAGCCGGCTCGCTCCCACAGGGAGTTGAGGTGCGCTAAAAGAGTGTCATGTGCGCAGACGCACGCTACGCCACAACGCTGCGACCATTAGTACGCTCACCAGCGCCCAGATCCAGGCCTGTTGATTGTTCAAGCCTTCCTGGTACAGCTGAAGCGGGATACCAGCGCCAATGATCAAGGCCAGCAAACCGAACTCCCGACGAGGCCCGCGTACCGGGCGCAGCAGGTAAACCAGCGCCGGCAGTAGCAAGGCGGCGCTTGGAAAGCTGCGATAGCGTGGCTCAACCACCAGCCCCAGCATCATTATCGCGCCGGCAAACCCGGCGGCGGCCAGCCACCAGCCAGCACGGCGCTCCAATGCGTTGAACAGGCGCTCGCGCCAACCGTTTTTTGTACCTAAAGCCAATGCGGTATGGGCCAGAACGATCAGGTTCAGCGCCACCAACAGGCCTGCCCACACCCATTCCCCGACAAAGCGGCTAGTCACAGAGGCCAGTTCGGCCCATGCCACGATGCTGCATCCTGCCACTGCACCCAGTGCTGGCAGCAGCAGTGCTGCTCGGGTGCTGCGAACGCGCCCGCCAATCAGCAAGGTCACGATAAACAGTGCGCTACCGAGGCCTAGCCACACCGGCCAATGAGGCAGGTTGGACACAGGTCCCGCAAGAATCCCCTTGTCTTGGCGATCCGCATCAAACAAGCCCCAGTAACCACCTACAGCGCCTTCACTGCCACGTTTCCAGGGTTGATCGAAGGCTTCGATCAGGTTGTATTTCCAGCCGTTTTGTTCAGCTTGAGTGACAAAGCCACGAATGAATTTTGCTTCATTGACCCGGCTAGGCAGGGCAGTTTCACGCTGGCGGCCTTCGCTCGGCCAGCCGGTTTCGCCGATCAGGATGTCTTTAGGGGCGAACTTGTTGCCGAATACCTGGCGGATTTGTGCAACATGGTTTACTGCCTGGTCGATGCCGGCAGGGTCATCTTCCCAATAAGGCAGCAGGTGGATGGTCAGGAAATCGACTGCTGGAGCGATTTCGGGGTGCTGTAGCCAGAACTCCCAGACGTCGGCATAGGTCACGGGCTGCTGGATCTGGCTCTTGACCTGATGGATCAGTTTGACCAGTTGCGCAGCGGTAACTTCTTTGCGTAGCAGCGTTTCGTTGCCCACGATCACGGAGCTGATCACGTCCGGGTTGGCGTTGGCTGAGGCAATCAGCGCGTCGATTTCCTTGGCCGTGTCGATTTCGTTGCTGTTAACCCAGGCGCCACTCATGATTTTCAAACCATGCTTGCGGGCCAGTTCCGGCAAGGACTCAAGACCTGTCTGAGAATAGGTGCGAATGCACTTGAAACGCGTGGCAAGTAGCGCCAGATCCGCGTCCAGGCGCTCAATGCGGGGCACAAAAGGCTGGTCGAACGGCGACTGATCCTTATCGAACGGCGTGTAGGAGGCGCATTGCAGTTTGTGGGTGGGGGTGGCGGCGTCGGGCAATATCACCGGTTGACCCAGGCCGTACCAAAAACCGGCAATGGCAAATACACCCAGTAAGCAGGCGAACAGATAAGGCAGGATGGGGAAGCGGGCAGTCGCGGACATGGTCAGGCCGTATGGGAGCAAAGCTGCGCATCTTACCTGCAATTGGTGAGCGCTAGCGCTTCGGTATGATTTTGACATGCAAAGTTTGGACGGTTTGATCGGGGCGCGTGTTGCGCGTCCCGCAGATGTCGCTCGTGATTGCCTCGATGTCGTCGTCAGGGAAGGATTCACTTCGGGTGAGGTTGATGATCAAGGTGCTGGTTCGATTGGGGTGTTTATCGTGCCCGGGAGGCGAACTTGATGCGGTCCGGCAGTCGTCGGGCCCGGCACTGTGGGGAATCAATAATGAAGATGCGACGACTATTGAGCGCGGGGGTTGGCGCGGTGTTGGCATTGAGTGCCGGCTTGGCGAGCGCGCAAGACAAGCCCGTTCTGAATATTGGTTATGTGGATGGTTGGTCGGACAGTGTGGCGACCACTCATGTAGCAGCAGAAGTCATTAAACAGAAGCTCGGTTATGACGTGAAACTGATGCCGGTGGCGACAGGCATCATGTGGCAGGGCGTGGCCACCGGTAAGCTGGATGCCATGTTGTCCGCCTGGTTGCCTGTGACCCACGGCGAGTATTGGGCCAAGAACAAAGATAAGGTGGTCGATTACGGCCCCAACTTCAAAGACGCGAGAATCGGTCTGATTGTGCCGGAGTATGTGAAAGCCAAATCCATTGTGGATTTGAAAACTGACGACGGCTTCAAGAAGAAAATCGTCGGGATCGATGCCGGTTCAGGTGTGATGCTGAAAACTGATGAGGCGATCAAGGATTATGCGTTGACTGGCTACAAGCTGCAGGCGAGTTCGGGTGCTGCCATGACGTCCGAATTGGGGCGTGCCTATGCCAAAAAAGAGCCTATTGCAGTGACCGGCTGGGTGCCGCACTGGATGTTTGCCAAGTGGAAACTGCGTTTTTTGGATGATCCAAAAGAGGTGTATGGCGCTGCTGAGACGGTAAACAGTATCGGCAGCAAGTCGCTGGACGCCAAAGCTCCCGACGTAGTGGCCTTCCTGAAGAAATTTTCCTGGAACTCAAAAGACGAAATTGGTGAGGTGATGCTGGCTATTCAAGAGGGGGCGAAGCCCGAGGTGGCGGCCAAAGAATGGGTGGCCAAGCACCCTGAGCGTGTTGCCGAATGGACGGGGCAATAACAGCGAGGCGTCTAGCTCGCTGTACACAAGACCGTTTGGTGTTTACGCCAAGCGGTTTTTGCGTATTGGGGGGTTTGTGCTAGCGATCATCGTCCTTACAGACTAGAGAAACCGGGGGCTGCACCAGATTTCAGGTTCTACTACTAAAGTCGTCTGGATTAGATTTTGAAGCGCCCCAATAGTGAAAACGTTCCATCTCATCTGTGCTGCGAGGACAAAAATAATGAACGACAGCATTTACCTCTCTATTCAAAACAGCCCGCGCTTCAAGGAGCTGGTTAGGAAAAGGGAACGATTCGCCTGGATTCTCTCGGCGATCATGCTTGGGCTATATGCCGCCTTTATCCTGCTGATTGCTTACGGGTCGCACATCATGGGGGCCAAATTGAGCCCTGAATCGTCTATTACCTGGGGTATCCCTATCGGAGTCGGGCTGATTATCTCGGCTTTTATCCTGACTGGCATTTATGTGCGCCGGGCCAATGGCGAGTTTGACGACCTGAACAACGCAATTCTCAAGGAGGCTGCGCAATGATCCGGCGTCTATTGGCAACACTGGGCATTGCAGCCTTGGCCCCGAGCGTCTGGGCAGCAGAAGCCCTGACGGGAGAGGTTCAAAAGCAACCGCTGAACGTTTCGGCAATCATCATGTTTGTTGTTTTTGTGGGCGCAACGTTGTGCATCACCTATTGGGCTTCCAAGCGCAACAAGTCGGCTGCGGATTACTATGCGGCGGGCGGCAAGATCACCGGTTTTCAGAACGGCCTGGCAATCGCGGGTGACTACATGTCCGCGGCGTCCTTTCTGGGGATTTCCGCGCTGGTCTACACCTCTGGCTATGACGGTCTGATCTACTCTATCGGCTTCCTGGTGGGCTGGCCCATCATCTTGTTCCTGATCGCAGAGCGTCTGCGCAACCTGGGCAAGTACACCTTTGCTGACGTGGCTTCGTACCGTTTGGGTCAAACCCAGATTCGTTCTCTGTCGGCCTGCGGGTCGCTGGTGGTCGTGGCGTTTTACCTGATCGCGCAGATGGTTGGTGCCGGCAAGTTGATTCAGCTGTTGTTTGGCCTGGATTATCACGTTGCGGTGATTCTGGTCGGTATTCTGATGTGCTTGTACGTGCTGTTCGGCGGCATGTTGGCGACCACTTGGGTGCAGATCATCAAGGCGGTAATGTTGCTGTCGGGTGCGACGTTCATGGCTGTGATGGTCATGAAGCATGTCAACTTTGACTTCAATGCGTTGTTTGCTGAAGCGGTGAAGGTTCACCCTAAAGGTGAAGCGATCATGAGCCCGGGCGGATTGGTAAAAGATCCGATTTCGGCGTTTTCCCTCGGTCTGGCCCTGATGTTCGGTACTGCTGGCCTGCCACATATTCTGATGCGCTTCTTCACCGTGAGTGATGCCAAGGAAGCGCGCAAGAGCGTGTTCTATGCAACGGGTTTTATTGGTTACTTCTACATCCTGACCTTCATTATCGGTTTCGGCGCGATCATCCTGGTGAGCACCAACCCTGCATTCAAAGACGCTGCTGGCGCCTTGCTGGGTGGTAACAACATGGCGGCCGTGCATTTGGCTGATGCGGTGGGTGGCAGTATGTTCCTGGGCTTTATCTCGGCAGTGGCTTTCGCCACCATCCTGGCGGTGGTTGCTGGGCTGACTCTGGCGGGCGCTTCTGCGGTGTCCCATGACCTTTATGCCAGCGTGATCAAAAAGGGCAAAGCCAACGACAAGGATGAGATTCGCGTTTCGAAGATCACCACTATTGCATTGGCGGTACTGGCGATTGGCTTGGGCATCCTGTTCGAAAGCCAGAACATCGCGTTTATGGTGGGCCTGGCGTTCTCCATCGCGGCGAGCTGTAACTTCCCGGTACTGCTGCTTTCTATGTACTGGAAAAACCTGACCACGCGCGGTGCCATGATTGGCGGCTGGCTGGGGTTGATAAGTGCTGTTGGCTTGATGGTGCTGGGCCCAACCATTTGGGTGCAGATCCTGCATCATGAAAAGGCCATCTTCCCTTACGAGTACCCGGCGCTGTTCTCGATGATTATCGCGTTCGTGGGCATCTGGTTCTTCTCGATCACTGACAAGTCCAAGGCAGCCGAGAAAGAGCGCGCTCTGTTCTTCCCGCAGTTTGTGCGTTCGCAAACAGGTCTGGGGGCGAGTGGGGCGGTGGATCATTAATCCGCAATAGACGGTATGTTTAATCGAATCCCCCTGCCGCGAGGCAGGGGGATTTTTTGTGCGCGCCGCAGATTCATTGTGGGAGCGGGCTTGCTCGCGATGCAGGCAATGCGGTGTATCTGGATGGTTGCATTGATGCCATCGCGAGCAAGCCCGCTCCCGCAGGGGTTAAGCAGCGCACAAAAAAATACGGCCTCTATATAGATAGAGGCCGTATTGTTTGCAGCAAGACGCTATCGTGGGATATGCCTTACTTGCGGTCTTCCAGCTTGGTCAGGTCACGCTGCTCGTAGCCGGTGTACAGCTGGCGCGGACGGCCAATCTTGTACGGGCTGGAGAGCATTTCTTTCCAGTGCGAGATCCAGCCGACAGTCCGCGCCAGGGCGAAGATCACGGTGAACATGCTGGTTGGAATGCCGATCGCCTTGAGGATGATCCCCGAGTAGAAGTCGACGTTCGGGTACAGCGAGCGTTCGATGAAGTACGGGTCGGTCAGAGCGATCTCTTCCAGGCGCATGGCCAGTTCGAGTTGCGGATCGTTCTTGATACCCAACTCTTTAAGTACTTCGTCGCAGGTCTTTTTCATCACTGTTGCGCGCGGGTCGCGGTTTTTGTAAACGCGGTGCCCGAAGCCCATCAGTTTGAACGGATCGTTTTTGTCCTTGGCCTTGGCGATGAAAGCGTCGATGTTGGAAACATCGCCAATCTCGTCGAGCATGGTCAGCACAGCTTCGTTGGCGCCGCCGTGAGCAGGGCCCCACAGTGCGGCGATACCGGCAGCAATACAGGCGAACGGGTTGGCACCCGAGGAGCCTGCCAGGCGAACGGTCGACGTCGATGCGTTCTGTTCGTGGTCAGCGTGCAGGATAAAGATCTTATCCATTGCCTTGGCCAACACCGGGCTGATCGGTTTGATCTCGCACGGTGTGTTGAACATCATGTGCAGGAAGTTTTCGGCGTAGGTCAGGTCGTTACGCGGGTACATCATGGGTTGACCCATGGAGTACTTGTAAACCATCGCGGCCAGGGTTGGCATCTTGGCAACCAGACGGATCGCGGAAATTTCGCGATGCTGCGGGTTATTGATGTCCAGGGAGTCGTGGTAGAAGGCCGAGAGGGCGCCGACTACACCGCACATGACCGCCATTGGGTGGGCGTCACGACGGAAGCCGTTGAAGAAGGTCTTCAACTGCTCGTGAACCATGGTGTGGTTCTTCACGGTGCTGACAAATTGAGCCTTCTGCTCTGCGGTCGGCAGTTCGCCGTTCAGTAGCAGGTAAGCGGTTTCAAGATAGTCAGAGTGTTCGGCCAGCTGTTCAATCGGGTAGCCGCGGTGCAGCAGGATACCGTTGTCACCATCAATATAGGTGATCTTCGACTCGCAAGATGCAGTCGACATGAAGCCAGGGTCAAATGTAAACCGGCCCGTGGCCGTAAGGCCTCGCACATCGATTACATCGGGACCCACGGTGCCAGTTAAAATGGGCAGCTCGACGGGGGCTGCGCCCTCGATGATCAACTGCGCTTTTTTGTCAGCCATGTGGCCTCCTATTTATGCTTGAAATCATCAGACAGACCCCCCACGCAGGGCCCGCACCACTATAGTGAGATAAATTTGAATGTCAATTTGCCTAAAGTCTTGCTGTACAAGGCTTTGGGCAGTCTTTTTTCACGAATATCCCTGCCGTTTACGCCTTTTATTGCTGGAGCGCAATGCGCTATTAGAGGCAGTTCATTGCGTTGTCATTAGCGACCTAACTGTCTATACTCGGCAGCCGACCGCCAGGGGCTTTTGGGCCTGTTTAGATGGGGGTCGTCACTCCCTGGATGGTGGGTACCTGACCAGTGCACATCCCAACAACTTTGCCCTGATTGTTAGGGGCTCTTCAGTGTGAAAAAGCCGTGAATAGCCAACGACCTGTAAACCTAGACCTAAGGACCATCAAACTCCCCATCACCGGCGTTACGTCATTTCTGCACCGTGTATCGGGCATCATTCTTTTTCTCGGCCTGGGCATCATGCTTTATGCATTGAGCAAATCCCTGGGTTCCGAAGAAGGTTATGCCGAGGTGAAGGCATGCTTGACCAGTCCGCTGGCCAAATTCGTTGCGTGGGGCCTGCTCTCTGCCTTGCTGTATCACTTGGTTGCCGGTGTGCGCCACTTGATCATGGACATGGGCATCGGTGAGACGCTGGAAGGCGGCAAGCTGGGTTCGAAAATCGTAATCGTCATTTCTGTGGTGATGATTGTTCTGGCGGGAGTTTGGATATGGTAACCAGCGTTACGAACCTGTCGCGTTCGGGCCTCTATGACTGGATGGCACAGCGTGTGTCTGCGGTCGTTCTAGCGGCTTATTTCATTTTCCTGATCGGATACCTCGTTGCGAACCCTGGCATTGGCTACGCCCAATGGCATGAGCTGTTTGCAAGCAACTGGATGCGTATCTTCAGCCTGCTGGCCCTTGTTGCTCTGGGCGCTCACGCCTGGGTAGGCATGTGGACCATCGCGACCGACTACCTGACGCCAATGGCGCTGGGCAAGTCCGCGACAGCAGTACGTTTCCTCTTCCAGGCAGTCTGCGGCGTTGCAATGTTCGCTTACTTCGTCTGGGGTGTGCAGATTCTTTGGGGTATCTGATTCATGGCTAACACAGTTAATACACTTTCGTTCGACGCCATTATTATTGGCGGCGGCGGTGCTGGCATGCGCGCTGCTCTGCAGCTGGCACAAGGCGGTCACAAGACTGCCGTAATCACCAAGGTTTTCCCGACTCGTTCGCACACTGTATCGGCCCAGGGTGGTATTACCTGCGCGATCGCTTCTGCAGATCCGAACGATGACTGGCGCTGGCACATGTACGATACCGTCAAGGG
>JAZKIA010000119.1:0-5550 GCA_040385125.1 Pseudomonadota bacterium | reverse complement strand
CGGTTTATTTGAAAAACCGCGTTGCCTGGATCGCGAGCAAGCTCGCTCCTACAGTCAGTGCGTGGGTTAATACCCGCGTTCGAAATCCACTTCGCCACGCAGAGCTTGTTCGGCCTGATACGCCCGCAGGTTGTCGACAAACAGCTGCACCATCATCGGTGGCGAAGTCGGGGCTGAACTGTGCCCCGTCAGCAGTAAACCCCAGGCCGTCCAGAACGGGTGTTTGGCTGGCAACGGCTCTTGACGGCAAACGTCAATAATCGCCGCCGCCAAGTGCCCCTGGCGCAAGGCTTCGACCAAATCGGCATCGACCACCGCAACACCACGTCCAGCATTGATAAACACGCCGTTCGGGTTGAATTGCGCAAACAGTTCAGCGTCATACACGTCGTGGGTTTCGGGGGTGTTGGGCAACAGATTGATCACATAATCCACCTGCCCTACAAGACGCGGCAGATCGCTCAAGGGCGCCACTTCTTTAAACGGCGCCAACTCGCGCGGTGTAGTGGCGATGGCGTACAACTCAATCCCAAAGGGCTGCAGAAACTGCGCCACGGTCTGGCCAATATCACCCGCCCCGACAATCAGCACCTTGCGTCCGGCCAGGCTCTGACCCTTGCGGTCATCCCACTTGCGCTCCACCTGGCTGAGCAGCCGCGCCATGACTTCACGTTCGTGACCGAGCATGTAAGTCAGCACGTATTCGGCCATCACCTGGCCAAAAATCCCCACGGCACGGGTCAACCGGTAATTGCGCGGCAACCCTTCGGCCAACAACGGCGTAATCCCGGCCCAGGTCGATTGCAGCCACTGCGGCTGATGCCCTTGGCGCAACAGGGTGGCCAACAGATCGGGCTGCCCCAGCCACACCGGGCACTCGGCAGCCATGCGCGACAGTTGCTCAGAGTCACCGCTGGACTGGATCTCCAGATCGGGTACGGCGTGTTGCAGCAACTGGGTGTACAGCGAGTAATCGTGCTCGGCAATCAGGACGCGCATGCTTGTAGCCTTTTTAAAACACTGCCAGCGCCCGCCGCCGAGGCTTGCCTCGTCGCGTTCGGTCACTGCCAATCAGAATGAGTCGGTTTAAGACAGGTGCCCGGAACCGGGCACCTGGCGCCGCGCTTACATCGGGTCGTTGCGACGCAACAGCTCTTCAGGCAAGTGCTCGATGTACTCGTCTTCAGCCGGAGGCATTTGCAGGTGGTAGCCCTGGGTGTCGAGATTCTCCAGCACCTTGTGAATGTCTTCACGGGACAAGGTGCGCTCAGGGCTCAACACCAGGTCAAAGGCGTGGTGCGGCTTGCCGAAGGCTGCCAGCAAAGTTTCCGGCACACGTTCCAGGGCATCGGCCTTGAGCACGTAGAGGTACATTTCGTTGCGTTTGAGGCTGCGGTAGATAGAGCAAATACGTTTCAAGACGGTTCTCCAGCGGTGGCCAGGCTATCGAGCAAGGCCTGACCCATCAGCTCACGGCGCCATCCGCGCAGTGAGTCCGGCAATTGATAAGGGCCATTGGGGAAGCCGCTTTTGAGCAGGGCTTCCAGGGTTTTCTTGCGTAGCATCAGTTCGGGCGCGATGTTCAAGCGCTCGGCCTCAGCCTGACCAATGGCCCGCAGGCGCTTGATCAGCAACGCGGCCTCGACCGGCAACGGTTCTGGCACTGCAGGCGGCCACTGCGCAGCCGGCAGGCTGCCAGCACGCTTGATCATATCAAGCAGAAACTCGCCGTCCTGACGCACAGTACGCGGATGCATGTCTTCAATGCGCGCCAGCGAGACCAAGTTGTCCGGCTGGGTTTTGGCCAAATGCCAAAGCGCTTGCTCACGTATCACACGATTGCGTGGCAGGTCCCGCGCGCGGGCTTCCTGCTCGCGCCAGGCGCAGATCTCACGCAGTACGGCGAGTTGATCTCTGGACAGTTTCCAGGCCAGCTTGGACTCGCGATACACCTCGTAAGGGTCTACTTCACGGCGCAGATTAGCCACCAGCTCAGCGCCGTCGTCCAGTACCCAGTTGTACTTTTCATCCGACAGGCGCGGGCGCAGCAGCACATACACTTCAGCCAGATGCAGCGCATCTTCGGCGGCGTAGCTGATCTGGGTCTCGGATAACGGACGTTGCAGCCAGTCGGAGCGGGTCTCGCCCTTTGGCAGGTCGATGTCCAGCACCTCTTTGACCAGGCGCGAGTAACCCATGGAGAAGCCCAGGTTGAGGTAGGCCGCTGCCAACTGGGTATCGAACAATGGCGCTGGCAGGCTGCCGGTCAGGCGCAACAGGACCTCAAGGTCTTCACTGCACGCATGCAGTACCTTGACCACCGCCGGGTTTTCAAGCAACGCTGCCAATGGCTGCCAATTGTCGATGGTCAGCGGGTCAATCAGGTAGGCTCGCGTACCGTCGCCAATCTGGATCAGGCCGGCAATCGGATAAAAAGTGTCGACCCGCATAAATTCGGTGTCGAGGGCTACGAACGGCAGTTTTTGCCATTCAAGGCAATGTTGGCCGAGGCTATCGTTGTCGCGAATCCAGTGAATATCGATGGCCACACGGCTCTCCCTTGAAGAATGGCGCGCAGTATATATCGCCGTCGGGTATTTCCGGGCATTGACTCATCATCTTGTCGACGAAAAAGCCTACGCAAAGTCAGTCAATGAACTACATCCATATCCATTTTTTCAATGTAGCTTGCCAGAGCCTGCCAGACCTTTAGGCCCTATCAGCCCCTGTACGACATATCTCGCTATAAAAAGAGGATGAACCGAATGCGTGCGCGCCCAAGACTTTCAGCCATCGCCCTCTCACTGATTGGCCTTTGCGCCTTTGCCAACGTGGCACAAGCAGCCAGTGAGACGCCAAAAATCGATGCCGCTGTGCAAGAAGCAGCGACAAAAGTGATGCAGGAGTATGCGATTCCTGGCATGGCCATTGCGCTTAGCGTTGAGGGCAAGCAGCGCTTCTACACCTTCGGCGTGGCCTCAAAAGCCACCGATCAAAAGGTCACCGCCGACACACTGTTTGAAGTGGGCTCGGTCAGCAAACTCTTTACCGCAACCCTGGCCACCTATGCCCAACTCAAAGGCCAGCTTTCACTCTCGGACAACATCGCCAAATACCTGCCTGAACTTCAGGGCACACCTTTAGGCAAAATAGCGCTCATGCATCTGGCCACCCATACCGCTGGCGGCTTCCCCCTGCAGGTCCCTGACAGCGTGCAGAACGAGCGCCAACTGATGGACTACTTCAAGGCCTGGCAGCCCGCTTATGACGCTGGCTCACAGAGAAGCTACGCCAACCCCAGCATTGGTCTGCTGGGCATGATTACCGCCAAAAGTCTGAACATGCCCTATGCCCAGGCACTGGAACAACAATTGTTCCCGGCACTGGGCATGACCAACAGTTACATCAACGTGCCCGCAGACAAAATGGCGCTGTACGCCCAGGGTTACAACAAGCAAGAAGCGCCCGTCAGGCTAAACCCCGGCCTGTTGAGTTACGTCTTCGGTCTGAAAAGCAGCGCCCGCGACCTGATTCACTTCACCGAATTGAATATGGGGCTGGGCAGCGTCTCAGAACCCCTGAGCCGTGCAATGGCAGACACCCGCATCGGTTACTTCAAGGTCGGCCCAATGACCCAGGACCTGATATGGGAGCAATACCCCTACCCGGCCAAGCTCGAAACGCTGATAGCAGGCAACTCGAACACAATGGCTTACGAGAACAACAAAGCCATTGCCTTGACCCCACCTCTGGCCCCGCAGCAAGCCGCGTGGATCAATAAAACCGGTTCAACCAACGGTTTTGGCGCCTACGTCGCCTTTGTCCCCGAGAAGAAACAAGCCGTCGTGATTCTGGCCAACAAGAACTACCCCAACCAAGCGCGGGTTGAGTTGGCCTACGCCCTCTTCAACGCTGTTAACTGAGTTTCTTTGCGCACGATATAAATGCTGCCCATCCCGCAACCGGGCAGCACATCGTATTGTTTGAGAATGCTGAAGCCGGCCTGCACAAATTGCGCTTCAATTTCACTTTTGCTCACCACAACCCGTGCCATTTCGTCGCACTGGCCTGGCGGACAGCCTACACATACGGACAAGATCAAACTGTCACGGCTGACCCGATGAAACTCGCGCAAGATGGCCAAACGATGCTCGCTTTCGCGCACATGATGAAACAGCTGCATGCAAAAGATGCTGTCCACTGCGTTTGCGGGCATTTCGATAGAGAACACCGAACTTTTAAAGGTCTTGATCCGGCTTAACAGACTGGCTGGATGGTGAGTCTGCGCATGATCGAGCATGCATTGTGAAGGGTCGGCGGCGAGAATCACCCGGTTGCCGTGTTCAGCCAGCACCGGCCAAAAACGTCCGACCCCACAAGCCAGATCCAGCACCAAACCCGGTTCGCCCGCGACCTTGAGCGCCCGGCGCACCAAACGCTGTTCGCGCCACAAGGCCAATCGCCGAACGAGACCTTCCGGCCGTACTTGCCGACAGACCTGAGCATGTTCACGGTCATAGCGTTCGGTAAATTCAAGCTCAATGGTAGAAGGTGGCTGCGATGACATGGCCCGCGAACTCTTGTGTTTGATGATGTTCGACACAGAGATTAACGACACGCCAGTGAAAAAATTGTCAGGAAATTCTGAAAAATAGAGCAGTGGCATAAACAAGCGATTTTTAGCGACAAACAAAACCTGTGAGAGCGAGCCTGTTCGCTATCCAGACAACGCGGCATACCTGAAAGGCCCGCGTTATGAGCCTAGAGCGGACATACTCAGAACCACTGCCATACGCCCACCTTCCTGCCCCAGCACTAAGCTTTCCCTTTGAGACTTACTCGGAGGGCAAAGGAATGCCTGCTTTTCCTCATGCAAGTCGGCTACGTACCGGAAGGTATTCCGAGACGGGCCGTATTTACCTGATTAGCACTGTCGTAATGAACCGTAAACCGATCTTCAATGACTTTCATCTAGCTCGCCTCTTGATCAACGAGCTAAGACGAACTCAAGAGCAGGGATTGGTAAAGTCCCTCGCGTGGGTTGTGATGCCCGACCACCTCCATTGGTTAATCGAGCTTCAGCACAACACGCTTTCAAGCGTCATGCAGAGAACCAAATCACGTAGCGCCCGAGCGATCAACGCGCAGCAGAATAGTCGGGTGCAACTTTGGCAAAAGGGCTATCACGACCGGGCACTGCGATATGACGAAGACCTTAAAAAAACTGCCCGCTATATCGTAGCCAACCCGCTGCGCGCTGGGCTGGTCAAGAGTCTGGGCGATTACCCTCACTGGGATGCCCTATGGTTATAACCTCTGCAGGAGACGAGCTTGCTCGCGATCAAGGGGTCGCGGTATGCCTGCAAAAACACGGTGATGCCATCGCGAGCAAGCTCGACTCCTACAGAGGACCTGAGCGATCCAGCCACTCGATATGCCTGCAAAAACGCGGTGATGCCATCGCGCCCCTGCAGAGGAATTGAGGCGTTCACACATCTGTAGGAGCGAGCTTGAAGTGGCCTAATGATTTTGGACACCTCAATCGGGCGC
>JAZKIA010000118.1:0-15370 GCA_040385125.1 Pseudomonadota bacterium | reverse complement strand
CCCGATTGAGGTGTCCAAAATCATTAGGCCACTTCAAGCTCGCTCCTACAGAGGGGACTTGCGGGGCTTACTCCAACGTCGCTGCCGGGCCGAAGAACTCGTAGCGGCTTTGTTTCTCAGGTACACCCAGCGCCTTGAGCTGGCGTTTGACCGCCCCCATGAAGCCTTTAGGGCCCAGGAAGTAGGCGTCGACATCGCGCTCTTGCCCCAGCCATTTGCCCAATACGTCTTCGGTCAGCAACCCGACGTGATCCGCTGTCGGCCCCTGTTCGTCCTGTTCGGCGTAGCAATAGAAGCGCTGCAACTGCGGGTGCTGCGCCGCCAGCTCATCAACCCAGGTGCGGAACGCATGCACATTGGCATTGCGGGCGCAGTGGATAAAGTGAACCGGGCGCTGGGTCGCCAAAGCTGACTCAAGCATCGTCAGGGTTGGGGTAATGCCCACCCCGCCGCTGATCAACACCAACGGCTTGTCGCTGGCCGTCAGGGTGAACTCGCCCGCTGGCGGGAACAGTTCCAGGGTGTCACCCACCTGCAAATGGTCATGCAGGAAGTTCGACACCACGCCCCCAGCCTCGCGCTTGACGCTGATGCGGTAGCGACCGATCTGGGCCAGCGCCGACAATGAGTAGTTGCGACGTACTTCTTCGCCATCAATGATCAATTTCATGCCGATGTACTGGCCCGGCTCGAACGCGAGAATCGGCTGCTGATCCACGGGACGGAAGTAGAACGAGGTGATTTCTGCGCTTTCCTGAACCTTGGCTGCCAGTTTGAACTCACGCCCGCCACGCCAGCCGCCGGGTGCAGCGGCTTTTTCGTCGTAGATGGCCGCTTCGGCGCCAATCAGGATATCGGCCAGTTGGTTATAGGCCGCGCCCCAGGCTCCCAGTACTTCAGGGGTAGCGATGTCGCTGCCCAATACTTCCTCGATTGCCCGCAGCAGGCAGCTGCCAACAATCGGGTAATGCTCGGGGAGGATTTGCAGGGCCACGTGCTTGTTGATGATTTTAGCCACCAAGTCGCCCAACTGATCAAGCTGGTCGATGTGCCGCGCATACATCAGTACGCCATTGGCCAACGCCCGCGGCTGGTCGCCACTGGCCTGATTTGCCTGATTGAACATCGAGCGCACTTCAGGGTGCTCCGAGAGCATCATGCGATAGAAGTGCGTGATCAACGCCTCGCCGCCGCTTTCCAGCAGTGGCACGGTGGATTTAACGATGGCACGATCCTGAGCAGTAAGCATGGAGTGACTCCTGAGTAGGTAGACGATAATTGAATTGCCTTACCTATTACCCATCAGGATTCATGCCAACTATTTAATCGTTTAAAATCATCAAGTTAAAAACAATATAGTCATTTTGACTCAAGCTGTTTTATAGTCACTTCGACTACACGAGGTCAAAATGACTGCAAAACCATTGCTCACCGCCTTGCTGCCACTGGTCGCCGACTTATCCCGCGACCTGCCCGAGAGCGAGCGCTACCGGCGCTTGCTGCAAACCTTGCGCGCCCTGCTGCCGTGCGATGCGGCAGCGCTGTTGCGGCTGGACGGCGAATGGCTGGTGCCGCTGGCAGTCGATGGCTTGAGCCTCGACACCTTGGGCCGGCGATTTAAAGTCAGCGAACACCCACGCTTCGACGCCCTGCTCAGCAGCCCCGGTCCGACCCGCTTTCCCAGCAATTGCGAACTGCCCGACCCTTACGACGGGTTGGTCGACGGCCTGGCCGAGCACCTCGAAGTACACGACTGCATGGGCTGCCCGCTGTTTGTGGATGAGCGCCCCTGGGGCCTGCTGACCCTCGATGCATTGGACTCCAAACGCTTCGAACCGATTGACCTGGACGACTTGCAGGCCTTTGCCAGCCTGGCCGCTGCCACGGTCAACGTCGCCCAGCGCATCGAACGCCTGGCGTTGCGGGTCGAGGATGAACAGCAAAGAGCCGAGCTGTATCGCCAGGCCAACGGCTCCCCCAATAAAGAGCTGATTGGCCAGAGCAAAGTCCACAAGCGCCTGTTGGAAGAAATTGCGCTGGTAGGTGGCAGCGACCTGACCGTGCTGATCACTGGCGAAACCGGGGTAGGCAAAGAGTTGGTTGCGCAGGCTATTCATGCGGCGTCGCCCCGGGCGGACAAACCGATGATCAGCCTCAACTGCGCCGCCCTGCCCGACACATTGGTAGAAAGCGAACTGTTCGGCCACGTGCGCGGTGCGTTTACCGGCGCAACCAGCGACCGGCGCGGAAAATTTGAGCTGGCCAATGGCGGCACTCTGTTTCTGGATGAAGTGGGTGAGCTGTCTCTTACGGTGCAAGCCAAACTGCTGCGGGTCTTGCAAAGCGGGCAGTTGCAGCGCCTGGGCTCGGATCAGGAGCATCAGGTCGACGTGCGCCTGATCGCAGCCACCAACCGCGACCTGGCTGAAGAAGTGCGCAGTGCTCGCTACCGGGCTGACTTTTACCACCGTTTGAGCGTTTACCCGCTCAAAGTACCTGCCTTGCGTGAGCGTGGCCGCGATGTGCTGCTATTGAGCGGCTTCTTTCTTGAGCAAAACCGCTCACGCATGGGCCTGGGCAGCTTACGCCTGAGCCCCGACGCGCAAAGCGCGCTGGTGCATTACGCATGGCCGGGCAATGTGCGCGAACTGGAGCACTTGATCGGCCGCAGCGCCCTTAAAGCCTTGGGTAACTGCAGCACCCGCCCACGTATTTTGACGTTGACTGCAGCGGATCTGGACTTGCCTGGGCTGACGCAGGCCGAGGTTGAGATCGAACCGAGCCATGTCATACCCGACGCCGTGGCCGACTTGCGCCAAGCGACGGAGCAGTTTCAGCGTCAGGTCATTAGTGCCTGCCTTGAGCGCCACCAACACAACTGGGCCAGCGCGGCGCGAGAGCTGGGGCTGGACCGGGCCAACCTGGGACGGATGGCCAAGCGGCTGAAATTAAAGTAAGAGCAACTGCCGAGGAACGACGGCTGCGATCTTTTGACGTTGACGCGTTGTCTGCACGAAAGATCAAAAGATCGCAGCTTTCGTATCTCAGCAACTCCTACAGAAAAATGGGTTCAGGTCGATAACCCGGCATCACTCGCCACTCTTGGCTCTCAGAAGGTTTTTATGTCATCGACCCAGGCCCGCGCAGACTCACTTTCGCTTCTGTTATTCACGCTGCGCAGCGGCAAGTTGATGGCAATCAACCTGCTGAAAGTCAGTGAAATCATCCCCTGCCCGCCGCTGACGAAAATGCCCGAATCGCATCCCCACGTGAAGGGCATTGCAGTGCTGCGCGGCTCACCTTTGTCGGTGATTGACCTGAGCCGTGCCATCGGTGAACAGCCATTGCTTGATCCTGACGGCGGCTGCCTGATCGTGACCGATGTCAGTCGCTCCAAGCAGGGCCTGCACGTGCAGGCAGTGAGCAAAATCGTGCATTGCCTGAGCACCGATATTCGCCCACCACCCTACGGCTCCGGCAAACGCTCGTACATCACCGGCGTGACCCAGGTCGACGGGGTGCTGGTGCAAGTACTGGATATCGAAAAAGTGATTCATGGCATCACTCCCGCAAGAGTTGAAGCCGCGCCTGAAACCCTCAATCGGGAAGACGCCAAGCTGCTGGCCAACGCTCGAATCCTGGTCGTCGATGACAGCCAGGTGGCGCTGCAACAGTCCGTGATTACCCTGCGTAACCTGGGGTTGCATTGCCACACAGCACGCAGCGCCAAGGAAGCCATCGACCGCCTGCTGGAGCTGCAGGGCACGCCGAATCAAATCAACGTCGTGGTGTCGGACATCGAAATGTCCGAGATGGACGGTTATGCCTTCACCCGCACCGTGCGTGACACCCCGGATTTTGCGCACCTGTATGTGCTTCTGCACACCTCGCTGAACAGTGCGATGAACAGCGAAAAGGCGCGTATTTCCGGGGCCAACGCGGTGCTGACCAAGTTTTCTTCGCCGGAGCTGACTCAGTGCCTGATCCTCGCCGCGCGTACGGTTGCCGAGCAAGGCTACTAATTACCCATGAGCACTCATTGCCTGCTGCTGCGCAAAGACCTGACCTCGCCACTCAGCACCGTGCAATGGCCGTCGGGGGTAAGCCTTGTGGCGCTACGCGATGACCTGCTGCAACCGGTACACGCCCTGCTCAGTCAGGGTTATAGCGATGGCAGCGGCAGCGTCGAGTCATTTTCGGCGTGGCATCACAGCCTGCTGCACGACGCCGAATTCAACCCGCAGCTGTGCTTTATCGCGATGCGAGCAGGTCATGTGGTGGGGGTCGCGCAGGGCTGGACCAGCGCTTATCTCAAGGACTTGGTGGTGCATGACCGGCATCAAGGGCAAGGCATTGGCCAGGCACTGCTGATGCAGGTGTTTGAGGCATACAAGCAACGCGGCGAGCCCTGCGTCGACCTGAAGGTCATGGAGGGCAACACCACGGCCCGTCGCTTGTACGAACGGGCCGGGATGATTCTGGTGCAACGCATCGAGCTGTAAACGTCGACCCGGTGAATCAGCGCTTGCCCATGGTCTTGCGGGTGCCGTGGGGCGGTGCGTCTGGGGTTTTGTGGTGATGCCCCGAGTTGCCCTTCTGGTAATACGCCTGACCTTCTGCTTTGGCCTTGGCGAAGTCTGACGGCTTGAACGGAAAACTGAACGCAGGAATAGCCGGTTTTGCCGGGCTGGTTAGCGTGGTTTCGGCGTCTGCCTGCTCAGTATTCAGGGCATCAGGAGCCGTCGATTGTGTAGGGGAAGTCATGAAAGCTCCGAAGAATGCAGAAAATGTGGCAGGCCAGTTGGCGCAAAGACCGCGCAGTATACCTGCCTGACTCCCTCGCGTTGCACTCACAGGTCGGAAATATGTAGCCGCTGCCGCAGGCTGCGATGGGTTGCGTAGCGACCCTGCAATTGTGGTGAGTTCACCTGGCTGACAGTAATGTCAGTTTGGTGTCACTGTACTGACCGGGTCGAGGCGCTATAACTCGCAAGCGAGTCTCCCAATTCCCTATTCCACGTACACGGCGTCTATCCGGCATGCGCACGTTCAATAAAAAAATACTTTCAGGTGCCTTGATCCTTGTCCTGATTGCTGGCGGCGTTTGGCTGCTCAAGCGTCCAACTGCCGGCAAGTCCGGGCTTGCACCGCCGATCCCCGTGCGCGTGATTGCCGTGCAAGAACAAGATGTGCCGCGCTACATCAGCGGGATTGGCGCCGTGCTGTCGCTGCACAGCGTGATGATTCGCCCGCAAATCGACGGCATTCTCACTCAACTGCTGGTCAAGGAAGGCCAGGCGGTCAAGGCCGGCGATCTGCTGGCGACCCTCGATGACCGCTCGATCAAGGCCAGCCTCGATCAGGCCAAGGCTCAACTGGGGCAAAATCAGGCGCAGTTGCAAGGGGCGCTGATTGACCTCAAACGCTACCAGTTGCTGAGCGTCGATAACGGCGTGTCCAAACAAACCCTCGACCAGCAACAGGCGCTGGTCAATCAGCTAAAGGCAACCGCGCAGGGCAATCAGGCCGCCATTGCCGCAGCGCAAGTGCAGTTGTCGTACACGCAAATCCGCTCTCCCGTCACCGGACGCGTGGGGATTCGCACCGTGGACGCCGGTAACTTTCTGCGAGTCAGCGACGCTCAAGGGCTGTTTTCTGTAACCCAGATCGACCCGATCGCCGTGGAGTTTTCGCTACCGCAGCAGCAACTGCCGATCCTGCACGAGCTGCTCAATGCCAAAGACCCGGCACAGGTCAAAGCCTTTCTCGGCGACACTGGCCACACGGGCACGCCGCTGGGTGAAGGCCGCTTGAGCCTGATCGACAATCAGGTTTCGGCCACCACCGGCACGATCAAGGTCAAGGCACAGTTCGATAACCCCAAACAAACGCTGTGGCCTGGCCAATTGGTCAATGTCGAAATTCAGACCGGGCTCGAACAAAACGCGCTGGTGGTGCCCCCTCAGGTGGTACAGCGCGGGCTGGATAACTATTTCGTGTACCGGATCAAAGGCGACACGGTGGAAACGGTACCAGTGCAAATGGTCTATCAGGACACCGAGCTGAACATCATCAGCGGCGTTAACCGCGGCGATATTCTGGTCAGCGATGGCCAGTCACGGCTCAAACCCGGCATACGGGTTGAAGTGCTCAGCCAACCCGCGCTAGCCAAGGCCGACAGCACCCCACCGGTGCAGCCATGAACCGCTCGCGTTCACTGTCCGCCTGGTGCGTCGATCACCCCATCGCCACAGTACTGTTGACGTTTGCACTGGTACTGATGGGCTTGATCGCCTTCCCACGGCTGCCTATCGCGCCGTTGCCGGAGGCAGAGTTCCCGACGATTCAAGTCTCGGCGCAGTTACCCGGCGCCAGCCCGGACACCATGGCGTCGTCGGTGGCCACGCCGCTGGAGGTGCAATTCAGCGCCATTCCCGGCATGACGCAAATGACCTCCAGCAGCGCCCTGGGCTCAACCACCCTGACCCTGCAATTCACCCTCGATAAAAGCATCGATACCGCCGCCCAGGAAGTTCAGGCCGCGATCAATACCGCGTCCGGCAAATTGCCCAAGGACATGCCAACGCTGCCGACCTGGAAGAAGGTCAACCCGGCCGACAGCCCGGTACTGATTCTGAGCATCAGCTCCACGCAAATGCCCGGCACCGAACTCAGTGATTACGTCGAAACCCTGCTCGCACGCCAGATCAGCCAGATCGACGGCGTGGGTCTGATCAACATCACTGGCCAGCAACGCCCGGCGATCCGGGTGCAAGCATCGGCCGACAAACTGGCGGCGATTGGTCTGACCCTGGCCGATATTCGCCTGGCGATTCAACAAACCAGCCTCAACCTGGCCAAGGGCGCGCTGTATGGCCCGTCGAGCATTTCAACCCTGTCGACCAACGATCAACTGTTCACGCCCGAGGAATACGGCCAATTGATTGTGTCGTACAAAGACGGTGCGCCAGTCCAGCTACGAGATGTAGCACGCGTGATCAGTGGCTCAGAGAACGCGTATGTACAAGCCTGGTCCGGCCATCAGCCGGGGTTGAACCTGGTGATTTCGCGCCAGCCGGGGGCCAACATTGTTGAGACCGTCGACCGAATTCAGGCTGCCCTGCCCGGCCTGCAAGCCATGCTCCCGGCCTCGGTCGAGGTCACGGTGTTGAGCGACCGCACCAAGACCATTCGCGCCTCTCTGCATGAAGTAGAAATAACCCTGCTGATCGCGGTGCTGCTGGTGGTCGCGGTGATGGCGCTGTTCTTGCGCCAATGGTCGGCCACCCTGATTGTGTCGGCGGTACTCGGGGTGTCGCTGATCGCCAGTTTTGCGCTGATGTATGTCCTGGGCTTTAGCCTGAATAACCTGACACTGGTAGCGATTGTGGTGGCCGTGGGGTTTGTGGTCGACGATGCGATTGTGGTGGTGGAGAACATCCACCGCCACCTCGAAGCCGGCGAGAGCATGCGCGATGCGGCAATCAAGGGTTCCAGCGAGATTAGCTTCACCGTGGTGTCAATCAGCTTCTCGCTGGTGGCAGCGTTTATTCCGCTGCTGTTTATGGGCGGCGTGGTCGGACGGCTGTTCAAGGAGTTCGCCTTGACCGCAACCTCGACCATTCTGATTTCGGTGCTGGTGTCGCTGACCCTTGCACCCACGTTGGCCGCGCTGTTTATGCGGGCGCCGGTGCATCACGCCGACGCCAAGCCGGGTTTTGGCGAGCGCTTGTTGGCGCTGTACGAGAAAGGCTTGAAACGGGCCCTGGCTCACCAGCGATTGATGCTGGGCGTCTTCGGCGTGACGCTGGTGATGGCCGTGGCCGGTTACGTGATTATCCCCAAGGGCTTCTTCCCAGTCCAAGACACCGGTTTTGTGCTCGGCACCAGCGAAGCGGCCTCTGACATCTCATTTGCCGACATGACGCAAAAGCATCTGGAGCTGGCCAACATCGTTAGCGCCGACCCGGCTGTGCAGGCGTTTTCCCATTCGGTGGGGGTGACCGGCAGTAACCAGACTATCGCCAACAGCCGCTTCTGGATTGCCCTTAAGGACCGTGGCCAACGCGATGTCTCGTCCAGCGAATTTATCGACCGGATTCGCCCACAACTGGCCAAAGTACCGGGCATCGTCCTGTACCTGCGGGCCGGGCAAGACATCAACCTCAGCTCGGGACCGAGCCGCAGCCAGTACCAATATGTGCTCAAGAGCAACGACGGGCCGACGCTCAATACCTGGACCCAGCGCCTGACCGAAAAACTGCGCGCCAACCCGGCCTTCCGCGACTTGTCCAACGACCTGCAACTGGGCGGCAGCATCACCCACATCAGCATCGACCGAAACGCCGCCGCGCGCTTCGGCCTGACCGCCACCGATGTCGACGAAGCGCTGTACGACGCCTTCGGCCAGCGCCAGGTCAATGAATTCCAGACCGAGATCAATCAGTACAACGTGATCCTGGAGCTCGACGCCCAGCAGCGCGGCAAGGCCGAGAGCCTGAACTACTTCTACCTGCGCTCCCCACTCAGCGGTGAAATGGTGCCGTTGTCGGCGGTGGCCAAGGTCGATGCACCGGTCAGCGGTCCGCTTTCGATCAGCCATGACGGCATGTTCCCGGCCGCTAACCTGTCGTTCAACCTCGCCCCCGGCGTAGCACTGGGCGATGCAGTGTTGATGCTCAACCAAGCGAAAAACGACATCGGCATGCCGAGCACCATCAGCGGCAACTTCCAGGGGGCGGCGCAAGCCTTCCAAAGCTCACTGGCCAGCCAGCCGTGGCTGATTCTCGCGGCGCTGGTGGCGGTGTACATCATTCTGGGAGTGCTGTACGAAAGCTTCGTGCATCCGTTGACGATCATTTCAACCCTGCCCTCGGCCGGGCTCGGGGCACTGCTGATGCTGTGGATCTGCGGCCAGGACTTCTCGATCATGGCGCTGATCGGCTTGGTGCTGCTGATCGGTATCGTCAAGAAAAACGGCATTTTGATGATCGACTTCGCCCTCGATGCCCAGCGCACCCGCGGCCTGGCACCCGAAGAAGCAATCTATGAGGCCTGCATCACACGATTCCGTCCCATCATCATGACCACCCTCGCCGCCCTGCTCGGCGCCTTGCCGCTGATGCTCGGTTACGGCACTGGCGCCGAGTTGCGCCAGCCACTGGGGATCGCCGTGGTTGGCGGACTACTGGTGAGCCAGGCGCTGACGCTGTTCACCACGCCAGTCATATACTTGTGGCTTGAGCGACTGTTCCATCGTTCCAAACCCGTCAGCTTGCTGGCGACTGATCACTGAGGCGGGTTATGCGCGTTCTGATTGTTGAAGATGAAGAGAAAACCGCCGACTACCTGCACCGCGGGCTGACCGAGCAAGGCTACACGGTGGATGTGGCCCGCGATGGCATCGAAGGCCTGCACCTGGCCATGGAGAGCGATTACGCGGTGATCGTGCTCGATGTCATGCTCCCCGGCCTCGATGGTTTTGGCGTGCTGCGGGCCTTGCGCGCGCGCAAGCAAACCCCGGTAATCATGCTCACCGCCCGCGAGCGGGTCGAAGACCGGATACGTGGATTGCGCGAAGGCGCTGATGACTACCTGGGCAAGCCGTTTTCGTTCCTCGAATTGGTCGCCCGCCTGCAAGCCCTGACCCGCCGCAGTGGCAGCGGCCACGAACCAGTGCAGGTAACGGTCGATGATCTGTGGATCGACTTGATCAGCCGCAAGGCCAGCCGCGCCGGCACCCGCCTGGACCTGACCGCCAAGGAGTTTTCGCTGCTCAGCGTGCTGGCGCGTCGCCAAGGGGAAATCCTCTCCAAAACCTCCATCGCCGAGATGGTCTGGGACATCAATTTCGACAGCGACGCTAACGTGGTCGAGGTTGCAATCAAGCGCTTGCGCGCCAAGCTGGACGGGCCGTTCGAGCACAAGTTGCTGCACACCATTCGCGGCATGGGTTATGTGCTGGAACGACGCAGTGTTTAAGCGCCCCAGCCGATTGAACGCCATCGCCTTGCGCCTGAGCGCGATGTTTACGCTGGTAGCATTGCTGGTGTTTGTGTTGATCGGCGGCGCACTGTATCAACAGGTCGACAAAGGTATCAGCCTGTTGCCCGAGGCTGAACTGGATGCGCGCTACAGCGTGCTCGAGTCGTCGATCAACCGCTACGGCACACCCGAGCACTGGGCCAAGATCAGCACCAAACTCAAGCTGCTCAGCGAAGAAGACAAACGCATTCGGTTTTGGGCCATCAGTGGTGATCCCGACTATGAGTATGGCAACCCTGATGCCCAAATACGTGAATTCGCCCAAGGCCCGACAGGCGTGCGCGATGTGCAACTGCCCGGCCAGGCTTACCCGCTCAAAGTGCTTAGCCGCCAGTTCCCGGCCAAGGAACAACGCCCCGCGCTGCGTTTTTTGATTGCCATCGACACCGAAACCTTCCGCCAAACCCAACATCACCTGTTGGTTGCGCTGATCAGCCTGGCCATCCTTGGCGTGTTGTTGGCATCTGCGCTGGGCTATTGGGTGGCAAAAATTGGCCTTAGGCCGTTGATTACGCTGTCTGAAGAAGCACAAAAACTGACACCGCCGCGCTTGTCCGGGCGTTTAAGTCTGTCGCCGCTGCCGCCCGAGCTGGAGCAATTGGTCTGCGCCTTCAACTCAACCCTGGATCGGGTCGAACAGGCCTATACCCGGCTGGAATCGTTCAATGCCGACGTGGCCCACGAGTTGCGTTCACCACTGACCAATTTGATTGGCCAAACCCAGGTCGCCTTGACCCGCGGACGCTCAGCCGAGCATTACTTCGAAGTGCTGCAATCCAATCTGGAAGAACTGGAACGACTGCGCAGCATCATCAACGACATGCTGTTTTTGGCCAGCGCCGACCAAGGCAGCAAGGCCAGCAAGCTGACCCGCGCCTCTTTGGCAGACGAGGTGGCGACGACTCTGGATTATCTGGAGTTCATTCTGGAAGACGCGCAGGTGGTGGTGCAGGTCAGCGGTGACGCTCAGGTCAACATCGAAACAGCCCATCTGCGCCGGGCACTGATCAACCTGCTGAACAATGCCGTGCAACACACCCAGGCCGGACAACGCATCGACGTGTTGATCGAACGCACGCCTGAGCGCGCGACCATCAGCATCAGCAATCCGGGCCAACCGATTGCCGACGAACATCTGCCACGCTTGTTTGAGCGTTTTTATCGGGTGGACGCCGCCCGCCACAACAGCGGCGCCAATCACGGGCTGGGACTGGCCATCGTCAAGGCCATCGCGCAGATGCATGGTGGTGAAGTGTTTGTTCGCAGCCGCGAGGGACGCAATACGTTTGGGCTGTATTTGCCGGTCTGAAAGGGGGGGACGTGTCTAGTCTGCCCCTCCCCTGCTTTGTTACCCAAAACGCAAAAGTCCTTGTACTGAACAGGACTTTTTCGGTGTGCGCGAGCGCTCTATCTTGATCCCACCACACAGAACTTGCTCAGCAAGAAGGTCTTTGAAATGTCCAGCAGTATGGGTATGGCCAGCGTTTTCGCCTTGTCGTCTTTGTTGTTATCACCTTTGGCCATGGCGGAAGAATCGCCCGCGTTCGTCGAACGAAATGCGGCCCGCGAAGCGGCCTTTGAACAGCATCAGAAAGAGCTGAGCGTCCGTCATCAAAACGCCGAAAAGCCCCAGCAAACACAAGCCGAAACCAGCGTTTCTGACGAATCCAAAGACAGCTGAGTAACCCCCTGAAGACTTCCCGACCCAACCAGTCACGCGCCGTATCTGTGACTGATTGTTTCAAAAGCCGCTATCATAGCGGCTTTTTTTGGTCTTTAAGAAAGGCGCCTACTCCTTGGGCGGTTGATGGCGAGCACCGAATCTTTTAAAAAATACAACACCTTCCCCCCCTCAAAAGGAGCCCCACATCGGTGAAGTATTCACTCAAATTCAGTTCTTTATTCATTGCCCTGACTGCAACGATCCCCGCTTTCGCCCACGCCGACGATGAGGCATCCCGAGACGGTTTCGTTGAAGGTTCCAGCCTCAAACTACATGCCCGCAACTACTACATGAACCACGACATCCGCAGCCCGCATGCCGATGACAGCAAGGAGTGGGGCCAAGGTTTTCTCGGCACATTTGAATCGGGCTTCACCCAAGGGGTGATAGGTTTCGGTCTGGACGTCCACGCCATGCTGGGCCTGAAGCTGGACGGCGGTGGCGGCACCAATGGCAGCAGTATCCTGCCGGTCAGCGATGGCAATGGCAAAGCACCGACAGCCTTTTCTTCAGCCGGTGCAGCTTTAAAAATGCGTGCGTTTGATACCGAACTCAAAGCCGGCGACCTGTTCTTGACCAACCCGGTGATTGCCGGCGGTGAGACCCGCATGCTGCCACAGACGTTTCGCGGCGTCAGCCTGACCAACACCAGCCTCGATGGCTGGATGTTTGAAGGCGGCCAGATCAGCTTCAACAAACCCTACAACCAAAGCGGCATGCAACGCCTGACCACCACCTACGGTGATCTGGACGACCAGACCATCAAGCACCTGACCTGGGCTGGTGTGTCGTGGAGCGGTATTCCCGAGATCACCAGCAACCTGTATGCAGCCGAACTGAAAGACGTGTGGAGTCAGTACTACTACGATCTGGACTACACCTACACACTGAACGACAGCATCAGCCTGAACCCTGGCCTGCACCTCTATCACACGCAGGACACCGGCAAGGCACTGCTCGGCGATATCGACAACAACACCTTTAGCCTGCACCTTGCAGTCGCCATGGCCGGGCACACGGTCACAGCGGTCTACCAGCAGGTCAACGGTGATACACCGTTTGACTACATCAACCAGGGCGACAGTGTTTACCTCGACAACTCGCAGCAGTACTCGGACTTCAATGGCCCGAACGAGCGCTCGTGGAAACTGCAATACGAATATGACTTCACCGGACTCGGTATTGCTGGCCTGACAACTACCGCTTCATACTCACGCGGTGAGCTGGATCTGACCAAAGCCGACCCGAACAGTATCGGCTACAGCAACTGGTACAACCCCCAAGGCAAAAACGCCCATCACTGGGAGCGTGATCTTGGGCTCAAGTACGTCATTCAAGATGGCAAAGCCAAAGATCTGGCAGTGAGCCTGCGCTGGTCAAGCAACCGAGGGAATGAGGTTTATCAGACCGTGGACAACGATGTCGATGAGTACCGCGTAATCATCGACTATCCTCTGGATATGTTTTAACTCACAACCACCAGGTCAGCTTTTTAGATGGCCTTGTGCCTTAATGGCGACACACTATGATGTCGGTGCCTGCATCGCATTCATGAGGGTCAAGTCATTAAATATTTCCCCCGCACTCACATCATCACGCGACGTATGCTGGTCGGGGCCACTGCGTTGTCGGTACTCACGATTTTGAGCATTGTGGGTTACTTGCTGGTTCGGGAATACCGCAACACCGAGCAGGACGCCACACGCTCGGCACTCAACATCGTGCAGTTGATCGATCGCGATGTTCGTAACACGACAGCCATTTATGACTCAGCCTTGGTGCGCCTGATCGACTTGCTGCAAAGCGAAGTGCTCAACCCTCTCTCACCACGCATCCAGCACGCGCTGTTATTCGACAGAACTAGCGAGCTGCCATCCAATGACGGGGTTTTTGTACTGGATGCTTCGGGTCAGCTGATTACAGGCTCGCGTCCAGGCATGCCATCGGAACTCAACATCCCGGAGCAACCCTGGTTCAGACTGCACCAGACGCTGGCCAACGATGAAGTGTTCATCGGTCGCCCCTTCCAGAGCACCCGTGACCCTGACGATTGGAGCATCAGCTTTAGCCGACGCATGTCTGGCCCCGATGGCTCGTTTAGGGGCGTTGCGGTAGCCCAGATGAAACTGAGCTACTTTAAAAGTTTGCTGCGCGGCCTGGACGTGGGTTCCAACGGCAACATTAGCCTGGTCAGTACCGATGGCACGCTACTGCTGCAATACCCTGCGACCCCCAAAGTCTTCACGGGCCAGAACCTGAGCCACGCGCCCAACTTCATCAGGTTCCTGAACGAGCGCTATGGCAGCTTTATTGCCATGTCCGGGATCTATCACGTGGAGCGCCTGTACAATTTTTCTCAAGTACGCGACTTGCCCATCGTGGTTGTGGTTGCGCAATCCACCGCGAGTATTTTCACTAACTGGCGGCATACGGCGCTGCTGATCGGCACCACCACCCTGCTGCTGTGTCTGGGCCTGATATGGCTGACCTGGCTGCTGGTGCGCGAGTTGCTCTTGCGCCAGCGCGCCGAACTCAACCTCGCAGGGCTGGCATCCACCGATCCGCTGAGCGGATTGGCCAATCGCCGAACTCTGGACAAAAAGCTCGATCATGAATGGCGCAGAGCGCAACGCTCAGGCAGCCCGATCTCGCTGATCATGATTGATATTGACCATTTCAAGACCTTCAACGACACCTACGGCCATCAAGCCGGTGACGAAGCGATACGTCAGGTCGCGCACGTGATCAAAGCGCATATGCGTCGTCCTACCGACCTGGCAGCCCGCTATGGCGGGGAAGAATTCGCGGTGGTGCTGTCCGAAACCGACGCCACGGGCACTCGCACCCTGGCCGAACATATCCGCTCAGCGATCGAGCGCATGGAGCCTGTGACCCCGGACCAAAAGAAACTCACGATCAGCCTGGGCGCGTGCACCCGCTACGCAAAACCTGGTGACGACCCGCTAGACCTGGTCAGTACAGCTGACAAAGCCCTCTATCAAGCCAAGAAAAGTGGAAGAAACCGGCTGGTGGACATCAATGAAACCGGGCTGAACGCACTGAAGCCGAACATCACGACTTAAACAATCCATGGGAGCGAGCCTGCTCGCGAAGCTCTCAAGAGCATACGCAGCATCACAAACAACCTTCGCGAGCAGGCTCGCTCCCACACAGTTTGCTGCGCGACAGCGCGGGCCATCCGACAGGTAAAAAAAAGGCCACCCGAGGGTGGCCTTCAAAAACTAGAGAAAGAAGTTTTACTTAAACTGCCGCAACCGGACGCATGTACGAGATCGGTGCAGTGCTGGCATCTTCAAAGGTCACGACTTCCCACGCATCTTTCTGCTCAATCAGCTTGCGAAGCAGCTGGTTGTTCAGTGCATGGCCGGACTTGAAGCCTCTGAACTCGCCAATCAGGCTATTGCCCAACAGGTAGAGGTCGCCAATGGCGTCGAGAATCTTGTGCTTCACAAATTCGTCTTCATAGCGAAGGCCGTCTTCGTTCAGTACACCATTCGCGTCGACCACGATCGCGTTTTCAACGCTACCGCCGAGTGCGAGGTTGTGCTTGCGCAGGTACTCGATATCACTCATGAAACCAAA
>JAZKIA010000117.1:0-16745 GCA_040385125.1 Pseudomonadota bacterium | reverse complement strand
AACACGTCATAGGGGCGTGTTACACAGGGGATATTTTGGATTTGGGTTAGGCTCTGTACGAAATGTATCTGCGCATCGGTGATGCTGCGTTGAAAACATTTCGTACAGACCCTGGCTACAAGCCCTAAGGCTTGCAGCGGTCTTCGTCAGAACAGATCGATGGGCGCCCCATCATCAGCCGGCAGCGGGCTGCCTGGTGCGACGCCATTGCCAAACTCCCTGTTGGTCGGCGGCGTGTCTTCGCTCTTGAACAGTTCAAAGTAGGCGCCTGGGGTGCCTGGCGAAGCGATACGGCCGCTCACTGGATCGATCCGCAGGCTGAGGATGCCTTCGGGCTCGGGCTGGGTGTGGGCAGGCTTGCCTTTGAGTGCGCCACCCATGTAGTTGATCCAGATTGGCAGGGCGACAGTGCCGCCGTATTCATGGCGCCCGAGGCTTTCAGGTTGGTCGAAACCGGTCCACACGGTGGTCACGTAATCGGCGTTGTAACCAGAGAACCAGGCATCCTTGGATTCGTTGGTGGTACCGGTTTTACCCGCCAGATCCGTGCGGCCCAGTGATAAGGCGCGGCGGCCGGTGCCGAGTTTGATCACGTCCTGCAGCATGCTGGTCAGAATGTAAGTGGTGCGCCCGTCGACGATGCGCTCGGCCACGGCCTGGGTCTCGGTGGTGGGCAGGCCAGGAGCCGCGTTAATGGTGTCGATGGTCAGCGCAGCAGCTTCTTGCGGTGCGTCTTTGCTGGCGTCTTTTGGCACGCTTGGCGGGTTGGCCACGAACAGGCTATCGCCGTTGCGGCTTTCGATCTTGTCGATCAAATAAGGCGTGATTTTATAACCACCGTTGGCGAACGTACTCCAGCCGGTGGCGATTTCCATCGGCGTCAATGTGGCTGTACCCAACGCCAGCGACAGGTTGCGCGGCAGGTCCTGCTTGTTGAAGCCGAACTTGCTGATGTAGTCGATGGTGCGGTCGACGCCCAGGCTTTGCAGCAGGCGGATCGAAACCAGGTTGCGCGACTTGTACAGCGCCTCGCGTACCCGGATCGGGCCGAGGAAGGTGTTGGTGTCGTTTTTCGGGCGCCAGACCTTGTCCAGATACTCGTCGACAAACACGATCGGGGCGTCGTTCACCAGAGTGGCAGCGGTGTAGCCGTTGTCTAGCGCAGCGCTGTAGACGAAGGGCTTGAAGCTTGAGCCAGGCTGGCGCTTGGCCTGCATCGCACGGTTGTAGTTGCTTTGCTCAAATGCGAAACCGCCTACCAGCGAGCGAATGGCGCCATTGTCTGGATCAAGCGACACCAGTGCACCTTGCACGTTAGGCACCTGGCTGAATTTGAAACTGCCATCGGCTTGCGGCTGCACGCGAATCAGGTCGCCGACTTGCGCGACATCGGATGGCTGCTTGGGCATCGGGCCCATGCTGTTGGTGTTGAGGAAGCGTCGCGCCCATTTCATGGTGTTCCACGCAATGTGAGCTTCGCCGGTGCGGGTCAGCACTTGCAGGCCGTTTTTATCAACCTGGGTCACGATGGCAGGCTCAAGGCTGCTGATCGTGCGCTGCTTGGCGAGCTCTTGAGTCCATGCGGCCAGGGTTTTACCTGGCAGGCGCGATTCAGGGCCGCGATAGCCGTGGCGCTGGTCATAGGCGATCAGACCTTCGTGAACGGAGGTATTGGCCAGTTCCTGAAGGTTGCTTGGGACCGTGGTGGTCACGCGAAAACCTTCGGTGTAAGCCTCGCTGCCATAACGACCGACCATCTCTGCGCGGGCCATTTCAGCGATGTAAGGCGCGCTCACTTCTGGGGTTTGCACGTGATAGCTGGCGTTGACCGGTTCTGCGATGGCGGCTTCATAGCTGGCCTGATCGATCTTGCCCAACTTGTACATGCGGCCCAGGATCCAGTCACGACGCTCTTTACTGCGCACCGGGTTGGCCAGCGGGTTAAAGCGCGAAGGGGCCTTGGGCAGGCCAGCGATCATTGCCATCTGCGCCAGGCTCAGGTCGCGGATCGACTTGCCGTAGTAAACCTGGGCTGCGGATTCGATACCGTAAGCACGGTTGCCCAGGTAAATCTTGTTCACGTACAGCTCAAGAATTTCGTCCTTGGTCAGTTCGCGTTCGATTTGCAGGGCCAGCAGAATTTCGTTGGTTTTGCGGGAAAAGCTCCGCTCGCTGGATAGGAAATAGTTCTTCGCCACCTGCATGGTGATGGTGCTGCCCCCCGATTGTATGTGTCCGCTTTTTACCAACTGGGTAGCGGCACGCATCAGGCTACTGGGATCAACCCCGTAATGATTGGCGAAGTTGTCATCTTCTGCCGAGAGCAAGGCATTGATGAAATTGGGGGGAATGTCGGCGAACTTGATCGGGGAGCGGCGCATTTCGCCAAACTCTGCGATCAATTTTCCGTCGCTGGTGAAGACCCGCAAAGGAATCTGCAACTGGATGCTTCTCAACGACTCTACGGACGGCAAGCCAGGACTAAGATAGAGAAACGCGCCGCTCAGGACGAGCAGGAGCCCGCAGAACACAGCAACGAAAGACCACCCGAAAAACTTCAGCAGACGAATCAAGGCTTTTGGATTTCCAGATTAAGAAATGGGTGTGCACGTCAGGGTAGTGCGCAGCTGCGCCGGGTCGACGATACGGAAAAAACGCCCGGCATTATAAGCATTTTTCGCCCATGGGCGTCATGGGCCGCATGTCAGGACGGGTTATGAACGGAACTCATTTTTTGCCTCCCGCAAGTCACGGATTGGATTAGGGAAAACACCAATGCTCGGATTATTTTCGAAACCCCGCCATCGACGCGTGGGGGTTCACATCAGTCCTCACTCGATAACAATCGTTGAACTGAGCCGCCTGCGTGGCGTGTTTCAGCTCGAACGCTATGCCATAGAAGCGTTACCCGACACGCTGATGATTGATCAGACCCGTACCGAGCCGAAAAGTGTCGCGCAGGTGTTGCTTCGGGTGCTGGGCAAGGCTGGGGTGGAGGCTCGCGATGTCGTCGTGGCGCTGCCTGACACGCAGGTCATTTGTAAACGTTTTGAAGTGGAGGCGGGCCTGGGTGAGCGTGATCTTGAGCTTCATGTGCGCCTTGAGGCTGAGCAGCACGTGCCCTGCGCGCTTGAGGAAGTGGCGTTGGATTACGAAGTTGAGAGCCAGCCTGCGAGCCATGCCGGGCGGGTTAACGTGTTGCTGGTGATCTGCCGCCAAGAGGCGCTTGAGTGGCACCAGAACGTCTTGCTCGGCGCCGGTTTGAAGGCGCAAGTGATCACGGTTCAGGCCCATGCTCTGGCGCGTGCGATTGACTGGATGGCCTGTTCGGCCACTGGCCCGTCGATGCAAGGCGTGGTGGCCGTGGTCGAGTTCATGGCCCGCACAGCCCTGTTGAGCGTCGTGTGCCAAGGCCAGGTGGTCTATGCCCGCCAATTGTTGTTTGAGCGAGGCGAGCAGGGCGACGAAGATTTTAAAACCAGCGCTGTGGAACATATCAGGCGCGGACTTGAGCTGTTTGCCGAGTCCGGCGTTGAGCACGTACCAAGGCTGCTTGTGCTGGCTGGTGCCGCGGCGACGAGCGTGGGGTTGCGCCAATGGATTGAAGATCAACTGGGTATGCCAACCCACGTAGCCAACCCGTTTGCGGCCATGAGCCTTAATCCTGTGCTCGCACCTGAAGCCTTGCTCTGCGATGCTCCTTTGCTATTGACTACCTGTGGTCTGGCCTTGAGAGGGTTTGATTAATGGCGAAGATCAATTTGTTGCCTTGGCGCGCGATGTTGCGCGAAAAGCGGCGCAAGCGCTTTCTGATCGTACTGGGTGCCTTGGCCGCGGTGGTGGCAGGTGGCTTGTTGGTTATTGATCACTCCATCGACAACGCGGTACAGCGGCAACTGGCGCGCAATGACTTGATCCGCAGTGCCATGGGGCAACTGGATGGGCGAGCCGAGCAGATTGACCAATTGAAGGTGCGACGAGAGCAATTGCTTGAGCGCATGCAGACGATTGAGACGCTGCAAGGCAACCGATCCGACAACGGGATCATTTTTGAGCAGTTGGCGCGCAGCTTGCCGGACGGGGTGTATTTCACCGAGGTAAAAATGACAGAGGGCACCATTGTCATCAGCGGGGTTGCCGCGTCCAACAACCTTGTCGCGCAACTGATGCGCAATCTGGATGCATCGCACTGGCTCGAAACGCCCGCCCTGATCGATGTGAAGGCGGGACCTGAGCAGGCGCAAGGGCATGACCGGCTGTTTCAGATGAGCGTGCGCCAAACCCAGCATGCACTGGGGCAATACTGATGATTGCGCACTGGCTGCAACGCCTGCGCAGTGTCGACCTGAGGGAGCTGGATGTCGAAAACCTCGGGTCGTGGTCGCCAAGGTGCAAGGTCGTCATGGCATTGGGATGGGTCGGCGTGTTGCTGGGGTTAGGGTACGCGCTGCTGCTTCAGCCGCCGATCGCTCAACTTCAGCAGCAGCGTGAGACGCAAGCCGCACTGAAAACAGAATTCGAATCCAAGGCCTTACAGGTTGCGAACCTGGATGCCTACCTGATGCACATGCAAGGGTTGGAAAACGTGTTCAGCGCTTTATTGCAGCAGTTACCCAGTCAGGCAGAAGTCCCCGGTTTGTTGGAAGAGGTGTCTCGCCTGGGCTTGGCCAGCGGCCTGGTGATTGAGGGCATTCAATGGTCGCCCGAAGTCCTTCGGCCTTTTTATGCTCAATTGCCACTGCAGATGACCCTCGCTGGTGGGTATCACGACTTGGGGCTGTTCGTCAGCGGCCTTGCGAGTTTGCCGCGGATTGTCACGTTGCATGACTTCGAACTTGTGCCGCTCAGTCAGGCCGTTGGTAGCCCGTTACGCATGACGCTTGTGGCCAAAACCTACCGTGCTCACGATCAAGCAGGTCTACCCCAATGAGCGCTCACTTTCGACTAATCGTCGCGGGGCTCATGACTGGCCTGGCAGGTTGTGACAGCGGGCAGAGCACTGCGTCGATTCAAACGTATTTGCAGGTAATACAGGCGCGCCCAGGTGCTGCCATTCCCCCCGTTCCGAGCGTTCGGCCCCAGCGGGCATTTATCTACGAGGCCGTAGCCTTGCGCAGCCCTTTTCAGGTGTCGAGTGAGGGCGGGACTGGCGGTTGGCAAGCAAGCCTCGTGGATGGAGGGCTTGAGGGTGAGCGGGTCAGGCAGGTTCTGGAAGGTGTTGATCTTGCGCAATTTGAGATGGTCGGCACGTTGTTCAATGCATGGGAGGCTAATGCCTTGTTGCGTGTCAATGGTGCGGTTCATCGCTTGAAAGTGGGTGATTACCTGGGACGCAATAATGGTCAGATCGCTTCGATTGAGGCGGCGTACGTCGAAGTGTTTGAAGTGGTTTCTGATGGTCGGGGAGGCTGGCTGGAAAGGTCCCTGACGATCCCTTTAAAGCAGCAGTCTTAACGGAAATACACCATGAAAAGGATTTTCCTGGTCTGCGGACTGGCGCTATGGAATGCGCTGAATCTGCAGCAATCATTAGCGACCGTACACAGCAGCCCTCCATCGTCCCCGCCTGTGACAGCACAGCGCTCGGCAACCATTGCGCCTGAGTATGTCGGGGATAAGCTGTCGCTGAACTTTCAGGACATTGAAGTGCGCACGGTGCTTCAGTTATTGGCCGATTTTACTCGGTTCAACCTGGTGGTCAGCGACGCGGTGCAAGGCAACATGACTCTCAATCTGCAGGATGTACCCTGGGATCAGGCACTGGATCTGGTGCTTAAAAGCAAAAACCTCGACCAGCGACTGCAGGGCAATGTGCTGTTGATTGCACCTTCTGAAGAGATCGCTGCCCGTGAGCGCCATGAGCTTGAGGCGCGCATTCAACTGGCTGAGCTTGCGCCTTTGCGTCGCGAGTTGGTGCAGGTCAATTACGCCAAGGCGGCCGATATCGCCAAGTTGTTCCAGTCAGTGACCAGTGGCCAGCCCAGCGCGGATGGGCGCGGCTCGATTACTGTGGATGAGCGCACCAACAACATCATTGCCTTTCAGTCCCGCGAGCGTCTGAGCGAGCTACGGCGCATCGTCGCGCAACTGGATGTGCCGGTACGTCAGGTGATGATTGAGGCGCGGATTGTTGAAGCGGGTGTGGACTTTGAAAAAAACCTGGGCGTGCGCTGGGGAGGGCGCTTGCACGGGGCCGGTAACTGGGCAGCGGGCGGGGTTGGAAAACCGGCGACCGCAGGTGTTAGCGAGGTCAGTGCGCCGTTTGTGGATTTAGGGGTTGCCAGCCATACGTCAGGGTTGGGCATCGCCTTTATCACCAACAATACCTTGCTGGACCTTGAGCTGAGTGCCATGGAAAAAACCGGTAACGGCGAAATCATCTCCCAGCCCAAAGTTGTGACTTCGGATAAGGAAACCGCAAAAATCCTCAAGGGCACCGAAATTCCCTATCAGGAAACCAGCACCAGCGGGGCAACCTCGGTGTCGTTCAAGGAGGCATCACTGTCGCTGGAAGTCACGCCGCAAATCACGCCCGACAACAGCATCATCATGGACGTCGTGGTGACCAAGGATGAGCCCGATTACATGAATATGGTCAAGGATGTGCCGCCGATCAAAAAGAACGAAGTCAAAGCCAAAGTGTTGGTCAGAGACGGTGAAACCATCGTGATTGGGGGCGTGTTCTCAAATACGCAAAGCAAAGTGGTAGATAAAGTGCCATTTTTAGGCGATCTGCCGTATGTTGGCCGACTTTTCCGTAAAGACCTTATTCTGGAAAAAAAATCCGAGCTGCTGGTGTTCCTGACTCCGCGTATCATGAACAACCAGGCGATTGCTGTGAGTCATTGATTCTGTGCGAAATTTGATTCTTGTTGGGCCAATGGGGGCTGGAAAAAGCACCATCGGACGTTTGCTGGCCAAAGAGCTGCACCTGCCGTTCAAGGATTCCGATAAGGAAATTGAAGTGCGCACCGGTGCCAATATCCCGTGGATCTTCGATAAAGAAGGCGAACCGGGTTTTCGCGAGCGTGAAACAGCCATGATTGTCGAGCTGTGCCATGAGAATGGTATTGTGCTGGCGACCGGTGGTGGTGCAGTCATGCGCCCGGAAAACCGGCTGGCGCTGCGCAACGGAGGGCGGGTGGTGTACTTGCATGCGTCTATTGAGCAGCAGGTTGCACGCACCTCGCGTGACCGCAATCGACCTCTGCTGCGCAATGCGAATCCGGAAAAAATCCTGCGTGATCTACTGGCAATTCGCGATCCGCTTTATCGAGAAATCGCCGACCTGGTGATCGAAACCGATGAGCGACCGCCGCGAATGGTGGTGCTGGATATTCTGGAGCGTCTGGCACAGCTTCCTCCCCGTTAAAGCGCGACGCGAAATACGCTATCCTCGGCGCCAGCCATACCTTAATGTCAGGCAGTCAATTTTTTTGTGGGAGCTGGCTTGCCGGCGATGCAGACAACGCGGTTTACAGTTTGACCAGTTTGATGCAATCGCAGGCAAGCCAGCTCCCACTGAATTTGGATGACTTCAGCGGTATAGAAAAAGGCTATTGGGCCGTCTCAACACGCGATGCGGCCATCACTTGATAATTGCGGGGCAGGGCGCCGGTGTCCTGTCTCAACGCGGGGATTCATGCAGACACTGAAGGTTGATCTAGGCGAGCGTAGCTACCCAATTCATATTGGCGAAGGTTTGTTGGATCAGCCGCAGTTGCTGGCCCCGCACATTGCCGGTCGCCAAGTGGCGATTGTGACCAATGAAACCGTCGCGCCACTCTATCTCGAGCGTCTGACGCGCAGCCTTGCGCAGTTCTCGGTCGTGCCGATCATCCTGCCCGATGGCGAGTCGTTCAAAAACTGGGAAACCCTGCAGCTGATTTTTGATGGCCTGCTTACCGCTCGCCATGACCGTCGTACCACGGTGATTGCCCTGGGCGGCGGTGTGGTCGGTGACATGGCTGGCTTTGCGGCCGCGTGTTATCAGCGCGGTGTCGATTTTATCCAGGTGCCAACCACTTTGCTGTCTCAGGTCGATTCGTCGGTGGGCGGCAAAACCGGGATCAACCACCCGCTGGGCAAGAACATGGTCGGCGCGTTCTACCAGCCCAACCTGGTGCTGATCGACACCAAGACCCTTGAAACCCTGCCGCCCCGCGAACTGTCGGCAGGCCTGGCGGAAGTCATTAAATACGGCCTGATTTGCGATGAGCCGTTCCTGACCTGGCTCGAAGAGAACATGGACGCCTTGCGCGCCCTCGATCAAGTCGCGCTGACTGCCGCGATTCAACGTTCTTGTGCAGCCAAGGCCGAAGTCGTCGGCGCCGATGAACGTGAGTCTGGTGTGCGCGCCACCCTCAACCTCGGCCACACCTTTGGTCATGCCATCGAAACCCATATGGGCTATGGCGTGTGGCTGCATGGTGAGGCAGTAGCAGCGGGTACGGTAATGGCGCTGGAAATGTCCGCGCGCCTGGGCTGGATCAGCCACGCAGAGCGCGATCGCGGCGTTCGCTTGTTCCAGCGCGCCGGTTTGCCGGTGGTGCCGCCAAGCGAAATGAGCGAAGCCGATTTCATGGAACACATGTCAGTTGATAAAAAAGTGATCGACGGTCGTTTGCGACTGGTGCTGTTGCGCCGGATGGGCGAAGCCACAGTGACTGACGATTATCCACAAGAGGTTCTACAGGCCACGCTGGGTGCGGATTACCGTGCGCTGGCTCAGCTTAAAGGTTAATACGATCCCGATGACTAGTTTGCATGCCGACGAGGCGTTCCTCGGTCACTTTCAGCTTAACCACGACCCCTTTGCGCCCCGCGTGCCGGGGTTCAAGTTTTTCCCTGCCCAGCGCAAGCCGGTATTGGGGCAGCTGCATCACCTTGCCCGCTACAGCCAGTTGCTGCTGGTGGTGACCGGGCCTGAGGGCAGCGGCAAGACTCTGCTGCGTCAGGCGCTGGTCGCCAGCACCAACAAGCAGTCTGTACAGAGCGTTGTGGTATCGGGGCGCGGTGCTGGTGATGCAGCGGGTATCTTGCGCCAAGTGGCGCAGACGCTGAACGTTGCGCACCCCGATGTGGGCTCGATTCTGGCACAAGTGGTGCAGTTGGCACTGACCGGGCAAGAAGTCTACTTGCTGGTCGATGATGCCGAACTGCTCGACGAGTCTGCACTGGAAGCGCTGTTGGCGCTGGCAGAAGGCGCGCCGGAAGGTCGTCCGCATGTGTTCCTGTTCGGCGAGCCCTCGATGATTGCCGTGCTTGATCAATTGAGCGAGGGTGAAGAACGCTTCCACGTGATTGAGTTGCAGCCGTATACCCTCGATGAAACCCGCGAGTATCTGGCTCAGCGTCTCGAGGGTGCCGGGGCTGGAATCGAACTCTTTAGCGCCCAGCAGATCTCAGATATACACGAGAGCTCCGAAGGCTGGCCTGGCACCATCAATCAGGTCGCCCGCGATGCAATGATCGAAGCCATGATTGCTAGCCGCTCAGCGGCCAAGCGTCCAAGTATGGGGTTCAACATGCCGAAAAAACACGTATTGGCCATTGGTGCAGTAGTAGTCGTGGCTGTCGCCGCGGCTATTCTTATCCCTGGAAAAGGCAAAACGCCTACCACGCCGAATGCCGAACAGGCGCAACTGCCGTTGGGTCAGGCCGCGCCGAATGGCGGGGCTAATCCATCGATCGACTTCGCAGGCTCCTCGCAGCCGATGCCATTGCCGCTGGTCGGTCAGTCGCAGCCGGTGATGCGCAGCCCTCTGGCAGAAGCGGCTGGCGGTATTGCGGAAGGTGATGACGGGGGCGTGCCAGCAGTTGACGGTGATGTTGCTCCGCCGCCAACGGTAACTACTATCGCGCCACCGGTTGGCGTGCCGTCTGGCCCAGCGCCTGTGGCTGCCCCACGCCCGACCCCTGCACCTGTAGTGGCTGCGGCCAAACCTGCACCCGCGCCGGTTGCCAAGCCAGCTCCGGCGCCAGCGCCAAAACCTGTGGTCAAAGCGGTCGAGAAGCCGGTCACATTGGCCAAGGCCTCTGCGGGCAGTAGCTGGTATGCCAGCCAGCCGACCAGCAACTATGTGGTGCAGATTGTTGGCACCAGCTCTGAAGCGTCTGCGCAAAACGTCGTCAAAGAAGTGGGTGGTGGCTCCCGCTACTTCAAGAAAACACTGAATGGCAAGCCGCTGTACGTCGTCACCTACGGCAGCTTCTCAAACCGTGATGCGGCTGCTGCGGCAATCAAGAACTTGCCAGCGAAGATTCAGGCTGGTAAACCTTGGCCTCGCACTGTCGCCAGCGTCCAACAAGAACTGGCAGCAGCTCGCTGATGTTCCGGCGGCCTTACCCGGGTCGCCGTTCTAGCACATCAAAATATTCACACAGGCATGCGGCTTTTTAAGCCGTGTGCCTTGTGGTGTCTGCGCCGTGTGGCAGTCAACATCAAAAATGTTTTGACTAGCACAGGTAATCGCTTTAAACCTTTCATAAATGCGACATGGATTTACGGTTAATCGCCGTTTAATTTGTGGGTCTTTACGACGGTATGTAGAATGACCACCCTTTTGCCCCTGCCAAGCTGGCGTACGTTCAGCGCGGGGAGCAAGTGGTTGAATTAAAAGAAATTTGCCCCTTTTGGGGGCAGCCTGGTGAGAAAGTGTCTATGAAAGCAGGTCTGTACCACCCCGATGAATTCAAGGATAACTGTGGTTTCGGCCTGATTGCCCATATGCAGGGCGAACCCAGTCATACCCTTCTGCAAACAGCCATTGAGGCCCTGACCTGCATGACCCACCGCGGTGGGATCAACGCAGACGGCAAGACCGGCGACGGCTGTGGCCTGCTGATTCAAAAGCCTGACCTGTTCCTGCGCGCAGTCGCCAAAGAACAGCTCAGCAGCGATTTGCCCAAGCAATACGCGGTCGGCATGGTTTTTTTCAACCAGGACCCGATCAAGGCCGAGGCGGCTCGTAACAACATGAACCGCGAAATTCTCGCGGCGGGCCTGCAATTGGTGGGCTGGCGCAAAGTCCCGATTGATACCAGCGTCCTGGGCCGTCTGGCTCTGGAGCGTTTGCCGCAGATTGAGCAAGTGTTCATCGGCGGTGAAGGCCTGAGCGATCAGGACATGGCGATCAAGTTGTTCAGCGCCCGTCGTCGCTCCTCGGTGAGCAACGCGGCTGACACCGATCACTACATCTGCAGCTTTTCCCACAAGACCATCATTTATAAAGGCCTGATGATGCCGGCGGACCTCACCGCCTTCTATCCAGACCTGAGCGATGAGCGCCTGCAAACCGCGATTTGCGTGTTCCACCAGCGCTTCTCCACCAATACCTTGCCGAAATGGCCGCTGGCTCAGCCATTCCGCTTTCTCGCCCACAACGGCGAGATCAATACCATCACCGGCAACCGCAACTGGGCTCAGGCCCGTCGCACCAAGTTCGCCAATGACCTGATCGGCGATCTCGATGAGCTCGGCCCGCTGGTCAACCGCGTGGGTTCCGACTCCTCGAGCATGGATAACATGCTTGAGCTGATGGTGACTGGCGGTATCGACCTGTTCCGTGGCGTGCGTATGTTGATTCCGCCTGCGTGGCAGAACGTTGAGACCATGGACCCCGACCTGCGGGCGTTCTATGAGTACAACTCGATGCACATGGAACCGTGGGACGGCCCGGCTGGCGTGGTAATGACCGACGGTCGTTACGCGGTCTGCCTGCTCGACCGTAACGGCCTGCGCCCGGCGCGCTGGGTCACGACCACCAATGGCTACATCACTATCGCCTCGGAAATCGGCGTGTGGGATTACAAGCCAGAAGACGTGATCGCCAAAGGTCGTGTTGGCCCGGGTCAAATCCTGGCCGTCGACACCGAAACCGGTCAGGTACTGGACACCGACTCCATCGACAACCGTCTGAAGTCGCGCCACCCGTACAAGCAATGGCTGCGCAAGAATGCCCTGCGCATTCAGGCCACCATCGATGACCACGATCACGGTTCGGCGTTTTACGACGTTGACCAGCTCAAGCAATACATGAAGATGTATCAGGTCACGTTCGAAGAGCGCGACCAGGTACTGCGTCCGCTCGGCGAACAAGGCTACGAAGCCGTGGGTTCGATGGGTGACGACACGCCAATGGCTGTGCTGTCCCAGCGTGTGCGTACGCCGTACGACTACTTCCGCCAGCAGTTTGCGCAGGTGACTAACCCGCCGATCGACCCGCTGCGTGAAGCCATCGTGATGTCGCTGGAGATCTGCCTCGGTGCCGAGCGCAACATCTTCCAGGAATCGCCTGAGCACGCCTCGCGCGTAATCCTCAGCTCGCCAGTGATCTCGCCAGCCAAATGGCGCTCGCTGATGAACCTCGACCTGCCGGGTTTTGAGCGTCAGATCATCGACCTCAACTACGACGAAAGCGTCGGTCTTGAAGCCGCGGTGCGCAACATCGCCGACCAGGCTGAAGAGGCCGTACGTGCTGGCCGTACCCAAATTGTATTGAGCGACCGTCATATCGCACCGGGCAAGTTGCCGGTTCACGCCTCGCTCGCCGTTGGTGCGGTCCACCACCGCCTGACCGAAAAAGGCCTGCGCTGCGATAGCAACATTCTGGTTGAAACCGCGACCGCCCGTGACCCGCATCACTTTGCAGTGCTGATCGGTTTCGGTGCCTCGGCGGTGTATCCGTTCCTGGCTTACGAAGTGCTGGGTGATTTGATCCGAACCGGTGAAGTGCTGGGCGACCTCTACGAGGTGTTCAAAAACTACCGCAAAGGCATCACCAAGGGCCTGCTCAAGATCATCTCCAAAATGGGTATCTCGACCATTACTTCGTACCGTGGTGCGCAGTTGTTCGAGGCCATTGGCCTGTCCGAAGAAATTTGCGACCTGAGCTTCCGTGGCGTACCAAGTCGCATCAAGGGTGCGCGTTTCGTCGACCTTGAAGCCGAGCAAAAGCTGCTGGCAGCCGAAGCCTGGAGCCCGCGCAAGGCGATCCAGCAAGGCGGCCTGCTCAAGTACGTCCACGGTGGCGAATACCACGCCTACAACCCGGACGTAGTGGCCACCCTGCAAGCGGCTGTGCAGCAGGGCGACTACAGCAAGTTCAAGGAATACACCGCACTGGTCGACAAGCGTCCGGTGTCGATGATCCGCGACCTGTTCCAGGTCAAAACCCTGGACACCCCGCTGGCCATCGACGAAATCGAACCGCTGAACTCAATCCTCAAGCGTTTCGACTCGGCGGGTATCTCGCTCGGCGCCCTGTCACCAGAAGCCCACGAAGCTCTGGCCGAAGCCATGAACCGTTTGGGCGCACGCTCCAACTCCGGTGAAGGCGGCGAAGACCCGGCGCGTTACGGCACGATCAAAAGCTCGAAAATCAAGCAAGTGGCCACTGGCCGCTTTGGTGTGACCCCTGAGTACCTGGTTAACGCCGAAGTGCTGCAAATCAAGGTCGCCCAAGGTGCCAAACCGGGCGAGGGCGGGCAACTGCCAGGCGGCAAGGTCAACGGTCTGATCGCCAAACTGCGTTATGCAGTACCGGGCGTGACCCTGATTTCGCCACCGCCGCACCACGACATCTACTCCATCGAAGACTTGTCGCAGCTGATCTTTGACCTCAAGCAGGTCAACCCTAAAGCGCTGGTCTCGGTGAAGCTGGTAGCAGAAGCCGGCGTGGGCACCATCGCCGCTGGCGTGGCCAAAGCCTATGCCGACCTGATCACCATCTCCGGTTATGACGGCGGCACCGGTGCATCGCCGCTGACCTCGATCAAATACGCGGGCGCACCGTGGGAGCTGGGCCTGGCTGAAACCCACCAGACCCTGCGCGGCAACGACCTGCGCGGCAAAGTACGGGTGCAAACCGACGGCGGCCTGAAAACCGGCCTCGACGTGATCAAGGCGGCCATTCTCGGCGCTGAAAGCTTCGGCTTCGGCACCGCACCAATGATCGCCCTGGGCTGCAAATACCTGCGTATTTGCCACCTCAACAACTGCGCCACCGGTGTTGCAACCCAGAACGAATCGCTGCGTAAAAACCACTACATCGGCACCGTCGACATGGTGGTCAACTTCTTCACCTACGTGGCCGAAGAAACCCGCGAATGGCTGGCCAAGCTGGGCGTGCGTACTCTGGAAGAGCTGATCGGGCGTACCGACCTGCTGGAAATCCTCCAGGGCGAAACCGCCAAACAGCACAACCTCGACCTGACTCCGTTGCTGGGCAGCGACCATATTCCGGCCGACAAGCCGCAGTTCTGTCAGGTGGAGCGCAACCCGCCGTTCGACAAAGGCCTGCTGGCCGAGAAGATGCTCGACATGGCGCGTTCGGCCATCGGCGACATGAGCGGTGCCGAGTTCGACCTCGACATCTGCAACTGTGACCGTTCGATTGGTGCGCGTATCTCGGGTGAAATCGCCCGAGCTCACGGCAACCAGGGTATGGCCAAGGCACCGATCACCTTCCGCTTCAAAGGCACTGCGGGTCAGAGCTTTGGTGTGTGGAACGCCGGTGGTTTGAACCTGTACCTCGAAGGCGATGCCAACGACTACGTGGGCAAAGGCATGACCGGCGGCAAGCTGGTGATCGTGCCGCCTGCAGGCAGCGTCTACAAAACTCAGGACAGCGCGATTATCGGCAACACCTGCCTGTATGGCGCGACTGGCGGCAAGCTGTTCGCAGCCGGTACCGCGGGCGAGCGTTTCGCGGTACGTAACTCCGGTGCTCACACCGTGGTTGAAGGCACGGGCGATCACTGCTGCGAATACATGACCGGCGGTTTCGTCTGCGTACTGGGCAAAACCGGTTACAACTTCGGCTCGGGCATGACAGGCGGTTTCGCCTACGTGCTGGATCAGGACAACACCTTCGTCGACCGTGTGAACCACGAACTCGTGGAAATCCAGCGGATCAGCGGCGAAGCGATGGAAGCCTATCGCAACCATCTGCAACACGTGCTGGACGAATACGTTGAGGAAACCAACAGCGAGTGGGGCCGTAACCTCTCGGAAAACCTTGATGATTACCTGCGTCGTTTCTGGATGGTCAAGCCTAAGGCTGCCAGCTTGAAATCGTTGCTTTCCAGCATCCGTGCCAATCCGCAGTGATATGCGCCTGAAGAGTTTGATGAGGTTTTAACAATGGCTGAACGTCTGAATAACGACTTCCAGTTCATCGATGTCGGGCGCAAAGATCCGAAGAAGAAACTGTTGCGTCAACGCAAGAAAGAGTTCGTGGAAATCTACGAACCCTTCAAACCCCAGCACTCGGCCGACCAGGCCCACCGCTGCCTGGGTTGCGGTAACCCGTATTGCGAATGGAAGTGCCCGGTGCACAACTTCATTCCCAACTGGCTCAAGCTGGTGGCCGAGGGCAACATCCTCGCCGCCGCCGAGCTGTCGCACCAGACCAACACCCTGCCCGAAGTCTGTGGCCGGGTGTGCCCGCAAGACCGTCTGTGCGAGGGTGCTTGCACCTTGAACGACGGTTTTGGCGCGGTGACCATCGGTTCTGTCGAGAAGTACATCACCGACACCGCCTTTGCCATGGGCTGGCGCCCGGACATGTCCAAGGTCGTACCGACTGGCAAGCGTGTCGCGATCATTGGCGCCGGGCCTGCGGGCCTGGGCTGTGCTGACGTGCTGGTGCGCGGTGGCGTGACCCCGGTGGTCTTCGACAAGAACCCGGAAATCGGTGGTCTGCTGACCTTCGGTATCCCGGAATTCAAACTCGAGAAAACCGTGCTCAGCCACCGTCGCGAAGTCTTCACCGGCATGGGTATCGAGTTCCGTCTCAATACCGAAATCGGCAAAGACATCAGCATGGAGCAGCTGCTGGAAGAGTACGACGCCGTCTTTATGGGCATGGGCACCTACACCTACATGAAAGGTGGTTTTGCCGGTGAAGACCTGCCGGGCGTACACGACGCGCTGGACTTCCTGATCGCCAACGTCAACCGCAACCTGGGCTTTGAAAAGTCGCCGGAAGACTTCGTCGACATGAAAGGCAAAAAGATTGTGGTACTGGGTGGCGGCGACACGGCGATGGACTGCAACCGCACCTCGATTCGTCAGGGCGCCAAAACCGTGACCTGCGCTTATCGCCGTGACGAAGCCAACATGCCGGGTTCGCGCAAAGAGGTGAAAAACGCCAAGGAAGAAGGCGTGAAGTTCCTCTACAACCGTCAGCCGATTGCGATTGTCGGTGAAGACCGTGTTGAAGGCGTGAAGGTGGTTGAGACCCGTCTTGGCGAACCGGATGCCCGTGGCCGTCGCAGCCCTGAGCCGATTCCGGGTTCCGAAGAGATCATCCCGGCTGACGCCGTGATCATCGCATTTGGCTTCCGTCCAAGCCCGGCCTCGTGGTTCGAGCAGTTTGATATTCAGACCGACAGCCAGGGCCGTGTGATTGCGCCTGAACAGTCGAAGTTCAAACACCAGACCAGCCACCCGAAGATTTTCGCCGGTGGTGACATGGTGCGCGGCTCCGACCTGGTAGTTACCGCGATCTTCGAAGGCCGCACGGCTGCTGAAGGGATCATGGATTACCTGGGCGTCTGACACAGCCCTCACCCTAACCCTCTCCCAGAGGGAGAGGGGACTGATTTGTGGTGTGTTCGAGATTTTCGTTACACCCTAAAACGGCTCCCTCTCCCAGAGGGAGAGGGGACTGATTTGTGGTGTGTTTGTAGTGGTCTAATGATTCCGGACACCCATTTAGGCGAGAATGCTCGCCAGATCG
>JAZKIA010000116.1:0-9566 GCA_040385125.1 Pseudomonadota bacterium | reverse complement strand
CCCATGTTCTCGAAGATGTTTTCCAGCTTGCCTGCGTGAGCACGCGCCAGTTTCACTTCGCGGAACTTGCCTTGACGGAACAGGGCAACTTCACGCGCCTTCTTCTCGTCGGTCATCACGCTCATCTCGTCGCCAGCATCTGGCGTACCGTCCAGGCCGAGAATCTCGACAGGGATGGATGGACCGGCTTCCTTGATAGGCTTGCCGTTCTCGTCGAGCATGGCGCGGATGCGGCCGTAGTTGGAACCGACCAGAACCATGTCGCCTTGGCGCAGGGTACCGTCTTGAACCAGAACCGTCGCAACAGGGCCGCGGCCTTTATCCAGACGGGACTCAACAACTACGCCACGGCCAGGAGCCGATGGAGTTGCCTTGAGTTCCAGGACTTCAGCTTGCAGCAATACGGCTTCGAGCAATTCGTCAACGCCAGTACCCATTTTCGCCGAGACCGAAACAAACGGAGTGTCACCACCCCACTCTTCCGACGTCACGCCGTGAACGGACAACTCGCTGCGGATGCGATCGAGATCAGCACCTGGCTTGTCGATTTTGTTCACTGCAACCACCAGAGGCACGCCCGCAGCTTTCGCATGCTGAACAGCTTCGATGGTTTGCGGCATTACGCCGTCATCTGCAGCAACAACCAGAATCACGATGTCAGTCGCCTTGGCACCACGTGCACGCATTGCGGTAAACGCAGCGTGACCCGGGGTATCGAGGAAAGTGACCATGCCGCGTTCGGTTTCAACGTGGTATGCACCGATGTGCTGAGTAATACCACCGGCTTCGCCAGCAGCTACCTTGGCACGACGGATGTAGTCGAGCAGGGACGTTTTACCGTGGTCAACGTGGCCCATTACGGTCACAACCGGTGCACGGGAGAACGACTCGCCTTCGAACTTCAGGGACTCGGCCAAGGAATCTTCCAGGGCATTGTCGCTGACCAGAGTCACTTTGTGGCCCAGTTCTTCAGCAACCAGTTGAGCAGTTTCCTGATCAAGTACCTGGTTGATGGTCGCTGGAGTACCCAGCTTGAACATGAACTTGATGACTTCGGCAGCCTTGACCGACATCTGTGCAGCCAAATCGCCGACAGTGATGGTCTCGCCAATCTGTACGTCACGAACTACAGGGCCGGTTGGGCTCTGGAAACCGTGAGCGTTACGCTTCTTCAGCTTGCCCTTGCCACGACCACCGCGACGGAAGCTGTCGCTTTCATCGTCGGAAGTGCGCGGAGCAACACGTGGCGTCGGTGCTTTTTCTTTTACCGATGCACGATGTGGCGCGTTCTTGCGATCGCCGTCACTGCTACCGCGACGATTGTTATCGTCAGCACGTGGCTTGTCAGGGCGGCGCTGTTCGTCACGCTTGCGTGCATCAGCTGCTGGGGCAGGCGCTGCTGCAACCGGTGCAGCATGCACAGGTGCAGGTGCTGCAACAGCAGGAGCGGCGGACGGAGCAGATGCAGGCTGACGGCGCACTTCTTCTTCGGTGCGACGCTTGGACTCTTCTTCAGCCTTTTGACGTGCGGCATTTTCTACTGCACGACGTTCATCCATCTCACGCTTGCGCTCGGCTTCGATTTCTTCCGGGCTGCGCTGTACGAAGACTTTCTTCTTGCGTACTTCAACGCTGATGCTCTTACTGCCAGCAACACGCAGGGTGCTGGTGGTTTTGCGCTGCAATGTAATCTTGCGCGGTTCTTCCACTTTCGCCTTGTGGCTGCTTTTCAAGTGAGTCAGCAACGACTGTTTCTCACTATCGCTCACTTTTTCATCGGCGGCGGTGTGCGGCAGACCTGCCTCACGCATCTGCTGCAACAGGCGCTCTACCGGTGTTTTGACCTCATCGGCCAGTTGTTTCACCGTGACTTGCGTCATGCATTTCTCTCCTCAGGCCGCGCCTAATTACTCGAACCAATGGGCTCGGGCGGCCATGATCAACTTGCCGGCACGATCATCGTCAATGCCGTCGATGTCGAGCAGGTCGTCAATAGACTGCTCGGCCAGGTCTTCGCGGGTAATTACGCCGCGCACCGCCAGTTCCATCGCCAAATCCTTGTCCATACCCTCAAGCGAGAGCAGGTCTTCGGCCGGATGGGCGTCTGCCAGCTTTTCCTCAGTAGCGATGGCTTTAGTCAACAAACGATCCTTGGCCCGAGCGCGAAGCTCGTTGACGGTGTCTTCGTCAAAGCCGTCGATGTTGAGCATTTCTTCCAACGGTACGTAGGCAATCTCTTCCAGGCTGGTGAAGCCTTCATCTACCAGCACCTGTGCCAGGTCTTCGTCGACTTCCAGCTCGTCGATGAAGTTGCGCAGGATGTCGCCGGTTTCTGCTTGCTGCTTAGCCTGGATGTCCGATTCGGTCATCACGTTCAAGGTCCAGCCGGTCAACTGGCTAGCCAAACGTACGTTCTGACCGCCGCGACCAATCGCCTGGGCCAGATTGTCTGCGCCAACGGCGATGTCCATTGCATGGGCATCTTCGTCGACGATAATTGCCGCCACTTCTGCAGGCGACATTGCGTTGATCACGAACTGCGCCGGGTTGTCATCCCAAAGGACGATATCCACTCGCTCCCCGCCCAACTCGCCGGACACTGCCTGAACGCGCGAACCGCGCATACCAATGCAGGCACCTTGCGGATCAATGCGTTTATCTTTGGAGCGAACGGCTATTTTAGCGCGAGATCCAGGATCGCGGGAGGCCGCCATCACTTCGATCAGGCCTTCGGAGATTTCTGGAACTTCGATACGGAACAGCTCAATCAACATCTCCGGCGCAGTACGCGACAGGATCAGTTGAGGACCGCGGTTCTCGGTACGAATTTCTTTCAGCAGCGCGCGAAGGCGTACGCCAACACGGAAGGTTTCACGCGAAATGATGTCTTCACGAGCCAGCAACGCTTCTGCGTTGTTGCCCAGATCAACGATCACATTGTCACGTGTCACCTTTTTAACGGTGCCAGAAATAATTTCGCCCAGACGCTCGCGATAGGCATCGACTACTTGAGCTCGCTCGGCTTCGCGGACTTTTTGCACAATTACCTGTTTGGCAGTTTGTGCAGCGATCCGACCGAATTCGATAGAATCGATTTTTTCTTCGATAATATCGCCGGCTACCGCGCCTGGCTGTTTCGCCTGGGCCTGGTCAACTGCCAACTCGTATGCTGGATCATCCAGATCTTCGTCTTCGACCACAGTCCAGCGACGGAAAGTCTCATAATTACCGGTCTGGCGATTGATTTCCACACGCAGTTCGACTTCGTCTTCAAAACGCTTTTTAGTAGCGGTGGCCAGAGCCAGCTCCAGCGCTTCAAAAATAACGTTTGCCGGTACGCCCTTTTCATTGGACACCGACTCAACAACCAGCAGTACTTCTTTGCTCATCGTACGCCTCGCCTTTCGCAAGCCATTGGATCCGCGGGATCCGCGTCTCAGTCAAAACTGGGAATAATGTTGGCCTTGTCGATCATATCGATCGGCAACAGGAATTCATGGTCTTCAACCTGCACCACAATGTCCTGCTCTTCTACGCCGCGCAGAAGGCCCTGAAAGTTGCGTCGCCCTTCAAAAGGCGAGCGCAGCTTGATCTTCACTTGCTCACCGACATATTTCGCAAACTGCTCAAGAGTGAACAGTGGGCGCTCCATGCCAGGAGAAGAAACCTCAAGGGTGTATTCAACAGCGATAGGATCTTCGACATCCAGAACGCCGCTGATTTGGCGGCTGACAATGGCGCAGTCATCCACCAATACGCCGCCTTCCTTGTCGATGTACACACGCAACATTGAATGGCGGCCTTGAGCCGAAAATTCAATACCCCAGCACTCATAGCCAAGGGCCACGATCACCGGGGCCAACAAGTCCTGCAACTGTTCTAGCTTGCTCGACACCTGAACCCCCTAGTGCATGTTTGTGCATGCTGTGCAAAATAAAAAAATGGGCGAAGCGCCCATCTCTGAAACGTCGTTGAATACCGACGCTATAAAGTGTCCAGTTAACAAAAAGCCCCTAATAAGGGGCTCCGCTAAAACTGGTTGCGGGAGCCGGATTTGAACCGACGACCTTCGGGTTATGAGCCCGACGAGCTACCAGACTGCTCCATCCCGCGACAAAGCTGGAGCGGAAGTATACGGTTGATCCTTTTCAGGGTCAATCTAACCTTCCACATACAAGAAAGCCCGCTACTGCGGGCATTCTTGATAATTGGTACCGAGAAGGGGACTCGAACCCCTACACCCTATGGGCACAACCACCTCAAGGTTGCGTGTCTACCAATTCCACCACCTCGGCAATACTACAGTTACATCATGAAACCCGTTTTACTTTTGCTCTTGAGCTGGAGGTACGTCAGTCGCAGGAGTTGCCGACTTTTGCTCTTCAAGCACCGGAACATCATCTGAAGCCGGCTTTTGCACTGGAACTTCCAACACCGCTGGATTTGGCAAACCTACTTGAGTCAGCTGTTCAGCTTTCTCTTTAGCAAAGTAACCTAACCCTAAGCTGGTTATGAAAAAACCTGCGGCAAGTATAGCAGTAAACTTACTAAGAAAGGTAGAGGAACCTTGGCTTCCGAACACAGTATTTGAAGCACCTGCACCGAAAGACGCACCAGCATCCGCACCTTTACCCTGTTGCAACAAAACCAGGGCAACTACGCCCAGGGCAGCCAACAGATGAAAAACGACTACGACTGTTTCCAGCATTTTTTCAGTTTCCCGCGGCGCGACAGATCGCACCGAACTCATCTGCATTCAGGGAAGCTCCACCAATGAGCCCCCCATCGATATCCGGCATGCCGAACAGTTCGACCGCATTGGCCGCCTTCACGCTGCCGCCGTATAGAAGCCGCACACCTTGTGCCACCTCAGAATTCTTTTTCGCCAGCTGTGCGCGAATGGCCGCATGCACATCTTGCGCTTGCTGCGGTGATGCAGTCAGGCCGGTACCAATAGCCCAGACCGGCTCATATGCAATCACTGCATTTGCAAAAGCCTCAATACCGAACTCATCAATGACGACATTCAGCTGACGCTCTACCACTTCAAGCGTTTGCCCTGCTTCGCGCTGCTCCAGAGTCTCCCCTATGCACAACACCGGCGTTAAGCCAGAAGCCTGAGCAGCTGCAAACTTGCGATTGAGCGTCTCATCCGACTCACCCAGAATCAGGCGGCGCTCAGAGTGACCCACAAGCACAAATGTGCAACCCGCATCTACCAACTGAAGCGAAGAAATCTCTCCAGTCAGCGCACCTTGCTTCGGCTCTACCGCAGCATTCTGAGCACCGACCAAAATCGATGCGCCCTGCAAGCCTTTGATCACACGATCAATAAACAGCTCAGGCGGAAATACTGCGACATCAACATTGCCCGGCAAGGCTAACGTACGCAGACCGTCGATCAGCTCAACGACGCTGGCGCAGGTACCGTGCATCTTCCAGTTACCAGCTACCATAGTGCGACGCATGCTTTACCTCGTCGGTCAAAGTGGGCGCAGATGTTACCCAACCAAATCCGCGCTGGCAAGCCGAATTCAGACGCAAACTTCACTTACTAGCTTTGCCAGCTCTTCGGCATAGCTGCGAACCATGTTTTCGTCGTCACCTTCAACCATGACACGCACCAGCGGCTCGGTGCCCGACTTGCGCAGCAGAACACGCCCACGACCGTTCATGGCCTTGGTCACGCGCGCGCACGCCTCTTTGACAGCGGGATGCTCGACAGGATCAACACCACCACCAAAACGCACATTAATCAGAACTTGCGGGCACTTGCGCAGAGCCTGGCACGCCTGAGCAAGACTTTCGTCGCGACGACGCAATGCCAGCAGCACCTGAAGGGCCGCAATGATTGCATCCCCAGTGGTCGTATGCTGGAAGCAAACGATATGCCCGGAATTCTCGCCACCCACCTGCCAATCGCGCTCTTGCAAATCAGCAATAACATGACGGTCCCCAACATTGGCCCGTACAAACGGAATGCCAAGATCGTTCAGCGCCAGCTCAAGCCCCAGGTTACTCATCAGCGTACCGACGACACCACCCTGCAACTTGCCACGCTCATGCAAATCTCGAGCGATGATGAACAACAACTCATCGCCATCAACGATTGCACCAGTGTGATCAACCATCAGCACCCGATCACCATCACCATCAAAAGCGATACCCAGGTCTGCACCTTCAGCTACGACAGCAGCCTGCAACTGCCCCATATGGGTCGACCCGCAATTCTCATTGATGTTCAAGCCATTAGGCTGAGCCGACAGAACCGTAACTTGCGCACCCAACTCTTTGAATACGCTTGGCGCAACCTTGTAGGTGGCACCATGGGCACAGTCGAGAACAATTTTGAGATCACTAAAGCTGGTACTGCTCGGCACACTGCTCTTGCAGAACTCGATGTAGCGACCCGGAGCATCATTGATACGTGTCACCTTGCCAAGCTTGCCCGAGTCAACGACCGTCATCGGCGCTTCCAGCAACTCTTCAATCATCAACTCAACATCATCAGGCAGCTTGGTGCCGTCGCCCGAGAAGAACTTGATGCCGTTATCGTCATGTGGATTGTGCGAAGCACTGATCACGATACCCGCTTCCGCATGGAAGGTCCGGGTGAGGTAGGCAATGGCCGGTGTAGGCATCGGCCCCAGCAGCATCACATCCGCCCCCGCAGCCGACAGACCAGCCTCTAGCGCAGACTCAAACATATAGCCCGATATACGCGTGTCCTTGCCGACCAAAATCCGGCAAGCACCCTTGCTACGAAACGCCATGCCTGCCGCCCAACCCAGCTTGAGCATAAAGTCAGGGGTGATCGGATAAACACCGACCCGGCCACGAATACCATCGGTGCCAAAATACTTCTTTGTCATAAGCGCTCCATCATTCTTAGTCGGCGGACTCTACCGCTGCGATCATCCGTACCACATCAACCGTTTCAGCCACATCATGAACACGCAAAATACGTGCTCCCTTGGTCATGGCCAACGCAGCCAGAGCCAAGCTGCCATGCAGCCGCTCTGTGACTGGCCGACTCAAGGTCTGCCCGATCATGCTTTTACGTGATACGCCCACGAGCAAAGGGCGCCCCAATGCATGCAGGGCTTCCATATGCTTAAACAAGCTCAGATTGTGCTGCAGTGTTTTTGCAAAACCAAACCCTGGGTCCAGCACTATGCGCTCAGCCCCAATTCCAGCTGCCGCACATCGACTCATGTGCTCCACGAGGAACGCCGACACCTCACCCACCAGATCGGCGTAGTGCGGGTTGTCCTGCATATCGCCCGGCTCACCCAGCATATGCATCAAGCAGACAGGTAAACCTGTCGCGGCAGCAGCCTGCAAGGCACCCTCACGACGCAGCGAGCGAACATCATTAATCAGGCCAGCACCCAGGCGCGCAACCTCTGTCATAACGATTGGCGCAGAGGTATCGACTGAAATAATGACATCAAGTTCACGACTGATGCGCTCGACAACAGGAGCAACCCGATCGACCTCTTCCTGTGGCGACACCACCGGAGCGCCGGGACGAGTTGACTCGCCGCCAACATCAATCAGGGTTGCACCCGCCAAGACCATCGCCTGCGCATGGCGCAAGGCTGCATCTTGCGATGCAAAACGCCCACCATCAGAAAAGGAGTCAGGGGTGACATTGAGAATACCCATCACGTGCGTATGGGCCAAATCAAGAACCCGGTTGCCGCAAGGCAACCGGGTTGAGGACTGAACAGTCATTTCAAGCCTTATTGATCAGCAGCAGGGCCGCCGATAGGCGCTTCCGGACGCTCGACTTTATCCAGCGTTGGAGCCGTCGGGGTACCCGAGCCACCATTGTCCCAGTCTCGCGGCTCGCGTGGCGGGCGGCCCGCCATGATGTCGTCGATTTGATCGGCATCGATCGTTTCGTACTTCATCAAGGCATCAGCCATGGCTTCCAGCTTGTCACGGTTATCGGTCAGGATCTGCTTGGCCGTGCCATAGCACTGGTCAATGATGCTGCGCACTTCAGAGTCGATAAGCTTGGCAGTCTCACCGGAAACGCTCGAACTCTGACCGCCGCCACGCCCCAAATAGGACTCTTCATCTTCGGCGTACATCAAAGGACCCAGCTTCTCGGACAGGCCCCACTTGGTCACCATGTTCCGCGCAATCTGGCTCGCACGCATGATGTCGTTGGATGCACCCGTGGTAACGCCGTCAAAGCCCAAGGTCATCTCTTCCGCGATACGACCGCCATAGAGCGAACAGATCTGACTGATCAGCGCACGCTTGGACAGGCTGTAACGATCCTCTTCCGGCAGGAACATGGTGACGCCCAGGGCGCGACCACGAGGAATAATCGAGACCTTGTAAACAGGGTCATGCTCTGGCACAACGCGCCCCACAATGGCGTGGCCCGCCTCGTGATAAGCCGTGTTGCGTTTTTCTTTATCGGACATGACCATCGATTTGCGCTCGGCGCCCATCATGATCTTGTCTTTAGCCAACTCAAACTCTTTCATCTCAACAACACGCTTACCGGTGCGCGCTGCGAACAAGGAGGCTTCGTTCACCAGGTTAGCCAGATCAGCACCGGAGAAGCCCGGAGTACCACGAGCAATCACGCCCGGCTGGACATCATCGCCCATAGGCACTTTGCGCATGTGTACTTTGAGAATCTGCTCGCGACCACGAATGTCCGGTAAGCCAACCACGACCTGGCGGTCAAAACGACCTGGACGCAGCAGAGCTGGGTCAAGTACGTCTGGGCGGTTGGTGGCGGCAATCACAATGATGCCGTCATTCATCTCAAAGCCATCCATCTCAACCAGCAACTGGTTAAGGGTCTGCTCACGCTCATCATGACCGCCGCCCATACCGTTACCACGGTGACGGCCGACAGCATCGATTTCATCGATGAAGATAATGCAAGGCGCGTGCTTTTTAGCCTGTTCAAACATGTCACGAACACGGCTTGCACCCACACCCACAAACATTTCAACGAAGTCAGAACCAGAAATCGTGAAAAACGGCACCTTGGCTTCACCCGCAATCGCCTTGGCGATCAGGGTTTTACCGGTACCCGGCGGGCCAACCATCAGCACACCGCGAGGAATACGACCGCCCAGGCGCTGGAACTTGCCCGGATCACGGAGGAACTCAACCAGTTCGCCTACTTCTTCCTTGGCCTCATCACAGCCTGCAACGTCGGCCAGGGTCGTTTTGACCTGATCTTCGGACAGCAAACGCGCCTTGCTCTTGCCAAAGCTCATCGGGCCGCCCTTACCGCCAGCACCGCCCTGCATTTGACGCATAAAGAACATGAAGACGGCGATGATCACCAGAATCGGGAAGCTCGCAACCAACAATTGAGTCCAAATGCTTTGCTGCTCAGGCAATTTGCCTTCAACGGTCACATGGTTATCTACCAGGTCACCGATCAAACCGTTGTCCTGAATAGCCGGACGAATGGTTTTGAAGCTATCGCCATCACTGCGCTTGCCGGTAATCACGTAGCCATCCACGGCAACGCGCTCGACCTTGCCATCCTTAACTTGCTGGATGAAGTCGGAATAGTTGAGGGT
>JAZKIA010000115.1:0-27517 GCA_040385125.1 Pseudomonadota bacterium | reverse complement strand
TTTAAAAGGCGAAGCCCCTGCGGGCCTTATCGCAGCCTGCGGCAGCGGCTACAGGTCAATCGTTGGTATGAATATGCCCAAACAACTCTTGGGCGAATCGCACGCGCTCTTCAGGTGTTTCCTTGATGCCTTTGGCTGCCAGTTCTTCGATGTGGGCTTCCACCGCATGGGTGCGCAAGGTCAGGCCGCAGTCGTTGGCAATCTGGATGTTGAGCCCTGGGCGGGCGTTAAGCTCCAGAATAAGCGGACCCTTGTCTTGGTCCAGCACCATGTCCACGCCGATATAACCCAGCCCGCACAGTTCATAGCAGCCGGCCGCCAGCTTCATGAAACCGTCCCAGTTGGGCAGTTGCACGCCGTCCACCGCGTTGGTGGTGTCTGGGTGTTTGCTGATGATGTTATTCAACCAAGTGCCGCGCAGGGTCAGGCCGGTAGCGAGGTCAACCCCCACTCCGATCGCGCCCTGGTGCAGGTTGGCCTTGCCGCCCGATTGGCGGGTCGGCAAGCGCAACATGGCCATCACCGGGTAGCCCATCAGCACGATAATGCGTATGTCCGGCACGCCCTCGTAGCTGATGCTTTTGAAGATCTGGTCGGGTGTCACCCGGTACTCGATCAGCGCTCGGTCACGGTGGCCGCCCAAGGAATACAGGCCGGTCAGAATGCTCGAAATCTGATGCTCGATTTCTTCGTGGCTGATGATCTTGCCCGAGACCGTGCGAAAACGATCTTCGAAGCGGTCGGCAATCACCAAAATGCCATCGCCGCCCGCGCCTTGGGCGGGTTTGATCACAAAATCACTGCGGCCACCGATGATCTCGTCGAGCTTGTCGATTTCTTTTTCGGTGGAGATTACGCCATACATCTCCGGCACGTGAATGCCGGCTTTGATGGCGCGCTCTTTGGTGATGATCTTGTCATCCACAATCGGGTACAGGCTGCGTTTGTTGTACTTGAGAACGTAGTCCGCATTGCGCCGATTGATGCCCATGATGCCTCTGGCTTCCAGGGCCTTCCAGGTTTTCCAGAAGCCAAACATCAGGAATCAGCCTTCAGGAACGCTTTGAAACGCACCAGCTCGGTCAGGCGGTAGCCGCGATAACGACCCATAGCCAGCATGAAACCCACCAGAATCAGCAGAATCGCCGGGAAGGTGAACACGAAGTAAATCAGTTCCGGGATGCTCATGATCAGGTGTGCCAGAGACGCGGCGAACAGCGTGCCGGCCGCAACTTTCATCGCATGGCCACCGCCGCGCTCTTCCCAGGTGATCGACAGGCGCTCAATGGTCATGGTCAAAATCACCATCGGGAACAGGGCAACCGACAAGCCGCGCTCCAGGCCGAGCTTGTGGCTGAACAGGCTGATGGCCGCGATCAGCATCACCACGAATGTCAGTACTACCGATAGCCTTGGCAGCATTTGCAGCTTCAGGTGCTCAAGGTAGGAGCGCAGGGTTAATCCGAGTGCGGTAATCACCGTAAACAGGATGATCCCGAAGCCGAGTTGAGTTTCGCGGAACGCCAGGGCGATCAGTACCGGGGTAAAGGTGCCGAGGGTTTGCAGGCCGATCAGGTTGCGCAGCACCAGAATCACCAGCACGCCAATCGGGATCACTACCATGATCATGAAGGTTTGCTGGGTTTGCAGCGGCAAGCCGTACAGCGAGTATTCAAGGAAGTTGGCGTCAGTGTTTTCGTCCGTCAGCTTGGCCAGGCGAATGGCGTTCATTTCGCTGTTGTTCAAGCTGAACGTGACGTTGGGTTTTTTACCGCCATCAACCGTGACCATCGGCTCGTCGCCGATCCACCACAGCAGGCGGTCAGAAGGCAGGCCTTGTTCGCCGGTCTCCGGGTTGAAGTACAGCCAGTCATTGCCGTTGAAGCTGCGCAACCACAGTTCCGGGTTTTGTGGCTGATCGGCGACGAGGCGGATGGTGTGGACTTTTTCCAGCGGGACGTGGGCAATCGACAGCAGCAGCTCGATTACCTGGGCTTTGTGCGGGGTCGACGGATCGCCGGCCAGCAGTAGCTTCACGTTGTCATCGTTAGGGTTGTTGACCCGTTTGATGGTCTCGCTGATAAAGGTTTCGACGTCTGCCGAGTGCTGGCGAATCGGTGCCAGCAGCGCTTCTGCAGCGATTTTCTCCGGGCCTTCGACGGCGATGCTGTCGCGAAATACCGGGCCTTTGAGCTTGGTCTTGTCGCCCGAATAACGCTTGGTCAACACCAGACGGTAATAAAGGGTTTGCTTGCCGCTGACCCGTCGTGCCGACCAGGTGACTTTGCGGTTGCCATCGACCCGGTTAACGCTCACCCCGTAGTTATTGGAGATAAAGCTCTCGTTCAGGCTCACGTAGTCGCGGTTGAGCGGCGGCACGAACATCTGAATCTTGACCGGGTCCTTGGAGCTGGCAACAAATTCGACCTTGGCGTCGATGTTCCACAAATCGTCGGTAGCGTCTTCGGTCACAGGAATGCCGAGTACGAAAATCTGATAAGCCGTAATCGAAATGCCGAGCACCACGAGGATGGTGATCAAGATTTTCAGGTGAAGGGTAAGAGCGCGCATTTCAATTACTCTGCGGTTTGAGCGTTGGCGGCGCAGGCAGGTTTGCCAGCAGCGTATTTAAGACTGGGGTCGACCAGCGCATCAAAGCGTTTTAGCGCCTCGGAGCCAATCAACAGCGGGTATTGGAACGCACTTCGGTCCGTCAAGTTCACTTCTATCGTGCGCAGGGCCTTGCCCATACAAATTTCTAGCGCGATCACTGGGCGTGAAGTGTAGTTCTTGTCGGACTCGGGGTCGTAGTCACCCGAGCGGCGCTTGATTTTGCTGACCCGTGCCAACGGGCGTTCGATGGGGTGCGTGTGCGCATCATCAATTGCCAGATAGAAACGCACCCAGCTCTCGCCATCGCGCTTGAAGCGTTTGATGTCGCGGGCGCTGAGAGAGGCGGTTTTGGCGCCGGTGTCGAGTTTGGCGGCCACCTGGAGGTTGATGCCGGCCAGTTCTGCGTACTCATTGAGGCCGTACACGGTTTTTTCGGCGCCAAAACTCAAGCCTGGCAGGCACAGCAGGCAAAGGGCGCTGGAGAGGGTGGTGAATTTCATAAATCGGGGCGCGGTCTCTTGCAATCTTCAGTTCAAGGCGACTGGCAGTACAGCGCAAGTTCCTCGTGCGGCTGCCCGCAAAAGGGGCAGGGCGATGCGTGGGCATTCTAACATGATGGTTTTATGGCGCCAGCGCTGCGCAAGGTTTGCGTTGAGCTATATAGAAAGAAGACTTAAATAGTCGCGCCATTAGACGATTGTCGACAATCTTCAATTATCCTTTGACTGTTAGCGCTGAAATGGCTAGTTTTGGCACTATTGATTTTGAAGGTGTCGACAATATGCTGGAAGCACTAGAGCCTGCCGTGATTGCCCAAGACGACTCGGAAACCCTTTCCGAGAACGTTTTTCGGCGCATTCAGGCCGCTATTGTCAAAGGCGAAATAGCCCCCGGCAGCAAGATTTCCGAACCTGAACTGGCGCGCACCTACGGCATCAGCCGTGGCCCATTGCGTGAAGCCATTCACCGCCTTGAAGGTCAGCGCCTGTTGGTGCGTGTACCACACGTTGGCGCGCGGGTGGTGTCTTTGAGCCACGCCGAGCTGATCGAGCTCTACGAAATTCGCGAGTCCCTTGAAGGCATGGCCTGTCGTTTGGCCGCCGAGCGCATGAGCGATGAAGACATTGCCGAGTTGCGCCGGGTGCTTGAGACCCATGAGCGCGATGAAGCCTTTCGGGCGGGCGTCGGTTACTACCAGCAGGAAGGCGACTTCGATTTTCATTACAAGATTATTCAGGGCAGCGGCAACCGCACGCTGACTCAAATGCTCTGCGGCGAGTTGTATCAATTGGTGCGCATGTACCGCATCCAGTTTTCTGCAACCCCCAACCGCCCGCATCAGGCGTTTGCCGAGCACCACCGCATTCTTGATGCCATTGCCGATCGCGACGGCGAATTGGCCGAGTTATTGATGCGCCGACATATCGGCGCGTCGAAACGCAATATTGCGCGTCACTACCAAGACAGCGCCCAGCAGACAGCCACTCCACGAGGTGAGTCATGAGCAATAAAAACAGTCCAGGCCAGCGTTTCCGTGATGCAGTCGCCAGTGAACATCCGTTGCAAGTCGTAGGCGCAATCAACGCTAACCACGCGTTGCTGGCCAAGCGTGCCGGCTTCAAGGCTATTTATCTGTCGGGCGGCGGCGTTGCTGCGGGCTCTTTGGGCGTACCGGATCTGGGTATTACTGGTCTGGATGATGTGCTGACCGACGTACGTCGCATCACCGACGTGTGCGACCTGCCGCTGCTGGTGGACGTGGACACCGGCTTCGGTTCGTCATTTTTCAACGTGAGCCGCACTGTTAAATCGATGATCAAGTTTGGCGCTGCTGCCATTCACATCGAAGACCAGGTGGGTGCCAAGCGTTGTGGTCATCGCCCGAACAAGGAAATCGTCTCGCTGCAAGAGATGGTCGACCGCATTAAAGCGGCCGTCGATGCCCGTACCGATGACAGTTTTGTGATCATGGCGCGTACCGATGCGCTGGCAGTTGAAGGTCTGGAATCAGCCCTTGAGCGTGCCGCTGCGTGCGTTGAAGCCGGCGCCGACATGGTGTTTCCGGAAGCCATCACCGAGCTGGAAATGTACAAGTTGTTCGCCAACCGCGTAAAAGCGCCGATTCTGGCCAACATCACCGAGTTCGGCGCGACGCCGCTGTACACCACTGAGCAACTGGCAGGTGCCGACGTATCGTTAGTGCTGTACCCGCTGTCGGCGTTCCGCGCCATGAACAAGGCGGCAGAAAACGTCTACGGTGCGATCCGCCGCGACGGCACACAGCAAAACGTCATCGACACCATGCAAACTCGCATGGAGCTGTATGACGCCATTGATTACCACACCTTCGAGCAAAAGCTCGACGCGTTGTTTGCCAGCAAAAAGTAAACACGTTTGATGATTTTTTCTGTGGGAGCGAGCCTGCTCGCGAAGGTTCCAAGAGCACGCGCTATCGTTAACGACGTTCGCGAGCAGGCTCGCTCCCACGAGTAGTTGCCGAATCCCTAACAAATTCAAGATTGGAGAGCGCAATGGCCGAAGCAAAAGTATTGAGTGGTGCCGGATTACGCGGCCAAGTAGCCGGGCAAACGGCCCTGTCGACCGTAGGCCAGGAAGGTGCCGGTCTGACTTATCGCGGTTATGACGTACGTGAGCTGGCTGCCGAAGCCCGCTTTGAAGAAGTGGCTTACATGCTGCTGTACGGCGAACTGCCGACGGAAGCCGAGCTGGCTGCCTACATGGGCAAGCTGCAGACGCTGCGCGATTTGCCGCAAGCGCTGAAAGAAGTGCTGGAACGTATCCCCGCCGATGCTCACCCGATGGACGTGATGCGCACCGGGTGTTCGTTCCTGGGCAACCTGGAGCCGGAGCAAGACTTCTCCGAGCAACAGGACAAGACCAACCGCCTGCTGGCCGCCTTCCCGGCGATCATGTGCTACTGGTATCGCTTCAGCCACGATGCCAAACGCATCAGCTGCGTGAGCGACGAGCCTTCTATCGGCGGTCATTTCCTGCACCTGTTGCACGACAAAAAACCGAGCGAGTTGCACGTCAAGGTCATGAACGTGTCGCTGATCCTTTACGCCGAGCACGAATTCAACGCCTCGACGTTCACCGCCCGGGTCTGTGCATCAACCCTGTCCGACCTGTACTCATGCATCACTGCAGCCATCGGCTCACTGCGCGGCCCGCTGCACGGTGGCGCCAACGAAGCAGCGATGGAAATGATCGAGCGTTTCGGCTCCGCAGAAGAAGCGGTCGAAGGCACCCTCGGCATGCTGGCGCGCAAAGACAAGATCATGGGCTTTGGCCACGCGATCTATAAAGACAGCGATCCACGCAATGAAGTGATCAAGGGCTGGTCGAAGAAGCTGGCTGAGGAAGTGGGCGACACCGTGTTGTTCCCGGTTTCCGAAGCCATCGACAAGACCATGTGGGAGCAAAAGAAACTGTTCCCCAACGCTGACTTCTACCATGCCTCGGCGTACCACTTCATGGGTATCCCGACCAAGCTGTTCACCCCGATCTTTGTCTGCTCGCGTTTGACCGGCTGGGCCGCGCATGTATTCGAACAGCGCGCCAACAACCGCATCATCCGCCCGAGTGCCGAGTACATCGGCGTCGAACAGCGCAAGTTCGTGCCAATCGAACGTCGCTGACAAACAGGGCGTCTGCAGCATCGGATTTCATGGTTGAAACCGGCAATGTGGGAGCCGGGCTTGCCCGCGATAGCGGTATCACTGGCGACAGATGTGTTGAATGTCAGTCAGTCATCGCGGGCAAGCCCGACTCCCACAGATGATCGGGTTTATCCAGGCCAATGCCACAGACGCTTGCAGTACTCCTTACCGTGATCGAGTCCCACGCCATGAATACTGAATTTCGCAAAACACTACCGGGCACCCGGCTGGATTATTTCGACACCCGTGCGGCAGTCGATGCGATCAAGCCCGGTGCTTACGACACCCTGCCTTACACCTCCCGCGTACTGGCCGAAAACCTGGTGCGTCGCTGCGATCCAGCGACCCTGAATGCTTCGCTGAGCCAACTGATTGAGCGCAAGCGCGACCTGGACTTCCCATGGTTCCCGGCGCGTGTGGTGTGCCACGATATTCTGGGTCAGACCGCGCTGGTCGACCTCGCCGGTCTGCGTGATGCCATCGCCCTGCAAGGCGGCGATCCGGCGCAAGTCAACCCGGTAGTACCGACCCAACTGATCGTCGATCACTCATTGGCGGTGGAATGCGGCGGCTACGATCCAGAGGCGTTTGAAAAGAACCGCGCCATTGAAGATCGCCGTAACGAAGACCGTTTCCACTTTATTGAATGGACCAAAAAGGCCTTCAAAAACGTCGACGTGATCCCGCCAGGCAACGGCATCATGCACCAGATCAACCTGGAGAAAATGTCTCCGGTGATCCAGGTGCGTGACGGTGTGGCTTTCCCCGACACCTGCGTTGGCACTGACAGCCACACACCACACGTGGATTCGCTGGGTGTGATCGCCATCGGCGTGGGCGGCCTTGAAGCTGAAAGCGTCATGCTTGGCCGTGCCTCGTGGATGCGTCTGCCAGAAATCGTCGGCGTAGAGCTGACCGGCAAGCTGCAACCGGGCATCACCGCCACCGATATGGTACTGGCGCTGACCGAGTTCCTGCGCAAGCAAAAGGTTGTTGGTGCCTGGCTGGAGTTCTTCGGTGAAGGTGCTGCGGCACTGACCCTGGGCGACCGCGCCACCATTTCCAACATGGCTCCGGAATACGGTGCCACGGCTGCGATGTTCTACATCGACCAGCAAACCATTGATTACCTCAAGCTGACTGGCCGCGAAGACCAGCAAGTGCAGTTGGTCGAAAGCTACGCCAAGCTCACCGGCCTGTGGGGCGACAGCCTTAAAGGTGCGCAATACGAGCGCGGCCTGAGCTTCGACCTGTCCAGCGTGGTGCGCAACATGGCTGGCCCGAGCAACCCGCACGCCCGCGTCGCGACCAGCGATCTGGCGGCCAAGGGCATTGCCGGTCAGTGGGACGACGTGCCGGGGCAAATGCCAGACGGTGCGGTGATCATCGCAGCCATCACCAGTTGCACCAACACCAGCAACCCGCGCAACGTGATCGCTGCCGGCCTGATCGCCCGCAACGCCAACAAGTTGGGGCTGACCCGTAAACCGTGGGTCAAATCGTCTCTGGCGCCGGGCTCGAAAACCGTGGCCCTGTACCTCGACGAAGCTGGCCTGACGGATGAACTGGAGCAGTTGGGCTTTGGCGTGGTGGCATTTGCCTGCACCACCTGCAACGGCATGTCCGGTGCGCTGGACCCGGTCATTCAGCAAGAAATCATCGACCGCGACCTGTACGCCACCGCCGTGCTGTCGGGTAACCGTAACTTTGACGGGCGCATTCACCCGTATGCCAAGCAAGCCTTCCTGGCTTCGCCGCCGCTGGTGGTTGCTTATGCGATTGCCGGGACCATCCGTTTCGACATCGAAAAAGACGTGTTGGGCCTGGACGCGAATGGCAAGGAAATCCGCCTGAAAGACATCTGGCCGAGCGACGAAGAGATCGACGCGGTGGTCAAGGCATCGGTCAAGCCGGAGCAGTTCCGCCAGGTGTACATTCCGATGTTCGCGATCCACGAAGACACCGGCCCGAAAGTCGAGCCGCTGTACGACTGGCGTCCGCAGAGCACTTACATTCGTCGTCCGCCGTACTGGGAAGGCGCTCTGGCGGGCGCGCGTCCGCTTAAAGGCATGCGCCCACTGGCCGTGCTGCCGGACAACATCACCACCGATCACCTGTCGCCATCCAACGCGATCATGCTCGACAGCGCTGCTGGCGAATACCTGGCAAAAATGGGCCTGCCGGAAGTTGACTTCAACTCCTATGCAACGCACCGCGGTGACCACTTGACGGCCCAGCGTGCGACCTTTGCCAACCCGAAACTGTTCAACGAAATGGTGATCGAGGACGGCAAGGTCAAACAGGGTTCGCTGACCCGTCTGGAGCCTGAAGGCAACGTGATGCGCATGTGGGAAGCCATCGAAACCTACATGGATCGCAAGCAGCCGCTGATCATCATCGCTGGTGCTGACTACGGTCAGGGTTCGTCCCGCGACTGGGCGGCCAAAGGTGTGCGTTTGGCCGGTGTGGAAGCGATTGCAGCCGAAGGTTTTGAGCGTATTCACCGCACCAACCTGGTGGGCATGGGGGTGTTGCCACTGGAGTTTATGCCAGGCACCAACCGCAAAACCCTGCACATCGACGGCAGCGAAACCTACGACGTGATTGGCGAGCGTACCCCGCGCACCACGCTGACACTGGTGATCACCCGTAAAAACGGTGAGCGCGTTGAAGTGCCGGTGACTTGCCGTCTGGATACGGCTGAAGAGGTCTCGATCTACGAAGCCGGCGGCGTGTTGCAGCGCTTTGCCCAGGACTTCCTGGAATCGGCCACGGCTTAATCGCAGCGCCGGGGCCATGCGCCCCGGCCATAACAGGACTTTGTTTTATGGCCTATGCAGCGCAAATCAAAATCCCCGCGACGTATATGCGTGGCGGTACCAGCAAGGGTGTATTTTTCAGCCTGCTCGACCTGCCTGCGGTAGCGCAGGTGCCGGGTGCGGCGCGTGACGCGCTGTTGCTGCGGGTCATCGGTAGCCCCGATCCGTACGAAAAACAAATCGACGGCATGGGTGCAGCGACTTCCAGCACCAGCAAAACCGTAATCGTGAGCAAAAGCCAGCGCGCCGATCATGATGTCGACTACCTGTTCGGTCAGGTTTCCATCGACAAGCCGTTTGTGGACTGGAGCGGCAATTGCGGCAACTTGTCGGCGGCTGTTGGATCGTTCGCGATCAGCAGTGGCTTGGTGGATGCTGCGCGCATCCCGAAAAACGGCACGGCCACGGTACGAATCTGGCAGGCCAACATCAGCAAGACCATCATCGCCCATGTGCCGATTACTGACGGTGCAGTGCAGGAAACCGGCGACTTTGAGTTGGATGGCGTGACCTTCCCAGCAGCCGAAGTGCAGCTGGAATTCCTCGATCCGGCCGCCGATGAAGACGGTGCTGGTGGTTCGATGTTCCCCACCGGTAACCTGATAGACGACCTGGACGTTCCGGGTGTGGGCACCTTGAACGTGACCATGATCAACGCCGGGATTCCGACGATTTTCGTTAATGCGCGGGACATAGGCTACACCGGTGCCGAGCTGCAAAACGATATCAACAGTGATCCTAAAGCACTGGCCATGTTCGAAACCATCCGCGCCTACGGTGCGCTGCGTATGGGCCTGATCGAGAAACTCGAAGACGCGGCCAAGCGCCAGCACACGCCTAAAGTGGCGTTTGTGGCTGGCCCAACGGATTACGTGTCATCCAGCGGCAAGCCGGTCAGTGCACAGAGCGTGGACTTGCTGGTGCGAGCCTTGTCGATGGGCAAGTTGCACCACGCGATGATGGGCACCGCAGCCGTTGCAATTGGCACGGCTGCGGCGATTCCGGGCACTTTGGTGAACCTGGCGGCTGGCGGTGAACTGCGTAGCGCCGTGCGTTTCGGTCACCCGTCGGGCACCTTGCGCGTCGGCGCAGAAGCGCGCCAGGTGGACGGTCAGTGGACCGTTACCAAAGCCATCATGAGCCGCAGTGCGCGGGTACTGATGGAAGGCTGGGTGCGGGTGCCGGGTGATTCGTTTTAAAAATTGATGGTTATTTGAAGCGCCGCTCCACGCCTTTTTCGACCAGGATCTTGGCCGAGATTTCCTCTACCGAGAAATGCGTGGAGTTGATGTTCGGGATGTTTTCGCGCTGGAACAGGCGCTCGACTTCGCGCACTTCAAATTCGCACTGGGCGTAGCTGGAGTAGCGGCTATTGGGCTTGCGCTCGTTGCGAATCGCGGTCAGGCGGTCGGGATCGATGGTCAGGCCGAACAGTTTGTGTTTGTGCTCGCGCAACGCTGCCGGCAGTTTGAGGCTTTCCATGTCGTCATCGGTCAGCGGGTAGTTGGCCGCACGGATGCCGAATTGCATGGCCATATACAGGCAAGTAGGGGTTTTACCGCAGCGCGACACGCCGACCAGAATCAGGTCAGCCTTGTCGTATTTGTGGGTGCGGGCGCCGTCGTCGTTGTCGAGGGCAAAGTTCACCGCCTCGATACGCTCCATATAGTTGGAGTTATGGCCAATCGAGTGTGATTTACCGACCGAGTACGAGGAGTGCTCGCCTATCTCTTGCTCCAGCGGTGCGAGGAAGCTTGAGAAGATGTCGATCATGAATCCATTGGCCGTGGCGAGGATTTCGCGAATGTCCTGATTGACGATAGTGTCGAAGATAATCGGGCGAAAACCGTCTTTTTCGGCGGCATTATCGATTTGTTGTACCATTGCCCGGGCTTTTTCAACGCTGTCTATATAAGGGCGTGTGAATTTGCTGAAGGTCACATTTTCGAATTGTGCCAACAGACTTTGGCCGAGGGTTTCGGCAGTAATGCCGGTGCCGTCGGAGATAAAGAAAGCAGATCGTTTCATTTGCGCCTTGGGCCTTAAGCTGGTGATGATTCTTGGATATGATAGGCGCGATTTTGTCGCCCTGAATGGCAGGCAGTTTCACTTATTTTCCAGGTCCAGGCCACAATCGCTGAGATGCCAACCTGATGAGCGTCCAGCGCCCTGAGCTTTTCCAACACAGTTAGTGGAGAGATCACCTTGGTAGAGTACGTAGTTTCCCTCGATAAGCTCGGCGTCCATGATGTAGAGCACGTGGGGGGCAAGAACGCATCCCTCGGCGAGATGATCAGTAATCTTGCAGGCGCTGGTGTTTCGGTTCCCGGTGGTTTTGCCACCACGTCCCAGGCATACCGTGATTTTCTTGAACTGAGCGGCTTGAACGATCAGATCCACGCGGCACTCGACGCGCTGGATGTGGATGATGTGAATGCCCTGGCCAAGACCGGTGCCCAGATCCGTCAATGGATCATGGAAGCCGAGTTCCCTGAAAAGCTCAACGCTGAAATCCGTACCGCTTTCGCTACGTTGTCTCAGGGCAACCCGGACATGGCCGTTGCCGTACGTTCTTCGGCCACGGCTGAAGATTTGCCGGATGCGTCGTTTGCCGGACAGCAAGAAACCTTTTTGAACATTCGCGGCGTTGAAAACGTGATTCGTGCGGCCAAAGAGGTGTTCGCCTCCTTGTTCAACGATCGTGCGATTTCTTACCGCGTGCACCAGGGCTTTGACCACAAACTGGTCGCCCTGTCGGCAGGTGTGCAGCGCATGGTGCGCTCCGAAACCGGCACTGCTGGTGTGATGTTCACCCTGGATACAGAATCCGGCTTCCGTGACGTGGTGTTTATCACCGGCGCCTACGGCCTGGGCGAAACCGTCGTACAAGGCGCGGTTAACCCGGACGAGTTCTACGTTCACAAGCAAACCCTGGCAGCTGGTCGCCCGGCTATTTTGCGCCGCAACCTGGGCAGCAAAGCGATCAAGATGATTTACGGCGAAGAAGCCAGCGCCGGCAAGTCGGTCAAGGTGATCGACGTTGATCACGCCGATCGCGCCCGCTTCTGCCTGACCGACGCTGAAGTCAGCGAGTTGGCCAAACAAGCGATGATCATCGAGAAGCACTACAAGTGCCCGATGGACATCGAGTGGGCCAAAGACGGCGATGACGGCAAGCTGTACATCGTTCAAGCGCGTCCAGAAACCGTGAAAAGCCGCACTTCGGGCAATGTCATGGAGCGCTACCTGCTGAAAGAAACCGGCACGGTGCTGGTAGAAGGTCGCGCCATTGGCCAGCGTATCGGCGCGGGCAAGGTTCGGATCATTAAAGACGTGTCCGAGATGGACAAGGTTCAGCCGGGTGACGTACTGGTCTCCGACATGACCGACCCGGACTGGGAACCGGTAATGAAGCGCGCTAGCGCCATCGTCACCAACCGTGGCGGGCGTACCTGTCACGCCGCGATCATCGCCCGTGAACTGGGTATCCCAGCGGTAGTGGGCTGCGGTAATGCGACCCAGCTGTTGAAAGACGGCCAGGGTGTGACTGTTTCCTGCGCCGAAGGCGATACCGGCTTTATCTTCGAAGGTGAACTGGGCTTCGACATCAAGAAAAACTCCGTGGATGCGATGCCGGAACTGCCGTTCAAAATCATGATGAACGTCGGCAACCCGGACCGTGCCTTTGACTTCGCGCAGTTGCCGAACGCCGGTGTGGGCCTTGCCCGCCTGGAGTTCATCATCAACCGCATGATCGGCGTGCACCCCAAGGCACTGTTGAACTACGACGGCCTGCCACAGGAAATCAAGGACAGCGTCGACAAACGCATCGCTGGCTACGACGATCCAGTAGGCTTCTATGTCGAAAAACTGGTTGAAGGCATCAGTACCCTGGCTGGCGCGTTTACACCGAAGAAAGTGATCGTGCGTCTGTCGGACTTCAAGTCCAACGAATACGCGAATCTGATCGGCGGCAAGCTGTATGAGCCAGAAGAAGAAAACCCGATGCTGGGCTTCCGTGGGGCTTCGCGTTACATCAGCGAAAACTTCCGCGATTGCTTCGAGCTGGAATGCCGTGCGCTCAAGCGTGTGCGCAACGAGATGGGCTTTACCAACGTCGAAATCATGGTGCCGTTCGTACGGACCTTGGGCGAAGCGAGCCAGGTGATCGACCTGCTGGCTGAAAACGGCCTCAAGCGTGGCGAAAACGGCCTGCGCATCATCATGATGTGCGAACTGCCGTCCAACGCGATTCTGGCTGAAGAGTTCCTTGAGTACTTCGACGGTTTCTCTATTGGTTCCAACGACCTGACTCAGCTGACTCTGGGCCTGGACCGCGACTCTGGTGTGATCGCTCACCTGTTTGACGAGCGTAACCCTGCGGTCAAGAAGCTGCTGTCCAACGCCATTCAAGCTTGTAACAAGGCCGGCAAATACATCGGTATTTGCGGTCAGGGCCCGTCCGATCATCCGGATCTGGCGCTGTGGCTGATGGAGCAGGGCATTGAAAGTGTGTCGTTGAACCCGGATTCCGTACTGGAAACCTGGTTCTTCCTGGCTGAAGGCCAAGCACAGGCGTAAGCCGTCAAGAGAAGAGAGGGGCAAGCCTCTGTGGGAACACATTAGGCGTTGCGCCTCTCTTTATAAGCAGTGGTAGGGCGAGTCCTGAATGGATTCGCCCTTTTTTGTGCAAGAGCATTATGCAAAGCAGCAGTCATCTTTTTCCCGTTGCCCTGATCAGCGCTGAGCGTCGGGGTGATCTGAGCGAGGACGTTTATCGCTTGAAACCCGCCAACAGCCCGGATATTTCCGTGGAGTTGGTGGTCACCCGACTGGGTATGGCAAACGCCAGCCAAGTCCGCGGTGTGCCAGTGATTCTGTTGCATGGCAGTTTTTCCAACCGGCGCTTCTGGTATTCGCCCAAAGGTATAGGGCTGGGTGCCTATTTGGCCCGCGCCGGTTTTGATGTGTGGTTACCGGAAATGCGCGGTCACGGCCTTTCGTCGCGTAATCAAGCCTGGCGCCATAACCGTGTGGCGGACTATGCCCGTTACGATCTGCCGGCGATTGGTGCGTTTGTGCGCGAACTGAGCGGGCAGGCCCCGCACTGGATCGGTCATTCCCAGGGCGGCATCAGTTTGGCTGCGGCTCTCGGCGGTCAATATCTGGGGGCTCAAGACGTAGCCTCTGCGGCGTTTTTTGGCTGTCAGGTCAATCGTCGTTATTGGGCGTTGAAAATTCCCCCTGTGCAGTGGGGCGCTTATTTGCTGCTGAAACGGTTTGCCCAGTTGTCGGGTGTTCGACTCAAGCGCGGCCCAGAAGACGAGCCCGTCAGCATCGCTCTGGAAGCCTTGCGCTGGAATGGCTTTTTAGGTCGCTTCAAAGATGCTGAACGTGATTGGTGGGCCGGATTGGCTGAAGTTCTGGTGCCGGTGCTGGTCGTCGCCGCTGCGGGTGATAAGCAGACGCCAGAGTGGGCGTGTCGCAAGCTTTATGATCAACTGGGTTCAGAGCAGCGAACCTTTGTTACTCTGGGGCGTGAGCAGGGGTTCAGCTCTGATTTCGGTCATGTCGAAATGATAGTGAGTCAACCTGCCCAGCAGGAAGTGTGGCCATTGGTGCGCACGTGGCTGGCAGAGCGTCTATAACCTTAGTGTCCCGAATATTCTTCCTGTTGCGCCCACCTGTTACTGGAGTTTTTTCATGAATCACTACATCACTCCCGATCTGTGCGATGCCTACCCTGACCTGGTGCAAGTACTTGAGCCCATGTTCAGCAATTTTGGCGGGCGCGACTCCTTTGGTGGCGAGATCGTGACCATCAAGTGCTTTGAGGATAACTCGCGGGTCAAGGAGCAGGCTGAGCTCAACGGCAATGGCAAGGTGCTGGTGGTGGATGGCGGTGGTTCTCTGCGCCACGCCTTGCTCGGTGACATGATTGCCGAAAAAGCGGCGAAAAACGGCTGGGAAGGCTTGGTGATTTACGGCTGCATTCGTGACGTCGATGTGCTGGCTCAAACCGACCTTGGCGTTCAGGCGCTGGCCAGTCATCCACTGAAAACCGACAGGCGCGGTGTGGGTGATGTGAATGTGCCGGTGACTTTTGCGGGGGTCACGTTCCGTCCCGGCGAGTTTATTTATGCCGACAATAATGGCGTGATCATCTCGCCTTCTGCGCTGAAAATGCCGGAATAGACGCTTAAACGCTAAGGAACACGGATGTACGAGGAAGACAACGCTCAATGGGGGCTGGTGCATGCACTGGTACTGGATGGTGAGGGAGGGGCGCGCTCCATTGCGCGCACCGAACTGAATGACCTGCAACTTCAGCCTCAGGAAAGCCTCTGGTTGCACTTGGATCGCAGCCATCCGCAAACCCAGAGCTGGTTGCGCACGTCGAGTGGTTTAAGTGATTTCAGCTGTGACTTGCTGCTCGAAGAAAATACTCGCCCGCGGTTGCTGCCTCTGCCCAACAATGAACTGCTGTTGTTCTTGCGCGGAGTCAATCTGAACCCCGGTGCCGAGCCCGAAGACATGGTTTCGCTGCGTATCTTCGGCAGCGCGCAACGAATTATCTCGTTGCGCATGCGTCCGCTAAGGGCCACCGACGAGTTGTTGGGGGAATTCGACCAAGGCGAAGGCCCGAAAAATCCTTCTGAGCTGATCCTTTATCTGGCTCAGCACCTGACGCTGAAGGTGCAGGATCTGATCGGTGAGCTGTCAGAAATCGTCGATGACGAAGAAGATAAAATTGATGCCGACGAACGGTATACGCCCGATCATGGCTCTATCTTGCAGGTTCGTCGTCGTGCCGCCGGCTTGCGTCGTTTTCTGGCCCCGCAGCGAGATATTTTTGGTCAGCTAACGCGGACCAAATTGCCGTGGTTTACCGCCGACGATGCCGATTACTGGAACGAATTGAATAACAGCCTGACCCGCTACCTGGAAGAGCTCGAATTGACCCGCGAGCGCGTGGGGCTGGTGCTTGAGGCTGAAGATCGACGGTTGAACGTGCGCATGAGCCGCATCATGTACCGCTTCGGCGTGCTCACGGGGATCTTCCTGCCCATCACCTTCATTACCGGTTTGCTGGGGATCAATGTGGGCGGTGTTCCGTTCGCAGATGACTCCTATGGTTTTGCCGTGACTTGCGGCGTGATGTTGGTCATAGGGGCAGGGCAATGGTGGTTTTATCGCCGTTTGCAGTGGCTTTGAATGTGGGGAATGTGACCCCGGCAAAGATGCCCGCGTCTTTAACTGACATATCGAGAGGTGCTTATGCACGATCCGTTTGAACAGTCCTTACGTGAAATGCTCAAGGCCGAGCCGTCCAGCCGTGACGACGATGCCTGCCTGGGCCGAGTACTGAAAACCGCCAACCGCCAGGTCGGTGCGGGTGATCTTTTCAGTTTGCTGGGTCGCTGGGTGCAAGCACTGATGATTGCTTTGAATAGCGGTTCAGCTCATATTGCGCCCGTTTCGCGGCGCAAACCTGCTGCTCGCCCTGCTGATAAGGCTGATTGAACATGGAACTTGATCTCTGGACCCAGAGCCTGGTCACGGCAATGACTGCCTTGTGGACCAAAATTGCCAACTTCATTCCGAACCTTTTCGGGGCGCTGGTGGTCGTACTGCTGGGCTTCGTGGTTGCCAAGCTGCTGGATACTCTGCTGTCGAAGTTGCTCGCCAAATTGGGCCTTGATCGCTTGATGGCCGGCACCGGTTTAACCAAAATTCTGGGGCGGGCAGGGATTCAGGTCCCGATCTCGACCCTGATTGGCAAAATTGTGTACTGGTTCATTCTGCTGATCTTCCTGGTGTCGGCGGCTCAATCTCTGGGGCTTGAGCGCGTATCGGCCACGCTGGATATTTTCACCCTGTATTTGCCAAAAGTGTTTGGCGCGATTCTGGTCCTGTTGGCCGGTGTGCTGGTTGCACAGTTGCTTAATGGCTTGGTGCGCGGCGCCTGTGAAAGTGTCGGCTTTGACTACGCCGGCGGCTTGGGTCGAGTGGCCCAGGGCCTGGTCATCATCATCAGTATTTCCGTGGCAATCAGCCAGTTAGAGGTCAAGACCGACCTGCTGAACCATGTGATCGTGATCGTGTTGATTACCGTTGGTCTGGCTGTAGCCTTGGCCATGGGGTTGGGAAGTCGGCAGATTGCGGGGCAGATTCTTGCCGGGATTTATGTGCGTGAGCTGTATCAGGTTGGGCAGGAAGTGCGTGTTGGCGAGGTCGAAGGGCAGATCGAAGAGATCGGTACGGTTAAGACTACATTGCTGACTGATGAGGGTGAGCTAGTCTCCATCTCAAATCGGGTCTTGCTGGAACAGCATGTGACTAGCCGCTGATGTGGCAAACCCTGCTAATGTATGCCGCCGCGAAAAGCCTGCTCCTTGGGCTGTGGCGGACATTGACCTGACTGCCGGCACGACTCGTTTTGAATAAAGCCCAATCGCTATCCATGCGCTACGACCCCCGCGAGCTCTCTGACGAGGAGTTGGTGGCGCGCGCGCATGATGAGTTGTTTCACGTCACGCGTGCTTATGAAGAATTAATGCGGCGTTATCAGCGCACGTTGTTCAATGTTTGTTCAAGGTATTTAGGGAACGATCGTGATGCTGACGATGTCTGTCAGGAGGTAATGCTCAAGGTGCTCTATGGCTTGAAGAATTTCGAAGGTAAATCGAAATTCAAAACATGGCTATATAGCATCACGTACAACGAGTGCATCACACAGTATCGAAAGGAACGGCGAAAGCGTCGCTTGATGGACGCATTAAGTATTGACCCCCTCGAGGAAGCGTCTGAGGAAAAGACGCCGAAACCTGAGGAAAAGGGCGGACTTGATCGCTGGCTGGTGCATGTGAACCCGATTGATCGGGAGATTTTAGTACTGCGATTTGTCGCAGAACTGGAATTTCAGGAAATCGCAGACATAATGCATATGGGTTTGAGTGCGACAAAGATGCGTTACAAGCGTGCTCTAGATAAATTGCGTGAGAAATTTGCAGGCATTGCTGAAACTTAGTTCAGCGCAAATGGATCTACGTGTAGGCAAGGTCTGATAGACTTGTCGCCGAGTTGTCCCCCGGTATGAGGGACTGCTTTACAATCACCAGATGGGGATTTAACGGATGAAACTGAAAAACACCTTGGGCATTGCCATTGGTTCCTTTGTAGCTGCAACTTCGTTCGGTGCCCTGGCACAAGGCCAAGGCGCGGTCGAAGGTGAACTGTTCTACAAAAAACAGTACAACGACAGCGTCAAGCACGTAGAAAACGGTTACAACCCAGGCGCTCGTATCGGTTACTTCCTGACCGACGACGTGTCTTTGGACCTGAACTACGACAAAACCAACCACACCCGTTCGAACGACAACACTGGCAACCAGAAAATCAAAGGCGATACCGGTAGCATCCTGGCTACCTATCACTTCGGTCAGGCTGGCGTTGATTCCCTGCGTCCATACGTTTCGGGCGGTTTCGGCCACCAGAGCCGTACCAACGTGAAGGCCGACGGCCACAGCGGTCGCGATCATTCGACCCTGGCTATCATCGGTACTGGTGTTAAGTACTACTTCACCGACAACCTGTTCGCACGTGCCGGCCTTGAAGCTGACCACAACATCGACAACGGCAAGTGGGATTACTCCGCACTGGTCGGCGTGGGCGTGAACTTCGGTGGCAACGCTGGCGCAGTAGCTCCTGCTCCAACTCCTGCTCCAGCACCAGTTGCTGAACCAGCACCAGAAGCTCCAATCGCTGAAGTTGTTCGCGTTGAACTTGACGTGAAATTCGACTTCGACAAGTCGGTTGTTAAATCGCAGTACATGTCTGACATCAGCAACGTTGCTGATTTCATGAAGCAGTACCCAGCGACCAACACTACTGTTGCTGGTTACACTGACAGCGTAGGTCCAGATGCCTACAACCAGAAACTGTCGCAGCGTCGTGCTGACGCTGTTCGTGCAGCCCTGGTTAACCAAGGTGTTGAAGCTAACCGTGTTGACGCAGTCGGCCACGGCGAAGCTAATCCAGTTGCAAGCAACGCAACTGAAGAAGGCCGTGCTCTGAACCGTCGCGTAGAAGCTACCGTTCAAGCAGAAGCTAAGTAATTTTTAGCTAGGCTGTTCAGAAAAACCCGGCTTAGGCCGGGTTTTTCTTTGTCTGCGATTTGCCACACTGCGCTCGCGTGTACGGGTGCCGGGCGGCTATAATCGCCCCCTCTTTAAGTCACCCTTTGAGTCCATTACGCCATGTATAACCTGGCCCGCCAGTTGCTCTTCAAACTCTCCCCTGAAACCTCCCACGATCTGTCGCTGGACCTGATCGGTGCGGGCGGCCGTCTGGGGCTTAATGGTTTGTTGTGCAAGGCACCGGCCAAGTTGCCCGTGACGGTGATGGGGCTCGACTTCCCGAACCCGGTCGGACTGGCCGCAGGTTTGGACAAAAACGGTGCAGCCATCGATGGCTTTGCACAGTTGGGTTTCGGCTTCGTCGAGATCGGCACGGTGACCCCGCGCCCTCAGCCAGGCAACCCGAAACCACGTATTTTTCGACTACCTGAAGCCCAGGCGATCATCAATCGCATGGGCTTTAACAACCAGGGCGTTGATCATCTGCTGACGCGGGTTCAAGCCGCCAAGTACTCAGGCATCCTGGGGATCAACATCGGCAAGAACTTCGACACGCCGGTTGAGCGTGCGGTCGACGATTATCTGATCTGCCTGGACAAGGTTTACGAGCACGCCAGCTATGTGACGGTGAACGTCAGTTCGCCAAATACTCCGGGCCTTCGCACTCTTCAGTTCGGCGATTCACTCAAGCAGTTACTCGAAGCCTTGCAAGTGCGTCAGAACGAGCTGACACAGCGTCACGGCAAGCGCGTGCCGTTGGCGATCAAGATTGCACCGGACATGACCGATGAAGAAACCGTGCTCGTGGCTCAGGCGCTGCTTGAGACGGGCATGGATGCGGTGATTGCCACCAACACCACCTTAAGTCGTGTTGGCGTTGAAGGCATGGAGCATGGTGACGAGGCGGGCGGTCTATCGGGCGCACCAGTACGTGACAAAAGTACCCACACGGTAAAAGTACTGGCGGCTGAGTTGGCAGGGCGTTTGCCAATCATCGCGGCAGGCGGGATTACCGAAGGCAAATATGCGGCTGAGAAAATCGCTGCAGGTGCCAGTCTGGTTCAGCTTTATTCGGGCTTCATCTACAAGGGGCCGACATTGATTCGTGAGTCGGTCGATGCGATTTCTGCATTGCCTCGCTGACAAACCCGTATAAAAAAGGGCTCCATAAAGGAGCCCCTGGGCCGCAGCCCGCCGTCCGGATGTGACGGCATGGTTAAGTCATTGCGTATTCAAGGTGATGTCGGAATTTACCCAGAGTTAGCCGACGGCGTGAAGTTCGTTGAGTCTGTGGATGCCCGCAGTGCCTGTCATACCGTCCCAATTGTCGCCGCGTCCTTCGCGCCAGCCGTTAATCCAGGCTTGGCGTACCGACGGTAGAGTAAAAGGGCAAAGCTCACGGGATTTTCCATGAACGCCATATTGGTATCCGCGTAAAAAAGCTCTTTCCAACGGATCACGCTTAAGTCTTCTCATAGGGTGTTGCCCTCACTTGTTGACTGTTTGTATGTCGCGTCGACCTGAAGAGGTCGGGGCAGAATGTTTCTGCCGTTGGTTGCTCGCTGCCGGCGTGGCGAGCATTTTCGTTGTCACCTGTGCGGCGACAACCTGAGCTAAGTTCTAACCAATGCGCCAAGGCGTGTGAATGATCGTTTTGTCATAAGGACGTAACGATATTGGTGTTAAGGCCATAAGAAAGGCTGTTTTTTTGCGCTCGGATTCGGCCAAAGCCTGATCTGGTGAGAGTTTGCAAAGATGATGCGTTTCATTCTCCGCTGCGAATATCCCCCCGTTTTACTGGGGTACTATTCGACGAAGGGTCTGAATATGACATCTTATTTCCCCATGAATGATCTGCCCCTGCGTCTAAACTCTTCATGCCTCAGGGCACGAATGATCGCTGGGGTGGAACGGCACAGTTTCGTGCCACACGAGCGCTCTTCAAGAAAAGCGCTTGATTGAAAACGGAGCCGGCAATGCGTTGCCTGCTCACTGATAGCTAAAAGCTCAGGAATCCCATGTCGGATCGTTACGAACTCTTCCTTACCTGCCCCAAGGGCCTCGAAGGTCTGCTCCTTGAGGAGGCTACCGGCCTTGGTCTTGAGGAAGCCCGCGAGCACACCTCGGCCATTCGTGGCATGGCGGATATGGAAACTGCCTACCGCCTGTGCCTGTGGTCGCGCCTGGCCAACCGCGTATTGCTGGTGCTCAAGCGCTTCCCGATGAAGGACGCGGAAGACCTGTATCACGGTGTTCTGGACATCGAGTGGCAGGACCATATGGTCCCGGATGGCACGCTGGCCGTTGAATTCAGCGGCCACGGCTCGGGCATTGATAACACTCACTTCGGTGCCTTGAAGGTCAAGGACGCCATCGTCGACAAGCTGCGCACGCCATCAGGCGAGCGCCCGTCGATCGACAAGATCAGCCCTGACATGCGCATCCATTTGCGCCTGGATCGCGGCGAAGCCATTTTGTCCCTGGACCTGTCGGGCAGCAGCCTGCACCAGCGCGGCTATCGTCTGCAGCAAGGTGCGGCACCGCTGAAGGAAAACCTCGCGGCGGCGATTCTGATTCGTGCCGGCTGGCCGCGTCTGGCCGCCGAAGGCGCAGCGCTGGCTGACCCAATGTGTGGTGTGGGTACGTTCCTTGTCGAAGGCGCAATGATAGCGGCTGACATGGCACCAAACCTCAATCGCATCCACTGGGGTTTTGATGCATGGCTGGGTCACGTGCCGGCCATTTGGAAGAAGCTGCACGAAGAGGCGACTGAGCGCGCTGAAATCGGCATGGCCAAGACACCGCTGTGGATTCGTGGTTATGAAGCTGACCCGCGCCTGATCCAGCCCGCACGCAACAACATCGAGCGTGCAGGCTTGAGCCACTGGATCAAGATCTACCAGGGTGAAGTCGCGACCTTCGAGCCGCGTCCGGACCAGAACCAAAAAGGTCTGGTGATCTGCAACCCTCCATACGGCGAGCGTCTGGGTGATGAGGCGAGCTTGCTCTATCTCTACCAGAACCTTGGCGAGCGCCTGCGTCAGGCGTGTCTGAACTGGGAAGCTGCGGTGTTTACCGGTGCCCCGGATCTGGGCAAGCGTATGGGTATTCGCAGCCATAAGCAGTATTCGTTCTGGAACGGCGCCTTGCCATGCAAGCTGTTGCTGATCAAGGTGGTGCCGGATCAGTTCGTCACTGGCGAGCGCCGTACCCCCGAGCAGCGTCAGATTGAGCGCGAGCAAGCCGAGTCGGATCTGCCGTCGAACATCGAAGCGCCGACCAAGTACGAGAAGTACAACAAGAACGGTAACCCGATCAAGCCGGTTCCGGTGGTTATTGAGCAACCGCGCTTGAGCGAAGGCGGGCAAATGTTTGCCAACCGTCTGCAAAAGAATCTCAAAGCACTGGGCAAGTGGGTCAAGCGCGAAGGCATCGATTGCTATCGGGTCTACGATGCTGACATGCCTGAATATTCCATGGCCATCGACCTGTATCACGATTGGGTCCATGTCCAGGAATACGTGGCGCCGAAGTCTATCGATCCAGAAAAGGCCTCGGCCCGTATGTTCGATGCCTTGGCGGCGATTCCACAAGCGCTGAACATCGACAAGAGCCGCGTGATCGTCAAGCGTCGAGAGCGTCAGAGCGGCACCAAGCAGTACGAGCGTCAAAGTGCGCAGGGCAAGTTCACTGAGGTCAATGAAGGCGGCGTCAAGCTGCTGGTCAACCTCACGGACTACCTGGACACCGGCTTGTTCCTGGATCACCGCCCAATGCGCATGCGCATTCAGAAAGAGGCTGCTGGCAAGCGCTTCCTCAATCTGTACTGCTACACCGCAACCGCCAGCGTACACGCAGCCAAAGGCGGCGCGCGCAGCACCACCAGCGTCGACTTGTCGAAGACGTATCTGGACTGGGCGCGACGCAATCTGTCACTCAATGGCTTTTCGGACAAGAACCGTCTGGAGCAGGGTGATGTGATGGCGTGGCTGGATGTTTGTCGTGAAGAGTACGACCTGATCTTTATCGATCCGCCGACCTTCTCCAACTCCAAGCGCATGGAAGGCATCTTTGATGTCCAGCGCGATCACGTGCAACTGCTGGATCTGGCCATGGCGCGTTTGGCGCCGGGTGGTGTGCTGTATTTCTCGAACAACTTCCGCAAGTTCATCCTTGATGAGCATTTGGAATCGCGTTATGCGGTCGAAGAAATCACGGCCAGCACTATTGATCCGGACTTTGCCCGTAACAGCAAAATCCACCGTGCCTGGAAAATCACCGCCCGTTAAAGGCATGTGATAGCGGCACAAACAAAAGCGCCCCCGACCTTATGGTTGGGGGCGCTTTTTATTGCGCGCCAGCCGGCGCACCCAAACATAAAAGAACCCATTCAAGGCCGACTGGGGACTGCGCGTCAACGTCAAAAGATCGCAGCCGTCGTTCCTCGGCAGCTCCTACGGGCTAGGCGTAGGAGCTGCTGAGGCACGAAAGCTGCGAGCTGTTGATCTTTCGTACAGACAGCGGGTCAACGTCAAAAGATCGCAGTCGTCGTTCCTCGGCAGCTCCTACGGATCGGTGTACACCAGTTTGCGGGTTTGAGTCGCCTCTGGGGAAGTGAGCTGGCTGGTGTTCCTTACTGCGCGATAGAGACCGCGCTATTGACCAATGCCGGCTGGCGATACAGGTCCAGCAGTATCTGGTCGAGAACCGCTGAGGCGCCCCAGGGGCGAGGGTCATTAAGGATAGCGACCACCGCCCAGGTGTTGCCATTGCTGTCGCGGCTAAAGCCGGCAATGGCACGCACGGTATTCAAGGTGCCGGTCTTTATGTGTGCCTGGCCGTTCATGGCGGTGGTTTTCAGGCGTTTGCGCATGGTGCCGTCTTTGCCAGCAATCGGCATGGAACTGATGAATTCAGCTGCGTACGGGCTTTTCCAGGCGGCTTGTAGCATTTGTGCCATCTCCCGTGCGCTGACACGTTCGGCGCGGGACAGTCCAGAGCCGTTTTCCATGACCAGATGGGGGGCGGTGATGCCTTTTTTCGCCAGCCACTGGCGCACCACGCGCTGTGCGGCTTTGGCATCGTCACCATCGGCGTCATTACGGAACTGCGCACCGAGACTCAGGAACAGCTGCTGGGCCATGGTGTTGTTGCTGTATTTATTGATGTCGCGAATGATCTCGGCCAGATCTGGCGAGAAGGCTCGCGCCAGCACTTTGGCTGTTTTTGGCACGCTGGCCATACGGTCCTGGCCCTGAATGCTACCGCCCAGCTCTTTCCAGATGGCGCGTACGGCCCCCGCGGTGTAAGTCGCGTGATCAAGCAGTGACAGGTAAGTCTGGGAGTTACAGTTTTCACCCAGTTGACCGCTCACGGTGACCAGTACCGAACCGTCAGCTTGCGGTACCGGGTTGTAGCGCACGTCACCGGCGCATTGCTTGCTGTTGACGGCCTTGACCTGATTGTCGATCCGAATGCTCGCTATCGGCGGCTCAACCGAGATCAGTACTTTGCCGGCATCATTGCGTGCGACGAAACGCAGGGCTTTTAGGTTGACCAGCAGCGAGTCGGGCTTGACCAAAAATGGTTTGTTTTTGTCATTTCCATCGTCGTCAAATGCCGGGAGTTGTGGTTGTACGAAGAAGCCTCGGTCCAGCACCAGATCCCCGGTGACTTGCTGCACGCCATTGGCACGCAGGTCACGCATCAACAGCCAGAGCTTTTCCATGTTCAGCTTGGGGTCGCCGCCGCCCTTGAGGTACAGGTTGCCCTGCAGGATGCCATTGCTCAGGGTGCCGTCGGTGTAGAACTCGGTTTTCCACTGATGGGTCGGGCCGAGCATTTCCAGGGCGGCGTACGTGGTAACCAGTTTCATGGTCGAAGCAGGGTTCACTGAAACGTCGGCGTTGAATACCGTAGGTATGCCTGGGCCGCTGAGTGGCAGCAGGACCAATGACAGCGCATCGTTTTGCAGTTTGTTGGTTTTGAGGGCTTGTTGAACCTTGGGTGAAAGCGTGGTGTTGACAGGGGCAGCGCTTACGCTGAAGGCGAGCGGCAGAAAAAGGCCGGCTAACAGTAATGGTCGTAGAGATTTGATCATATGAAGTAAAACCCTGCAGGCGAGGGGGAAAAATAAGAAGGCATGATGGAAAGTGCCCTCAATGGTCATAAAAGTGTTGGCATTATGCCCCAACGTCGTCGGGCTTGGGCATTGGCCTGATAGCGGTATTGGCTTATTAAATGTAGAAAACGATGAGCCGTTCACACGGAACCGGGCAGGCACGGCCTGAAACTGGTAAAGTGCCGCCGTTATTACTTAAGAGGATTGTTCAATGGCTACTAATCGTTCCCAGCGTCTGCGCAAAAAACTGTGCGTTGATGAATTTCAGGAGCTGGGTTTTGAGCTGAACCTGGATTTCAAAGAAGACCTGTCGGAAGAAGCTATCGACGCTTTCCTCGAAGCGTTCTTGAAAGAAGCCATGGAAGCTAATGGTCTTGGCTACGTTGGCGGCGACGACTACGGTCTGGTTTGCCTGCAGAAGCGCGGTTCGGTCAGCGAAGAGCAGCGTGCAGCTGTTGAAGCCTGGCTGAAGGCTCGTCCAGAGCTGACCAGCGTTGAAGCTAGCCCGCTGATCGACGTGTGGTACCCGGAAAAGCCAATCAATCCGGTAGCCTGATGTCAAACATGAAGGCGGCCCGTGCGGCTGCCTTCATGTTTTTTTTTGCCCTCGCCTTACCCCCCCTTCAGAACCCTGTTGCCTGATACATCCTCACGCATTGTCTTGTGCGATTGACTGTGGGCGATGCAAAGGTACAAAGGCTGGTCAGTCGTAAATGACCTTTTTCTTCCAGTCGGCATTGGCGTCGTCTGTTTTCAGCCCTTCGGTCAGTTCGTTGACTTCATCGGTTGCCGGTTCGAGGTCACTCAGTACTTGGGCGTTGGCGCGAGCCAGTTGGGCTTCGAACTCTTTGAGTTGAGCGCTATACATGGCGGGTACGGCTTGCTTGCGCAAGTATTGAATGCCGCGCTCGAAGGCCAGGCGTGCTTGCCCTGGCTGCTCCTGTTGCAAGGCAAGGCCACCCAGATTGTTGAAGAACTCGATATGCACAACCACCAGCAAATGGCGCACTTCTTTGAGCCACTGTTTGGCTTCGTGGGTCGACAGGAAGCCATCATTGGCGGCGCGGGTGATTTGGCCGTGCAGTGTTTCAAGCAGGAAGCGCACATCTTTGGCTGTGGCTTCTGTCAGAATTGGGCGTGGCGGGTTGTTGACGGGGATCGATTCACCTTTGGCAATCAGTGCGCTGAGTTCGCCAACTTCTGCCTTTAACGACGCGCTGGACTTTTGCAGGAGCAACAGGCGCTGGGTAGCGTTGAGCTCAAGGCGTGTCAGCAGCAATTTGAGGCCGGGCGACATCAGTTGGCCGGGAAAGGTCTCGTTGACCTCGCTGCAACGGCGTATGCGGTCACTGAGCTCGACCTTGAGGCGAGCTTTTTCCAGCTTGTTGTTTTCCGCCACGTGGTTTATGTACCCAATGGCGATCAATAGTGCGATCCCGGCGACGACAAACAGGGCGATCATGGTGGGAGTCAACGTTAGAACCTCTTCAGGTGGTCTGCTCGCGGATACAGGTCGCGGCAGGGATGCCAATGGGGCTTGTTCTGGTATTGATCAGGTGTCTCGCAAAAGTCGATGTGCCTGGCTATATAGAGGCTGAAGACCGACAGGGTACAAATTGCCATCACTGAGGCCTGACAATCATAACGCCTTGTAGGATGCCGGAATATAGGCGTCAGGAGTTGGGCGCTATGCGGAGTAGGAAATTGCCTCAAGAATGGCGAAGTCATTGATTTCAATATATTTTCATATTGGGCTTGACGACTTCCCAATCCATCCCTAGAATGCGCGCCAATTGCAGCGTAAAGCACACAGCGAAACGCAGTAACCAGTGAAGTTGTAGCGTGTCCCCTTCGTCTAGTGGCCTAGGACACCGCCCTTTCACGGCGGTAACAGGGGTTCGAGTCCCCTAGGGGACGCCATTTGCGGGAATAGCTCAGTTGGTAGAGCACGACCTTGCCAAGGTCGGGGTCGCGAGTTCGAGTCTCGTTTCCCGCTCCATTTTTAAGCAGCTTCGCTTTCGGGCGGGGTTGAGTGAAAGCCAAAACAGTAACTTCGGTTAATGTGCTTGGCACTGAAACGTACGGTGTATGTTTCGGGCAACGTCCCCTTCGTCTAGTGGCCTAGGACACCGCCCTTTCACGGCG
>JAZKIA010000114.1:0-25904 GCA_040385125.1 Pseudomonadota bacterium | reverse complement strand
TGCTCGCGAACGATACGCTGAGCACTTCGCGAGCAGGCTCGCTCCCACACCTTAATCCCCCTCACGCTTTTCGGCTTGCGGCTCAACATCATCCACCACCGGCTCATCCATCATCTGCTCTTGCACCGCCTGTTCATCAACCCGCGGGTCAAGCGCAGCCACCAGCGGTGAGCTGGACATGCTGTCGGGCATAGCCACGTGATGCAGCGGTGCATCGTCGACTTGGTGCAAGTTGGTGACGGCATTCGGGCGAATGCGCCACACCAGCAGCAGACTGGCCACGCAAAAAAACACATAGAGCATGTGACTGCCGAAAACCTGCATCAACACCCCGACCAGCAATGGCCCAACGCTGGCGCCGATGCCGTAGGTCACCAACAACATGGCGGTCAATGACACACGCCGCTCAGGTTCGATGTGGTCGTTGGCAAACGCCACCGCCAACGGGTAGATGCAAAATTGCACCAGCGCCCCCAGACATCCCGCCACAAACAATACGTGCAGCGGTACTGCGGGCAGGATCGCCAGCGGCAATGACGCCAGCACCAGCAGGAACGCGAAGATTCGAATCAGCAGCGGCCGGTCATAACGGTCCGACAACCAGCCCAGCGGCCACTGCGCCACCAGCCCTGCAAAAATGCAGCCGCCCATGTATAAACCGACCAGCTCGGTCGACAGCCCTTGCTGCGATGCATACAGCGGTGCCAGGCCGTAGAACGAACCGACCAGCGAACCGGCGCCCAGCACTGCAATCAGCGACTGCGGCACGCGTTTGATAAAGAATTTCGGGTCCATGGGCGCCGGGTGCAGCGCCGCTGGGTGAATGCGCCGGGTCATGGCCACGGGTACCAGGCACAAGGCAAAGCACAGCGCCACCAGCATCAGCAGTTCCAGGCCCAGGGCCGGGTGAATTACCAGAATCAGTTGCCCAAGCACCAAACCCAGATAGGACGCGATCATGTACAGGCTGAACACCACGCCCCGCTGTTTGGCGTCGGCCTGTTCGTTGAGCCAGCTTTCGATGACCATGTACTGGCACATCATCCCCAGGCCCACGATCACCCGCAGCACCAGCCAGACAGGCAATAAATCCGTCAGGCCGTGACACAACACCGCGGCCCCAACGATGCCGGCGCAGGTGGCATAGGCGCGAATATGGCCGACCCGGGCAATCAGTCGATGGCCGATCTTGCCGCCCAGTACCAGACCAAAATAGTTGGCCGCCATCAAGGCGCCGATCCATATGCCGTCGACATTGTCGGCCGCCAGGCGCAGCGCCAGATAAGTACTCAATAGCCCCGAGCCGATCAACATCATCAGCGAGGCAAAATACAACGCTCGAAAAGACTTCCAAATCTGGTGCATGGCTTTGCGTGCGGTCCTTGTGCGAGCCGTCAGCCATCGTGCGATAGCTGACGGCTACAGGTTCAAACGATTAAGCCTGAGCGGCCAACACACGGCGCTCCCAGGGGGTAATTTCATCATAGAAGCTGGTCAGTTCAAGGGTCTTGGATGCAATGTAGCCGTCGATGAACTCCTTGCCAAACAACTCCTTTGCCAACTGACTGCGTTTAAGACGCTCAATGGCCGCATGCAAGGTACATGGCAGGGACAACGCCTCAGGCACTTCGAACTGACCCTGGATGGCAGCGGTCGGTTCCAATTCATGTTCAATGCCATGCAAACCAGCCGCCAGGCTCGCGGCAATCGCCAAATACGGATTGGCGTCAGCGCCCGGCAAACGGTTTTCGACCCGGCGCGCCACCGGCGAACTGGCCGGAATGCGTAGGCCAGCAGCACGATTGTCATGGGACCAACACGCGTTGTTCGGTGAAGCGTACGGATGGCACAAACGCTGGTAGGAGTTCACGTTCGGCGCAAACAGCGCGGTGAAGTCGGCCATGCCAGCCTGTTGCCCACCGATAAAATGACGGAACGTCGCCGTCGGCTGCCCCGCCTCATCGCTGAACACATTGCGCCCGCTGCCCAGCTCTACCACGCTTTGGTGAATGTGCATTGAGCTGCCGGCAGTGTGTGCCAGCGGTTTGGCCATGCACACCACGGTCAGCCCGTGTTTGAGCGCGACCTCTTTGAGCAGGTGCTTGAACAAAAAGGTCTGGTCGGCGAGCAACAGCGGGTCACCGTGCAGCAGGTTGATCTCGAACTGGCTGACGCCCATTTCGTGCATAAAGGTGTCGCGCGGCAAGCCTAACGCGGCCATGCATTCATAGACCTCGCTGAAGAAAGGCCGCAAACCGTTGTTGGAGCTGATGCTGAACGCCGAGAAACCGTCTTCGCGTCGACCGTCCAGCCCAACAGGCGGACGGAACGGCTGGGTCGGATCGGTATTGGGCGCAAACACAAAGAACTCAAGCTCCGTCGCCACCACCGGTGCCAGGCCACGTGCGGCATAGCGGGCAATCACGGCTTTGAGTTGGCCGCGGGTCGACAGACGCGAGCTTTCACCGCTCAGTTCATCGGCATCGCAAATCGCCAATGCTCGCGGCGTCTGGCTCCAGGGCAAGGGATGAATGTGTGCCGGGTCTGGTACCAGCGCCAGATCGCCGTCTTCGTCGCCGTAAAAACGCGCCTCGGGGTAGCCGCCCATGATGCATTGCAGCAGCACGCCCCGGGCCATCTGCAAGCGCCGTCCCTCAAGGAACCCCTCGGCGGTCATCACCTTGCCCCGTGGGACGCCATTCAAATCCGGGGTCACACATTCAATCTCATCAATGCCGGTCAATCGCTGTGCGAGAGAGCCCTGGCCATCGGTCGTCATGACGCTTTCCTTGTGCTTGTGCAGGGTTGTAGTACAGGCCGCGAACGGCGATCCGTACAAAATACGCACCACCTGTTCGGGATTTCAAGCGGGCACCTCACAAATCACAAGAAAACTGTAATTTGCCGACTAGACTCTGCGTCCATTGCGTCCAGGAAGACCAAAAGGAAGAACGATGAAAACGTTGCCCCCTCTTTGTACCGGCCTGTTGCTGGCCAGTCTGTTAAGCCCGGCAGCCTTTGCCCAGACACCCACCCGCGATGGCTACGTGCTGGATAAAGTCGTGCAAATCAGCCGTCACGGGGTGCGCCCGCCGACCAAGTCCAATGAAAAACTGCTGACCAGCGTGACCCAGCGCCAATGGCCGATCTGGCTGGTGCCCTTCGGCAACCTGACCGGCCACGGCTACAGCGGCGCCGTTGAAATGGGACGCTATCGCGGCGCCGTGTTGCGCAGCGCCGGGCTGATCCCCGAAGGTTGCCCGGACGCCAAACAGCTGCTGGTACACGCCAGCCCATTGCAGCGCACCAAAGCCACCGCTCAGGCCTTGCTCGACGGCATGTTCCCCGGCTGCGGTTTTCAGCCGACCTATGTCAGCGGCGAACAGGATGCATTGTTCCAGGCCAACGAAATGCCCTTTGCTGCCCTAGACCCAATCAAAGCCAAGGCGCAAATCCTCAAGGCTCTGGGTGGCAGCGTCGAAGCAGCACAGGCGCGCTACAAACCGTATGAAGACACACTCAAGGCCGTGGCCTGCCTGCCCAACGCTGATTGCCCATACGGCAAGCAAGTCTGGACGCTGGAAGAAAACGCCAAGGGCCGCTTTTCGATCAAAGGGCTGAGCGCCGGTGCCAACATGGGCGAAGTGTTCCGCCTGGAATACAGCCAGGGCCTGCCTCTGGATAAAGTTGCCTTCGGTCACGCCCGCACGGCAGCTGAAGTCTCCAGCCTGATGGTGCTGACCAAAGCCAAATACGACTTCCTCAACGACATCCCGTATATCGCCAGCCGCGGCGCGTCCGAGCTGATGAACCAGGTTTCGCTGGAACTCAAGCAAGGTACTGCACTGGCCAGCGCCTTGGGTCACACCCCGCCCGATGTACCGCTGATGCTGCTGGTGGCCCACGACACCAACATCTCGTACCTGCGTACGATGCTCGGTTTCAACTGGAAGCTAGGGGATTACATCGACAACAACATCCCGCCGGTGGGTACATTGCAGTTTGAGCGCTACAAGGAAATCAAAACCGGCGACTACTTTTTGCGCATCGCTTTTGAGGCGCAGTCGATGGATCAAGTTCGCAACCTGAGCCAACTGAGCAGCGCCGAAAAACCCTTGGCCAGTGATTTCGAAAGCGCTAAAGACTGTCGCAGCACCAGCGTTGGCCTGCTCTGCCCCTTCAAGGAAGCAATGGTCACAGTGGATAAAAACATCGACCCGACGGCGCTGACGCCTTACACCTTTGAGCAGTCCACTAGATAGCGTGCGCTGACGTGAGATACATTGAAACGGCTTGTAACCAGAACAACAGCCCGTCATCTCACAAAGGGTGCCTCTTGAATACCAGTCAAAAACTCAGAACTTTCGACCTGATCCGCGAAGCGGTGCTGCCCGAGTACCGCGACCGGGTGAATGACTATCTCAGCCTCTACGAAGACGTGCTGCACGATGAACGTGCGCAACCCGCCGAGGTGCACGCCATCGCCCAGCAACTCAGAGGCTACCTGCGCGGCCTCAACACCACTCGGGTGTTGGGCATGGCCGACTGGGAAGAACTCGACCGGCGGATTAGCGAATCGTGGTTGTAGTCCTGTGAACCCTGTGGGAGCAGGCTCGCTCCCACATTGCCTGACTTATTTCACGCCGCAGCAGGTGAGCCGTTGAACGTTGTCACTGGCACTCCCGGCTCCTTGAGCAATGCAAAGTAGGCAAACGCCGAGCACACCGCGACCACCGCACTGATCACGAATGCCGAGGAGAACGAGCCGCTTTGCTGCACGCTGAATCCGGTGAGAATCGGCGCGATGGAGCCCGCCAGGTAGCCACCAAAGTTCTGGATCGAACCGAACGATGCCACGCGCTCCGAAGGTACGATGGTGTTGACGATCATCCACGCCGTGGCGCTGGAGATGTTGATGAAGAACATCGTCAGACACAACAGCACCACGCACGCCACGACGTTGGTGGTAAAGGCCACGATCAGGGTGAACAGCGCCCCGCCGAGCAAGCCCATGATCACCATCAGCTTGCGGCTCGCCAGGACTTTCATGCCGCGCGCCACCAGTCGGTCGCAGCATTTACCGGCAACGATGGTGCCTAGCGCACCGAATAAATACGCCAGCGATACCACCCAAGCGGTGCGGTACAGGTCCAGGCCATGTTCGCGCTCGAAGTAGCCGGGCAACCAGGTAAGGTTGAGCCAGATCATGTAGATCACACCCATGAATCCGAGGAAGGCGCCCCAGGTGTTGCGATCTTTGAACATCGAGGTCCAGCGCACTTTCGGCGCCGCCTTTTGCTGCACGGGCACAGGTTCGGCACGGCCGGTTTCGGCCATGTACTGGGCCTTGCTTTTGTAGAATTTAAACCAGCACACCGCCAGCAGCAGGCCCATGACACCGGTAAGGATGAACATCCCGCGCCAGCCCAAATGCACCATAAATACCGTCAGCAAAGGCGGAGCCAAGCACGGGCCGATGCAGGTCGAAGACCAGACCCAGCCGGTGGCCGTGCCACGCTCCTGGGTATCGAACCATTCAGAAAGTGCCTTGGCCGCCGAAGGAAATACCGGAGCTTCACCAATCCCCAACAACACCCGCAGGCCGACCAGGTGGCCGTAGCTGCTGAACAGGCCGAAGGCCCCCTGCGCCACCGACCACACCACCAGCGAACCGCCCAGCGCCAGCTTGCTGCCCAACTTGTCGATCAATGCACCGAGGGGTAATTGCGAAAATGCGTAGGCAATGGAAAAGGCCGAAAGCATCACACCCATTTGCATGGGGCTGATCGCCAGGTCTTTTTGGATAGTGGTGTTGGCGATGGACAACGCGCTGCGGTCCAGGTAGTTGACCACGCCAATCAGGAACAGGAAGAAAATCGTCAGCGTCTTGTAGCTTTTTATTGTTTTCATAAGCGCCTCTAGTGAGCGATTGCGCCCACTGCGTGGGCGAAATGCACTCTAGATGACCACCCGCACACTGCCCAATCACAAGATTCCATCGGCCAATAACTGCGGGTTATCAAACGCTCTGGCGGGCACCGCGCAGGGCATCGGGGCCGCTTAACAGGGCGTCGATAAAGGCCTGCGCCGACCACCTTGGTGGCTCAAAGCGACGAGTAATAATGCCGTAGTCCGCCAGCACCAACGGAAACGGCAGCGCCAGGCGAGTGAGCCGACCGGCTTGAATTTCCGGCTCGACCATCGACTCAGCCAGCATGGCCACCACGGGCGCGGTTTGGAGCAATTGCATGGTGGTCTGCATGGACACGGTTTCGACGGTGTTTTCCGGGGTCTGCATCCCCGCCTCGACAAAAGCCTTCTCCAGCCGTGCACGCATCGGGGTGCCGGTCGGGTAGACCACCCACGGCCAACTGCCGAGTTCGGCCAGCGGCACTTCGCTGGCACCGGCCAACGGGTGCTGGCTGCCCGTGACCAAACACAGCGGTTCGGGTGCCAGCGGCTGGAAGTCGAACAGCTCGCGATGACGGTCCAGGGTGAACCGCGCAACCACCAGGTCCAGTTCTTTGTGTTCAAGCATGGTCAGCAAGTTGGCGCTGGTGCCTTCGAGTATTTCCAGGGTCAGCAGCGGCCAACTTTGTTTAACCTCGACAATCGCCGCCGGCACCGCCACCGCTACCGCCGCATAGATGGTGCCGACCTTCAACAGGCCGTGCCCGCCCTGACGCAGGTGGTTGATCTGACCGACAAACTGTTGCGTGTCGTTGAGGGCAATTTGCGCGAACCGGGCCACGTGCCTGCCCAGATCGGTAAGCGGCATGTTGCGCGGCAAACGCTGGAACACGTCGAAGCCCAATTGGTGCTCAATCTCGCGCAGCATCTTGCTCACCGCCGGCTGGCTGATGCTCATCTCCTGCGCGGTGGCGTGCATGTTTTGTGTGCGCGCCAAGGTGTCGATCAACACCAAATGGCGAAAGCGCAGCCAGTTGCACAGTTGATTAAATCCAACGTCCGCCATCCGATAACCTCCGGTTATTAAGGCTTGAGAATATCTCATTGGCGATTATCACGAAGCAACATTAGGGTGGAGCCGTTGCGCTAAATAATAACAATGGATATCCCCCATGAACCTCGCCAACAAACGCGTTCTGATCACCGCTGCAGCACAGGGTATTGGTCTGGCATCGGTACTGGCCTTTCGTGACGCTGGCGCCCAGGTCATTGCCACCGACCTGCACATTGAAGCCCTGCAGGACATTCCCGGCATCCAGGCCTTGCAACTGGACGTGACCCGCCCCGCCGCCATTGATGCGATCTGCCAGCAGGTAGGCACGCTGGACGCACTGTTCAATTGTGCCGGCTACGTGCACAGCGGCGCGTTGCTGGAGTGCGACGAGCAAGCCTGGCAGTTTTCCTTCGAACTTAATGTCACCGCCATGTACCGAATGATCCGCGCCTGTCTGCCCGGCATGCTGGCAGCGGGCGGGGGCAGCATCGTCAACATGGCCTCGGTGGCCTCCAGCGTCAAAGGCGTGCCCAACCGCTTCGCTTACACCGCCAGCAAAGCGGCGGTGATCGGCCTGACCAAATCGGTGGCCAGCGACTACGTGCGCCAGGGTATTCGTTGCAACGCCATTTGCCCCGGCACCGTCGACTCCCCTTCCCTGCGCCAGCGAATCGCCGAACAGGCCCGCGAACAAGGGCGTTCGCAAGACGAGGTGTACCAAGCGTTTGTCGACCGCCAGCCCATGGGCCGCATCGGCAGCGCCGAAGAAATCGCCCAACTGGCGTTGTACCTGGCCAGCGACGCCAGCGCCTACACCACCGGCGGCGTGCATGTGATTGATGGCGGGATGAGTAACTGAAAACTACCCACAGGGTCCAGCTTCCCAACAAAAAAGGATTATTTATGAAACTGCTGCGCTACGGTGAAAAAGGTCAGGAAAAACCCGGCCTGCTGGACGCTCAAGGCAATATTCGTGACCTGTCGGCGCATATCGCCGATGTCGCTGGCACGGCGCTTGATGCCGCCAGCCTTGAAGCGCTGAGCAAAATCGATCCGTCCACTCTGCCGCTGGTATCGGGCTCGCCACGGATTGGCGCGTGCGTCGGCCAGGTAGGCAAGTTCATCTGCATCGGCCTCAACTATGCCGACCACGCAGCGGAATCGGGCATGGCCGTGCCCAGCGAACCGGTGCTGTTCAACAAGTGGACCAGCGCCATCTGCGGCCCTAACGATGACGTAGAGATTCCGCGCGGCTCGACCAAGACCGACTGGGAAGTCGAGTTGGGCGTGGTGATTGGCAAGGGCGGTCGCTACATCGATGAAAGCAACGCAATGGACCACGTGGCCGGTTATTGCGTGATCAACGATGTGTCCGAGCGCGAATGGCAGCTGGAACGTGGCGGCACCTGGGACAAAGGCAAAGGCTTCGACACCTTCGGTCCTATCGGCCCTTGGCTGGTCACCCGTGACGAAATCAGCGACCCGCACCAGCTTGACCTGTGGCTGGAGGTCGATGGGCAGCGCTACCAGAACGGCAACACCCGCACCATGGTGTTCCAGATCCCGGCGCTGATTGCGTACCTGAGCCGTTGCATGTCACTGCAACCGGGCGACGTTATCTCTACCGGCACACCACCAGGCGTCGGCCTTGGGATCAAGCCAGCCCCCGTATTCCTGCGCCCCGGCCAGGAAATGCGCCTGGGCATCGCGGGCCTTGGCGAACAACGCCAGATCACCGTTCAAACCGACTGAAGCTACGCCCAGACAACTATAAGAAACGGAGCTACACATGCGAATTCTGATCACTGGCGGCACGGGCTTTATCGGCAAGCAACTGGCTCAGCGCCTGCTCGACCTCAACACCCTGACCCTCGAAGGTCAGGCACCCCGCGCCATCGAACGCATTGTGCTGTTCGACGCCTTTGCCGGCGAAGACGTACCCAATGACCCGCGTATCGAGTTGGTCACCGGTGATGTGGCCGATCCGGACGTCATTGCCCGAGTCACCGATGGTGTGGATTTGGTGTGGCACCTGGCGGCGGTGGTCAGCTCGGCAGCCGAAGCGGATTTCGATCTGGGCATGCAGGTCAACCTGCACGGCCTGATGCTGCTGCTCGAAACCCTGCGCAAACAGGGCAACGCCCCGCGTTTTGTCTACGCCAGCGGCTTTGCGGTGTTTGGCGGCACGCTGCCGGAAGTGGTCAACGACGACACCGCGCTCACACCGCAATCGTCTTATGGCATGCAAAAAGCGGTCGGTGAATTGCTGGTCGCCGACTATGCACGCAAGGGCTTTGTTGACGGCCGCGTGCTGCGCCTGCCGACCGTGGCGGTGCGTCCCGGCAAACCGAACAAGGCCGCATCGACCTTCTTTAGTTCGATCATCCGCGAGCCGCTGGTGGGCCTGCCAGCCGTCTGCCCGGTGCGCCCGGACACTCAGGTTTACCTGACTTCGCCGCGACGCATTGTTGAATCGATGCTGCTGGGCATGACCCTGTCGCCGCAGACCTTGGGCAATCAACGAATCATCCCGCTGCCAGGCGTAACCACCACCGTTGCCGACATGGTTGCAGCCCTGCAGCGGGTGGCGGGCGACGAAGTGGTCAAGCTGATTCGCTGGGAGCCGGACGCTACCATCCAGCGCATCGTAGAAAGCTGGCCAAGCAAGGTCGAAGCACCCCGCGCCCGCGCTCTGGGCTTTAGCGCCGATCCCGACTTTGACGCCATCGTCCAGGCCCACATTGAGGACACTGCAATCTGACTATAAAAACCTGTAGCCGCTGCCGCAGGCTGCGATAAGGGCCGCAGGACCTTCGTTTTAAGAGGGTCGCTGCGCAACCCATCGCAGCCTGCGGCAGCGGCTACAGGGATTTCGCTGCTTCACGCGTTACTCACAACAATAAAAATTTGAGGCCGTGCGACATGACCCTTCCACTCGCAGATGTTTCAGACATCGAAAAACAGACGATCAAGCGCGTCACCCAGCGCATGATTCCCTTTCTTGTTTTGCTGTTTGTGGTCGCCTTTCTGGACCGCAACAACGTCGGCTTCGCCGCTCTGCGGATGAACGACGACATCGGCATCAGCCAGACCATGTATGGCCTGGGCGCGGGTATTTTCTTTCTCGGTTACTTCATGTTCGAAGTGCCGAGCAACATCCTGCTGCACCGCTACGGCGCCCGCGTCTGGATCGCTCGAATCATGGTGACCTGGGGCATCATCGCCGGGGCCATGGGCTTCTTGCAGACGCCTATACATTTCGTGTCCCTGCGCGTGTTGCTGGGCATCGCCGAAGCCGGGTTCTTCCCGGGGGTGATTTACCTGCTGTCGCTGTGGTTCCCGAGCCGTTACCGTGCGCGCATGATCGCCAGCTTTTACTTGGGCGTACCTATCGCGCAAATCATTGGCGCACCGCTGTCAGTGGGCCTGATGGAAATGGGCGATGCCTTGGGTTTTGTCGGCTGGCGCCTGATGTATATCGTCGAAGCCGTACCCGCAGTGATTCTCGGCGTGGTGTGCTACTTCTACCTCACTGACCACCCGGCCGATGCCCACTGGCTGACCGAAAAACAACGCACTTGGCTGATCAACACGCTGGCCCAGGAAGAGCGCAACAAACCGCTGGTGGTGGGTGTGCAGCCGACCAAAGGCCAGATGATCCGCAAGGCTCTGTGCAACCGTCAGGTGTGGTTGCTGGCACTGGTGTACTTCGGGATTACCTCCGGTTCCAACGCGATGAACTTCTTTATGCCCACGGTACTGGCATCGTTCCGCGGCACGTTCGGGCTGGAAATCGGCCTGATGCAAAACGGTCTGATCACCGCCATCCCCTACGCCGTCGCCGCTGTCGCGATGATCTGGTGGAGCCGCCGTTCTGACCGTCTGCAAGAGCGTCACTGGCATGCCGGCGGTGCCGCCATGCTCGCGGCGATCTCCATTGCCGTGGCGCTGTGGCTCAACCAGCCGTGGATCATCGTCATCGGCTTCATCCTGCTGGCCATGGGCGTGTACAGCGCGATCAACGTGTTCTGGGCCGTACCGGGGCAGGTGCTGACAGGCGTCGGCGCTGCCGCAGGCATTGGTCTGATCAACTCCATCGGTAACCTCAGCGGTTTTATCGGTCCTTACCTGACTGGCTATCTGTTCACCGTGACCGGCAGCTACACCCCCGGCTTTATGGTGATTGCAGTACTCGTTGGCCTGGGAGGTCTGGGCATGGTGCTGATGCCGCGCAATAAAGAATCACAAATGGGCACAGCCCTGGCCCCGGCCACAGGAGGCAAAGCATGAGCCTGCCAACCGTAGCGTTTATTGGCACCGGGATCATGGGTAAACCCATGGCCCGCAACCTGTTGCAGGCCGGTTATCCGGTGCAGGCATGGAACCGCTCGGCGGCCAAGGCAAGCGAGCTGGCGGCAAACGGTGCCGAGATTTTCGATACCCCGGCGTTGGCCGCAAACGGCGCGCAGGTGCTGATCTGCATGCTCAGCGATGGCCCCACCTGTGACTATGTGCTGTTCGGCGAAGGCGGCGCGGCGCTGGCCTTGGCGCCCGGCGCGCTAGTGATTGTGATGAGTTCGATTCCCGTCGACAGTGCCGTTGAACAGGCCCGCCAATGTGTCGCACGCGGCCTGCATTACCTTGACGCGCCGGTGTCCGGTGGCGAACGCGGAGCCCGCGAAGGCAACCTGGCGATCATGGTCGGCGGCGAAGTCGCAGCCTTCGAACAAGGTCGCGAGGTACTGGCCGCCATGGGCCGTCCGGTACACGTCGGCCCGGCCGGCACCGGCGAACTGTCCAAGCTGGTCAATCAACTGATCGTCGCCAGCACCATCGCCACCGTCGCCGAAGGCCTGCTGCTGGCCGAACGCGGCGGCGCAGACCCGGCCAAAGTCCATGAAGCGCTGCTCGGCGGTTTCGTCGACTCGCCGATCTGGCGCCAGCACGGTCAACGCATGCTCAACAACGATTTCACCCCAGGCGGTCCGGCCAAGTGGCAACTCAAGGACACCCGTACCGCCCTCACCCAGGCACAAAAACTGGGCCTGTCGCTGCCGGTGGGCAATCTGGTTGACGGCCTGTTTCAGGCCATGGTCGAGGCCGGCGACGGCGAACTCGACCACGCCGGACTGATCCGCCAGCTGCGTCGCCACAACTCATTGCCCGAATAATTTGATGGAGCCTGTCATGACCGATTCAACCCCACGCCGCCTGCGCAGCCAGCAATGGTTCGATGATCCTGCCCACGCCGACCTTACCGCGCTGTACGTGGAACGCTACATGAACCAGGGCCTGACCCGCGCCGAGCTGCAATCGGGGCGCCCGATCATTGGCATCGCCCAGACCGGCAGCGACCTGACGCCCTGCAACCGCCATCACATCGAACTGGCCAAGCGGGTCAAGGACGGCATCCGTGATGCGGGCGGGATTCCGATGGAGTTCCCGGTACACCCGATTGCCGAACAGTCACGTCGCCCGACCGCCGCGCTGGACCGCAACCTGGCCTATCTGGGACTGGTAGAGGTGCTGCACGGTTACCCGCTGGATGGCGTGGTGCTGACCACCGGCTGCGACAAAACCACCCCGGCTTGCCTGATGGCCGCCGCCACCACCGACTTGCCGTCGATTGTATTGTCTGGCGGGCCAATGCTCGACGGTTGGCACAAAGGCCAGCGGATCGGTTCCGGCACGGTGCTGTGGCATGCGCGCAACTTGCTCAGCGCCGGCGAGATTGATTACGAAGGTTTCATGACCCTGACCACTGCGTCCTCACCGTCGATTGGTCACTGCAACACCATGGGCACGGCGTTGTCGATGAACGCGCTGGCCGAAGCGCTGGGCATGTCGCTGCCCGGCTGCGCCAGCATCCCCGCGCCGTACCGCGAGCGTGGGCAGATGGCCTATGCCACCGGCATGCGCATCGTCGATCTGGTGCGCGAAGACGTACGCCCATCGCAAATCATGACCCACGCCGCCTTTGAAAACGCCATCGCGGTGGCCTCGGCGCTGGGGGCGTCCACCAACTGCCCCCCGCACCTGATTGCGATTGCCCGCCACAGCGGCATCGACCTGTCACTGGAAGACTGGCAGCGCGTCGGCGAAGACGTGCCGCTGCTGGTCAACTGCATGCCTGCCGGTGAATACCTGGGCGAAGGTTTCCACCGTGCGGGCGGCGTGCCCGCAGTGATGCACGAGCTGGACAAAGTGGGTCGCCTGCACCGCGACTGCCGCTCGGTCAGTGGCCGCAGCATGGGCGAGATCGTGGCCGACGCCGTCACCGGCGACCGCGACGTGATCCGTTCTTACGAAGACCCGCTGATGCACCGCGCCGGGTTTATCGTACTCAGCGGTAACTTCTTCGACAGCGCGATCATGAAGATGTCGGTGGTCGGCGAAGCCTTCCGCAAAACCTATCTCAGCGACCCGTTGCAACCCAACAGCTTCGAAGCCCGCGCCATCGTGTTCGAAGGGCCGGAAGACTATCAGGCGCGTATCAACGACCCGGCGCTGGACATCGATGAGCGCTGCATTCTGGTGATTCGCGGCTGCGGTACTGTCGGCTTCCCCGGCAGCGGCGAGGTGGTCAACATGACCCCGCCTTCGGCCATGATCAAAGCTGGCATCGACTCGCTGCCGTGCATGGGCGATGGCCGTCAGAGCGGCACCTCGGCCAGCCCGTCGATCCTCAACATGTCCCCTGAGTCGGCGGTGGGTGGCGGTCTGTCGTTACTGCGTACCGGCGACCGCCTGCGCGTCGACCTCAATGCGCGCAGCGTCAATCTGCTGGTAGACGAAACCGAACTTAACTCGCGTCGCCAGGAACCGCTGCCACCGTTGGCCCCGTCACAAACACCGTGGCAGGAGCTGTATCGCCAATTGGTCGGCCAACTGTCCACCGGCGGCTGCCTCGAACCGGCGACGCTGTACTGGCGCGTCATCCCTGAAAACGGCCCGCCCCGCCACTCTCACTAAACACTACGGACACATGACCTGTGGGAGCGAGCCTGCTCGCGATGCTGACGCTGCGAGGTGATCCCATCGCGAGCAGGCTCGCTCCCACAAAACACAGATGCCCGGTGCCCCCTTTTCAAGGATCATGCTTATGCAAACGCTGCAATTGACCGTAGAGAATTCCCTGCCCCACGACTGGCAACGCGCAACGCTGGTCGGTCGCGTGTGGCTGCCGGGCGAGCGTGGCGGCCCGGCCGTGGTGGTGATTCGTGACGGTGAAGTCCTCGACTGCACCGCACACTTCGCGACCCTGAGCCAACTGCTGGACAGCGATAATCCGTTGCAGAACGTACGCGAAACCCTTGGCACTTCGCTGGGTACGGTTCAAGCGCTGCTAGCCAACAGCGGCGAACAGCGCAACGCGTCCAGCCCCAGCTTGCTGGCCCCGGCTGACCTGCAAGTAATCAAGGCGGCGGGCGTGACCTTTGCCGCCAGCATGATCGAACGAGTGATCGAAGAAAAAGCCGGGGGCGACGCCCTGCGAGCCCAGCACATCCGTGCCCTGGTGCAAGAAGTCATCGGCGACAACCTGCGCGATCTGCGTCCCGGATCGCCCGAAGCCATGCGCCTCAAACAGGTACTGATCGAACAGAACATGTGGTCGCAATACCTGGAAGTCGGCATCGGCCCTGACGCTGAAATCTTCACCAAAGCGCCCATTTTGGCCGCCGTGGGCAGTGGCAACGCCATCGGCGTTCATCCGGGTTCAAGCTGGAACAACCCAGAACCGGAAGTGGTGCTGGCCGTCGACAGCCAAGGCCGGATTCACGGCGCGACCCTGGGCAACGACGTCAACCTGCGCGACTTCGAAGGACGTAGCGCACTGCTGCTGAGCAAAGCCAAGGACAACAACGCGTCCTGCGCCCTCGGGCCGTTTATCCGCCTGTTCGACGAACACTTCAGCCTCGACGACGTACGCCGTTGCGAAGTAACCTTGCGCGTAGAAGGCCTGGACGGCTACGTACTCAACGGTCACAGCTCCATGAGCCAGATCAGCCGCGACCCGGCCGACCTCGCCCAACAGACCCTCAACGCCAACCACCAATACCCGGACGGCTTCGTGCTGTTCCTCGGCACCCTGTTCGCCCCCACCGACGACCGTGACCAACCGGGCCAAGGCTTCACCCACAAGGACGGCGACGTGGTGAGCATTGCATCCCAGGCCCTGGGCGCCCTGCATAACCGCGTCACCGGCAGCGACCAGGCCCCACAATGGGCGTTTGGGGTGGGTGCGCTGATGAAGAACCTGGCGCAGCGAGGATTGCTAGGGTAAGCCCTTCCAGCACCTGCGTGCTTCGTTGCCTAAACTCAGAGTGCTGTCATGTAGCTAAGCCTTTTGCAGCCAGAGACTGAGCCTAGTGCATAAAAAACGCCCTTCATTGAAGGGCGTTTCAACTTGGCCTGCAACGAGCAGGCCTCGTTGGGACTCAAAGTTAGTTATTTGAGCAACCATTACCCATCACTGTGTATTGCATGATGTGCTGCTCACCTTGGTGGTCCAGGTAGGTCATCTGGACAGGGACCACATCACAAACATCAGGGATTGGATCTACGTTAATCACTTTGGCGATATCAAGGTGCGTGCTGTAGCTGTATTGCTCAACTGCAGGTTGATCGGCAAAAGCGACTTGACTGCCAAACATGACAAAAGAAGCAACAATCAACGTTTTAAACAGTTTCATTTTCAGTGTCCCAACAATGCAAACGATTAACGTCTTCAGTCGGTGTAGATAAGGCCGAAGGCTCTACGAAACGTGGGAGGGTGGTTTGCTTGGACCCTAATGACTTAGCGTTTCGCGGCTTTGTTTAGAAGTTGAGCCCAGTTTATGCCGATGGCGTTTTGGATAAACACCGAAGACTGGAACGCATTGTTGGAGAAACGGTAATAATCAGTGCTTGCCGATACGGTTGCATGCTTGTGTGGTTGAGGGCGAATAACGGTGTTTATAGTTCGTTCAACAACCAGGCTCAGGTCGCTCAGTGACTATCTCGTAATACAGCAAGAAAAAGACCCCGCCTTGATTGACTCAGATACGCGTTTGGATCAGCCAAGAACACCACCGCCTCCGGCAACCCGGTCTCCCTCTGCTACGGTCGTCGGCGCTGGAGCGGGGCAATCATCAGTGCCGCCATCTACGCCGAAGACCAGATATAAAAGGCTAAAAAAACTAAATGAGTGGGCCGCTACCCCGCAAAGCATAGTCTCTCGAGCTAGCTCTTAAAGTACGCAGGCCCACCAAAGCGGGAATTAGGACACACAAATACCTGCGCCGAGAACTCAGTATTTATTTTGCCTCCCCCCACTACCGCTCTCCCTTCTGCCAGATATAGGCAAACTCCTACAACAGCAGTTATTTTCGAAGAAATTTTCCCTCTCCTTTCTAAATCAAGAACCACCGCCTCAAACGAGCTTTCTGCACCTTTTGAAAGCCAAGAAGCCCCAAGAACAACAATCCCCCCAAGCTCACCTGTCAGTTGCCCCTTCGCTTTTTGAATTTGTTTCATGACGATTTTTTCAATTCGATTCGCTGATGGGCACTCATTCGGCCACTGCAGTTCTGCTGGAGCCTTAACCTCAATGGATACCCTTTCGACGCAATTGAGGTTGAGGAAAAGGTCGGGCGACCTGCCTTCCAAGTCAGCGAGATCCGTAAACCCAATCTCGTTGCCATGGTCTGCTAGGTAACTGGCGGCGATCAGCTGAGTTATCGCGTGTGGATACTCCAACACCATTGCTTTTGACATAAGAGAAAAAAGTGGATGGTGCTCCCATCGCGCCATTAAATGCTCAAGCACCTGAATGTAGGCAAGTGCGGCGCAATCTTCTGGATGACCAAAATCCAACTTTCCGATAGTTAAACAGTTACGAAGATGTCCGATTGCCCACGCAGGGGGAGACTTCAGGTATTTTTGATTCCCTCCGGCACGAGCACGCATGGCCGACTGCACACACTGGTCCATCTCCCCTTCACTCGCAGTATTCAGCCGAGCCTGAAACCTACCCAGCCAATCTGCTGATAATTGCAAATTATTGCTTTCAGGCTGACGGACACCCGTTTCATGCTGAACCCTCTCGATTTCTTGGTCGCACGTGAAGCCAGCTTTGCCCGTAACATCAACAGTGCTTCCTAGCAAATATCTCCCGCTACGGCCAAGCGTAACTATTTGCTTTGGTAGTGGCTCACCTACTGGCCAAGAGTCGCTCAACATGAACGCTTTGCAGCGGAAGCAGATGAGCCCAATACCTATGTACTGACGGGCAACATAACCTTCAATCAGAACGTGACCGCATGAGCACAGTAGATTCTGCTCGCCTGCTCCCTTAAACAGCGGTGCGAGACCTCCCTGAACTACGGCTGGCCGCTCGGCTAGCTCTAATGAGCTCATAAAACCTACTTCCACTGTGATTTTGATCCAGCATCAAATCACGATCTAGATGAGTATGCCTATCCAGATACAGGCTGATTTTGTCTTTTTCGAGCTTTCCGCTTGATAAGGAACACCCAAAGTGCAACAGCATTAGTAGAACGCCCTAACTGATACAGGCACCCATCATGTTCATCCGTGCATACCTCCGAGCTTCCACCGAAGAACAAGACGCCGGCCGTGCCCGGGCTTCGCTTGAGCAGTTCGCCAGCGACCACAACAAGGTCATCGCCAGCGTTTACCTAGAGAACGCCAGCGGCGCCACCGCCGACCGGCCCGAGCTGCTGCGCCTACTAAAAGATGCGCGCAAGGGTGACGTCCTGCTGGTGGAATCGATAGACCGTCTCTCCCGCCTCCCTGTGGAAGACTGGCAAAAGCTCAAGACAGCGATCGACTCTAAGGGCCTGCGCATCGTCGCGCTCGACTTGCCGACCAGCCACCAAGGAATGCAGGACACCAAGGGCGACGAGTTCACCGGACGGATGCTGGGGGCCATCAACTCAATGTTGGTGGAAATGATGGCGGCTATTGCACGCAAGGATTACGAGCAGCGCCGGGAGCGCCAGGCACAGGGTATAGAGAAGGCAAAAGCGGCAGGTAAGTACCAAGGGCGCCCCATTGATGCAGATCTGCATAGACGCGTGTCTGAACTGCTCACCGCCGGCCTAGGTATACGCGCAACTGCTCGGCACGCCAGTTGCTCAACGACGACAGTTCTGAGAATTAGAGATCATGCGATAAGCGTCACTTCTGCATAACTTTGGCTGGAGGCCAATATGGCTATAGTTACTCACGTTGTCGGGGATTGCCCGGGCTGCGGCGAAAAAAACTCTTTCGGGAACGTGATGATCCCGCAGGGACGCTACCTCATGCGTGGCTGCAAAAAATGCAGATTCACTACAGAGGTTTACCTTCCGCCCGTAAGAAAAAAAGTTCTTTATCTAGATCAGTTCATTTTATCCGGGGCACTGCGAGGAGGCGATGAGCGATTCGTCAAGGCTGTCGAGCGAGTAACCCAGGTTTGTTCCCTGCAATTGCTAATAGCGCCGTACTCAAGCGTCCATGTCGAGGAGGCTCATCAATGGAGGGAACATGAAAGCTTGATGAGCTTCATCAAAAAATCCGCTCGAGGCTCAGAATTCAACCATGCGTTAGACGTTGAATCCACGCAGATCTATACCGCATTCTCCGCGTTCCTGAAAGAAGAGCCTTCAGGATTTGTGCTAAGGCAAAATGATGCTATTCAAGGAGATATCGATGCTTGGGACGATTACTTTTATCTCGACGTCGGCAAATACAGCGGCGACATCGATGAAATTAGAAGACTGAAGGGTGTTGCAGTCACGCTACTTGTAGACGCGTTCGATGGATGGCAGGCCTCGGAAAATTCGTTCGAACAGAATCTCGATCTTGAATTGAGTGACGCGGGCAAACCTTACATAGACTCATATCTTGATTTTGTACGGCGACTAGCCAACGGGGATTACGCGGCGATGATGGATGCGCCCGCAACCTCTACCGTCGTAGAGGGGATGATGAATTTCCTCTCCGATGAAATACCTTTCTGGGACCGCATAAGCATATGTCGGAGTTTCTTCGCATCTGAGCACTTCGCACGCGTCCCGACAATTGACCTATCAGTCAAAATGTTTGCGACCTTAAAAAGCATGGTTAAACGGGGAGCTTACGCAAATCGAACGTCCGCACTGAAACGACTTAGCGGTGTTTTTTATGACATCAAGCATATTTCAACCTACGCCCCCTACTGCGATGCCTTCTTTATGGACAATGCAATGGCCGAGCTAGTGAAGCAACCGACAGTCGGTCTCGAGGAGCGATATGGCACAAAGGTCTTCAGCGCGAACAACCTAGACGAATTCCTTGCATGGCTAGACGAACTAGAAGGGCATATTGATGAGGAGCATCTCTCCGCGGTAAAAACCGCATACCCTCGACTGCAGCTTCGCTAACGCCCTACTCAGCAAGAACAAAAAAAGCCCCCTTCAGATATTGGCCATCTGAAAGGGGCTTTTTGTCGCAATAACAAACTCGTTTGCACCCACCCTGCACCCATAGAGTTAAGTGTGCAGAGTGAGAAACGCTGTAAGCCTTGAATAATATGGTGTCCCAGGCGGGGTTCGAACCTGCAACCTTCCCCTTAGGAGGGGGATGCTCTATCCAATTGAGCTACTGAGACAAATCGTTGGTATCACACGCTGTGTGCGGTGCAATCAACGGCGTGCATGGTAACGGCCAAGCCCTGGTTTGTCATGTCGTCCGTTGGGCTTTTTAGTTGTCAGTCACTTGCTGGGACCAGGTGTGGCGCAAGTCCTGTAGGAGTGAGCTTGCTCACGATGCAGGCGACACGGTTTGCCTGATGCACCTCAGCGATCCATCGCGAGCAAGCTCACTCCTACAGGATTTGTGCTGCCCCTCGCGGATACAAATCGTATACACGTTGTCACTAAACGGTGCACCCGAGTGGATCACTCTGGGTTTATGCCTCAAAAAGTAACAACTTTTCCGGCGAGCGCACGCCTTGCCGACCCATACCTGCTTGATCCCCCTTTCTGACTCCCACTTGCACATCAACAAATAATCTTTTTATTTTTCATACTGTTATACGGTTTGCTCACGATCAGAGCACGCTTTCGTCGACAAAAAACCTTTGAGTGGCATGAATATCGCTTACACCCACACAGCACTTGTATACAAAACAAACAATAATTAAGTACACGCTGTTTCGCAGCCTGCACGAAAAGGCAGGCATACCGCGGACCTTCACAACCAGTGATTCTCGCAAGCAGTGACGAAGATTTGTCGAGCCCAGGCTCATGAACAGTCATCACGCCAGCAGGGATCAGGAGCTTGCCAGAATGCGTTCAAGACTCTCCCCCGCTATCGCTCTGGATTTACTTTCCCCGGTTTCAATTCCCCAAGTCGCTATAGAGAGGCCGTCGGCAGCCATGACGCTCAGTCCGCGCTTGCATAACAACGACTTGGCGCCAACCAAGTCTGCAGGTCGGCGCTGGGGGCGTTACAGCATTTTTGCGCTGTGGACCAACGATGTGCACAACATCGCCAACTACTCGTTCGCCATCGGGTTGTATGCGCTCGGGCTCAACGGCTGGGAAATTCTGTTGTCGCTGGCGATCGGGGCCGCACTGGTTTTCAATTTCATGAACCTGTCCGGCTATATGGGCCAGAGAACCGGGGTTCCCTTCCCGGTGATCAGCCGGATCAGTTTCGGGATTTATGGGGCTCAGATTCCCGCATTGATCCGAGCGGTTATCGCCATCGCCTGGTTTGGGATTCAGACGTACTTAGCCTCCGTGGTGCTGCGCGTGCTGCTGGTGGCTGTGCATCCCGGTTTCGCGGACTTTGACCATGACTCGATTCTTGGGCTGTCGAGCCTGGGCTGGGTGTGTTTCGTCGCGATCTGGCTCGTGCAGCTAGCGATTCTGGCCTACGGCATGGAGATGGTTCGACGTTATGAAGCATTCGCCGGGCCGGTAATTTTGCTGACGGTGATTTGCCTGGCTGCCTGGATGTATTTTCAGGCGAATGGCACGATTGCCTGGTCCAATCGCACGCCGTTGAGCACCGGTGAAATGTGGCGCAATGTGTTTGCCGGCGGCGCTCTGTGGCTGGCGATTTACGGCACGATGATTCTGAATTTCAGTGATTTCTCACGCTCTTCGCCGTGCTGCAAAACGATCAAGGTTGGTAATTTCTGGGGCCTGCCGGTGAATATCCTGGTGTTTGCCGGTATCACCGTCCTGCTGTGCGGCGCCCAGTTTCAAATCAACGGCAAGATCATCGAGAGCCCTACGCAAATCATCGCCTCCATTCCAAACACCTTTTTCCTGGTATTGGGCTGCCTGGCGTTTCTGATCGTAACAGTGGCCGTGAACATCATGGCCAACTTCGTCGCCCCGGCTTTTGTGCTGAGCAACCTGGCACCCAAATACCTGACGTTCCGCCGTGCCGGTCTGATCAGCGCGACCATTGCCGTGCTGATCCTGCCGTGGAATCTGTACAACAGCCCGCTGGTGATTGTGTACTTCCTGTCCGGCCTGGGCGCCCTGCTCGGCCCGTTGTATGGCGTGATCATGGTCGACTATTGGCTGGTGCGAAAAGGTCGAGTCGACGTTCCGGCTCTGTACAGCGAAGACCCAACTGGCAGTTATTACTACTCGCACGGGGTCAATTTACGCGCCGTTGCAGCGTTCGTACCTGCCGCCCTGATCGCAATCGTTCTGGCACTGGTTCCGGGGTTTCACACGGTGTCGCCGTTCTCCTGGCTGATTGGTGCAGGTATCGCAGCCATGCTTTACCTGATCATCGCCAAGCGTCAACCGTACTACGCCGAAGTCAGCGGCGAGTCTATCGCGGTCGAAAACGCCAGCCATTGATGTCACTGCGGTCTGTGCTCAGCAGACCGCAGCCCCTCTACTCCAAGGAACCTCCATGCGAATCCTCGTGGTCAACGTCAACACCACTGACAGCATCACCCAAGCCATTGCCCGCCAGGCTCAGTCCGTGGCCGCGCCGGGCACCGAAATCATCGGCCTGACGCCCAGCTTCGGTGCCGAGTCGGTAGAAGGCAATTTCGAGAGTTACCTGGCTGCAATCGCAGTGATGGATTGCGTCATGTCTTACGACCAGCCGTTCGATGCGGTGATTCAAGCCGGGTATGGCGAGCATGGCCGCGAAGGATTGCAGGAGCTGCTCAACGTGCCCGTGGTGGATATCACCGACGCGGCGGCCAGTACGGCCATGTTTTTAGGCCGGGCTTATTCGGTTGTGACCACACTGGATCGCACGGTGCCACTGATTGAAGACCGCCTGCGATTGTCCGGGCTCTGGGATCGCTGCGCGTCGGTACGGGCCAGTGGTCTGGCGGTACTGGAGCTGGAATCTTCACCGCAAAAAGCCCTCGAGGCGATTGTTCGACAGGCCGAACTGGCAGTGAGTGAAGATAAGGCCGAAGTGATTTGCCTGGGTTGCGGGGGCATGGCGGGGCTCGACGAGCACATTCGTCAGCGCACCGGTGTACCGGTAATCGATGGCGTAACCGCTGCGGTAACGATTGCCGAATCGCTGGTACGGCTGGGGCTTTCGACCTCCAAAGTACGTACCTATGCCGCGCCGCGTCCGAAGGCAATTGCGGGCTGGGCAGCACGCTTTGCTCGCTAGTGATAGCCCGTACCAACAACATTGCCCCGCCGTGTCGCCAACAAGAACACGCGGGGCAACCGGCTGTGTTTACGCTGAAGGCGCCACGGCGGCATCGATCAGCGCCAACAAGCCTTGAACCCCCACCGTCAGCTCCGCCGAGTTGTCCAGAATCTGTACGTGCTCCGCGCCCAGCGCCGCCACAGAATCAAGAAACAATTCATTGCGCTTGAGCCGGGCGTTGATTTCAGTCGGAGTCTCTCGACCACGGGCCAGCAAGCGCTGATGCAGCACCCGGGTATCAACCCGCAGCATGATCGCCAGTAAATCCGGGTAGCGTTCACGAGCGTGTTGCAAATACCCTCTTGAGCCGTTGACCAGCACATGGCGACCCGCTTGCAGCCAGTCATCGATCTGCACAGGAATACCGTACTCAAGGCCATTGGCGTGCCAACTCAGGGCGAAGGCGCCTGCCTCCTTGAGCGACTGGAAAGCCTCTCGCGAGACACCCAGTGCATCCTCTCCCACTGCCTCGGCAGAGCGCGTTATCACTCTGCGCACGACCTCACACCCACGCTCAGCCAGACACGGGCGCGCGGCATCAATCAAGCTGTCTTTGCCAGAACCCGAAGGGCCCATCAAATAAATCAGTTTGCCTGGCATTTTGGGGGTCTCTAGAGACTTTTAGATAAGCGGATGGCTCGTGATCTAGCGAAAATAGCGAACATTTTTGATAATCACTACTGGCATAACGCCTTTATCCGGTTCAATATTTGTCACAGAATTGACGTCAGAGAAGCGGCATATTTGAGGCATGATGCGCACCTCTTCGCAATTCAGGTTGAACATTTGGCCATCAGGACGGTCTTAAAATACATCCTGCGGCCAATTTCCGAGAACCGCTCCCCCCTGAACTAACCGGTTAACTATATGCGCCCATTGAAACAGGCAATTTATTCAAGCCGTACGGCTGACAAATTCGTCGTGCGCCTGCCAGACGGAATGCGCGAGCGCATTGCCGAAGTGGCCCGCAATCACCACCGCAGCATGAACTCAGAGATCATTGCTCGCCTTGAACAAAGCCTTATTCAGGAAGGTGCGCTGGGTGAAGAACTCAGCATGCGCATGGACAGCCCTGAGCTTTCCCTGAATGAGCGCGAGCTGCTGCAGCGCTTCCGACAGCTGTCGCATCGCCAACAAAACGCTCTGGTTTCGCTGATTGCTCATGATGCTGAAGCAGCATCCGACGCATCCTGATCGACACCAGGCACTGAAAAGCCAGCACTGTGCTGGCTTTTTTATGCGCGCGATTTAACCCCCGGAAACAAAAACGGCCTGATCAGACATTTGTCAGATCAAGCCGTTGATTGTCAGAGCAGGAAGATCGTCGCCAGCCCCAGAAAGATAAAGAACCCGCCACTGTCTGTCATGGCGGTGATCATCACGCTCGCGCCCATTGCCGGGTCGCGCCCCAAACGGACCAGTGTCATGGGGATCAATACCCCCATCAAGGCCGCCAACAGCAGGTTGAGGGTCATGGCCGCCGTCATCACGACACCCAGCGACCAACTGCCATACAACAGATACGCCACAACACCAATCACGCCGCCCCACACCAGACCATTGATCAGGCCCACGGCCAACTCCTTGCGCATCAAACGCGAGGTGTTGCCGGTGTTGACTTGGTCCAGCGCCATCGCCCGCACAATCATGGTAATGGTTTGGTTACCGGAGTTGCCGCCAATACCGGCCACGATGGGCATCAGGGCTGCCAGCGCCACCAGCTTTTCAATCGAGCCTTCAAACAGACCGATCACCCGCGAAGCGATAAACGCAGTGACCAGGTTGACCGCCAGCCAGGCCCAACGGTTACGCAGAGACTTCCAGACCGAAGCAAAAATATCTTCTTCTTCGCGCAAACCAGCCATGTTGAGGACTTCGCTTTCGCTCTCCTCACGGATCAGGTCGACCATTTCATCGATGGTCAGACGACCGATCAGCTTGCCGTTCTTGTCGACCACCGGGGCCGAGATCAAGTCGTAACGCTCAAACGCCTGCGCTGCATCATAGGCGTCTTCGTCCGGGTGAAAACTCACCGGATCGCTGGCCATAACTTCCGACACTTGTTTTTCCGGGTCGTTAACCAGCAGTCGCTTGATCGGCAATACGCCTTTCAGCGCGCCGTCGTAATCGACTACAAACAGTTTGTCGGTATGGCCTGGCAACTCCTTGAGACGACGCAGATAGCGCAAAACCACTTCAAGGCTGACGTCCTCACGGATCGTCACCATCTCAAAGTCCATCAGGGCGCCGACTTGATCCTCGTTATAGGACAGTGCGGAGCGAACGCGCTCACGCTGCTGGCCATCAAGGGTCTCCATCAGCTCATGGACGACATCTCGCGGCAGCTCGGGGGCCAAGTCAGCGAGTTCATCGGCGTCCATCTCCTTGGCGGCAGCCAGGAGCTCGTGATCGTCCATGTCGGCGATCAGGGTTTCACGTACCGAGTCAGACACTTCAAGCAGGATGTCGCCATCACGATCAGCCTTGACCAACTGCCAGACCGTCAGGCGGTCGTTCAGTGGCAATGCTTCAAGGATGTAGGCAACGTCAGCGGAGTGCAGGTCTTCCAGCTTGCGCTGGAGCTCAACAAGGTTTTGCCGGTGGACCAGGTTTTCAACCCGATCATGGTGATGGCCTTCCTGACGATGAGTCAGGTCTTCGACCACACGCTGGCGATTAAGCAGCTCAATTACTTGAGCGAGGCGGCTTTGCAGGCTGTCTTGCGTTTTCTTTACTTCAACTTCGGTCATAGGCGAACTCCACTCCCAGCAGCAGGGCACGCCGGAAGGATCAATCAGTCAATTCATGATTGGAAAAACGGGTTACTGAATTACTACTGGGTAAGTCCATGAGGGTATTCCACAAGCCCCGGCGGGGCTGACGGGCGCAATCATACACGGCTTAAAAATTAATGACGCAAAAATATCGGGATAACAAATGCTGGCGGGGCGCTGCGCCATTTTGTCTCGAAGCTGAATCTGCGACGCTGAGTGACTGGGACAGAGCACAAAAAAGGCACAAAGGCTGCGATGGACTGCATGGCAACCCTGCTTTCTTAAAAGCAAAGCCCCTTTGGGCCTTATCGCAGCCTTCGCACCTTGGCAGCGGCTACAGTAGTCCGCAGAGAAATCGATGGCATTACAAAGTGCAACTAACTCAAATCGCAGACAGCAAAAAGCCCGCACAATGTGCAGGCTTTTTGGTGTTTGGTGCACTCGACAGGATTCGAACCTGTGACCGCTCGGTTCGTAGCCGAGTACTC
>JAZKIA010000113.1:9438-13979 GCA_040385125.1 Pseudomonadota bacterium | reverse complement strand
CAGCGTATCGTTCGCGAGCAGGCTCGCTCCCACAGGTAGATGATCAGTATTTTAGTAATCATCATCTTTATCAAACTGTCGCGCCTCACGCTGCAACTGGTACACAAAGCGTTCGACCTGACGCTGCACCGGGCCGCTGATGTTGTGAAAACGCAGGCCGGCGAAGGTGATGTTGAGCCGCTCTTCAAAATGCAGATAACGCAGTTCAACGGGGGTGCTCATCATCCCGAAGGGCAGGGCGGCGCTGAAACGCTCATAGACCTGGCCCAGTTGCATGCCCTCGCTGACATCACCCTCGAAACGCAATTTGCAGCCGGTGGCTGACACGTCCAGCAGCTTGCCCTTGATCGCAGCCTTGAGCTTGTCACCCGCGACGTTCACATCGATCAGGTGGCTCAGTTTCAGTGCGGCACGAAACGCGTTGCGGCGCTGGTGATACACCACTTCCTTGGGCAAGGTGGCGCGATAGCAGCGGTGGTTGTTGACGTCGTCAATGCTCAGTTGGGTGGTGCATTCCCAGGCAATCCGCACGCCCTCGTGGAAACCCTCAACGCGAAACGGTTCGCCCGCTTCAAGAAAGCGCTCACCGTCACGCGGAATCATTTCGTCCAGGGTCAGGCTGTTGTTTTCGCGATCGACCTCAACCAGATAGCTCTGGAAGCGCTGGCTGCGTTCGTGAAACGTGATGATCAGTGGGTCATGGCTCTCTTGTAGCATCCGCAGGCTGGCGGAAATCTCCAAAGGAGTCGTAAGCACCTTCGGGGGCTGCGGAGCATCTTGGGCATCGAACACGGTTCATCAATCTCCAGACAAAAAGACCACAACACGCAAAAGACGGCATTTTGCCATCATGTTCTGCGTCTAGATAGTGTGAGTGCTGTTGACTCAGACCTGACTGTAAGCGCGGGGCTTGTTGAGCATCGAGGTTGAGCCGCGAGCGTCATACAAATGCGGGACTTCGCCACCGTGCAGGATGCGCAACTGATGGGCGGTGATCGCCTGTTGGGTCTGGATCGATTGCCCATTCACCAGGTTGGCGGCCTGGCATTGAGCCAGCAACTGGTTCAGCACATCGCTTTGGCTGAGCAACTGCTCGCCCAGGCTGGAATGACTGGCAAGGCTTTCGAGGCCATTGCGGTTGGTGGGCAGGCCGAGGCTGGCGAGTATCTCGCTGCGGCGGCGGCCCTGTTGCTCAAGCAAAATGATCAGCGACTGTTTGCGCGCCAGAATATCTTCCAGCACCCGCATATCGCGGCTTTTAAGGGCAATGGTTTCGTCCTGCAGCAGGCCAAGCAACTGCTCGGCCGGTGCCAGGTCGTCATTGATCAGTTGCAGTAAATGGGTGTCGTGCATGGCGGGCTCTGGGAATTAAGCGTCCAAAAGCCTGGCACTGGCCTTGGGGCTAGCGCTGGGCTTCCATGTTAAGCAGTTTGCTGGCGACCCGGTTGCTGTCGACTTTATAACTGCCATCGGCAATGGCTTGTTTCAACTCGGCCACGCGATTTTTGTCGACCGCCGGTTGATCACGCAACGAGTCGCTGATCTTCTGCAACTGTTGAGCCTCTTGACTGAGGTGTACAGATTCCCCGCTCGGGGCGCTGACGCTGGCCTGCTCAGGTTTTTTTGCAGGGGCCGCTTGCGTGGCACTGCCTGCTTCCTGACTGGCGTTGCTGCGCGTACTGCCGGTTAAAGGCGGTGCGCTGTTGAGACGACTGAAGTCGATGACCATAACGAAAACCTCTGGGTATTTGGACGCTTGCCATGTTTTCGGCCATACCCGGAAAAACTTTAGGCTCGATTAATCATAGGTCTGTGCCGGCGGGTACTGATCTGCGTCAAGTCACAGTGTAGGAAAGTCGGGATGCTGATGCCAGCGTTCCTATAATGCCACCTCAACTTGCCCTGGGGCGGTGATCCGCGCCCGGATCACGCGATTGGAGTTGAGGTTCTTTACTCGGATCTGCTCACTGAGCCCACCGTCAGACAGTGCTTCGCCGGGCATCTTGACACTTAACGTACCGCTGCGGGCGCTGATCACCACCTGGTCACCTTTGCGCACAGTGGCAGCTTGCTCCAGATGTGTGAGGGTCAGCACTTGATCGCTGACCATCGGGCGTAGCAGCTTTTGGCCGACGGCCAATTCGATCGCGGTCAAATAGCCCTGACTAATCAGGCTGATATCCCGCTCGCGCAGGGTGACATCGGCATAATCGACAACTATCCCGCGCTTGAGTGGGTGAGTCATCGTGACCACTTCGCGGAACAGCTTGACCTGAGCCGGGACGAAGATGGTCCAGGGCGAGAGGCCTTCGCAGCGTATGCGCACGGTCACGCGGCCGATAGGTTGCGCCGGGCTTTCGAGGCTGGCTGTCAATTCCTTGTCGCAATGTGCCAGACGCAAGCGAGGGTCCAGGTTGTTGACCTGAATTTCATATCGCCCCTCAATCTGACCAGTGGCAAGGTAGTCTTCGACTGTGAATTCAAGAAAGCCCTGGGTCACGCCGATAAGCTGATCAGGAGATGTAAACCCATCTGCGTAGGATTGCGTACCGGCTACGATCAGACAGCAGCTCGTAAGTAGGCTGAAACATCTTCGGCGCAGGGCCCGGTGGCAGGATTTTGTCGTTTTTGCGTTCATGGCAGATAAATAGCAAGGCCCGTGCCGTTTACCGGGCAATGTGTCTCGCACTATAAAGTTTTTTAAGAGGAGCTGAGTATGGCTGGGGTGATGGATGCGGTTAACCAGCGCACTCAACTGGTCGGGCAAAACCGCCTGGAGCTGTTGTTGTTTCGTCTGGACGGGCCACAGCTTTACGGGATCAACGTGTTCAAAGTCAGGGAGGTGCTGCAATGCCCCAAGCTGACACTGATGCCCAAATCCAACCCGGTGGTGTGCGGCGTGGCGAGTATTCGCGGTGTGACCATCCCGATTCTCGACCTGGCGATGGCCACCGGGGCAGGCGCGCTCAGAGATCAGAGCAGCCCGTTTGTCATCATCACCGAGTACAACACCAAGACTCAGGGCTTTTTGGTGCGCTCGGTCGAACGTATCGTCAACATGAACTGGGAAGACATTCATCCGCCTCCCAAGGGCGCCGGGCGTGACCATTACTTGACTGCAGTGACTCAGCTGGACGAGCAATTGGTCGAAATCATCGATGTGGAAAAGGTCTTGGCTGAAGTGTCGCCATCACCTGAAACCATTTCCCACGGTGTCGTGGATGTTGAAACCCAGGCGAAGGCGCTGTCGTTGCGAGTGCTGACCGTCGACGATTCGTCGGTGGCGCGCAAACAGGTTGCCCGTTGTCTGCAAACGGTTGGCGTTGAAGTGGTATCGCTCAACGACGGCCGCCAGGCACTGGAGTACTTGCGCAAACTGGTGGAGGAGGGCAAGGATCCGGCTGCAGAATTTCTGATGATGATCTCGGACATCGAGATGCCGGAAATGGACGGTTACACCCTGACCGCCGAGATCCGTAACGACCCACGCATGCAAAATTTGCACATCATTCTGCATACTTCGTTGTCCGGGGTATTCAATCAGGCGATGGTCAAAAAAGTCGGTGCCGATGACTTTTTGGCTAAATTCCGGCCTGATGACCTGGCATCCCGGGTAGTTGACCGGATCAAAGCAGCAGACCACAGCTAGGGGCGTATCCCTTGGCGGTCAACACGATTTAAGAGGCGGGATCATTTGTCTACGGCTAATTTGGATTTTGAACAGTTCCGGGTCTTTCTGGAAAAAGCCTGTGGCATTTTGCTGGGTGAAAACAAGCAGTACTTGGTCTCCAGTCGTCTGAACAAGATGATGGAGCAGCAAGGTATCAAGTCGCTGGGGGAGCTGATCCAGCGCATCCAGAGCCAGCCGCGCAGTGGGCTGCGTGAGCAGGTGGTCGATGCCATGACGACTAACGAAACCCTGTGGTTTCGCGACACCTATCCCTTTGAAGTGTTGAAGAACAAGGTACTGCCCGAACAAATCAAGGCGAACCCGGGGCAGCGTTTGCGTATCTGGTCGGCGGCCTGTTCTTCCGGCCAGGAGCCGTTCTCGCTGTCGATGACCATTGACGAGTTTGAACGCAGCAACCTGGGTCAGTTGAAGATGGGGGTGCAAATTGTCGCCACCGACCTCTCTGCTTCGATGCTCAATACCTGCAAAACCGGCGAATACGACAACCTGGCGATTGGTCGCGGTCTGTCGCAGGAGCGCCTGCAGCGCTACTTCGACCCCAAGGGTCCCGGCCGCTGGGTGCTCAAGGCGCCGATCAAGAACCGCGTTGAATTTCGCTCCTTCAACCTGCTGGACAGCTACGCCGGGTTTGGCAAATTCGACATCGTGTTCTGCCGCAACGTGTTGATCTACTTCTCGGCTGAAGTGAAGAAAGACATTCTGCTGCGGATTCACAGCACCTTGAAACCGGGTGGTTACCTGTTTTTGGGTGCATCCGAAGCGCTCAATGGTTTGCCGGACCACTACCAGATGGTCCAGTGCAGCCCAGGGATCATCTACCAGGCGAAATAATGACCCCGCCCTCTGTAGG
>JAZKIA010000113.1:0-9338 GCA_040385125.1 Pseudomonadota bacterium | reverse complement strand
AGCGAGCTTGCTCGCGATCCAGGCGGCGCGATCTGTCTGCAAAAAACGCAGTGATGCCATCGCGAGCAAGCTCGACTCCTACAGGGGTTCAGTGGCCTCAACATTCGGTGCGATCTGTCTGCAAAAACGCAGTGATGCACAGGGGTGGGGTGGCCTCAACATTTTTGTAGGAGCGAGCTTGCTCGCGATCCAGGCGGCGCGATCTGTCTGCAAAAAACGCAGTGATACCATCGCGAGCAAGCTCGACTCCTACAGATACCGTTGGTTAAAAGCGGCAGAAAAGCGGCAGTCAGCGGACAGCCATTGCCGCTTTTCTGGCAGTCCTGCTGCCGTTTCCTGCGCAAAGCCTTGAATGGCGGCGCTGCAAAAGCTGGCACGGTGCTTGCTCTAATCATCCTATGTAAAACCTGAACCCATTTTTCAGGTCAGCCCACATAGGTTTTCCGACATGAGCATCAGCTTCGATAAAGCGCTCGGTATCCATGAGCAAGCCTTGGGCTTTCGTGCCCAGCGAGCCGAAGTGCTGGCGAACAATATCGCCAACGCGGACACCCCGAACTACAAAGCTCGGGATCTGGATTTCGCGTCTGTGCTGGCTGCGCAGAACGACAAGAACCAGAACGCCACCTTTGCCTTGAACCAGACCAACACGCGCCATATCGAAGCCCAGGGCCTGAGCAGTGGCGATGAGTCGTTGCTGTACCGCACGCCGATGCAACCCTCGATCGACCAAAACACCGTCGACGCTCAGTTGGAACAATCGAACTACGCAGAGAATGCGGTCAACTTCCAGGCCAGCTTTACCCTGCTCAACAGCAAATTCAAGGGGCTGATGTCAGCCCTGCGCGGGGAGTAATTCATGTCTCTAGCCAATGTGTTCAATATTGCCGGTAGCGGCATGAGTGCTCAGACCACGCGCCTGAACACCGTCGCCAGTAACATCGCCAACGCCGAGACCGTCTCGTCGAGCATCGACCAGACCTACCGCGCCCGTCACCCGGTGTTCGCCACCATGTTCCAGGGCGCGCAAAACGGCACCGGCGATTCGCTGTTTCAAAACCAGGACGGCGCCGGTCAAGGCGTACAAGTACTGGGCGTGGTCGAAGACCAAAGCAACCTCGAAGCCCGTTACGAGCCCAGCCATCCTTCTGCCGACGCCAAGGGGTATGTGTACTACCCCAACGTCAATGTGGTTGAAGAAATGGCTGACATGATTTCCGCCAGTCGCTCGTTCCAGACCAACGCCGAAATGATGAACACCGCCAAAACCATGATGCAGAAGGTCCTGACCCTCGGTCAGTGATAAGGGGCGACACAAATGAGTGTGACCGATACCACCAGTGGTCTGACCCTCAATCAGGTGCTTGCCAACTCGGCTGGCCAGACCAGGACCACGGATAACAGCCTTGGGGATGTGTCCAAGGCTGCTTCCGGCAGTTCTGCATTGGGCAAGGATGCGTTCCTGCAATTGCTGGTCACCCAGCTGAAAAACCAGAACCCGCTGGACCCGCAAGACAACACCGCGTTTGTCGCACAGTTGGCGCAGTTCAGCAGCCTGGAAGGCATCACCACCCTGAACGACACGGTGAACGCCCTTTCCGGCAACTTCCAGTCCTCGCAAGCGTTGCAGGCGTCTTCGCTGGTCGGACGCTCGGTGATCGTGCAAACCAGCGAAGCCTATGTCGACCCCGCGAGTGAGAAGCCCTTTAGCGGCACCGTGGTGGTCAAGGATGCAGACTCCAAGCCCGTCATCACCATTACCGATGCAGACGGTGAAGTAGTCAGAACCATCGACATGGGCACTCAGAAAGCCGGTAATGCAGACTTCACCTGGGACGGTAAAGACGACGATGGACTGCTGCTGGACAAGGGCAGTTACACCTTTACCGCATCGAGCAAAACCGACACGGGCACCACGGCGCTCACCACCTACCTGCCAGCCACCGTTAACAGCGTGACCCTGAGCAAGACCGGCGGCGAAATCATGCTCAACCTCGCAGGCTTGGGCAGCATTGGTATGTCCAAAGTCCAGACCATCGGCCTTTAACGCCTCCAGGAGAAAAACATGTCATTCAATATCGGTCTTAGCGGCCTCTATGCGGCGAACAAACAACTCGACGTTACCGGCAATAACATCGCCAACGTTGCGACCACGGGTTTCAAAGCTTCCCGTGCAGAGTTCGCCGATGTTTACTCGGCCAGCAAACTGGGTGTCGGCAGCAAGACCATCGGCAGTGGGGTGAACCTGGCCAACGTGTCGCAAAACTTCAGCCAGGGTGCGATCAACAACACCGGCAATTTGCTGGACATGGGGGTTCAAGGCAGCGGCTTTTTCGTGCTGAGCGACAACGGCGCCCTGAGCTACACCCGTGCTGGCACCTTCAAGGCCGATAAAGACGGCTACGTGACCAACACCGATGGCACTGCGCGTTTGCAGGGTTATGGCGTGGACGCTGACGGCAATGTCCTCAACAACGGCCCGTTGACTGACCTGCGCATCGACACCTCGAACTTGGCACCCAGGGCGAGCGGCAAGGTGGACTCAACGATCAACCTGAACTCCAACTCAGACGTGGTTGATCAGGTTGTGAATCCCTTTGATCCGGATAAAGCCGAGAGCTACAGCAAGAAATTCAGCACCACGGTCTACGATACCCAGGGCAACCCGCATCCGATGGACCAGTACATGGTCAAGACCGGCTCCAATACGTGGAGTACCTACACCCTGATCGACGGACGCAACCCGGATGGCACTGCGGCCGCCGGCGAAGGCAGCAAGGCTCCGGTCGCCTCGACCATGGTGTTTGACGCGAGCGGTGCGCTGACCCGCGTGGCCACCCCTGGCGAAGAGGACCAAGGCAACACCCTGACCGTAGCTGACTGGACGCCAGGTGCCTTGGTTAACGATGAGTGGGTGCCCAATGGCGCAAATGCCAATCCCGGCGGCATCGCCATCAACATGACCAAGACCACCCAATACAACACCGACACCTCGCGTAACCCGCCGACTCAGGATGGTTACGCCACCGGCCAGATCAACAATCTGAGCATCGACGGTTCGGGCGTGTTGTTCGCCAGCTTCAGCAACAATCAAAGCCGTGCCATTGGCCAGATTTCCCTGGCCAGCTTCACCAACGAGCAAGGGTTGCAGCCAGCGGGTGGCACGTCCTGGAAAGAAACCTTCGCCTCGGGCGAGGCGGGCTTCGACGCTCCGAAAGTGGGTTCGTTGGGTGCCATCGTCTCCAACTCGCTGGAAGACTCCAACGTCAACCTGACCAGCGAACTGGTTGATTTGATCAAGGCGCAGAGCAACTACCAGGCCAACGCCAAAACCATCTCGACCCAAAGCACCATCATGCAGACCATTATTCAGATGGCCTGATACTGGTGTGGCACTCAAAAAGCCCTGGCACACGTTTGTGTGCCAGGGCTTTTTGCTTTTTCGTGGGCTGTTTTTGAAATGGCGGATAGTGATCTATCTGCTTCTTATAAAAATTAGAGAAACCACCTACATCCGCTGTTGAGTCCATCCATTAGCGTTCTCTTCTATATATGAGGAGCTACGCCATGAACCCGCCATTACCTCGCCAATGGATAGACGAGCAACGTCATCAAGGTCATGAACTGTGTTTGATACTGGACTCCTTGAGCGAAATGGAGGCCCGCCAAACGCTACTCAATGGCCGCGCCCACGACCGCTATGCGGGCGTCTACCAGCAAACCCCGGCGGCCAAACTGGCCAATGCCGGGCCGTACCTGATTGTGATCGACAGCGCCGACACCGAACACGTGTGCGCACTGCTGCAGGCCCCCGAACGCAACTGGGGCTGGCTGGCCAGCATTGCGCCCGGCGAACTGCCCGCTCTGCTGCAGCACTGGCGCGAGCGATGCCTGGTCGGCACTCGACCTAACCTGGCGATGTACCGCTTCCACGACAACCGCGTATTGAGCCGAGCGTTTGAGTACCTGTCAGTCGACGCGCTCCCGACCTATCTGGGGCCAGCGATCAGTGTGTGCTACTGGCAGGGCGAGCACTGGGCCGTCATCGCCAACCCGGCGCCTGGCGAATACCCCATGCCGGACGAACCCCAATGGCTACAAGTACCCACGCCTCAGAGCATACGGGCGCACCTTCGAGAAACTAACGCACACCGTTATTTATTGGCACAGCACCAGCACGCCTACCTGCAACTGGCTGCTCAATGCCAGGCTTGGGAGTGGATCAGCGAGCAACGCCAGCACGCCGATGCCTGGGGCTGGAACACCCCCGAACAGCTGGAATTTCTCCTGACCCACAGCTTGCAAACCCCGGGTTTCGAACTGCCAGTGCAATGGCACCCACGCCCTGACGAAACCCCTGACGCACATTTCGAACGAGTCCTCCACGCGACGAAGTACTGGGCGGGCGAGGGGCCGCTATGAAACGGGTAATTGTTGGTTGGGTGTTGGCGGTGTGTGTATTGGGTGCCGGCTGGTATTTAAAAGAGCCCAACACCTTCACCTTTACCGTGGATATGCCAGAGGGCTTTAAATACAAGGCAGTGGTGTATTACGTGCCTGCGCCGGGGGAGACGTGCAAGGTGGCGATGATGGATAACAAGGCCCCCGTTTTTAACTATTGGTGGAGGGAAGAGTACAAACCTGATTCGGAAATTGAGATTCGTCGAACCCGCAAAGGGTGTTCGTTGGTGGTGTACAACGTTAAGTTGGATATATTTGCAAAGTATGGAAGTGATCGTGGCGATTTTGGGGCTACGACTGCACAGCTGGTTATTCTTGAGAAACTGCAAGATGAGAGCGATAGGGAATACTTCGATATCGTCGACAAAACCGTTTTCTTTGGGGAGTGCGGATGGACATTTAAAACATCCGGGGGGAGGCGGCGAATTATAAAGTTACTCAATTGCAAAGATATCAATATAGGTCGCCCTTCTACCCCAGGCCGCCCTGTAGCCGGGTATACCCTGGATCAACTACCGGGCAAGACGATTGAAATGAAAATTTTATTATCCGAAGAAGAAAGCCCCTCGATGGACGATACGTGGGTGAAAGTTCCAAATGGTTGGAAGCGGTGCATGGGGAAGGGTTTTGAAGATCCGTATGCTTTTTGCCGAGGGAATCACAAAGACTTCAGTCATTTCTTAATGGTCGATGGCAGGCAGTGCACTATTTATCCAGGCTGTACAGAATAAGATGGGGTGAAAGATTATGAGTTCTGCAAGCGCTAAAAATATAAACCTTAAGGGGCGGATGTTAACCTGCCCGGTGCAAGGCAAACATTCAAGCTTTCAGTTGGTTGATGAGTCAGGTGCTGGTGAGCCTTATGCCAGGTTGGCGTATGAAGTGGTTGATTGCGAAGGGTTAACCTACCGTGGGTTTCTGGATGCTGCCGGAATTGGCCGTGTAACCAATCACTGCGCAGGTCCGATAGCACTGATAATCAACTCGCCGTATCAAGGCATCAATGATTACTACAGTACATTAATGACTCGCGACGCCTACCCGCTAAAAATTACCGAGCTACAAGTCAGGGCCGAACAAACTCGTCATATCAATAAAGATGGCAGCCGCACTCAGCACAATCCGGTGCTTCTGCGCCCTAATACGGGCTACTACCAGCTTGAAGTTCGCGATCTGGTGGAGCATGTGTCGCATTTGCCGTCCGAGGTGGAGCGTTACTTTGCGCCGTGCAAGGGCGCCCGGCAGGTAATGGGCAAGCATGGCCTGCGCGGTGTGTGCATGGAAAGTGACCGGCACACGGTGTTGCAAGTACGACCATTGCGGGCGTTACGGCCAATGCTCTCCACGGACCCGAAGTTTTGCGCGCTGAACCTGTATCAGTTGGCACTGATGGCGACATTGAGTTATTGCCCGTTTGGCCAAGCGCCTGCGGAGCATCCAATCTACCTGCCGTATGTCCGCTTTACGCAAGCGCCCAGTTCGGGTAACTGGTTTGGCGATGCACTGGCCAAGTTCAAGGAACTCTGGCGCGTAGATGCCGGGCAAAAAGAGGCTTATTACCCGCTGTATGAAGATGTGGCTTACTCAAAGCGATTGGAGATCATGCCGTTCGACCCTGAGTTGTATCTACAGAATAAGCCTCAGATAGGCCCGGATCAGGAGAGCCCGATCAAAGTCCACTTTCTAGATGATCGTGGCCAAATTGTTGATACGAACACCCAAGCCTTCGCCACCCATAACGACGAAGTCATCTTGATTGCCGTGCGCGGCACCAGTGAGATGGGGCCGGATGCGCTGCGAGATATTAATGCCTTTCAAGTACCGTTTGAGGAAGGGGTAGGTGCGGTGCATCGCGGATTTTACCAAGCGGCCCAGCAGGCCTATGACTTTGTATACAAATACCTCGATAAATTTCACACCGGCCAAAAGCTGATGATCTGTGGTCATAGCCTAGGCGGAGCTATTGCCTTTTTACTCTCAGAGATACTGCGCCGCAGACCCGGCTTTACTTACGACATCATTCTCTACACCTACGGCGCTCCGCGTGCGGCGGATGCAACCTTTGTCGACGCCGCGAAGCCGTTGGTGCATCACCGCATGGTCAATCACAACGACCCGGTGCCCAGTCTGCCGGCGACCTGGATGAAGCTCAAACCCGCCGAATTCGGGTTCGGTGCCGGGGTGCGCTTTAGCAGTGTGCCCATCGCGTACGCGGTGTTTTTGGCCCGTATGATCAATCTGGACGGTGAGCCATATTCCCACCACGGGCAGTTGCAGCACTTTATGCCGGTGGATTTCGGTGCGGGAGAGGTGTCACATATTTTGTGGGCACCCGACTGTGACACCCTGACCCAGCACGCAGCCTGTACCGTGGCCCTTGAGCAGTACGAAGGGCTGCCCAAGCGGGACGGGTTTTTCCAGCAGATGCTGGAGAACGGCGATCACTCTATGGCCAGCGGTTATGTGCCTAACAGCTGGGCAGCATTACGCCGCTGGCAAGAGGCGCTGGCGGCCAATCGCTCGCGGGTGACGGGGCTTGAGCTGGAGAGGATGGAGGATATTCTGACGCGCATCGAGGTGCAGATAACCGCGCGGCGCAGGCTGCTGGACCGAGATCCGGATCAGTATGTGCGCGCCACCGAGCGGGTCTTTCAGTCGATGATTCTGGAGGCATCCAAAATACGCATGACCCGTGACCGCCTGCGCCGCCTGAGTTATAGAGAGCTGCAAGCGGGCGACGTCTACGGCCATCACGCCGCAGACCTTGAGCGCCTGACCGAGAACGTGGAGCGTTGGCTGGCCCACACTGAAAATACCCGAGTCGTACAACTGGCTATGGCCCCCAAGGGGCAGACAATGGCCGAATTTGACGCCGACATGGGCTTTGCTCATCGCATCGGTGCGCCGTACTCGGGGGATATTCTTGATCTGTAGCCGCTGCCTCGTCAGCGGCTACAGGGCACCGCCTCCAGGAACTGTACCTGCTCCGGCACGCGGGTCATCAGCACCTTGCCCGCGCGGATCGACACCCGGGCCTTGGCTTGACGGCGCACGGCCTCGTAATCGCTGTCTGCATCGAGCACCACCAGGTTAGCCGGACGCCCAACCGCGATGCCATAGCGCTCGCCAAGGTTGAGGGTGCGGGCGCTGTTGTCGGTGACCAGATCCAGGCTGCGCGCCAGGTCTTCAAAGCCCATCATGTGGCAGATGTGCAGACCGGCATCCAGTACCCGCAAGATATTACCGTTACCCAGCGGATACCACGGGTCCTTGATCGAGTCCTGACCAAAGCAGACGTTGAGCCCGGCGCGATCCAGCTCGGCGACGCGGGTTACGCCCCGGCGTTTAGGGAAGCTGTCAAAACGCCCTTGCAAGTGAATGCTTTCGGTCGGGCACGAGACAAAGTTGATCGCCGAAGCCTTGAGCAGGCGAAACAGCTTGGAACAGTAGGCATTGTCGTAAGAGCCCATGGCCGTGGTGTGACTGGCGGTGACCCGGCTACCCATGCCGCGTACCCGTGCCTCTTCGGCCAGCACCTCAAGAAAGCGCGAATGCGGGTCGTCGGTTTCGTCGCAGTGCACATCCACCAGGCAGCCGGTGCGTTCGGCCAGGTCCATCAGGAACTTGATAGAGCTGACACCTTGCTCGCGAGTGTTTTCAAAGTGCGGAATCCCGCCCACCACGTCGGCGCCCATGTCTATTGCACGGGTCATCAACTCGCGCCCGCCAGCGTAGGACTCGATACCCTCCTGGGGGAAGGCGACAATTTGCAGGTCAATCAGATGGCGAGTTTCTTCACGGACTTCCAGCAACGCCTTGAGCGCGCCCAGTGTTGGGTCGGTCACATCGACATGGGTGCGCACGTGCTGAATGCCGTGTTCAGCCAGCATCCGAATGGCGGCATGAGCGCGCTGTTTGGTGTCTTCAAGGGTGATGGTCTCTTTGCGCTGGGCCCAGCGCTCAATCCCTTCGAACAGCGTACCGCTGAGGTTCCACTCGGGTTGGCCGGCGGTTAGCACGGCATCCAGATGAATGTGCGGCTCCACCAGCGGCGCGATCAGTAACTGGCCTTGGGCGTCGATATCATCGGCCTGTGATGCCACGGTGCCAGCTTGCAACGTGATAGCGCTGATGCGTTCGCCTTCGCATGTGACGGTGTGCAAACCTGGGGTTTTACGCAATGTGGCATTAATGATGTTCATGCTCGTTCCTGTCGTTGGGCATGGGCCAAGTACCTAGCGAGGAGGGTAGCCCAAGCATGCGCGTTCACTGTTTTTTCCGCTCGATACTGCGTTGAGCTTGCCCGTGTTAACGGTGGACTTCTCGGTGCTGGTCGCGGCCAAGGGACGGAGGTAGTAAGTGGTTTTCAGGCCACGGTACCAAGCCATGCGGTAGGTCACGTCCAGTTTCTTGCCCGAAGCGCCAGCGATGTACAGGTTCAGCGACTGAGCCAGGTCGATCTACTTCTGATGGCGGCTGGCTTCGATGCAAGCGCCTCGTTCGCGGTAGCCCCACGGCTTTTCGGGATGTTTCGCACAGGGTTGTCCATTGCTGCGGCGACTGCGCGACGCCTATAGTCAGCGCTCGCCTCAGGGCGACCGGGTTTGGCGACTTGGAATTTGAACAGAGGTTGCGTGTAGTTGTTGTGATATATGGCAGAGCGTGTATTTTGCATCGCGATGCTTTATGGCAGCTGTGCGTGGGAGATCTTCGGGTCTGCCGGTATTCCTTGTTCTACCGGTTCGCCAACCCGCGTACAGCGGCCACCTGCTTTTGTTTGGCGACGAAAGTGTGTGGCTCCAATCCGTAACAAGGAGCTTCACTCATGACGTCTTCCCCGTTTATCCCGCTGACCGCCATCGACTGCACCATTCCCG
>JAZKIA010000112.1:0-19199 GCA_040385125.1 Pseudomonadota bacterium | reverse complement strand
CGATCTGGCGAGCATTCTCGCCTAAATGGGTGTCCGGAATCATTAGACCACTACATACCCTGTCTGTAACTTCAGACAAGGTGTACCCCATGAGCATCGTACTTCCTCCCCCGTCCCCTATCTTGGCCATGGCCAAGCGCGCAGCTGACCGAAAAGCAGCAGGGCATCATGTCATCGACCTGACACTGGGCGAACCAGACTTCACCGCTCCGCGTCACGTAATTGCTGCGGCTCATGCCGCACTCGATGCGCGTACCTTGGGATACTCGCCCGCTAATGGCATACCAGAGTTACGCAATGCGATTAGAAATGCTTTTGAGCGTGATCGAGGCCTGGCCTATGGCGACGACGAAATTGCAGTGGGATGCGGCGCCAAACAAATTATCTTTAACGCGTTTCTGGCATCCATCGAACCAGGCGACGAAGTCATTATTCCTGCTCCCTACTGGGCGTCATACCCTGACATGGTCGCTGCCTGTGGCGGCAAGCCAATCATAATCAACTGTCCTCTCATGAATAAATTTCGTCTGAGCCCGGAACAGCTGAAAGCAGCAATTACTCCACGAACTCGCTGGTTGATTATCAACGCACCTGGCAACCCAAGCGGCGTGACTTACAGCGCTGCTGATCTTGAAGCATTGGGTGATGTGCTCATCAAGCACCCTCACGTCATGATCATGTCTGACGATATTTATGCTCACATCCATTTCCCTGAAGGAACTCAACCCTTTCAATCTCTAATCTCAGTCGTTCCCCATCTCAGAGATCGAATCCTGACAGTAGATGGCGTCTCGAAAGCCTACGCCATGACGGGATGGAGGGTTGGCTGGGGCGCTGGGCCAAGATCTTTGATCAAGAATATGATCGCCATCCAGTCCCAGAACTGCACGCAGACTGCCAGCCTGAGCCAGATCGCTGCGGCGGTTGCATTGAACGGCCCCCAAGAGTGCCTGAAGGTGCGTAATGAGATTTACCGTCAACGAAGGGATGCAGCACTGTCGATCCTGAAGTCGTCGACCCTGTTGGCAGTAAACAGACCAGACGGCGCTTTTTACCTGTTCCCTAAGCTCATTGGTGCTCAGAACGATGGCGATACCGCTGCCAACGTTTTGCTTGAGGATTACAACGTGGCCGTCGTGCCAGGATCTGCTTTCGGCGTGCGGGATGCCATCCGCCTTTCATTTGCTACCGAGGAAAAAGACTTAATAGAGGGCTGCAAACGCATCGTGGATTTTATTGCGAAAGCGCATAAATGATAGCTCTCGTCCTTTCAACCACCTCCCCGATCATTTTGTTGATCGCTTTGGGCTATGCGCTCAAAGCTAAGGGGTTCGTCGCTGATAGCTACTGGCAGGGGGCAGAAAGAATCGGTTACTACGTTCTGCTCCCCTCGCTGTTTTTCTACAGCCTGGCGACGGCTGACTTAAAAGATGTCCCCGTACGAGAGATGATTTGGGTTCTGCTGCTATCCACAGGCTTGAGCGCACTCTTGCTGTATGTGTTTCGCAATCGAGTGGCCAAGGATGGCCCGGCATTCACATCTGTTTTTCAGGGCGGAGTCAGGTTCAACAACTTTATAGGCGTGACCGTCGCTGCCGGACTTTTCGGGAGCACGGGTGTGGCCATGGCCGCTGTTGCTAATGCCGTCATCGTTCCGACCGTTAACATCCTCTGCGTTCTGGTTTTCGCAAAGCATGCCCACTCAAACAGTTCTATCAAATCCATCGCGAAGTCTATCGCTACCAATCCGCTGCTGGTTTCGTGCTTGCTCGGGGTAGCCGCATACCTCAGTGGGCTCTCTCTGCCTGACTACCTTGCACCGATGATAAAATCGTTGGGGCAAGCCGACTCGCCACTGGGGTTGTTGTGTGTAGGCGCAGCCTTGAGTGTGGAGTCAATCAAGCTGCAGGTTCGCCCAATAGTTTTTTCGTCTGTCTTCAAGTTTTTCGTGATGCCTTTGGCGACTTACGGTGCTTGTCGGGCATTGGGTTTTGGCGGGCAAGCGGCATTGGTGGCGGTGATATTTCAATCACTTCCTACAGCATCCTCGTCCTACGTGATGGCCAGGCAATTGGGAGGCGATGCACCGTTGATGTCAAACATTGTCGCCATTCAGACAGTGCTATCAGCCTTCACTCTACCGGTGGTAATAGCTATAGGTCTGACGTTATGAGCGAGCTGCCGCATTGATATAGAGCCGTACGGTGGATGAGCTTGGGCTTTCATCACGCCGTACCTGCCATAGGTTTAGGGTGGCCAATGCTAAGGCAATTCGTGCGTATCGATTTTGCTGTTCTTAGGCAAGTCGAGATACGGATAGCGAGCAACAGTTGCCTTAATCCGTTTCTGCCTGGTTCCAGGCGATCCCCAGAGTACCTCTACCGTGTCACCAACCTTTGCCCACTCCGCTTCGAGAAGCGCCAGTGAAAGCATCTTTCGGTAGTAGTGGCTGAACACACGTCCACTGGAAATTCCAGCCAATGAGTCATTGAGCTTCATGGAACATCGATTTGTGAGTAACGGTAGGGTGGTGGGTTATGTCGTAATGAGGGGGCTATTTCGTTCGGCGAGGGGTGATATTTCGCCAAGTGAGTTTGTTCGGGAATTGGGTTTACCTGAGCAGTCGCCGGATATGCTGGAGTGGCTGAAGTCTTGGTCGGAAAGCTGCGATGCTTTGAGTAGTCAACTTGGAAGCGAAGAAAATCAGCACTGATCTAAAGATTTAAATAATCTGTGAATATATAGTTGCCAGGATGCTCGCGGAGATGACTACATATAGATAGTGCGTATCCATGACGCGCTATCCTTTTGTATTTTGTATAAGTTAGATATATAAGGGTGCGCAAGTTTAAAGTGATGCATTGCAATAAACTATCCTCTTGGTCATTCAAAACCTATCTCTGGCTCAAACCTTGAATGGTTTGGGTATCGCAATCCGACTGATAGTTTTGATTTCACGCAAAGCAAGACTGGACTGTATGGAGGCAATGCCTACCTGGCGCCTAAGTACCTGCTCGATAAATTCACTGTAGCTATCCAGATCTTCTGCGAGCACTTGCAGTACGTAATCGGAATCACCGGTGATCTTGTGGCAGGACAACACTTCAGGCAATTGCGCAATCACCGCCTCGAAGGCGTCGGGGGCGTGATCAGCATGCGTTGAAAAACGGATATGCACAAAAGCCATGATGTCGAGCCCCAGCATTCTTCGATCAAGGTTTGCCTGGTAGCCCTTTATCACACCAGCTTCCTCCATCCTCTTACGCCGTCTCCAACAAGGGGTAAGGCTCAAAGATAAGCGCTCACTCAGCATCGCGTTGGAAATACTGGCGTCCTCCTGCAAAAGCGTGAGAATCGCTAGATCAGTTTCATCAAGACTGATGCGGTTGGGTGTTTTTTTCTGCATTTCGCATTTCCTGAGTCAAACCGCCCGAAAAAACAGCTAGATCATGACAAAAAAGCAAAGAAGAAGCATCCATACCAGAACAAAATAATTCCACTGGTTCACATCAAAGGATGCGCAGAATGTTTACAGTCTTCAGTGATTCACACCGCCTTCACCACGGCACAGAATTGAAAGATGGTGTGCTCAAACCATCGTTTGAACAGCCCAGTCGTGCAGATACTGTTCATAAACGCGTCAAGCAGGTACGCCTCGGCCAGATAGTAGAGCCCCGCGCATTCGACCGCTCATGCTACGTCAACGCGCACAGCGAGCGTTACGTGGCTTTCCTGGAAAGCGCTTGGTCTCAGTGGAGCGCTACAGGGCGTACTCACGATGCATTGCCGTTGGTGTGGCCAGTACGCGATTTATCCAACGACCAGGTGCCGAGCTTTATCGATGGCAAGTTAGGGTTCTATGCCATGGACGCAGGCTCCCCAATCACTGCAACCACTTGGCAAGCAGTAAAAACCAGCGCCGATATTGCCTTGACCGGACTGGCTTTGATTGATGAAGGCCACGACAGTGCCTTCGCTTTGTGCCGCCCACCTGGCCATCACGCAGCGCGGGAATACATGGGCGGCTATTGCTACCTGAACAACGCTGCCATTGCCGCACAACAGGCTATAACCCAAGGTGCAAAGCGTGTCGCGGTTCTGGACGTCGACTTCCATCACGGCAATGGCACGCAGAACATTTTCTACAACCGAAACGATGTGATGTTTGTCTCTCTGCACGGTGAGCCTGCAGTGTCCTATCCGTACTATTCAGGCTTCGGCCAAGAGGTCGGCGCTGGGCAAGGCGAAGGCTACAACCTGAACTATCCGCTGCCAAAAAATACCACCTGGGATAGTTACCGCAGTGCCTTACTCAACGCCTGCAAAAAGCTGCAGCAATTCGCGCCTGAAGTGCTCGTTATTTCGCTGGGAGTCGACACGTTCAAGGACGACCCCATCAGTCATTTCTTACTCGAAAGTGAAGACTTTATCGGCATCGGTGAGCTGATCGCGAGCGTCGGCTGCCCCACTTTATTCGTCATGGAGGGTGGCTACATGGTCGACGAAATCGGGATCAATGCCGTCAACGTACTGCATGGCTACGAAAGTAAACGCTCCTGAGTTCACCTCAGTCCAGCAGCGTTTCAACTAATGAATCGGAGAAAAAAATATGACTCTTTTTATAGATGTCGATCATGTCGCACGCCTCTTCGCCACTGTTGGAATTCGCCGCGCGCTACGGGAGATGGCTTCTTACATCGAAGCGGACTATTTGCGCTGGTCGGAATTTGACAAGTCTCCGCGCACGGCCAATCACTCAGCCAACGGTGTCATTGAATTGATGCCAACTGACGATGGCCAGCAATACTCTTTCAAATACGTAAATGGTCATCCGGACAACGGTCAGAGCAACTTGCTGACCGTTATGGCTTTTGGTCTTCTTGCCGACGTTCATACCGGGTATCCGACCTTGCTCAGCGAGCTAACGCTGACCACCGCCGTCCGGACGGCAGCGACCTCCGCGCTGGTCGCAAAAGCCTTGGTACGTCCAGACGCAAGCTCGATGGCGATCATCGGTAATGGCGCTCAAAGCGAATTTCAGGTTCTAGCTTTTCACGAAATGCTTGGCATCAAGGAAATTCGCATTTTCGATATTGATCGCGACGCTTCACTCAAGCTGAAGCAAAACCTGGCCGCGTTTCCGGACATTGAGGTGATTCTGGCGGACTCGGTTCAGGAGGCTGTAAAAGGCGCACATATCGTAACTACAGTTACCGCAGACAAGGCTTATGCAACGATTCTGACTCCAGACATGATTGAGCCAGGCATGCACATCAATGCCGTAGGCGGTGACTGCCCAGGGAAAACTGAACTGCACGCAGATATCCTGCGCAATGCTCGTGTGGTTGTGGAGTTTGAACCTCAAACCCGTATTGAGGGGGATATTCAACAGCTAGAGTCTGACTCTCCTGTCGTAGAGTTTTTCCGGATTGCACAGGGCGAAGTTCGAGGCCGAGAGAACGACACTCAGGTTACTGTTTTCGATTCAGTGGGCTTTGCCTTGGAAGACTTCTCATCACTGCGTTACGTGCATGACTTGGCACTGCAGCATGCAATAGGCGAGCGCATCCATCTTGTGCCTACGCCCAGCAATATTAAAAACCTCTATCAACTGCTTGATCAGCAGCAAAGCATCGTTCCTTCGCGCCTTCGCACGGTGAGTTGAAAGCCACTGACGACACCCCCTGAGCTAGTTGTTTAGGGGGCTACTCGCAAGACGCTTTCCAGCCTGAAAACCAAAACCGTCAGTAGCCGTTGCATCTCAAACAAGAACGCTACACACCCATTTTTCTGCCAAAACTCAAAAACATAAAATCAAGAGGTTTTGCGATGAAATCGACTCCGTCCGAACGGGTTGAAAATCCCGCTCTGCAGCGCACTCTAAGCAATCGTCACATTCAATTAATGGCCATGGGGGGAGCAATCGGTACAGGGCTTTTCATGGGCTCCGGGAAGATCATTGCACTCTCCGGTACATCGATCATCCTCATCTATATGATTATTGGGATGTTTGTCTACTTCGTCATGCGTGCCATGGGCGAATTGTTACTCTCCAATTTGAACTTCAAAAGTTTCGCGGATTTTGCCGGAGCCTACCTTAGCCCTCGCGCGGCGTTCTTCCTTGGCTGGTCGTACTGGCTGAGCTGGAGCGTCGCCGTAGTCGGCGATGCGGTGGTGGTTGGTGGCTTCTTTCAGTATTGGTTTCCAGATGTACCTGCCTGGGTACCGGCCATCGGTATGCTGGTGACGTTATTTGCCTTGAATGTCCTGACCGTCAGGCTCTTCGGTGAAGTGGAATTCTGGTTCGCAATCATCAAGATCATTGCCGTGATCACACTGATTGTCGTGAGCATGGTTTTGATTGCCAGCTCCTTTGTCTCTCCCACGGGTGTCACTGCATCGCTGAGTCATTTGCTGGACAAACAGGCAGCATTCCCTAACGGACTGTTCGGATTCTTCGCCGGTTTTCAAATGGCCATTTTCTCATTCGCCGGTACCGAACTGATCGGCATGGCTGCCGCAGAAACCCGCTCACCGGAGAGAAACCTGCCTAAAGCAATAAACTCGATTCCACTGAGGATTATTCTGTTTTATGTACTTGCGCTGGCCTGCATCATTGCAGTGACATCCTGGCAGCAAGTCTCTCCTAACAAGAGCCCCTTTGTTGAGCTGTTTCTGATTGCAGGGTTTCCAGCAGCGGCAGGTATCGTCAATTTTGTGGTGTTGACGTCTGCTGCCTCATCGGCAAACAGTGGCGTATTCTCATCCAGCCGTATGCTGTTCGGGTTGGCGAATCAGGACAATGCCCCAAGCATTTTTCGGCGCCTCTCGGGCAGTAGCGTACCCCTGCGGAGCCTCGCTTTCACGACTCTATTGATGCTAGTGGGTGTACTGGTGCTGTTCATCGTTCCAGAAGTCATGACCGCGTTCACCATTGTCTCTACGGTGTCGGCGATCCTGGTGATTTTCACATGGTCGACCATTCTTGCCTCTTACATTGCCTATCGAAAAAAGCGTCCAGATTTGCATGCTAAGTCAACCTACAAGATGCCTGGCGGTGTGCCGATGGCTTGGTTTTCGATAGCGTTTCTAGGCTTTGTTTTGTGTCTGCTAGCACTTAGACCTGACACGCGTATTGCCTTGATGGTCATGCCAGGGTGGTTCATATGGCTTGCGATTGCCTATCAATTGACACACTTTAAGAAGTCCGCTGTGGACTCGGTAAACCAGTACAACTGAAGTTCGCCTAAATCGCATGAGTTACCACACAGTGAAACGCCTTAGCGAAGATGCGTATACCGGATAACTGCTTTTTGAAACGGCATCGAGCGTTGGTCTTCACATTCCACTGACGACCAACGTAGCAGGTAGACGATTTAGCTCGGGGAAAGAAAGCGCCTCCAGTTCGCAAACCTCCCGCAATGTGAAATGCATCTGTCGCAGGAAACGATCGACCTGTCTGCCGCCGAAGGATGATCGGTCATATCGAATGAATGGCTGGCTGGATAGCAGTTCCGACCAGTCTTCTCCTTCCAGATCGCGTGGCACGATCAGTCGGTAGGGCTCTAGCGCCAACGTCGTCCAGCGCAGATCACTTTGAAGGGAGAAGGGCGGGCGTATGATGACGGCCATGTCGATTTCGCCCGCGTCTACGAGGTTCACCATCTCCATTGAAAGCCCCGGGATGACACGAGTGCGGCACTGCGGACACTGTTGGTGAAACTTTGCCAGCGCGTCGGGCAAATAGGAACGCTGCACGGATGCGATCGCACCAATGTTGACCAGCACGCTGGGAGGTTCGCCCAGCGTAGTAGAGCCAAGATTGTCGTAACCGTAGATCGCTTGATCCAGCAGGCACTGCTGCAACAGCTCACACCGATCTTCGACCCTCTGTTCTCGGACTACAGCTACGGTTTTCGTCCGGGTAGAAGCGCGCATCAAGCCATCGAAACAGCTCGCGGCCACGTGGCAGCGGGCCACCGTTGGTGCGTGGAACTCGATCTTGAGAAGTTCTTCGACCGAGTTAACCACGACATTTTGATGGCCACATAGCGCGTCAAATCGAAGACAAATGTGTGCTCAAACTGATCCGCCGCTACCTCGAAGCGGGAACGATGTCAGGCGGTATCGCCAGCCGACGACAGGAGGGGACGCCGCAAGGCGGCCCGCTGTCGCCGTTGTTGTCGAATGTCCTGCTCAACGAACTCGATCACGAGCTTGAACGGCGGGGCCATCGTTTCGTGCGCTATGCCGACGACGCCAACATTTATGTGTGCAGTCGTCGTGCTGGCGAGCGAGTGATGGCCAGTGTTGAGTGTTTCCTGAATCAACGTCTGATCTGACGCTGAATCGGGAAAAGAGCCGCGTGGCACGGCCTTGGGTCTGTGACTACTTGGGTTATGGGATGAGCTGGCATCAACAGCCGAGGTTGAGAGTGGCGACGATGAGTCTGGGTCGCTTGCGCGACCGGCTCAGAGAGCTGCTACGCGGAGCGCAGGGTCGCAAAATGGCCTACGTCATCGAGCGAATAAATCCTGTGTTGCGCGGCTGGTCTGGCTACTTCAAGCTCAGCCAGAGCAAGCGGCCACCTGAGGAAGTGGATGGCTGGGTGCGGCGTAAACTTCGCTGCGTGCTGTGGCGCCAATGGAAGCGGCCCTCTACGAGAGCGCGCAACTTGATGCGACTAGGGCTCAGCGAGTTCCGCGCCTGTAAATCAGCGTTCAATGGTCGAGGCAGTTGGTGGAACTCGGGGGCGTCACATATGAATCAGGCGTTACCGAAGAAACTGTGGGACAGCCTTGGTCTGATCTCAATACTGGATACGATAAACCGGCTTAGCCGCATGACCTGAACCGCCGTATACGGAACCGTACGTACGGTGGTGTGAGAGGACGGCGGATGTGAATCCGCCTCCTACTCGATGCTGCTAATCCGTAAAGTCCCAGTCAGTTGTGAATTCCCCAAAAGTCCAGAATCACCAGGCTGTTATTCAGAAACTGTTGTTACCTGGTCACTTATAAGCTGAGCCAAAATTCGCACAGGCTCCGTAAAACTCTGTCGAGACCGATGTACCAGCCCGATATCACGGTGAAAGGTGTGTTGTCCCAAATCGAGCGCTCGTACACCAGCGGGCCATTGCTGATGGGTTTCCGTCTGTGGCACCAGCGCTATGCCTACACCTTTTTCAACCAGCTTGATGATGGCCTCCAGTTCATCCAGTTCGCAAACCTCCTGCAAGGTGAAATGCATCTGCCGCAGGAAACGATCGACCTGTCTGCCGCCGAAGGATGATCGGTCATAGCGAATGAATGGCTGGCTGGACAGCAGTTCCGACCAGTCTTCTCCCTCTAGGTCACGTGGCACGATCAGTCGGTAGGGCTCAGGGGCAAGGCGGTAGTCCGGCATGTACACACGAGCGCCGAGCATTTTTGCGTAGTTACCGCCGATACCGTGGTAGCCGTCTGGACGGCCAACAATGTAAGCGCCGCCATGGATGTACATCACTACAGCGTCGGTTTTGATCTCGTCGGGGGTAACCAGTGTGCCTGGCACGCCGCCCATGTCGACTGCTTCGAATTTGACGCCAGTTGGCGCTGGATTTTGCGCGAGCATTTTTGCGTAAGAGTCGCGGATGTCGCTCATTTTTGTGGTGGTATCGATTCCCTTTAGAACGGGTACCAGATCGCTAAGGCTGTTGGCCCAGGTTTGGACTGCAGCTTGTACTTTAGTGTTCATAGTGACCTCAATTGATCGTTGGGAGTGGATTAGCTAATTGAGATACTATGCTTAGCATTGGGGAATAGGGTTCCCCATAACAGGTGCTAAGCCGCCCGAACGTTGAGACCACAGAGGCCGTATGGAACTCCACAACCTGAACGATATCGCAGCGTTTGTAAGCTCGGTAAACGCTGGAAGCTTCACTGCGGCAGCCAAGCAACTTGGCCTCACTCGCTCTGCGGTGGGGAAGTCGATAGTCAGGCTCGAGGCTCGTTTACAGGTACGGTTACTCAATCGCACCACGCGTAGCTTGAGCATGACTGATGACGGCCAGGTTCTTTATGAGCGCTGTGTGGGCGTTCTTCAGGATCTGGACGACGTGGAGGATGCCCTTGCGTTTCGTCGTTCGACACCCAGTGGACGACTGCGGATGAGCCTGCCGGTTGCGTTGGGCAGACTTCATGTCCTTCAGCACATTGAGTGCTGTCTCAAGGATTGGCCCTCCTTGAGCGTGGATGTCACCTTTTCCGACAGGCTGGTCGATCTGATCGATGAGGGGTTTGATTTGGCCATGCGTATCGGGCCTCCCAAGGAAGACTCTCGGTTGCTCACGCGTACCGTGGCCTACCAACAAATGATTACCTGCGCTTCACCCAAGTATCTGGCTGAGCATGCCCAGCCTAAAACGCCTGAAGACTTATCCGAGCATCAGTGCCTGCATTTCGTGAGCGGCGGGAGACTGCTGCCTTGGAATTTTCGGGTAAGCGGTCGCTCTTTGTCTGTTACTCATGGTGGAAGGCTGCAGATGGACAGTGCTGAGTCATTGCACCAGTCAACTGTCGCTGGCCTGGGTATCGCGACTCTTCCTTCCTATGTGGTCAACGACGATTTGAGGAGCGGCAAGCTCGTTCAATTGCTCGCGGAGTACGCAGAGGCAGCAGAGCCCATCCGGGTGATCTACCCTAGCAAGCGCCACCTCTCCCCAAAAATTCGACTCTTCATCGATAAGCTTGTGGAGGCTTGGTCGCCTTGCCCACCGTGGGAACAACATCCGGCGGAGAACGACCGGTGAGATAATCTCACGTACTGCCCACTCATGCATCGACGTTGATTTGTGTGTGGCTGGGAGCTCAGATTTGCGCCATCAACCACTGCCGAAAGGCCCGCAAAGATGGCAGTGCTTCATTGCGCGGTGGGTAAATAAGGCAATAACTACGCTGGCTGGCGATGCTTTCCCCGGGGCTGATGAGTTCGCCTTGCTGTAATTCCTCTTCAACCAGAATCTGCGGCACCAATCCGATGCCGATCCCCGCGCGTACCGCTTGGATCAGATGCGAAGTCAGTTCAAAGCTTGGTCCCAGGCGCATAGTTCGATGGGGCAGGTGGTGGTGGGAAAACCATTCACCCCAGGCATGCGGATTGTTGGCAACGTTGAGCAGCACATATTCGCTGATCTGTTGTGGCGTCAACTGCTTGACCTGTTCCGCTATCGAGGGGCTGGCAATCACTACCAGTTGTTCAGTGTGCAGGCGTTGGCTGATCAGGCCTGGCAGATCAATGCTGCTGACTCCGATGGCTGCATCGATCTGGCTGGTTTCAAAGTCGATGGCTTCAATACGTGAATGAATGTGCACCAAGATGCCAGGGTTGGTGGCGTAGAAGTTCTGCAGGCGCGGCAGTAGCCATTTCGAACCAAACGTCGGCAGGGTGGCCAGGCGCAGGGTCCCGCTGCCGGACTGATAAGCAAGTGCCTGCAAGGTGGCACTGCGAATACGCCCCAGGGCGTCGCTCATCTCGCGTTGATACAAGTGCCCCACATCAGTCAGTTGCACCTGGCGTCCCACGCGGCGGAACAGGGACAGGCCCAATTGTTGCTCCAGTGCCTGGACTTGACGGCTGACTGCACTCTGGGTGAGCGACAGTTCTTGGGCTGCGCGGGTATAGCTTTCATGGCGTGCGGCGGCCTCGAAAGCCAGCAGCAAAGACATGGATGGGGTCAGATGGCGGTAATTCATTCAGAAAAGTCATCGATAGCGACAATTTTATCCGTTTGTGAACGGCGTTGGATACCGGGAGCATTGGTATGGCTCGGCACAAGAGGCTGGAGCACTTATGCGACGTTGGCAAGTTTCCCCGATCGTTTTCTTCACGCTCCGATGATAAGAGGCATCCCTGATGATCGCCCAGCTCCTGCCGGCCGTTACCGCTACCAATTACCAGATTTTTCTGGAGGCCCTGCGCAATAACGGTTTCCGTGGCCAGATCAGTGCCGACTACGCCAGCCGTACGGTGCTAGCCACGGACAACTCTATTTACCAGCGCTTGCCACAGGCCGCGGTGTTCCCGCTGGATGCCGACGACGTCGCGCGTGTTGCCGCGTTGATGGCAAGTCCCGCGTTCCGCGAGATCAAGCTCACTCCACGTGGAGGCGGTACCGGCACTAATGGCCAGTCATTGACCGACGGTATTGTTGTCGACCTGTCGCGGCACATGAACAAGATTCTTGAGATCAACACCGAAGAGCGCTGGGTGCGGGTGCAGGCTGGTGTGGTGAAGGATCAGCTCAATACTGCGCTCAAGGCCCACGGTCTGTTTTTCGCTCCGGAATTGTCGACGTCCAATCGCGCCACTATCGGCGGCATGATCAACACTGACGCCAGTGGCCAGGGCAGTTGCACCTATGGCAAGACCCGCGACCATGTACTCGAGTTGGATAGCGTGTTGCTCGGCGGTGAACGGCTAAACACCCAGCCGATCAGCGATGAGGAACTCACGCGTCAATGCATTCGCCAAGATCGCATCGGCGAGGTGTATCGCACGGCCCGTCAGATCAATGCCGAAAAGGCCGAGCTAATTGACGCGTGTTTTCCAAAGCTCAACCGCTGCTTGACTGGCTATGACCTGGCGCACTTACGCGATGAGCAAGGCCGCTTCAATCTCAATAGCGTGCTTTGCGGCGCCGAAGGTTCGCTGGGTTTTGTAGTCGAAGCCAGGCTAAAAGTGCTGCCGATTCCCAAGTACTCGGTATTGGTGAATGTGCGTTACGCAAGTTTTATGGATGCACTGCGCGATGCACGCGCCTTGCTCGAACTCAAGCCGTTGTCGATCGAGACGGTGGACTCCAAGGTCCTGATGCTGGCGATGAAAGACATTGTCTGGCACAGCGTTTCAGCGTACTTCCCCGAAAACCCTGCGCGCCCGACCTTGGGTATCAACCTGGTCGAGTTCTGCGGTGATGACGCGGTCGAAGTTAATGCCCAGGTGAGAGCATTCGTTGAACACTTGCAGAACGACAAGGTCGTCGAGCGCCTGGGCCACACATTGGCCGAAGGCCAAGAAGCGGTGACCCGTGTTTACGCCATGCGCAAGCGTTCAGTGGGTTTGCTCGGCAATGTTCAAGGCGAAGTGCGGCCACAACCGTTCGTCGAAGATACCGCGGTGCCACCCGAACAACTGGCTGATTACATCGCCGAGTTTCGAGCCTTGCTCGACAGCTATGGCCTCCAGTACGGCATGTTCGGTCACGTCGATGCCGGGGTACTGCATGTGCGCCCGGCGCTAGACATGAAGGACCCGGCCCAAGCAGCCCTGATACGACCGATTTCCGACGGTGTGGCGCAGTTGACCCAGCGTTACGGTGGCTTGCTCTGGGGCGAGCACGGTAAGGGGGTGCGCTCGGAGTACGCTCCAGCGTTTTTCGGCGACTTGTATCCTTCGCTGCAAGCCCTTAAAAGCGCGTTCGATCCGTACAACCAATTCAACCCGGGCAAGATTTGTACCCCGCTCGACAGTACTGAGGCACTGCTCAAAATCGATGAAGTAACCATGCGTGGCGACCTTGACCGGCAGATCGATGAGCGCGTCTGGCAAAGCTTCGACAGCGCCGTGCACTGTAACGGTAACGGCGCGTGCTACAACTTCGATCCCAACGATGCGATGTGCCCCTCGTGGAAAGCCACACGACAGCGGCAGCACTCACCCAAGGGGCGCGCATCGCTGATCCGTGAATGGTTGCGTCTGCAAGGTGCTGCAGATGTCGATGTACTGGCGGCCGCGCAGCGCCCCGTGGGCTGGCTTAAGGGGTTGGTTCAGCGAGCGCGCAACAGCCGTGCGCAACGCCGTGGTGAACAGGATTTCTCCCATGAAGTTTATGACGCTATGGCGGGTTGCCTGGCGTGCAAATCCTGCGCTGGCCAATGTCCAATCAAGGTCAACGTCCCAGAGTTTCGCTCGCGTTTTCTCGAGCTTTACCATGGTCGTTTCTTGCGCCCGATGCGCGATTACCTGATCGGCTCGCTGGAGTTCAGCATTCCGTACTTGGCGCGATTACCATTGCTGTACAACAGCCTGATGGGCTCGTCGCTGATGAAAAATGTGCTTGTTAAGTATGTCGGCATGGTCGATAGCCCGCTGATCAGCCGGTTCGATTTCCAAGCCACGCTCAATCGCTGCGGTGTCGCAATAGCCACCACCGCCAACTTGCGCCGCCTGACGCCCACGCAGCGTGAGCACAGCGTTGTGCTGGTGCAGGACGCCTTCACTCGTTACTTCGAAACCCCGTTGCTGGCCGACTTTATTGAGCTGGTCACCCAGTTGGGCTATAGGGTTTTCCTTGCCCCCTACACCGCCAACGGTAAACCGCTGCACGTTCAAGGTTTTTTGTCAGTGTTCAATAAGGCAGCGATCCGCAATGCCAAGCAGCTGCAGGCATTGAGTGATTGCGGTGTGCGGTTGGTTGGCCTGGACCCGGCCATGACCCTGGTCTATCGCCAGGAATATCTGAAAGTTCCAGATCTACATAAATGCCCGCAGGTAGAGTTGCCGCAGGAATGGCTTTTGGACGCACTGCCCGAACAGGTCAGTCAATCAACCAGCCAGCAGGTGTTTCGCCTGTTGGCACATTGCACCGAAAAAACCAACGTCCCCGCCAGTACCCGGCAATGGGAGCAGGTATTCGCTCGGCTGGGGCTCAAGCTCGAGACCCAGGCGACGGGTTGCTGCGGTATGTCGGGCACCTACGGTCACGAAGCGCGCAATCAGCAAACCTCACGAATCATCTTCGATCAATCGTGGGCAGGGCACTTGCACAAGGACAGCGAAGCGTTGGCGACGGGGTATTCGTGCCGAAGCCAGGTGAAGCGCTTTGCTGATCAGCAACTACGCCATCCGCTGCAGGTGGTACTCGAAACCCTGCGCGGCTGAACGTCATAGGCCGTATTCCATAACGTTCAGGTCGAATCCTCACATGAGTCGTCCCGGCTATTATATTTCCCATCCGTTGACAGTGAGATAGTTACTGAAACAAGACGGATAAGAAGCGCATGTACAGGAACATCTCCACCCCGAAGGATGACAACGGTTGCGGCTGGTTTGGCGGATCACTGATATCGGGCCTGTCGTCGATGCTGGTCAACTGGAGCAGAATCTGCATGGCGGAGGAGGACAGCCCGGCGCTGTGTACCTGGAGTCGCCGGACGATATTACCGCCGAACAAAAAAGAGTACCGCCGAACTTGCGTTCGGCGGAGGGGGGATCAGGACGCCGCGTCGAGTTCGGCTTTTAGCGTCTTGGCACTGGAGCGGCTGCGTATCCAGCTGAAGCAGATGGCGAGGATCAGGGCGAAGCCGACGTAGCCCAGCAGCGGATAGACGGTGCCAACCAGTTTGCTGAAGCCACCCAGGCTCAAGCCCAGGCCCACGCATACAGTCACTGCGCTGATGAGTTTGAAGCGGCTCGTTTCAGGCTTGGCGAAGCGTGCACTGAAAGCAAAGAACATCCCCACCGCAGTGCTATAGATCATGCAAACCAGTGCTATCGACATCACCACTGAAAGGATAGGGGAGATGCGACCCGCTAGTGCGAGGGACGGCATTTCGATGCCTTGCAGCTGGTTGATGTTTGCGAACAGGCCGATGTTCAAAAGCAGGATCAGCGCGCCGAGACCGAGGCCACCCAGTACGCCGCCGAGTGCCGCAGCTTTGGGTTGCTTGGTCATGCCGCCGATGACTGCCAGCATCGGGAAGCCTACGGCGATATTGAACGATGCGTATAGCAAAGCCCCGACAAACCAGTTACCAGTGACCGTCTCGTTGTTCTCTTTGGCCACTGCATCCAAGGTCTCGATTGGAGCGTTGTAGCTGAAAATAGAGTACGTGGTGATGATAAGCACCATGGCCAGCAGGAAGGGCATGACTGCGCTGATCAGATCAATGATGCGCTTAACGTTCATACACAGGGTGGCGATCACCAGTACGGTCATCAACACACCGCCGAATAACGGGGGCAGATCGTACTGCTGGGAAAAGATGGAACCGCTACCGGCCAGCATTACCACGCCTACGCCGTACAGGAAGAAGGACAGCACTACATCGACTACCAGACCGATACGGGCACCAAACAGGCTGTAAAGAACCTCTTTGTGCGAGTTCGCTTGCATCTTCGAACTCATTCGGGCGATTTGCATACCGAGGAAAGCGAACATTAAACCGCTCACCAGAGTGCCAGCGATGCCTATAAGCCCATAACCAGTGAAAAACTGCAGCACCTCCTGCCCTGAGGCAAAGCCGCCGCCAATCACTACGGACATGTAAGCAAGAGCAATCTGTACGGACTGTTTATTCATGACACGTTTTCTCATTCTTGGAATTATTAGATGCATGGGAATCGAGAGGTACTAACGTCCTCTCAATGCCGTAGAGCGACAGTCTCCAAAGCAGAGCAACAAATCACCCTGATTTGCTGTTCTGTACAGGTATGCGGACGCCGACCGCAGTATAGGAAGTCTTGGGCAGTTGTTTTCACCATATACATGTTTATATCTGGTGAAAATATGGCGTAAAAATAGATTACGCATGATGTATTTCGTGATTGTGGTGATTTTGACCGTAAAAACACTGGAAACATTCTGAAACAAGCAAGTTTTTATAAATCAAACACTTAGCCTAAATTTGCCCCTTGCACATGATTGCAAAATGTTCGGTCTGCGACTTTTCTCCCTCTGAATCAATACGTATCCAATGCACTTTGCTGAGTTCGCCAGTGCAGCGCAGAACATCTTTCGAACGAAGGTCAGGCATTGCGAGCCTGTTTTCAACGCAGCATCACCGAGCGCAGATACATTTCGTACAGAGCCTAAAGTAGGCCAAGCCCTGCGAGCATCACCACCAGAATCAGCAGTGGCGACACCCAGCGGGTGATCAGGAACAGTGCCTTGAGCATGCCTCGATTGTTCAGTGTGTCAGCGTTGGACAGCTCATCGCGAAAGCGTTGCGGCCCCCATACCCAGCCGATAAACAAACACAGCAAGATGCCACCCAGAGGCATCAATAGGTTTGAAGTCAACTTGTCGAACAGATCGAACATGGTGAGTCCGAACAGTGTGAAGTGAGCGAGCAGACTGTTCGACAGCGCGGCCGATGCACCGATCACGACCAGTGCAAGCAGGGTATACACAGTGGCTTTGGTGCGGCTCCAGCCAAAACGCTCGCTCAGCACAGACACTGGTACTTCCAGAATCGACAGCATCGCACCGGTGGCGGCGATGGCGGTCAACACAAAGAACACCACCATAAACAGTTGGCCGAACGGCATGTGGGCGAACACTGCCGGGATAGTGATGAACAGCAGGGACGGGCCGGCTTGCGGCTCGAAGCCAAAGGCAAACACTGCGGGAAAGATCGCGATGCCAGCCAGCATCGACACCACCAGGTCCGCGCTCATAACCCGCAGTGCGGTGGCAGGGATGTTCTGCTGGTCACGGAAGTAGCTGCCATAGGTCAGCATGGTCCCCATGCCGATTGAAAGTTTAAAGAACGCTAACCCCATCGCGGTCAACACTACGCTGGCGGATATCTTGGAGAAGTCTGGCTGGAACAGAAAGCGCAGGCCTTCACTGGCGCCTGGTAACAGGAGGCTGCGCACACCGACCACCACCAGCAGGATAAACAGCAAGGGCATCAGCTTCTTGGTGACTGCCTCAATGCCTTTTGACACGCCCATCAGCAGAATGCCGCCAATGAGCACCAGCACTGCCCATTGCCATAACAAAGACTGCAGTGGATCGTGGATCAATTGGTTGAAAGTTGCCGAGGTGTTTGCCGGGTCACTGCTCAGGGCGCTGCCGGTTATCGACTTGAATACGTAGGCCAGAACCCAGGCGGCTACCTCTGAGTAGAACGCCATGATCAGAAATGCGGCGAGTACGCCCAAGCCGCCAATCAGCCACCACGGCGTGCCGGGTGCCAACTTTTTGAAGGTGCCGACGGTGTCGGTTTTGGCTTTGCGCCCGAGCATGATCTCCGCGATCATGACTGGCAGGCCCACCAGCAAGGTTGCCAGCACGTAGACAAGCAGAAAACTGGCACCACCGTTGGCACCTGTCAGGTAAGGGAATTTCCAGATATTACCCAAGCCGACCGCAGAGCCAAGGGTAGCCGCAAGCACGCCGAAACTGGAGGAAAAGCCATCACGTTTGGCAACAGGAGAGTCGGAGCTGCTCATGGAATGTCACCTTTGGCAGAGTAGATATAGTCTAGTCTCTGTACGAAATGTATCTACGCATCGGTGATGCTGCGTTGAAAACAGGCTCGCTTGAGCTTTGCTCGAAAACGTTTCGTACAGACCCTAGCCTCCAGGAAAGGATTGGATGTCAACTTCGGGGTCGATGCCAATGCACTCAGAGCGCGCTACAGGCGTCTGGTCCAAGATTGTTAGCTGATATCATTCAAAAATTTACAAGCTGAGTGGATAAGTATGAATCGTCGTAAAAAAATACAGCAGCTATTGAAGGCTCACGCTAAAAAGGCCAGTGCCAAATTGGCGCCGCAAGGCAAGGATAAATACATCAGTAAAGCTGACCGATTGAAGCTGGCTGCTGAGTCCAGTGCCGACACCATCAGTTCTTCTGAGAGCTGATCGATGTATCTCGTCTAAATAATTTTCTACAGTAAAAACAATGGGTTACTTTATTTTTCGTCCATTTTGCGAAGTGCAAGTAGCCGCTGACGAGGGACGAAGGCTGCGATCGGGTGCGTAGCGGTCGCACGACCTGAATACCCAATCCTTCAGACACACCGAAGAGCCTGAATTTACGACAGCCTTGTCGGGGTGTCGCCACCGAGCGCAGACTTCGTCCCTGGCCGCGCGGCGGTATCCACACCATGTGAGTTGAGCGGACTGGGGGGCGGTTTTTACGGCTTTGCTTCTCCACCTTTAGTGGCGTCGTAAGTGCCGGTATTAATTGGTCTTTTTTGTTTTTTTGACTTGACTGGGCAGTCGTAAAAACGTTTAATTCAGCCGTTGCCCAGATAGCTCAGTCGGTAGAGCAGGGGATTGAAAATCCCCGTGTCGGCGGTTCGATTCCGTCTCTGGGCACCATTGATACTGAACAAAAAGCCTCAGCCATGCGCTGGGGCTTTTTGTTTTCTGGCTGTCCCGTCCTGAATAAGGTTTACACCTTCTGACCTATTTTCAGGAGGATGTAA
>JAZKIA010000111.1:0-17775 GCA_040385125.1 Pseudomonadota bacterium | reverse complement strand
TAGCTTGCCGGAGTTTACCGAGCAGGCAAACGTCTGTATATGTATATACAAATAACAAACCATGGGGTGCTGAACCGATGTCCGTCTTCTTTGCCGAGCGCGCGCTGTTGCCCACAGGCTGGGCTGCCAATGTCCGAATCGAGGTCAACGATGGCCATCTGACCCGCATTCAAGCCAATGCCGACGCACACGGCGCCGAACGCTTGAGCGGTCCGTTGTTGCCGGGGATGCCGAACCTGCACTCCCACGCGTTCCAGCGCGCCATGGCCGGACTGGCCGAAGTGGCGGGCAACCCCAATGACAGTTTCTGGACCTGGCGTGATTTGATGTATCGGCTGGTCGGCAAAATCAGCCCCGAGCAACTCGGCGTTATCGCACGTCAGCTGTACATCGAAATGCTCAAGGCCGGTTACACCTCGGTCGCAGAGTTCCATTACGTACACCACGACCTGTCCGGCCAGCCCTACGCCAACCCGGCAGAGCTGGCGCTGCGCATCAGCGAAGCGGCGCGCTCGACAGGTATTGGCCTGACCCTGCTGCCGGTGCTTTACAGCCACGCAGGCTTTGGTGGCCAGGCCCCGAATGACGGCCAGCGACGCTTTATCAACAGCACCGAGCAGTACCTGGCCTTGCAGCAACAACTCAAGCCGCTGCTGGCACAGCACCCGACGCAACAATTGGGCCTGTGCTTTCACTCGCTGCGCGCCGTCACCCCGGAACAAATCCACGAGGTCCTGCGTGCCAGCGATTCCACTTGCCCGGTGCATATCCATATCGCCGAGCAGCAAAAGGAAGTCGACGATTGCCTGACCTGGAGCGACAAACGTCCGATCCAGTGGCTGTATGACAACGTTGAGGTCGACTCACGCTGGTGCCTGGTACATGCCACCCATGCCAACGCTGACGAAGTTCGCCTTATGGCGCAAAGCCAGGCCGTGGCCGGGTTATGCCTGACCACCGAAGCCAACCTCGGCGACGGTATTTTCCCGGCAGTGGATTACCTGGCTCAAGGCGGGCGCCTGGGCATCGGTTCGGACAGCCATGTGTCGTTGAGCGTGGTCGAAGAGTTGCGCTGGCTGGAGTACGGCCAGCGTTTACGTGATCAACGCCGTAACCGGCTGTATCGCAGCGATCAGCCAATGGTTGGACGAACGCTGTACGACGCGGCCTTGGCCGGTGGCGCACAAGCGATGGGCCAGGCGGTAGCCGGATTGGCCGTCGGCCAGCGCGCCGACTGGCTGGTGCTCGACGGCAACGACCCGTACCTGGCCACGGCCCAGGACGACGCGATCCTCAACCGCTGGTTGTTTGCCGGTGGCGACCGCCAGGTGCGCGACGTACTGGTCAATGGCCAATGGGTGGTGCGTGATGGCCGTCATGCCGATGAAGAAGCCAGTTGCCGCGACTTCACCCGGGTGCTGCGCGAGTTGTTGGGGTAATCCACTAGCAAAGTACTCATCTGTAGGAGCGAGCTTGCTCGCGATAGGAGCAGCGCGGCCTATCAGTCAAACCGCGTTGTTTGCATCGCGAGCAAGCTCGCTCCTACGGGATTTGTTTTGCGGCCCATTCGCGTACGTCGGCGTAAGGGTAATTTTCCAATGCCGCAAACCCGGGAATGGCCCGCGCTTTCATCTTGGTAAACAGCGGCACGCTGATCCCGCACAAAAAACGAGTCAGACGTTCTGCCGGTGGATAACTTCCCTTGAGCGCCTGATGCTTGTGGATAAAAGCGCCGCACAGCGCGTCAAAATTTTTATCCACAAGCGGCACCAGCGCAGGCGGTTCAGGCAAGCGCGCGACCTGACCCGCACACACAGAACAATGCCCGCACTGCTGCGGCGCCTGTTCGTCGCCAAAATACTGCGCCAGTCGATAGCTCAGGCAAACGTCACTGGCGAACAGTGCCAACATCGCATGAATTCGCACGATCTCACCGCGCTCATGGGCGGTGAAGTAACGGTGCAGCTCTTGGCTCAGCGCCTCAGAATCCACATCGCTCACCAACACGCTGTAGACCTCGGTCATCTGCTTGCTTTCCAGCTCGATCCAGCCCTTTTCCTGAAAGTAATCCAGCGCTTTGACCACCCGGCCGCGGTCGGCTTGATGCTGGCCATACAACGTGTCGAAATTCACGGTGGCCCAGGTTCGGGCGCGAGTTGAGGTCTGGATGATGGCCGAGACAAACTGCTGACGCTCGCCCTCGAATTTGGCCAGCAACACTTCGGGCTCAATCAGGAACTTGAAACGGTATTCGGCAAAGTAGGCATAGCGCGGCGCAATCAGGCCACGCAGCTCCAATTGCACCAACAAGGTCTTGAGCGGTAACTGACGAATATTGCTCTGATCGGACAGAGGCAACAGCATGAATTCCCACTGCCCTTCAGGAATCGCCGCACGCAATTCATCGAGTACACAGCGAATGCCCTCTAACTCGGGCGTGTCGCCGTACACAAAGTTTTCCAGCACGTTAAGGCTGTCGCGGTTGGCCAGCACCAAACAGTCCGACGGCTGACCATCGCGCCCGGCGCGGCCGATTTCCTGACTGTAGTTTTCAATCGACTTGGGCAAGTCGAAGTGCACCACGTTGCGAATATCGCTTTTATCGATGCCCATCCCAAACGCAATGGTGGCCACGATGCAGTTCAACTGCCCGCCCATAAACTGGCGCTGAATACCTTCGCGCTGCTCGTGGGGCAAGCCTGCGTGATAGGCGTTGGCGCTGATCCCGTGCAGATTCAAATGTTCGGCAATCTGCTCGGCGGTCTTTTGCAGCGTGACGTACACAATGCTCGGTTGGTCGCGGCGCTCACCCATCCACTGCACCAGACGCTGGCGCTTGGCGGCACCCGTGACCGGTTCGACCCACAGATTGAGGTTGGCACGATAGAAACCGGTGGTGACAATATCCGACTCGGCAATCGCGAATTTTGCCTGCATGTCAGCGATCACATTAGGTGTTGCGGTCGCCGTCAGCAGCAAGGTTTGCGGGATATTGAACTGGCGCTGGTAGTCAGGGAGCTTCAGGTAGTCCGGACGAAAGTTATGTCCCCACTCGGAAATACAGTGCGCCTCGTCCACCACCAGCAACGAAATCGGCACCTGCTGCAAAAAATTACGGAAGCGTTCGTTCTTCAGGCGCTCGACCGAAATCATCAGGATTTTCAATTCGCCCGATTTGGCACGGGTCATGACGGCATTGGCGTCCTCACGGCTTTGCGCCGAGTCGATGCTCGCCGCTGCAATCCCATGGCGATGTAAAAACGCCAACTGGTCCTGCATCAGCGCCAGCAAGGGCGAGACCACCAGCGTCAAATGCGGCAGCAGCAGCGCTGGCAATTGATAACACAACGACTTGCCCGACCCCGTCGGAAAAATCGCCGCCGCCGAACGTCCAGCCAGCACAGCGCTGATCGCCGCCTCTTGGCCGTCACGAAACTGTGGATAACCAAAAACCTGTTCCAGGGTGTTGTGCATCACTGTCACTCCATTGACCGCTGCAAAGCGCAAAACTCTATCGCGAAGACATGCAGCCGATCTAGAAAAGGTCGGGGGCGAATTGAGAGGGGATGATACAGGGTCTAGGCGGGATGGTTTCAGCGCACAGAAGAAGCTCAGTGGAGGCGTTTCTTTGCTGCTTTGTAAGCAGCATTGTCATCACGTCGGCCTACACCAAGCACCAGAACCACCAGACGATTATCAATCACTTCGTACACTAGCCGCACACCGCTGGCGCGCAGCTTGATTTTGTAACAGTCCGTCATATTGCTGAGTTTGGCTGAAGGTACTCGAGGTGATAACAAACGAGACTTGAGCTTCTTCAATAGCTGGATCTGAAGCGCCTGATCCAGCTTTGAAAGTTCCTTTCTTGCTTCAAGGTCAAACTCAAGGGTATAGGTCTTGATTGCATCTGCCTGCGAATCAGCTTTTTTCGGCAGTTGCGATGAGTTCATCAATATCGACCTTGATAGTGGGGTTACCCCGCCTTTCATCGACTAGCCTTGCCAGCTCGGCGTCGTCAATCATTTCCAGCAGCAGCTCATAGCGCTCTGGTGAAAGAATATAAAAAGCAGGCTCGTTACGATTGAGAATAACCAGTGGATCGCCCCCGCTTTCACGGTAGGTGCCCATGGGATCTTTTTTCAGATCGGTTACAGATGCAGCGACTTTAGCGAGCATGGCGAATGTCATGATATGGCCTCATGCCTGTGTGTAAGGGGTGACTCATCCCTTATATGTGTAAGTTTTCTGAGTCAAAATTCAGCGACTCCAGAGGCTGCCCCACTGGGTATCGACTAACAAGCCCAGAAAATAGCACCGTTAATAGAATTATTAAAGACACCTTTAAAAGCACTTTAAATATCAGGTAGTAGATATCCCCCCCTACCGCCTTACGGACCTTTAATCATGAAACTCGCCGCCGACCTCCCCGACACCCACACCCTGCGCGAGCTGATGCAGTTACTGCATGAAGAAATTGGCCTGCCGGAACACAAAACCATCAGCTTGAAGACCTCAATCAATGCAGACCTCGGCTGCAACGGCACGGATGCCCAGCATTTGATGGAAGCCCTGGAAGAGCGCTTCGGGCTGGAGCTGGCGGACTACGATGCGTATCGCTATTTCCAGCCCGCAGGCAATGACCCGCACTTCAAGCGCAGCGCCAAAGGACGGGGCAATAAAGTGCCACTGACCATCGGCATGTTGTATGCGGCGATCCAAAGCGGACACTGGGATACACACACCTTGGAAGGCTAAATCGCAGGCACAAAAAAGCCGCCCTTTCAGGTCAGTGCCAGTCAGTTAAGGACAATACGGTCTGAACCTGTAGGAGCGAGCTTGCTCGCGATGGTTTGAAAAACGCTGCGTTTATCCAACAAACACACGCGTTATCGTTAACGACCATCGCGAGCAAGCTCGCTCCTACAGAGACCTTTTTCACTTAACTGTCTGGCACTACCCTTTCAGGCGGCTTTCTGACCGAATGCTTACGCCTTCGGACCAGCAGCCTTGATCGCGTCGCTTACGTCGAACTTCGTGAAGTTCTCAACGAACAGGCCAGCCAATGCTTTAGCCGCTTCGTCGTAGGCCGCTTTGTCAGCCCAGGTGTTGCGTGGGTTGAGCAGAACGGTGTCGACGCCCGGAACGGCCAATGGCACGTCGAGGTTGATGGTGTCGAGGTGTTCGGTTTCTGCGCCAATCAGAGCGCCGCTCTGGATCGCTGCAATCACGCCACGAGTAGTCGGGATGTTGAAACGCTTGCCAACGCCGTAGCCACCACCGGTCCAACCGGTGTTAACCAGGTAAACCTTGGAGCCGAAGCCGCGGATGCGCTTGATCAGCAGCTCTGCGTATTCGCCAGCCGGACGCGGGAAGAACGGTGCGCCGAAGCAAGTGGAGAAGGTCGACTTGATGCCGGTGCCCGAACCCATTTCAGTCGAACCCACCAGTGCGGTGTAGCCAGACAGGAAGTGGTAGGCCGCTTGTTCTTCGCTGAGGATCGACACCGGCGGCAGTACGCCAGTCAGGTCGCAGGTCAGGAAGATCACAGCGTTTGGCTCGCCGCCCAGGTTCTTCTCGGAACGCTTGGCAACGTGCTCCAGCGGGTAGGCAGCGCGGCTGTTCTGGGTCAGGCTGACGTCGGTGTAGTCGGCGTGCTTGGCGTCGTCGATGACGACGTTTTCCAGCACGGCGCCGTGCTTGATGGCTTTCCAGATGACCGGCTCGTTCTTCTCGGACAGGTCGATGCACTTGGCATAGCAACCGCCTTCGATGTTGAAAACTACGCCCTCACCCCAGCCGTGCTCGTCATCACCGATCAGGTAACGGCTTTCATCGGCGGACAGGGTGGTTTTACCGGTGCCGGACAGACCGAAGAACAGGGTCACGTCGCCCGCTTCGCCAATGTTGGCGGCGCAGTGCATCGGCAGTACGTCAGCAGCAGGCAGCAGGAAGTTCTGTACCGAGAACATGGCCTTTTTCATTTCACCGGCGTAACGCATGCCAGCGATCAGAACTTTTTTCTGAGCAAAGTTGAGAATTACGCAACCATCAGAGTTGGTGCCGTCACGCTCAGGTACGCACTCAAAGTTAGCCACGTTGAGCACTTGCCATTCTTCACGACCGGCTGGGTTGTACTGAGCCGGGTTGATGAACAGGCAACGACCAAACAGATTCTGCCAAGCAGTCTGGGTGGTCATTTTCACGGCCAGGTAGTGGTCTTCGGAAGCACCTACATGCACGTGGGAAACGAAATGCTCTTGCGCGTTGTTGAACGCCTCGACGCGGTCCCACAAGGCATCAAACTTGTCAGCCGGGAACTTGCGGTTGATCGGGCCCCAGGCAATCGCAGCCTGAGTAGTCGGCTCTTCAACAATGAAGCGGTCAGCCGGTGAACGGCCTGTGCGGTGGCCAGTTTTGACAACCAGCGCGCCATTGTCGGCAAGCTCGCCTTCACCACGGCTCAGGGCTTCTTTGACCAGATCGTCGATGCTCAGATCGGTGTACACGGCGTTATTAGCTTGCGTCATGAGGTTCCCCGTCGGCCATTGGCCGAGTGCGCCAAACGTTTTGTAGTAGAAAAGATTGCACTACTACCGCGAAAAAAGTGGGCCGGATTATGCCAGAAAAGCCCAAAAATAGTAGGGCCCACCTGTCAGAACCGCGCAAGAACGGGGTTTGACAGGTGTTTCACCTGCGCTGAAACGTTTTAGTGCTGAGTGTCAGAAGGCGACTCAACCCCAGCACCGGCGAACAATTGGTCAACATCAGCCGCGTCAAACAGATAACGCTCGTTACAGAATTGGCAGTCGATTTCGAGATGCCCACCATGTTCGGTGACCACTTTTTGCGCATCTTCAAGGCCCAGGCTGATCAATGCGTTACCCGAGCGTTCACGCGAGCAGCTGCATTTGAACTCAATGGCCTGTTCGTCAAACAAACGCACTGTTTCTTCGTGATAGAGGCGATGCAGAATGGTTTCGTTGTCCAGCCCCAACAGTTCCTCGGCCTTGAGCGTGTCGCCCAACATCAGCAGTTTGTTCCAGCTGTCCACACGCTCGTCTTCATCTTCGACCACGTCGGCAGGCAGTTGCTGCAAGAACATGCCACGCGCACGCTGGCCATCAGCGACAAGCCAGAAGCGCGTCGGTACTTGCTCAGACATAACAAAGTAATTGGTGAAGCAGTCAGCCAGCGTTTTGCCGTTCAGGTCCACAATGCCCTGGTAGCGTTTGCCAACCGTCGGATCAATGGTAATGGCCAGTACGCCGTTGGGCAGCAGGTCTGCCAGGGTGGCGTCAGGCGCAATGCTGTCTGCGTCAAAACGTGCCAGGCCGCGTATTTCACGGTCACTGGTACATTCGATCATCAGCAGAGGCACCGGGCCTTCCGAACGGGCTTGCAGGCTCAGCAAACCATCGATTTTCTGGTTGCCCACCAGCAAAGCAGCCGCCGCCATCAACTCGCCCAGCAACTGCTGAACCGGCTGTGGATAAGCGTGCTTGGCCAACACTTCGGCGTAGCTATGCTCCAGCGAAGCCAACTCGCCGCGGGCATCGCAGGTGTCGAACATAAAGCGTTGAGTGGTATCTGTTTTGTGTGCGTCGGACATAAGAATAGAGTTCTGAATTGGTGACAAAATGTGTTCGGGCTTTTAGCGCCGCGCGTTTTCATGCGCTGACAGCCCATAGACGAATAAGCTTATATGGCGCCGCACATGGACGGTTACAAGTCATACACGCGCAGAGTCGACGTACGGCCTGTGGTGCTTGTTTACTCCACGCCACTGGCATCATGAAACTGATGCAGTTGGCGGCGTTGTTTTTTCGTCGGTTTACCCTCCGTGCTGATGCCCATTGCCCCCGCCTTGCGCAAGGCTGCCGCATTTTCACGCTTGGCGATGCTGTGCTCGGTTTCGGCGTACAACAGCTGCGCTTCCGGGGCGCCACGGCGTACGACTGACAGCGCTTTTACTTCCACGGTACGCTCTTCAAGCCCTACGCGAATTTGCAGCTCATCGCCCAAACGCGGCTCCTTGCTCGGCTTGCAGCGCTCGCCCCGGCAGTGAACCTTGCCACTCTCAACAGCGGCTTTGGCCAGCGCACGGGTTTTATAGAAGCGTGCGGCCCATAGCCACTTATCCAAACGGACCTTATCGTCCTCTGCCTGCTTCTGTGCCATTTACAATCCTCTTCTTTCAAACACTCAGAACAGTACTACCATTTTTGGGGAGCCCAAGGAGGAGCCCACCCGATAGAATGCTCACAGACTGAAACAGCGTATACGCAGATAACTGTCGCCATTTAGCAGATATTCTGCGTGAATACCGCCTGTATGCGTTCAAATCGGCTTTCGCCGATAGTTTTACCTGCAGGAGCTCTCCTGCTGCCTGGATACGTTAATCGCTGGTTACTCATATTGAAGACTTTTGACCATTTGACCGTTGTCGGTCTGCGCGAGTGGGTGGCGCTTCCCGATTTGGGAGTCGCTGGCCTGCGGGCGAAAATCGACACCGGTGCCAGTACCTCCAGCCTGCACGCCACTGAGATCGAGCCATTTGAGCGCGACGGTGTCGAGTGGGTACGTTTCAATGCCCATTTGGGTACGCTGGTCCAACTGCGTCACCGTCGTTGCGAAGCGCCCCTGGTGGCGATTAAAAAGATTAAAAGCTCCAACGGCCATACGCAGGTTCGCTATGTAATCCGCACAGGCCTGGCGCTGGGTGATCGGGTTTGGCAGGTCGAGTTCACTCTCGCTTGCCGCAAATCGATGCGCTATCGCCTGTTGCTGGGCTCAAAAGCCCTCGTTGATGGCCAGTTGGTCGTCAACCCAGGGCTCAAATACGTACAAGACAAGCCGGTATACCCGGTCACTACTACCTCTACCACAGGTGTTGCATGAAGATCGCTGTGCTGTCGCGTAACCCGCGTCTGTATTCCACTCGTCGTCTGGTTGAAGCCGGTACCGAACGAGGCCATGAAATGGTAGTGATCGATACCCTGCGCGCCTATATGAACATTGCCAGTCATAAGCCGCAGATCCACTATCGCGGCAAGCCGCTGGAAGGTTTTGACGCCGTCATCCCGCGTATTGGTGCGTCGGTCACGTTTTACGGCTGCGCGGTATTGCGTCAATTCGAAATGATGGGGGTTTTCCCGCTCAACGAATCGGTGGCGATTGCCCGCTCGCGAGACAAGTTACGCTCGCTGCAACTGTTGTCACGCCGTGGCCTGGGTTTGCCGGTAACAGGTTTTGCTCACTCGCCGGATGATATTCCCGACCTGATCGAGATGGTTAACGGTGCACCGCTGGTGATCAAAGTGCTCGAAGGCACGCAAGGTATCGGCGTGGTGTTGTGTGAAACCGCCACCGCTGCTGAGTCAGTGATCGAGGCCTTTATGGGCCTCAAGCAAAACATCATGGTGCAGGAATACATCAAGGAAGCCGGCGGCGCCGATATTCGCTGCTTTGTGGTCGGTGACAAGGTGATTGCAGCCATGAAGCGTCAGGCCAAACCGGGCGAGTTCCGCTCCAATCTGCATCGCGGCGGCAGCGCCAGCCTGATCAAGATCACCCCGGAAGAACGCATGACCGCAATCCGTGCGGCCAAGGTCATGGGCTTGAGTGTGGCGGGGGTCGATATTCTGCGCTCCAACCACGGCCCGCTGGTGCTGGAGGTCAACTCCTCGCCAGGTCTGGAAGGCATCGAAACCACCACTGGCAAAGATGTGGCCGGAATCATCATTCAGCATCTGGAAAAAAACAGCAGCCCGCACATGACGCGGACTAAAGGGAAAGGCTGATAGCTGTAAACACCTGTAGGAGCGAGCTTGCTCGCGATGCGCTCAAGCAGACAACATGCGTTATCGTTAACGCTTTTCGCGAGCAAGCTCGCTCCTACAATTTTAGCGTTTTAGCACGGGGCAAAATGAGTCGCCGCCTAAACCGCGCCTCTTGGCAACATCAGCCCCAGCGGCAAACGCACCCGCGCTTCAAGGCCTCCGCCCGCACGGTTACGCAATTCAACATTGCCGCCGTGCATGGAGGCGATCCGTTTGACGATCGCAAGACCCAGCCCGGTGCCTTTGCCGCCCCGCGCTCGGTCACCGCGAATAAACGGGTTGAAGATGTCTTCAAGCTCAGAAGGGTCAATCCCCATACCCCGATCCATCACACTCAACACCACGTACGGCGCGCTGGTATCGCCAGACACGTAGGCTGCCACTTCAACGTCTTCACCCGCATGGTGCAGGGCGTTGCCGATAAGGTTATTCAGCAGGCGCTTCATCGATACCCGACGCAACGGGAACGGCTGAATAGGTTGCAGGCGCAAGCGCACTTTCTCTTCGTTCTGGTTGTAGGGCGCCACGACTTCGCGAATCAATTCACACAAGTCGACTTCTTCAACCGGTTCATCGCGTCCATCTCGAATAAACGCCAGGAACTGATCGAGGATCGCGTCCATGTCCTCAATGTCGCGCACCATGTCGTCCGTCAGGTCGCTGTGATTGTCCATCAACTCCAACGACAGGCGTAAACGGGTCAGAGGGGTTCGCAAATCATGGGACACGCCCGCGAGCATCAGCTCTCGCTCACGGCCGGCCTGTTCGACATCCTCAGCCATTTGGTTGAACGCGCTGTATACCTCGGTCATTTCGCTGGGCGTATCACTGATCGGCAAACGCACACTGCGCCCCTGCCCCAGTTGGCGTGCGGCGTAGACCAGACGTTTGAGTGGCTGGTTGAGCTGACTGACGAAAATCCACGCCGAAGCGGTGGATAACAGCCCAATGGCCAGGAACCATCCCAGCACACTCCAGATTTTTTGCCCACGCAGCGGATGCGGGTACAACGGTACTTTCAGCCATCCATCGCCCAGGCTTGGAGCGCGAACCCACAATGCCGGGGGCGTATGCACTCGCAGGCGCACTTCAGTATCAGCACCCAGCTCAGCCTGCATTTGACGCTGGTAGATTTCGCTGTAAGGCCAGTGCTGCTCGCCCTCGGGCACGCCGCCACCCACCACACGGATCAATCCGGCAGCGTCGGCAATCTTGCTGCGGTCCTCTTCATCTGCGGCCCAATAAGCACGCAAGGTCAACGCTACGCCATGGCTGTATTGGCGATCGACCAACACGTCCTCGTTCATCAACAGATAAACCAGAGTCAAGGCTTTGGAAAACAGAACGACAATCAGGACCAGCCAGAGGGTGCGGGAGAAAAAACTTTGGGGAAACCAGAGAGGGGTTTTCATAGGCTGCTGCTTTTACACTTTGCAGGAGCGAGTTCAAAGACCCGCAAAAAGTCGGATCGCGAGCCACTCAGGCACTGAACAGCACCTGTGTGGCTCGCTCCTACAAATGATCCATCACTTGGTTGCGTTGCCATCCGGCACGAACACATAACCTACGCCCCAGACGGTCTGGATATAGCGCGGCTTGGAAGGATCGGGCTCGATCATGCGGCGCAAACGGGAGATTTGAACGTCGATTGAACGCTCCAGTGCATCCCACTCACGGCCACGGGCCAGGTTCATCAGCTTGTCGCGGGTCAACGGCTCGCGAGCATGCATGACCAAGGCCTTAAGTACCGCAAACTCACCAGTGGTGAGCATGTGAACTTCGTCGCCACGCTTGAGTTCGCGGGTTGCCAGCGACAACTCGTAATCACCAAAGGTGACGCTCTCGTCTTCGCTGCCAGGCGCGCCGGGGACCGGGGCCGACTGACGACGCAACACCGCGCGCACCCGAGCCATCAGCTCATCCGGGTTGAACGGCTTGGCCAGGTAATCATCAGCGCCCAGTTCCAGGCCCTTGATACGGCTCAGCTCGTCGCCTTTGGCGGTGAGCATGATGATCGGTACCCGATTGTTCGCCGCACGCAGACGGCGGCAGGCTGACAGGCCATCTTCGCCAGGCAGCATCAAATCCAGCACTACAAGGTTAAACACCTCGCGCGCCAGCAAACGGTCCATTTGCTCAACGTTTGGCACAGCGCGGGCGCGATAGCCCTTGCTGACGAAGAAACGTTCCAGCAGGCTGCTCAGCCCCGGATCGTCATCAACGATGAGGATTTTTTCGCCTTCGGCAGTTTGTGCAGTGCTGCTCATTGGATGCTCCTTTGATCTCGGCGCGCATTATGGCTTAGCTGCTGTTATACGCATCGTGTGCATTGTTAGCAGATTTTTCCTTCACCCTTGGTACACAGATCATGGCAGGTGCAGGGCGCAGTCCCCTGAATCCGGGAACGCTGGTTATAATGCGCCGCCTTTTGTGTCAGGCAACCTCGAATTTACAATGATTGCGCCGGCGTTTATTTTTTCAACAGCTGACGTAATGTGTTGATTTCACGGGTCAACAGGCTGCCCTTTTGGCCCAGGCAGCGGCGCTCTCCAGGCCGCTCAACCAGCCTCGCAAGCCTTCAAGCCCGGGTGCGCGAGCCTGCATCACAATTTGTCAGGTGGTTTTATGGACAGCATTAACAGCCGCATCGCCGAAGAACTTGGCGTGCGCCCGCAGCAGGTCGAAGCGGCCGTCGCTCTTCTGGATGAAGGCTCCACCGTTCCCTTTATCTCTCGCTACCGTAAGGAAGTGACCGGCAGCCTGGATGACACCCAATTACGTCATCTGGAAGAACGCCTGCGTTACTTGCGCGAACTCGACGAACGGCGCATCAGCATCCTTGCCAGCATCGAAGAACAAGGCAAATTGACGCCCGAACTGGCCCGCGACATCAAACTCGCCGAGACTAAGACCCGCCTCGAAGACTTGTACCTGCCGTACAAGCAAAAGCGCCGCACCAAGGGCCAGATTGCCCTGGAAGCCGGCCTCGGTGAACTGGCTGATGGCCTGTTCAACGATCCAAACCTGAATCCTGAAACCGAAGCTGCTCGTTTTGTCGATGCCGAAAAAGGTGTCGCAGACGTCAAGGCCGCTCTCGATGGCGCCAAGTACATCCTCATGGAGCGCTTCGCTGAAGACGCCAGCCTGCTGGACAAGCTGCGCAGTTTCCTTAAGCAGGAAGCCATTCTCAGTGCCCGTGTGATTGCCGGTAAAGAAGAGGAAGGCGCCAAGTTCCGCGACTACTTCGAACACGACGAACCGCTAAAAAGCATGCCGTCGCACCGTGCGCTGGCGATTTTCCGCGGTCGCAACGAAGGTATTCTCAGCTCCTCGCTCAAAGTTGGCGAAGAACTGCCCGGCAGCATGCACCCCGGCGAAATGATGATTGCCGAACGTTTCGGCCTGCAAAATCAAAACCGTGCGGCAGACAAATGGTTGAGCGAAGTGGTGCGCTGGACCTGGAAGGTCAAGCTCTACACCCACCTCGAAACCGACTTGCTGGGTGAGTTGCGCGACGGCGCAGAAACAGAGGCGATCAATGTGTTCGCCCACAACCTGCACGACTTGCTGCTGGCCGCACCGGCCGGCCCGCGCGCAACCCTGGGCCTGGACCCGGGCCTGCGTACCGGCTGCAAGATTGCCGTGGTCGATGCCACCGGCAAAATGCTCGAACACGCCACCGTCTACCCGCACGTGCCGCACAACAAGTGGGACCAGACCATCGCCGTGTTGGCCGCCCTGTGCGCCAAGCATTCGGTAGAGCTGATCGCCATCGGCAACGGCACCGCCAGCCGTGAAAGCGACAAGCTGATCATCGACCTGATCAAAAAATACCCAGCGCTGAAAGTCACCAAAGTGATGGTCTCTGAGGCCGGTGCTTCGGTGTACTCGGCGTCGGAACTGGCGGCCAAGGAATTCCCGGATCTGGACGTGTCGATCCGTGGTGCCGTGTCGATTGCCCGCCGCCTGCAAGATCCGCTGGCCGAGCTGGTTAAAATCGATCCGAAATCCATCGGCGTCGGTCAATACCAGCACGACGTGTCCCAGCTCAAGTTGGCGCGTGGCCTGGACGCGGTGGTTGAAGACTGCGTAAACGCCGTGGGTGTAGACGTGAACACCGCCTCCGTAGCGCTGCTGGCCCGCATCTCTGGCCTGAACGCCACACTGGCACAAAACATCGTCAACCATCGCGATGAAAACGGTGCGTTCAAAACCCGTGCGGCATTGAAAAAAGTCAGCCGCCTGGGCGAGAAAACCTTTGAGCAGGCCGCAGGCTTTTTGCGCGTCATGAATGGCGACAACCCACTGGATCGCTCAGCGGTTCACCCGGAAGCCTACCCGCTGGTCAAACGCATCGCCTCGGACACGGACCGTGACATTCGTTCGCTGATCGGCGACGCGAGCTTCCTCAAGCGTCTTGATCCGAAAAAATTCACTGATGAAACCTTCGGTCTGCCGACCGTTACCGACATCCTGCAAGAGTTGGAAAAACCGGGCCGCGACCCGCGCCCCGAGTTCAAGACTGCCGAGTTTCAAGAAGGCGTCGAAGACCTCAAAGACTTGCAACTGGGGATGATTCTGGAAGGCGTCGTCACCAACGTGACCAACTTTGGTGCGTTCGTCGATATCGGCGTGCATCAGGACGGGTTGGTGCATATCTCGGCCTTGTCCGAGAAATTCATCAAAGACCCGCGTGAAGCGGTGAAAGCCGGTGACGTGGTCAAGGTCAAGGTGATGGAAATCGACATCCCGCGCAAACGCGTTGGTCTGTCGATGCGCATGAGCGACACCCCCGGCGAAAAAATCGACGGCGCTCGTGGTGCACGTCCAGGTTCGGCACCGCGCCAGCAAAACACGGCACCGCGTAAAGAAACCGTGGCCGCAGCACCGAGCAACAACGCGATGGCTTCGCTGTTTGCCAGCGCCAAACAGTTGAAGAAACGCTAATGGCACTCCCGGATGGCCTGACCCAAAGCGCTTTCAGCGAGTTGATTGGTTGCCGCGTGCAGTCTGTGGAAGACGGCGTAGCGCAGGTTGCGCTAAGCCTGGAGCCGCAGCTGCGCAACCGGGGTGGCAAGCTGCACGGTGGCGTGCTGTTCAGCCTGGTGGACATCAGCATGGGGCTGGCCTGTTCCAGCGCCCATGGCTTCGATCAGCAGAGCGTGACCATCGAGTGCAAGATCAACTACATGCGTGCGGTGTCTGAAGGCGAAGTGCTGTGCATCGCCAAAGTCATTCACCCAGGCAGACGCACGCTGGTGGTCGAAGCGGACGTGTGGCAAGGCGAAAAACTGGTCGCAAAAGCACAAGGCACGTTCGCTGTCCTGTAGCGGCCAAGGGCCAATTTGAGTTAATTTCGGCACTGCAACCGCAGTGCCGAAATGCGCTTGGAGCGCCAAGGGCCGAATACACGGACGGGGCCAGGCATTCGACACAAAAGCCAGGCGACCACGCCAGTTTTAACTTCACCCTTGTAGACCGTCCTGACCACCCCCATATTGGGGCGACTGACGCGTGAAGGAATCCAACTTGAGCCAACTTCTCAACCGCCGCCTGGCTCTGCTCAGCGAGCGCACTAACCTCACTCTGCTTGAGCAGTGCCTGCACGGTATCGAGCGTGAATGCCTGCGCGTTACAGCCGATGCTCGTCTGGCGCAGACCCCGCACCCCGAAGAACTGGGCTCGGCCCTGACCAACGATCAAATCACCACCGACTATTCCGAGTCGCTGCTGGAGTTCATCACCCCAGCCCTGCCCGATCCGGCAGACACGCTGGCCAGCCTCGACAAGATCCACCGTTTTGCCTACAGCAAGCTCGGCAACGAGTTCCTGTGGAGCCCTTCGATGCCGTGCCCGTTGCCGGCCGAAGAAGACATCCCGATTGCCTATTACGGCACGTCCAACATCGGCCAGCTCAAGTACGTGTACCGTAAAGGCCTGGCGCTGCGTTATGGCAAGACCATGCAGTGCATCGCCGGGATTCACTACAACTTCTCCCTGCCAGAAGCGCTGTGGCCCGTACTCAAGCAAGCCGAAGGCTTTGTTGGTAGCGACCGCGATTACCAGTCGAACGCCTACATTGCGCTGATTCGTAACTTCCGCCGCTACAGCTGGCTGTTGATGTACCTGTTCGGCGCCTCGCCGGCGCTGGATGCCGGCTTCTTGCGCGGTCGCGCGCACCAGTTGGAGCAACTGGACGCCGACACGCTCTACCTGCCTTACGCCACCAGCCTGCGCATGAGCGACCTGGGTTACCAGAGCAACGCCCAGGCCGGCCTCACGCCGTGCTACAACGATTTGAACAGCTACACCGACAGCCTGCGCGAAGCGGTGGCAACGCCCTACGCGCCGTACGTCGAAATCGGCACGCACAAGGACGGTGAGTGGGTGCAGCTCAACACCAACATCCTGCAGATCGAAAACGAGTACTACTCCAACATCCGCCCCAAGCGCGTGACCTACACCGGCGAGCGGCCGATTCAGGCCCTGGTGTCGCGTGGCGTGCAGTACGTCGAAGTGCGTTTGCTCGATATCAACCCGTTCCTGCCCGTCGGCATTGATCTGCCGGAAGCACGCTTCCTGGACGCCTTCCTGCTGTATTGCGCACTGCAAGAAAGCCCGCAGTTCGACAGCCCGGAATGTGGCAGCTGCACCTCGAACTTCTTGAGCGTAGTCAAGGAAGGTCGCCGTCCGGGCCTGCAATTGCAGCGCAACGGCAACGCCGTCGACATGAAGGAATGGGCCACCGAGCTACTGGAAAAAATCGCCCCATTGGCCGCATTGCTCGATCAAAGCTACGGCAGCGACCTGCACAGCAAGGCGCTGGACGAGCAACTGCACAAGATCCAGGACGTGTCACTGACACCGTCTGCCAGAGTCTTGGCCAGCATGATCGAACACAAGGAAAGCTTCGCTCAATTCTCGATGCGCCAGAGCCAGGTCCACGCCGAGTTCTTCCGTAGCGAACCGCTGAGCGCTGAAGACCAAGCTGCTTTCGAAGAAAAAGCCCGCAAGTCACTGCACGAACAAGCCGAGACCGAACAAACGGAAGAAGGCGATTTCGACCTGTTTGTGGCGGCGTATCAGGCGAGTATTTTGGCGATTAGTAACTAGGCAGATCAAAAGCCCCTCACCCCAACCCTCTCCCGGAGGGAGAGGGAGCTGATCGGTGGCGATCCTGAGTTCGCGTGCGGTCAGGGAAAGGGTTGGGGAAACGCGGGCACACAAAAAGCGCAGCCTCCTACACGAACTGCGGCAATGGACGGCTTCTGGGTTTTAAGCGCAGGCGTACTGTGCACCGTCACTGAAAAAAACAGTGGTCGGGCTTGAGAATCCGAGGAAGAATTAGCACCTTAACGCCACGTTATGGCGGCTGTACGCGGGAGGCCTTCGTGCCTGCCGGGGTTCCTAATTGTCCCGATTCTCAGCCCGCGTACGGCTGCCACCTTTTGCCTGAGAACCAAATGTGGCAGCTCTTAACCCAATTAGGAGCACGCTCAATGACCACCCCTTCCCCGATCGAAACCCTTGGCGCCGCAACCTTTGGCCCTTGCGGCGAAGCCGATCATCTACTGTTTCGCGTTAACCCAGGCGTCCCCCTGCGCCAAGCGCTGGAGCAGGTGTCTGCGTTGCTGTATTGCGCAAAAAAACTGGCGCTGGATGCCGCGTTGGATAAAGACGGCGAACGCCATGCGTGGGCTTCGCACTATTTGTGCGACATGGGCAAAGCGGTGATTGATGACCTGTGTTTGCGCGAGTTTTAACGGCTTGTTTGTAGCTTAAAAGCCCCTCACCAACCCTCTCCCGGTGGGAGAGGGAGCTGATTGCCGGTGCTCTTGAAACCGTGTGCGGTCAGTCCCCTCTCCCTCCGGGAGAGGGCTAGGGTGGGTAGAAACCGGGTACATCGTTTACGTTTGAGACCGGGTACATCGTTTAC
>JAZKIA010000110.1:0-32411 GCA_040385125.1 Pseudomonadota bacterium | reverse complement strand
TTTCAAGCCGGGGTATAGCGCAGTCCGGTAGCGCGCCTGCTTTGGGAGCAGGATGTCAGGAGTTCGAATCCCCTTACCCCGACCATTTTTGGGTCGTTAGCTCAGTTGGTAGAGCAGTTGGCTTTTAACCAATTGGTCGTAGGTTCGAATCCCACACGACCCACCATTTTTGGCTCCAGTTCACTGGGGTTAGATCTTAAGATCAGATGCCAAAAGCACTGATCGCAGAAGGCGCCTCTTTGAAGGTGCCTTTTTTTTACCGGGGTATAGCGCAGTCCGGTAGCGCGCCTGCTTTGGGAGCAGGATGTCAGGAGTTCGAATCCCCTTACCCCGACCATTTTCAGCCCTGCTGTAATGGGTATGAAGATCAGGCGCTGATGCCAACCGCATCAGAAGCCATTTAAAAAAAGCGTCCTTCGGGGCGCTTTTTTTATGCCTGTAGAAAAGCTCCGGGCTGTGAATGTATGCATGCCAACTGTAGGAGCTGTCGCAGGCTGCGATCAAACAAGAAATAACACATTGTTTTTTGCTGTAAAAAAATCATGCGGTTTTGATGATATTTCGTAGGAGCTGCCGAGGAACGACGGCTGCGATCTTTTGACGTTGACGCGTTGTCTGCACGAAAGATCAACAGATCGCAGCTTTCGTGCCTCAGCAGCTCCTACTTCTGGAGCTGCATCAAGAGAGCAGCTCCTACGGCTAGTGATTGCTCTTCTTAATGCAGTTTCAGGCGCGGTTCGGTGCCGCGTCCGATTCGGCTGCCGAGCATCAGCATTAGTGTGCGGAACGTCCCGTACAGTGCCATTTGGTGCATGCGGTACAGCGAGATATAAAACATCCGCGCCAACCAGCCTTCCAGCATCACCGAGCCCATCAGGCTGCCCATCAAGTTACCCACAGCTGAAAAACTCGACAGCGAGATCAGCGAGCCGTAATCGCGGTAGTGGTAATCAGGCAATTGCGGGTTGCCCTCGATCCGTAACTTCAGCGATTTTGCCAGCAGCGAGGCTTGCTGGTGAGCGGCTTGGGCGCGAGGTGGCACCATCCGGTCGGTGCCGGGTTGCGGGCAGGCTGCGCAATCGCCAAAGGCAAAAATATTGTCATCGCGGGTGGTTTGCAGGGTAGGGCGCACCACCAATTGGTTAATTCGATTGGTTTCCAGTCCTGCAATTTCCTTAAGGAAGCCCGGAGCACGAATCCCGGCAGCCCAGACTTTCAGGCTGGCAGGAATCACTTGGCCATCCTTGGTAATCAGGCTTTGGGCAGTGACTTCACTGACCGCAGAGTTGGTCAGCACCGTGACGCCGAGTTTCTCCAGGGTTTTATGCACAGGCCCGCCAATACGTTCCGGCAGTGCGGGCAAGACCCGTGGCCCGGCTTCGATCAGGGTGATGTGCATGTTTTCCGGCTTGATACGGTCCAGGCCGTACGCTGCCAGTTCGTGAGCCGCGTTATGCAGTTCGGCTGCCAGTTCAACACCGGTCGCGCCCGCTCCCACGATGGCTACGCTGATTTGTTCGACCGTATCGCTTTGCCCCGCGTGGGCACGCAGATAGTGATTGAGCAGTTGCTGATGGAAGCGCTCAGCCTGCTTGCGCGTGTCGAGAAACAGGCAATGCTCGGCGGCGCCCTGGGTGCCGAAATCGTTGGTAGTACTGCCCACGGCAATCACTAGCGTGTCGTAACTCAGCTCGCGTGCTGGCACCAGTTCCAGGCCGTTTTCGTCGAGGGTTGCAGACAATGAGATCTTTTTCAGCTCGCGATCCAGCCCGCTCATGCGGCCCAGCTGGAACTCGAAGTGGTTCCATTTGGCCTGAGCGACGTAGTTGAGTTCGTCTTCTGATGAGTTCAGCGAGCCGGCAGCTACTTCATGCAGCAGAGGTTTCCAGATATGGGTCAGGTTGGCATCGACCAGCGTGATGCTGGCCTTGGCGCGCTTGCCCAGAGTCTTGCCCAGGCGGGTCGCCAACTCCAGGCCGCCGGCGCCGCCGCCGACGATAACAATACGATGGGACATAGGTATCACTCACAAGGCTTAAAAAATTCTGTGCCTGAGCAATCTGGGCGAGCGCAACGCAGCTCATAGCGCCAGATAACTCAGGAAGCGGCTCAACAGGCCCATGCCAATGACCACCATCACTACCACAGCAAGGAGCATCCAGGGCCTGAAAGGCCGGCGCTCAACCTGGTGTTGTGGCAACCGCAGGTACTCTTCGACACGCTGCTGATCATCTGGGTTCAGACGGCTGGACATATTTATTGCCTCGTCAGATAGACGTTGCGGGATGTGTGAAAGCTACAGCGTTGCTTCAATTTGGATAAGCACAAGCATAGCCGTTTGGGAGGCAGGGCTCGACTCGCTGTTCGTCGACTGGACGAATGAGGCGCGAGATCAGTGCTCGCCATGGCCTTACAGGCTGATCCCGACATCGAAAATAATGCTGCGGCCCAGATTGTTTCGCAGAAAGTCCGGTGCGTCCGGTTGCGCAAACAATACGCGGGCAAACGTCGGCCCGACGAGTGACAGCGAGCGCCAGCCCATACGCAGGTATTCGGTCGGAGGCGGGAAGTGACTGTTGAGATCCAGCACTTCGCGCTTGAGGCTGGAAAACGCAATGATGTCCAACTGCCCCAAGTCGATCTCGCGTTCGCGGTAGTTGTTGGCTTTTTTGTACAGGGTCGGTCCCAGGCGTTGCAGCAGTTTGTTTGCTGGAATGCGCTTGGGTCGGGCTTCGCGACGTACCAGTTGGCTCAGGGAGTAGGCACTGCGTCGACGCTGGAGCTCTTCGCGCCATTCATCGTTCAGACGTCGACCTTCATCGAGGACAAAGAACACTTCGAAGCGTGCCTCGCCAAACAACACATCGGGCGGCTCCTGGCTCGCCTGAGTGAAGTCTTCAGTGTGGTACGGGATATTCAGGCCTTGCAGCAGGCGCTGGCAGACCCAACGCTCCCGCTCCCATTTGCGGGCATTGGAGAGAAAGGCATTGGCCTGTTCGGCCTGAATGGTTAGCAGGCGTAAATAATCTGAGTCGTCCATGAACGCAGCTTAGCCTTGAAACAGCGGTTACTGAAAGCCCACCCCGTAGGAGCTGCCGAGGAACGACGGCTGCGATCTTTTGACGTTGGTTCTTTTCAGCTGATGCGCGTTGCCTGCTTGCAAGATCAACAGATCGCAGCTTTCGTGCCTCAGCAGCCCCTGCGCCCAGCTCCACGACAGTGGAGGCGTTAGTGCAAGCGGTCTGGCAAGTCTTCTGAAAACAGATCGTCTTCAGCGTCCGGGCTGACCGGAATCTTGTGTTCTTCGCTGGCCCAGGCACCCAGGTCGATCAGTTTGCAGCGATCCGAGCAAAAAGGTCGGAAGGTGTGAGCGGCGTTCCACTCAACAGCGGTGCCACAAGTCGGGCAGTCTACGATCATCGGTTTGGTCATGGTTGGCCTCCACGCAGGGTTAAATAAAAGTGATGCAGGCGCTCGACTTCAGTTTGTAGCGTCTTCAAGTCGGCATCGTTGAGCAATACATCATCAGCGTGCAACAGGCGTTCTTCACGGCTGGTTTGGGCGTTGAGAATGGCCTGTACTTGCTGTTCGCTGGTGTTGTCGCGCACTAAGGTGCGTTGAATTTGCAACGCTTGCGGCGCGTCGATCACCAGCACGCGCTGGGTTGTCATGTGCTGGCCGGACTCGATCAGCAACGGTGAAACCAAAATGGCATAGGGTGATTGCGCCTGCGTCAGGTTAAGCGCGATCTCTTCACGAATCAGCGGGTGCAACAGAGTCTCAAGCCAGCGGCGTTGTTCTGGGTCGCTAAAAATCAGGCTGCGCAACGCCGCGCGATTGAGTTGGCCATCGGCTTGCAACACGTTATTGCCAAAGTGCTCGGCGATTTTTGCCAGCGCCGGGCGCCCCGGTTCTACAACCCAGCGTGCCGCATGATCAGCGTCCACCACGTGTACGCCCAGCGTGGCAAAGTGTTCGGCAGCGGCACTTTTGCCGCTGCCAATACCGCCGGTGAGGCCGAGAATCCAGGGTTTGGAAGGAGGGGTATTCATGTCAGATCGCATGCTGCCAATAGAAGGTGGTTATTTGACCACCCCAGAGCAGCGCAATCCAGCCGGCAATCGCCAGGTACGGCGCAAAGGGGATCGGGCTGCAGGTTTGGGCGCGGCGGAATCCCAAAAGGGCCAGCCCCACAATAGCCCCTGCCAGTGACGATAGCAGGATGGTCAGCGGCAAGATCGTAATGCCACCCCATGCCCCGAGCATGGCCAATAACTTGAAGTCGCCATAGCCCATGCCGTCCTTGCCGGTGATCAGTTTGAATAGCCAGAAAACGGTCCACAGGCTTGCATAGCCCAGCGCCGCGCCCCATACGGCCTGCGACAGGCGGGTAAACGTATCAAAGCTGTTCAGCAACAAGCCCAGCCAGAGTAGGGGCAGCACCAGTACATCGGGTACGATCTGGTGTTCGAGATCAATCAGGCAAATCGCGAGTAATCCCCACGTCAGCAACAGCATCCAGCCCGCTTGCGCGCCAAACCCGAAGTGCCAGGCAATAAACGCCGACAACAACCCGCAGGCCAGTTCGGTGAGCGGATAGCGCGGGCTGATTGCGGTTTTGCACTGTGAGCACTTGCCGCGCAGCCAAGCGTAGCTCCGCAACGGAATGTTTTCCCAGGGGCGTAGCGAGTGCTGGCAATGCGGGCAGTGAGAGTGAGGCAGCAGCAAGTTATACACAGGGCCCTTGTCGGGCGGGGGCAAGTCCAGCAGCTCACGGGCCTGGGCTTGCCAGTCCTGTTCGAGCATTTTTGGCAGACGCCACACCAGCACATTGAGAAAGCTGCCGACCAACAGACCGAGGATCAGCGCGCAGGCAATGAAGGCGTCGGGATGTTGGGTTAAAAAATCAATCATGGTCACATCACTTGGCCCAGTTTGAAAATCGGTAAATACATGGCGATGACCAGTCCGCCAACCATGATCCCCAGTACCACCATGATTGCCGGCTCCATCAACGTTGTCAGGTTATCGACCAAGGTGTCGACCTCGTTCTCATAATAGTTGGCTACGTGGCCAAGCATTTCGTCCAATGTTCCGGATTCTTCGCCAATGGCTGTCATCTGAATCGCCATGCCCGGAAATACGCCTGCCGCATTCATGGCCACATGAATCTGAGTGCCCGTCGCCACCTGTTGTTTGAGTCGCAGCACGGCCTCTGTGTACACATGATTGCCCGTGGCACCGGCCACCGAGTTCAGGGCTTCAAGCAGCGGTACACCGGCAGCCACCGTGGTAGACAGTGTGCGCGCAAAACGGGCGATGGCCGACAAGTGCAGCAAGTTACCCAGTACGGGCAGTTTCAAGAGCCATCGATCAACGCGGTGACGCAACGGCGCAGAGTGTTTATAACGCTGACGCAGGCCGGCAACAGCGAGAAAACATCCACCCAGCAGCCATAGCCCGTGTGTTCGAAGGGCCTCTGATACACCGATGATCCATAAGGTGAAGGCGGGAAGTTTCGCATCGAATGAACCGAAGATGCCCTGGAATTTCGGCACCACTTCAATCAGTAAGATAGCGCACACCACCAATGCAACCAGCAGCACGGCGATGGGGTAGGTCATGGCTTTTTTGATTTTCTTTTTCAGTATTTCGGTTTTTTCTTTATAGGTTGCAACCCGTTGTAGCAAGACATCCAGAGCTCCGGCCTGTTCTCCGGCCTCTATCAGGTTGCAAAACAGGGTATCGAAGTGCGCCGGTTTTTTGCGCAACGCCGTCGCCAGGTTTATACCGGCGCTGATGTCTTGTTTGATGTTAATCACCAACTGGCGCATTCCAGCGTGCTCGAAGCCGTTGGCAATAACGTCCAGCGCTTGCAACAACGGGATGCCAGCTTTGATCAGTGTAGCCAGCTGGCGTGTAAACAGCGTGATATCCAGCGTGCTGATGGATTTGCCTACTCGAGGTTCGCGGTCGGCGTGGCGACGGATTTTACGTGCACTAATACCTTGGCGGCTCAGTTGAGCCCTGATCATGGCGTGGCTGTGGGCTGAGATTTCGCCCTTGACTCGATTGCCCTTGAGGTCGATGCCTTCCCACCGATAAAGGCTGCTTTTAATTGTCTGCGTGGCCATGCGTCCGTCCTTGGTGAGCGTGCAAGTCTCAAAGACTAGATGCACTTAACGTCGACCTGTTCAGAGGAGCATGTCCAAAGGTGTCAAACGCTGTTGTTGTGGAGCATCAGCTCGCGATCCTTGATAGCCTGTGCGCACTTTTTCGGCTGCTCGGCACTGCTATGGCAATCTTGCTGCCGGGCCGCGACTTACCTTTTGGAGACCTCACATGACACAACAAAAAGGCTTCACTCTGATCGAGCTGATGATCGTGATTGCGATCATTGGCCTGATCGCCTCATTCGCATTGCCGGCTTACAACGACCACACAATGAAGGCCCGGTTTGCTGAGGTGAACGCTATCAGCAACACCTACAAAACGGCCGTCGCGCTGTGCTACAGCGAGAGCAATGACCTGGCGGTCTGTGATGCGGGCACTCATGGCATTCCAGCCCCGGCCGAGGCCACTGACAACCTGGCAGCAGGCATGACGGTGATCGATGGCGTGATTACCATGACCGGCACCAAGGCGGCGGGTGAATGGACCAGTGTGATGGTTCCCGCTCTGAGCGGTTCGGGCAGCACGCTGGTCTGGGCTCAAAGCGGTACATGTCTGGCCAGCGGCGCCTGTAAATAATTAAACCTGCAGGACGGGGTGATCGGCGGTCCACATTGACGTCCGAAAATGGCGAGAACCAGCCAAATCGCGGTGCTATTCTGCGACCCATGAACACAGATGAAGGCCTCGCCACGCCCAGTCCCGCCGCCTGCGAAATCGCTCGTTTAAGCCGTGATGCGCGCTTTGACGGGGTGTTTTTTACGGCGGTGCTCACTACCCGAATCTACTGCCGTCCGGTGTGCCCGGCGCGTGCGCCCAAAGCCGAAAACGTGGTGTATTACCCCAGCGCTGCAGCGGCTCAAGCCCAAGGTTTTCGGCCTTGCTTGCGGTGCCGGCCAGAGCTGGCACCGGGTAATCACCTGTGGTTGCAGGGTGAGCATCTGGTGTCGCGGGCCTTGAAGCTGATTAACGAAGGGTATCTGGCGGAGCATTCGCTGGAGATGTTGGCGATGCGCCTGGATATTGGTGCTCGGCAGTTGCGCCGTTTGTTCGTTAAATACCTGGGGGCGCCGCCGATGGCGGTTCATGCTACTCAGCGACTGCTGTTTGCCAAGCAACTGTTGACCGAAACCCACCTGACGATCACCGAAGTGGCGATGGCTTCAGGCTTTGGCAGCTTGCGGCGTTTCAATTCGGCGTTTGCCGAGGCCAACCATGCTGAACCCAGGGCGTTCAGGCGCAGCCCAAAGGCGCGAGCGGATAAGGCGCTGGTGCTGCGTCTGGGCTATCGCCCACCGTATGATTTCACAACGTTGCTGGGGTTTTTGAAGACCCGTGCCTTGCCGGGTATTGAGCTGGTCGACGAGCACAGTTATCAACGGGTGTTTGCCGGGGTCGAGATGCCCGGTTGGCTGCGGGTAAGCGTCTGGCCAGGTGAACAGCATGCGCTGCAATTGGAGTTGGTGAATGTGGCGCCGAGCCAAATGCTCGGAGTGGTTACGCGGATTCGGCGAATGTTTGATCTGGACGCTGACCCGCTGGCGATTGCTCACACCTTGCACGCCAGCTCGCTGCTGGCGCCGATCATTGAGCGCTACCCTGGTTTGCGCTTGCCCGGTGGCTGGGACGGTTTTGAAGTGGCGGTACGTGCCGTGTTGGGACAGCAAGTCAGTGTGGCGGCTGCGCGAACCCTGGCCAGTCGAATCGTGCAGCGCTACGGCACGGTGATTGAGTCCCCTGTGGGTTCGGCGCTGGATCGTTTATTCCCCGGCCCCGAACAATTAGCCGACGCAGACTTGGGGCAGATGGGGATTACCCTGGCGCGGATCGATACGATTCAAGGGATTGCTCGAGCCCTGATCGAGGGGCGAGTTGATTTTGCCGTGGAGCAGCCGCTGGAGACCTTTATCAGGCGTTGGGTACAACTGCCTGGAATCGGCGAATGGACGGCGCATTACATCGCCATGCGTGTGCTTAAACACCCCGATGCATTCCCGGCGGCGGACTTGATTCTGCGCCGTGAGGCCAATCCTCTCGGTGCACCATTCAGTACCAAGGCGCTGCAAACCCTGGCCGAAAGCTGGCGTCCCTGGCGGGCTTATTCAGTGATGTATTTATGGCGCGCAGCCACCGACTCGGCTGCAGCACGGAAGGTATGAACATGACTCAGATCTATTACGAACACATGCCATCACCCATCGGTCCGCTGTTTTTGGTCGCGGATGATGACGGCTTGCGCGAAGTGCGTTTTGAGCTTGAGCGCAGGCCGCATACGCCGCTGGAGGGTTGGATACATTCAGCGCAAAAGCTGGCCGAAGTTCGGCGTCAGTTGGAGGCGTATTTTGCGGGCGAGCGGCACACGTTTGATCTGCCGCTGAAACCGCTGGGCACCGAATTTCAGCAGTCGGTGTGGCAAGCGCTGACCACCATTCCTTACGCGGCGACCACCAGTTACGGGCAAATCTCACAACAGATCCAGCGGCCAAAAGCCTCTCGGGCAGTGGGCGCCGCAAACGGACGAAACCCGATTCCGATCATCATCCCGTGTCACCGGGTGATTGGCAGCAATGGCACCCTGACCGGCTTTGCCGGTGGGTTGGCCGCCAAGCAATGGTTGTTGGAACATGAGATCAAACAGCTGTAACCCCTGCCACAGGCTGCGATAAGGTCCGCAGGACCTTCGCTCTTGAAAAGCGCGAACCCTTTGGGCTCGATCGCAGCCTTCGGCAGCGGCTACAGGGTTTGTTTAGAGGCTCAACCGCATCGACAAGTCCACCGCTTTTACATCCTTGGTCATGGCGCCAATCGAGATGTAGTCCACGCCGGTTTCGGCGATAGGACGCAGGGTGGTTTGGTTGATCCCGCCGCTGGCTTCAAGCTTGGCCTTGCCTGCGTTCAGGCGCACGGCTTCGCGCATGTCGTCCATGCTCAACTCATCAAGCATGATGATGTCAGCGCCAGCTTCCAGCGCTTCCTTGAGTTCGCCCAGGCTTTCAACTTCGATTTCTACGGGCTTGCCCGGTGCGATTTTGTGCGCGGCGCTGATGGCTTCGGCAATGCCGCCGCACGCTGCAATGTGGTTTTCCTTGATCAGGAACGCGTCGTACAGACCGATGCGGTGGTTGTGGCAACCGCCGCAAGTGACGGCGTATTTCTGCGCCAAACGCAGGCCTGGCAAGGTTTTACGGGTGTCCAGCAGCTTGACCTGAGTGTCGGCCACTTGGTCAGCCAGGTACTGCGCGTGGGTGGCAACACCCGACAGCAGCTGCAAAAAGTTTAGCGCGCTGCGTTCACCGCTGAGCAGTGAGCGGGCCGGGCCTTCAAGGTGGAACAACACTTGATCGGGGCTCACGCGCTCGCCATCGGCAACCTGCCAATGCACCGCGACACGCGGATCAAGCTGGCGAAATACCGCGTCGACCCAAGCGGTGCCGCTGATTACAGCTGCTTCGCGGGTAATGATTGATGCTTTGGCCAGACGTTCGGCAGGGATCAGCCGCGCGGTGATATCGCCGCTGCCAATGTCTTCGGCTAACGCACGGCGTACGTTGGCTTCGATTTCGGCGGTGAGGTCGGCCAGACGTAAATTCGGCATAACGAGCTCCACAAACAAAGTGCGCCGATTATAGGGCTATGCCGCGAGTGAACCCAAGCGCGCCTGTGCGCCTCAGGTTGTACGGTTTTTGATGCTTTCACGATTTACCTTCGCGCAGGGGAATCAAATCAAGAGTCTGCTGGCACAAGCGGCGTCTTTTGCAAGATAATCCGCCTTGTATTTGGCGTCATGGTTTTGACGTGCAAGCCAATCATTGCTGGAGGCCGGGATGCAACGTGATGGGGAAGTGGAGCTTGCGAACAAGGTCTCTACTGAGCAGGAGGTTCACTCACCGCTTGCTCGCCTGCCTGTGATTCTGTTGCAGGTTCATGGCAAGGCCGCGCAGCAGCTCAAATACCAACTGCAAGTGCTGTTCGAGAATGCCGATCAAACCTTGTTTGAAATGGCCGACAAGGCCCAGAGCAACGCCGAGCAAAGCCTGTTCTTCGAAGCCATGCGCGATGTACGGCTCAAGCGCAAAAACATCGAGCGCGGCTTCCTTGAGCGTCTGTTGGATGCATTTTTCAGACTGACCCGGCCCGATCTGGATGCCCCCGTCTTGCTGGGCGCCGGGCCAGCGCAGAACGTGTTCCCGCTGCTGGTTAATGACCTTGAGCGCACTCAAGTGATCAATGCGATGGTCGCGCACGTATTGAAACGCGCCCCGCTGGCCTTATGCCAATTAAGCACCCGCCTCAATACCCTGAGCTGCGTACCGCTGGACAAGCAGAACAACCCGCTGGGGCCTGCGATGCTATGCGAGTATTTTTTGCTGGCCGAACGTGATCAGGGCATGGACATCAAGGTCAAACTGATCATGCTGCAATTGTTCGAGAAGTACCTGCTCAGTCATGCCGCGCAACTCTACGCCGATGCTAACCAGTTACTGATCGCCACGGGTGTGCTGCCCGATCTTTCTGCCGAGAACTCGTGTTGCTTGAGTCCTTGCTGCACGACTTCCTGAGGTATGCCCAGGACGAGCCTGGCGTGTGATTAAGTCGCCTATCGTCTGCGTAGCACAGATTGCTCCCCATCGGCCTGTGCATCGCGGCATACTGAGCCTTTAGTTTTCCGTGTTGAAGGAGCCTGTATGCAGCTGGACCCCGCAAGCGGTTGGTGCCAAGGCGTGTGTCACTGCCCATCACCCAACTTCAATGCGCGCCCAAATGGCGAAATATCCTTGCTGGTTATCCACAATATCAGCTTGCCGCCGGGGCAATTTGCTACGGGTAAAGTCCAGGCGCTTTTTCAGAACCGACTGGACGCCACAGAGCATCCTTACTTTGAGGGCATCTGTGAACTCAGGGTTAGCGCGCACTTTTTGATTGAGCGTGACGCCAGCGTCATCCAGTTCGTGTCCTGTCTTGACCGTGCCTGGCATGCCGGTGTTTCGAGTTTCGAGGGGCGTGAGAGCTGTAATGACTTCTCGCTGGGGATTGAGCTTGAGGGCACCGACGAATTGCCATTCACCGATGCCCAATATCAGGCGCTGATTGCGTTGACCCGGCAATTACAGGCCGCTTATCCCGCGATTACACAGCATAGAATATGTGGTCACAGTGATGTGGCTCCGGGGCGCAAGACGGACCCAGGCCCTGCTTTTGATTGGACGCGCTTTCGCGGTGCGTTGCAGCACACAGGAGAGATGCAATGAGTTTTGTGGTGTTACTACTGGCGATTCTGGTCGAGAAGTTCTCGGGCTTACGTCAGCGTCTTCAGCGTGATGGCGGCTGGATACATGAGCTGCACAGGCTGGAAACCAGCCCCAAACTAGTGAGCCGCCCGTGGTGGGTACTGGCCATTATCATCGTACTGCCCGTGACGGTGCTGGGCTTGCTGCTGCTGGTTCTGCAGCCGGTGGCTTATGGCCTGCTGGCGTTGCCGGTGCACCTGCTGGTAGTTATTTACAGCTTGGGCCGAGGTGATTTACTGGCAGGGCTGGGGCCGTTTCGCGACGCATGGCGGCGCGGTGATTTGCAGGCCGGTGCCCACGTCGCCGAGCGCGACCTTGGGATAGGTGCCGACAGTGGCGAGCAATTACTGGAGAAAGTGCAGAGCCATCTGCTGTGGCAGGCTTATCAAAGCTTCTTTGCGGTGATTTTCTGGTACTTCCTGTTGGGCCCGGTGGCAGCCTTGAGCTATCGCTTGCTGGCCTTGGCCGTGGAGCACGGTAAAAATCCGCAATTGGTCGAACGTGCGGAACAATTGCGGCATGCCTTTGACTGGTTACCAGTTCGACTGCTGGCGGCGAGTTTTGCCCTGGTGGGCAATTTTGCAGCGGTTGGCCGGGTGATGCTGCACGAACTGTTAAGTTGGGATATTAGCGCCGAGCAAATGATTAACAAGGCCGGCTGTGCTGCGGCAGAGATCCCGGCGCCCCAGACCGGCGCCGAAGGTGTGGCCAGTCTCGATACCCTTTGGGCCTTGCTGCTGCGCGCCGCAGTGTTGTGGTACACGTGCTTTGCGGTGTGGGCGTTGTTGCTCTGACGGCAGCCAAAATTTTTAGGATGGCCCTCGTCGTGGGCGTGTAGGAGCAACTGCCGAGGAACGACGGCTGCGATCTTTTCGTCAAAAACACCGCAAAGGCTGGTTTTACGACTGCTGCGCAGCCGGACGCGGCCTCGTTCTACTCGTCCACTGCTACGAAGAGCGAAGACCTCACAATGCTGGCCACAAAAAATAAAAACCGCGCCTGCTGTCACCCAGGCGCGTGCTGCTTTAGTGCATCGCCAAACCGTCCAGCGACTTGTCGACAAACGCCTTGGCCAGCTCCACCAAGTGCATGACCGACATCATCAGATCACGCGGTTGCCCGCTTAAACCATTCCCCGCCTCACTCGCCGAAGCACCCGCGCAGCGCAACAAGTCTGACGCTTGGGCCAAAGCCGCTTCTAAATTGACACTGTCGCTGATGGCATACGTGGCTGTGTCCACGCGCGTAGGAGCGAGCTTGCTCGCGATTGGATCGTCGTCTGAATCGCGAGCAAGCTCGCTCCTACAGGGGGGGAGTCGTACGCAGGTTAGTAGACCGGCAAACTTGGAAACCGGCGCACTCGAAGGTGCCCTGCGCACGGCCACCATAAAACGGAGGCCGAAGAAAGGGATGCTTCGTACGAAATGGCTGATTTTTAGCAGGTGTGACACTGGTCTAACCGCTGGCAAATACCCCGTAGGAGCTGAGGTACGAAAGCTGCGATCTGTTGATCTTTCGTGCAGGCAACGCGCCACCTGGAAAGAACCAGCGTCAAAAGATCGCAGCCGTCGTTCCTCGGCGGCTTGCTACGGTGCATCAGGACAGTTACTCGAGATCTTACTGAGGCCAGCCAAATAACTCACAGGTGTTGGCGGTGCTGGCGTCGGCCAGCTCTTGAGCGCTGATGCCCATCACTTCTGCCAGTGCCTGGCAAATGGCCGGCAAGTGTTCGGGGCTGTTGCGCTGGTTGGGGAACATGACAGGGGCCATGTCGGGCGAGTCGGTTTCCAGCACGATTGAATCCAGCGCCAGATCGACGATCACTTTGCGCAAGCGTAGTGCCTGCGGCCAAGTGGCGGCACCGCCCAGACCGAGCTTGAACCCCAGTTTGATGTACTCGCGGGCTTCCTCGCGACTGCCGGCAAACGCATGAATGATCCCACCACGCTTAAGCCGAAAGCGTTTTAGCGTTGCGATCACTTGGGCATGGCTGCGACGCACGTGCAGCAAGGCGGGGAGCTGGAAATCGACAGCCAGTTGCAACTGGGCTTCAAACAGCTGTTGCTGCCCATCGCGGTCCAGCTCGGGAAGAAAGTAATCAAGGCCGATTTCACCCACCGCACACAGCTGTGGATGTCCGGCCAGACGGCTCAGCCAATCCCCGAGTTCAGTCACATGCTCGGGGCGGTGCTCGCTGAGGTACACCGGGTGCAAGCCAAAGGCGGCGTGCAGCTGACTGTCGGTTTGCACCAGATCCCACAACCGCTGCCAATTGCGCTGATCAACCCCCAGCACCACCATTCGTTTGACCCCCAGTGCTCGACTACGCGCGAGTAACTGCGCGCGGTCGGGGTCAAAGTCCGGGAAGTCGAGGTGGGTGTGGCTGTCGATCAGCTGCATGCTCAGGCCTGATGAATGCGCTGTTTAAAGGTTCGGGCAATTGCATGAATGCCAGGCTCGTAGCGTTGCTCCTCAATGGCGGCCAGCGCCAGGTTCAGGGCCGTCTCGGCAATCAGCTGATGCTGTTGGCCCATCGCATTAACCGGCAACGGCAGAAAATCCAGTAGCTGAGTGTCACCAAAAGTGGCCAGGCGCAATGGCGGCTTTTGCTCGGGATGTTCCAGTAGGGCGTCAAACATGCCTTGCAGCAGCACGTAAGAGGTCGTGACCAGCGCTTCGGGGAAGTGCCCCAAGCGGGCCAGCACATCATCGATGATGCGCCGACCACACTCGCGGCTGAACGCGGCACCGTGTTCGATCAGCACTTCGCCCTCAAAGCCTTCCAGCGCTTGTTTGAACCCGGCTGCACGGGCCTGACTGACGCTCAGCTCGGGGCGTGCCCCGATCAATGCAATTTGCCGCGGCACTGGCTGCAACAGGCTGCGTGTCAGTTGCAGGCTGGCCTCGCGGTCATCGCTGATCACCGAGCAAAAACGCTCGGGTTCCAGAGTCCGGTCAATGGCAATGATTGGCATGCCCAGATCTTGCAGTTGGCGGTAGCTGTCATCTTCGGGGGGCAAGCAACTGGCCACGAACAGTGCGTCGCAACGGCGGGCGCGAAACAGCTTGAGCAGTTGGCGCTCACTCTGCGGTGCATCGTCGGAGCTGGCGATCAGCAATTGATAGCCACGGGCACGGGCGCATTGTTCGAGTTGCTTGGCGAGGCGCGCATAGCTCGGGTTTTCGAGATCCGGGAGGATAAACCCCAAGGTGCGCGTGTGTCGGCTGCGCAGTCCGGCCGCTTGCGGGTTGGGGGTAAAACCGTGCTCTTCAACCACCGCACGTACGCGCTCCACCGTTGTGCTGCTGATGCGTTGCTGCTCGGCCTTGCCATTGATGACATAGCTGGCGGTTGTAACTGAAACACCTGCCAGTTGAGCGATATCACTGAGCTTCACGCCGATAATTCCTTATTTTTTGTAGTACATGTCGACATTGTGGCCAATCCTAACCGATAAAGGCAGACGATCTTCGTCTCCCTTGTTGCCAGCCTGTTTTTTTGCCTCACAAACGAATGCCACCGATCAATACGACAGGTTGGGCTTCAAGCGCGAGCGATTATGAAGTAACGTGCCGTACATTCCTGATTAATCGTTTCAGCAAGCGTATTTATTAGATTTGACTCGGGAGGCAGGTGCTTGCTGCGCATCTGCTCATACAGTCCGGGTTTGGATGCCTAAGCTGATTATTTCAAAACAATACCTGGTGCCACTGAGCACCGAAAAAGGAGAAGGCATGCTTGAGCTCACCATAGAGCAGATTTCCATGGGCCAAACGGCTGTGGATAAGTCTGCGGCGCTGCAATTACTCGCCGGTAAACTGGTCGCCGATGGTTTGGTGGCCGAAGGTTATCTGAACGGCTTGCAGGCGCGTGAGGCTCAGGGCTCAACCTTTTTGGGTCAAGGTATTGCCATCCCCCATGGCACCCCTGAAACCCGGGAGCTGGTGTTTACCACGGGTGTACGTTTGCTGCAGTTCCCTGAAGGGGTGGATTGGGGTGACGGCCAAATGGTGTACCTGGCGATCGGGATTGCGGCCAAGTCAGATGAACACCTGCGCTTGCTGCAATTGCTGACCCGTGCTTTGGGCGAAACCGACCTGGGCGAAGCGCTACGCCGTGCCAGTTCTGCTGAAGCCTTGTTAAAGCTGCTGCAGGGCGCACCGCAGGCGCTGGCTCTGGACGCACAAATGATCGGCCTTGGCGTGTCGGCGGATGACTTCGAAGAGCTGGTGTGGCGCGGTGCACGCTTGCTGCGTCAGGCCGATTGCGTGAGCAACGGCTTTGCTGCGGTGCTGCAACAAGTGGACGCGCTGCCGTTGGGCGATGGTCTGTGGTGGCTGCACAGCGAACAAACGGTCAAGCGTCCGGGGCTGGCATTTGTCACGCCTGACAAACCAATGCGTTACTTGGGCCAACCGCTCAGCGGACTATTCTGCTTGGCCAGTCTGGGCGAAGCGCATCAAGCCTTGCTGGAGCGTTTGTGCGCGTTGCTGATTGCCGGTCGTGGGCATGAACTGGGCCGTGCAACCAGTAGTCGTGCGGTGCTCGAAGTGCTGGGCGGCGAAGTGCCGGCAGACTGGCCGAGTGCGCGCATCACCCTGGCCAACGCCCATGGTTTGCATGCGCGTCCGGCGAAAATTCTCGCTCAGTTGGCGAAAAGTTTTGACGGCGAGATCCGCGTCCGAATCGTTGACGGTCAAGACTTGGCAGTGTCGGCCAAGAGCTTGAGCAAATTGCTCAGCCTCGGTGCGCGTCGTGGTCAGGTGCTGGAATTTATCGCCGAGCCGGGCATCGCCAACGACGCATTGCCGGCAATTCTGGCGGCGATTGAAGAGGGCTTGGGCGAAGAAGTCGAAGCACTGCCGACGCTGAGCGAAGCGACGCCAGCAGTGGCCGAGATAGCCATCGTGATTACGGCCCCGGCTGCCGGCAGCGTGATTCAAGCGATCCCGGCCGCGCCTGGCATTGCTATCGGTCCGGCCCATATTCAAGTGCTGCAAACCTTTGATTACCCGCTGCGCGGTGAGTCGTCGGTGGTTGAACGCGAGCGTCTGCAAAAAGCCTTGGGTGATGTGCGCCAAGACATTGAAGGCTTGATCCAGCGCAGCCAGTCCAAGGCCATTCGCGAGATTTTTATCACCCACCAGGAAATGCTCGACGACCCGGAACTGACTGACGAAGTCGACAACCGTCTCAAGCAAGGTGAGAGCGCCGAAGCCGCGTGGATGTCGGTGATCGAAGCCGCCGCGCGTCAGCAAGAGTCATTGCAGGATGCGCTGTTGGCCGAACGAGCAGCTGATCTGCGCGACATTGGCCGCCGCGTGCTGGCGCAGTTGTGCGGTGTTGAAACCCTGGCCGAGCCTGACCAGCCGTATGTGCTGGTGATGGACGAAGTGGGCCCTTCTGACGTGGCGCGTCTGGACCCGGCGCGGGTGGCGGGGATCTTGACCGCACGCGGTGGGGCGACGGCGCACAGTGCCATCGTCGCCCGCGCCCTGGGAATTCCGGCGTTGGTCGGGGCGGGCGAGGCGGTGTTGCTGCTGGCTGCCGGGACTCAACTATTGATTGATGGCCAGCGCGGACGTTTGCACGTTTCGCCAGATGCCGATGCCTTGCAGCGCGCCACCCAAGAGCGCGACAGCCGCGAACAGCGCCTGCTCGCCGCCTCGACACAGCGCCATGAGCTGGCAGTGACTCTGGATGGGCACGCGGTTGAAGTGTTTGCCAACATCGGCGAAAGCAAAGGCGTCGCCAGCGCAGTTGAGCAGGGCGCCGAAGGGATTGGCCTGCTGCGTACCGAACTGATTTTCATGGCCCACTCGCAAGCTCCAGATGAGGCCACTCAGGAAGCTGAATATCGCCGCGTACTTGATGGCCTCAATGGCCGACCTTTGGTGGTGCGAACCTTGGACGTGGGCGGCGACAAACCGCTGCCGTACTGGCCGATCGAGAAAGAAGAAAACCCGTTTCTTGGCGTGCGCGGTATTCGTCTGACCCTGCAGCGTCCGAAGGTGATGGAAGCCCAACTGCGTGCGCTGTTGCGTTCGGCGGATAACCGCCCGTTGCGCATCATGTTCCCGATGGTCGGCAGTGTGGCCGAATGGCGCGCCGCCCGTGACATGACTGAGCGTTTGCGTCTGGAAATTCCGGTGGCCGACTTGCAACTGGGAATCATGATTGAAGTACCGTCCGCCGCCTTGCTGGCGCCGGTGCTGGCCAAAGAAGTCGATTTCTTCAGCGTGGGCACCAACGATCTGACGCAGTACACATTGGCCATCGACCGTGGACACCCGACGTTGTCGGCTCAGGCTGACGGCCTGCACCCAGCGGTGCTGCAACTGATCGACATCACTGTGCGAGCCGCCCATGCCCACGGTAAATGGGTGGGCGTGTGCGGCGAGTTGGCGGCTGATCCGCTGGCGGTGCCAGTGCTGGTTGGCCTTGGCGTCGACGAGTTGAGCGTTTCGGCACGCAGCATCCCTGAAGTCAAAGCGCGGGTTCGCGAGCTGAGCATGGAGCGTCTCAAAACCCTGGCCGCGCAAGCCCTCAGTGTCGGCAGCCCGGACGAAGTGCGGGCACTGGTGGAGGCGCTCTAATGGCCAAGGTTCTGACCATCACCCTCAACCCGGCCCTGGACTTGACCGTGCGTGTGCCGCATCTGGAGCCGGGCGCAGTCAATCGCAGTCAGGCGCTGCTGACCCACGCGGCGGGCAAGGGCGTGAATGTTGCGCAAGTGCTGGCCGATCTGGGCCATAGCCTGACGGTTAGCGGCTTCCTCGGCGAAGACAATCAACAAGCATTCAACGCGTTGATCGAGCGCCGTGGTTTTGTCGATGCCTTTATCCGCGTGCCCGGTGAAACTCGCAGCAACATCAAACTTGCCGAAGACGATGGCCGCGTCACTGACCTCAACGGGCCGGGACCGCAGGTCAGTGAAAAGGCCCGGCAAGCGTTGCTCGACAAACTCGACCAAATTGCCGTTGGCCATGACGCCGTAGTTGTGGCTGGCAGTTTGCCCCAAGGCGTTAGCCCGCAGTGGCTGCACGATTTGCTGCTGCGTCTGAAAGCACTCGGTTTAAAAGTGATTCTGGACACCAGCGGTGAGGCCTTGAAGCAAGGTTTGAGCGCTGGACCGTGGTTGATCAAACCCAATACCGAAGAACTCAGCGAAGCGCTGGGCTGTGATGTCAGCAGCCTGGAGGCCCAAGTCACTGCAGCGGCTCGCTTGCAGGCGCAAGGTGTCGAGCATGTGGTTATTTCTCACGGTGCCGACGGCGTGAACTGGTTCAGTCGTGCACCGGCCTTACAGGCGCAGCCGCCTAAAGTTCGGGTTGCCAGCACGGTGGGGGCAGGTGACTCGCTGCTGGCCGGCATGCTGCACGGGCTGCTCAGCGGCCACAGCGGCGAACAAACCTTACGCACCGCCACGGCCATTGCGGCAATGGCCGTGACCCAGATCGGATTTGGCATCAGCGATGCGGCGCACCTGGCGACGCTCGAAAGCGGCGTCACCGTGCGCGCTCTGACACAAGAATAAGAGGGATACACATGAAATTAGCCATTGTGACGGGCTGCCCCAACGGCATGGTGACCAGTGTCCTGTGCGCCCGCTTGCTTGATGCGGCGGCGCAGCGTCAGGGCTGGAGCACCAGCGTTGAAGTGAATGATCCCAAGCATCCGGAGCGCCAACTGTCAGCGGCCACCCTCGACGAAGCCGAGTGGGTACTCGTGGTCAGCAGTACACCGCTGGACATGCAGCGCTTTATTGGCAAAAGAGTGTTTCAAAGCACTCCGTCCCAGGCCCTGCAAGATGTAGAAGCGGTCCTGTTGCGCGGGGTAAAAGAAGCCGAGGTCTATACCCCGCCTGCGGCATTGGCAGTGGCAGAAGCCCCAAAGCACACGCCTAAAATCGTAGCGGTGACGGCCTGTCCGACCGGCGTGGCACACACCTTTATGGCGGCCGAAGCCTTGCAGCAAGCGGCCAAGCGCTTGGGGTACGAGTTGCAGGTCGAAACCCAGGGCTCTGTGGGTGCGCGCAACCCGTTGAGCGGCCAAGCCATCAGCGAAGCCGATGTGGTGCTGTTGGCGGCGGATATTGAAGTGCCTACCGAACGCTTTGCCGGTAAAAAGATTTACCGCTGCGGTACCGGTATAGCCCTTAAACAAGCCGAGGCCACCCTTAACAAAGCCTTGAACGAAGGCCAGCAAGAGACGGCGGCGTCCGGCGGTGCAGGCCCGGCCAAGCAAGAGAAAACCGGCGTTTACAAACACCTGTTGACCGGTGTGTCGTTCATGTTGCCGATGGTGGTGGCGGGCGGTCTGCTGATCGCGTTGTCCTTCGTGTTCGGCATTAGCGCTTACAAAGAACCTGGCACGCTGGCGGCGGCTCTGATGCAAATTGGTGGCGATGCGGCGTTCAAACTGATGGTGCCGTTGCTTGCGGGTTATATCGCCTACTCGATTGCTGACCGTCCGGGCCTGGCGCCGGGAATGATTGGCGGCTTGCTGGCGAGCACCCTGGGTGCAGGTTTTATTGGCGGGATCATCGCCGGATTTATTGCCGGTTATTGCGCCAAGGCCATCAATCGTTATGCACGTCTGCCGCAAAGCCTGGAAGCGTTGAAACCGATTCTGATCATCCCGCTGTTCGCCAGCCTGTTCACTGGTCTGGTGATGATCTACGTGGTGGGTAAACCAGTGGCGGGCATGCTCGAAGGCTTGACCCACTTCCTCGACAGCATGGGCACCACCAACGCCATTTTGCTCGGTGTATTGCTCGGCGGCATGATGTGCGTCGATTTAGGCGGGCCGATCAACAAAGCGGCTTACGCGTTTTCTGTGGGGCTGTTGGCCTCGCAAAGTTATGCACCGATGGCGGCGACGATGGCTGCCGGCATGGTGCCGCCGATTGGTTTAGGCATCGCGACTTTTATTGCCCGACGCAAATTCGCCCAAACCGAGCGTGAGGCGGGCAAAGCGGCGCTGGTGCTGGGGCTGTGCTTTATCTCCGAAGGTGCGATCCCGTTTGCGGCCAAAGACCCGTTGCGGGTGATCCCGGCCAGTATTGTCGGTGGTGCGTTGACCGGTGCGTTGTCGATGTACTTCGGCTGCAAACTGATGGCGCCGCACGGTGGCTTGTTTGTCTTGATGATCCCGAATGCGATCAACCATGCGTTGCTGTACTTGCTGGCGATTGTGGCGGGTAGTTTGCTGACAGCGGTGGTGTACGCGGTAATCAAGCGGCCTGAACCGGTGGAAATGGCGTTGGAAACGGCTAGGGCGTGACAATGCTGGCCCTCACCCCAACGGAGGGAGAGGGAGCTGATTGTCGGTGCTCTTGAAGCCGTGTGCGGTCAGTCCCCTCTCCCTCTGGGAGAGGGTTAGGGTGAGGGCGCTTTTAAGATCAGCCCAGCTATTCGCAGCACCTCCTCCAGCACCTCATTCATTTCCTCAAGCACCTGCCGATTATTAAACCGCAGAACCCTGATCCCCAAAGACTGGAGATGCCGGGTTCGTCGCAGGTCATATCCCAGTTGCTCAGGCGTAAAGTGCTGGCTGCCGTCCAACTCAATGGCCAACTGCAGTTCAACGCAGTAGAAGTCGAGCACATAAGGCGGGCAAGGATGTTGACGGCGAAATTTTAGGTCAAGCAGCTGTCTGGCGCGTAATTTCTGCCACAAGTGCAGTTCACAGTCGGTTTGTTGGGCACGTAAATGCCGAGCGAATTGGCGTTGTCCAGGTGTTGCACGGGGCGGGCGAGGTGGCATGCTTCACGTCCTTGTGAAGGTGGGTGCCTGACTCAGAGTAGTACTCGTGGTCTTTAACGCTGCGAGTGAATGGTTAGACGATATTGCCGATCTCCGGGTGAAAGTCAGCCATTCAATACACATCCCGGCGATAACGCCCTTCCTCAATCAACAGCTCCACGGCCTCTGCGCCCAGCATGTTGATCAATACTTGATCCACACCCGTCGCCATGCCTTGCAAGCTGCCACAGATGTAAATCGCTGCGCCATCCGCCAGCCATTTGCGCACGTCTTCGGCCGCTTCACGCAAGCGATCTTGCACGTAGATCTTCTGCGCTTGATCCCGCGAAAACGCTAAATCCAGCCGCGTCAGATCGCCACTGTCCAGCCAGCCTTGCAGTTCGTCGCGGCAGTAGAAGTCGTGTTCGGCATTGCGCTCACCAAAGAGCAACCAGTTAGGCTGCTGGCCTTGGCTGATTCGCGCCTTGAGCAAGCTGCGTAGTCCCGCCAGCCCCGTGCCATTACCCAGCAAAATCAGTGGGCGAGACTCGGCCGGTACATGGAAACTACTGTTGCGCCGCAGGCGCAGGCTGATGGCCGAACCGATGGCTGCATGTTCTGTCAGCCAGCCCGAGCCCAACCCCAAACTGCCATCGGCATGCCGCTCTTGGCGTACCAGCAGTTGAAGCAGGCCGTCTTCCGGGATCGAGGCAATGGAGTATTCACGCATGTTCAGTGGGATCAGCGCATCGACGAGAGCCTGGGCGTGCAACCCTACCAGATGCCCACGGGTAATCGGCAGTTGGCGGCCGGCGAGTGCCTGGGCCAGGGTTTCTTTCAGCCCGTCGAGTTGCACTGGAGTGTCGCAAGCAAGGCCCAGCCCATCGAGGAAGTGCTCAACAGCCCAGACGGATTGCCTTGGCATCACTTCCACCAGATCTCCTGCTTGCCAGGTGAAACTGGCATCCGGCGCACTCAGGCTTAACAGGTAAACCCCTGAGCCGCTGCTGTCAGGGTTGAGCAGTTGGCGTTGCTCAAGGGGCCAATTGTTGTAACTAGGGGCCTGCCAGTTGGCGTTTGGCGCTCCCCCGGTCAGTTGGCTGAGTTGTTGCTGCCAGTGATGCAGCGCCTCGGTGTCGCCGCTGTCGACGTGTACCGGAGCAAATAACGATTGCGCGCCGCGTTCGCTGAGCCACTGCTGGACTCGCGTGGCAAAACCGCAAAAGTGCGGGTATTGACGGTCGCCCAAAGCCAGTACTGAATACTTGAGCGTGCTCAGCCCCAGCGGTTGGCCGAGTACTTTGCGCTCAAAACCGCGTGCGCTGTCAGGGGCTTCGCCATCACCAAAGGTACTGACCACAAACAGCGCATTGCGGGCTTGCTGCAAGTCTTGTTCGCTAACCGACGCCAGTGGCTGAACTCGCACCGGCAAGCCCGCGGCTTGCAGTTGCCCGGCGGTTTGCCAGGCCAGTTGTTCGGCAAAACCGCTTTGACTGGCAAACCCGATCAGCCAGGACGGCGCATCGCTACTGACGTCAGCAAGGCCCTGGCGTGCCTGTTTGATCTGGTGCTTTTTGCGTCGACGGTCCAGGTACAACAACCAGCCAGTAATAAAGAACAGCGGCATGGTCAGGCTGGCGGCCATGACCAGAATGCGCCCGGTAATGCCCCAGTAGCTGCCCACGTGCAGCGCGTAAATACTGCTCAGCAGTTGCGCCTTGTAGCTTTTATCGTCGTAACGCTCGTGTTTTTTGATCGTGCCGGTCTTTGGATCGAGCACGATTTGGTTGAACGCACGTTCGTGGGGTGAGCTCTTCAGCAGGTAAAACACGGTAGCTGGTTGCCCGGCGACCGGCGGCATGCGCACGTTATACAGGCTCAGTTCAGGCCCGGCAGCTTTTTGGATACTGGCCCAGATAGCGTCGTAATCAGCCACCGGTGCGGGCCCCGCAGGCCCAGGTTGGCCACGTCCGCCTTTGCGTTGTTGCTCGCCTTGGGGGGCATCCGAAAAGAGTTTTTGCAGGCCTTTGTTGTACCACTCGTAAGACCACGACAGCCCGGTCAGCGCGGCCAGCAGATAGAAAATCATGCACCAGGTACCGGCCACAGCGTGCAGGTCCCAGTTAAAGCTGCGGCCTTTTTTCGCCCAGTCCAGCGTCAGCCAGGCCCGCCAGTTCAGCGCTTTGCGTGGCCAGCGCAGGTACAGGCCTGACAGGCAGAAGAAAATCAGCATCAAGGTACAAGCGCCAGTGATCTGGCGACCCGTTTGGCCGATGGCCAGAAAGCGGTGCAGTTGCAGCATCAGGTCGAAGAAGCCTTGCCCGCTGGCATCACCCTGATAAGTACCGGTGTAGGGATCGACATAGCGCAACTGACCGCGGCGCTCACCCGGCGGCGGGGTGAAGAAAATACGTGAGGCGCTGTCACTGTCCACGCCCACCCAGAGCATCGACACCTGTTTGCCTTCGGTGGCCTCGACCCTGCGCACCAGCTCGGCTGGAGGCAGTACGCCGCTGTCGAGTTTTTCGACCTTGAGCACCGAAGGGTTGAGCAAGTTCAGCAACTCGTCCTGAAACGACACCGTGGCACCGGTTATCCCCATCAGAGCCAGGACCAGGCCTGCGGTTATCCCGAAAAACCAGTGCAGTTGGAACAGTGTTTTCTTAAACACGACGACCGCCTTGCTCGCTCAATTGAATGCTTCACGGCGCAGATTGCCGCGTTAGTCTTTTACACGCAAAAGCCCCGGTCATTGGATGGCCGGGGCTCTGCGCAGCTTAACTTCGGTTTAGAAGTGGAAGCTGGTGGTCAACAAGGCTGTACGGCCAGCGGCTTGGCTGGCGAAGTGCGAAGAGTAGGCTTTGTCGTAGTACGTTTTGTCGGTCAGGTTCTGCACGTTCAGTTGCAGGTCGACGTTCTTGGTCAGCTTGTAGCTGGCCATGGCGTCGTAGCGGGTGTAGGACGGAATATAAACCGTGTTGCCGGTATCGCCATACACGTCGTCAACATAAAACGCGCCGCCGCCGATGGTTAGCTTTGGCATGATTTCGTACGTGGTCCACAGGCTGAAGCTGTTTTTCGGGGTGTTTGGCATTTCGTTGCCTTTGTCCGAACCCACGCCCACAACACCGTTTCGGCCCTTCAAACCCGAGTCAACCAGTTCGCTTTTCAGGTAGCTATAGCCTGCGAATATTTGCCACTTGTCGGTGATCTTGCCGCTGGCCGACAGTTCCAGACCGTCAACGCGGGACTCACCGGCGTTTTGATAAGTAAAGGCATCCGTCAACACACGGGTGTTTTTCTTCTCGGTACGGAAGATAGCTGCAGTCAAGGACAGGCGGTCGTGGAACACATCCCACTTGGTGCCCAGCTCGTAGTTAACGGTTTCTTCGGGTTCCAAGTCGCTGACGCTGTTGGTGGTAACCAGCGGGTTGCCTTCTGCACCTTCACCAACCAGTGCGCCTGGAGGTGTCGCCGAGGTGGCGTAGGATGCGTAAACGCTGCCGTTTTCAACGGGTTTCCAAACCAGACCGGCCTGCCAGTTGAAGAATTGGCTGTCGTTTTTGACTTTGGTTCTGCCTTTCGCCGCGTTGGTGTTGGCGGTTGTATCAAATGCATCGTAACGCAGGCCGGCGTTCAGTAGCCATTTTGGATCAAGTTCAATCGTGTCGAAAATGTAAGCGGCTTTGGTCACGCCGACGGTGTTAGTGCCGTAGTAGTTACGTGTTTCGGAGCCACCCCAAACATCATTCGGGTTAGGGTTTTCAAGTGAGGTACATACACCACCGCTGTTGCCCACCATATTAGGCGTGCATCCATCAGGTTTTGGATTGCCCTGAATCAGGCCATCTGGGCCATATACGTTATAACTGCTGACGCGTGTTTCTTCACGAGTGAACTCAACCCCGGTGGAGTAGGTGTTCTTAAAGCCCATCAACTGGAAGTTACCAAACAGATCCGTCTGATTGGTGGAGGTTTCAGTCGTCGAAACACGGGTGTTGGCGCGGCGCCACACAGTGCCGTACTTATTGACGTTAAGTTTGCTGTCGTCTGGTTGAGTCAGGATGTAGTCCTGGCCGGTGTTGCCATGACGGAAGGTGTTTTTCACCGTCATCGAATCGTTCAAGTCGTGCTCGAACGAGATGGTGCTGATATCGGCGCGGGTCTTGCGGAAGTCGCGGTCTTTAAGGCCGTAGAAGTTTGAGCTGTCGCCACCGTCATTCGGCTTGTCATGCTTGTGGCTTGTTGCGGTTGACGAGCTGTAGCCATATGGAATGCCCGAGTCCGGCAGGTCGTTGCTTTCCAGGTGGTAGTAGCTGAGGTTCAGGCGAGTGTCTGTACCCAAGCCGAAAGTCAGCGATGGAGCAACGCCCCAGCGATCGTAATTGACCGAGTCGCGCCCGGCGACATTTTGTTCATGGCTCATGAGGTTCAAGCGGAACGCTGCGCTGTCCAGGAACTGGCGGTTAACGTCCAAGGTGTAGCGGCGGGTCTGGTCAGAGCCGTAGGTAAAACCGCCATTGAGGAAGTCCCCTGCCTTAGGCGTCTTGCTTACCAGGTTCAAACTGCCGCCAGCCGAGCCACGGCCACCGAAGGATGAGTTCGGGCCTTTGCTGACTTCGATGGACTCAATGTCGAAAATCTCGCGGGTTTGGCCACCAGCATCACGCACGCCATCGAGGTAGGTGTCACCTTGAGCATCAAAGCCGCGAATAAATGGACGGTCGCCCTGTGGGTTGCCGCCTTCGCCAGCGCCGAAGGTAATGCCCGGAACGGTACGCAAGGCGTCTTGCAGCGAGGTGGCCGCAGTGTCTTGCAACACTTGCTGTGGGATCACGGTGACAGAACGCGGGGTGTCTACCAGAGGAGCGGTGTATTTTTGCGAGCTGGCTTTTTCAGTCTGGTAAGACTTTTCGGTTTGCTCACCCGAAATGGTGGTCGCGCCAAGGGAAATAGCGTTGCCCTGCACTTTGCTTTCAGTGCTCTCAGCTGCTTGAACCATATGGGCTGCGGAGGTTGCAGTGATAGCGACACCGATGGCCGAAGCCAGTAAACGCGGTGAGCTGACAGGTATTTTTATTGGTTGGCGCGACATTTGAAGATCCCTTCCCCCAGAATTTGAGTCGTGGAATATAGTGCAAACGATTCCTTGTATCAATTGAGAAGGATTGTTATTGGCGTGGAATTTACATTCTTTACAGTTTTTCTTGACGTTTTTTTCACATGCGTTCGTTATCCCTGGCCTTAACAGGGTTTTACACAATCAATAAGAATCAATACCATTGGCGTCTCTTTGCTATCAGGTATCGCGCCATGCTGCTGCACATTCCCGGCTTGTTCTCCCGTGAAGAGGTCATGCGCATTCGCGAAGCGCTGCAGCAGACGGATTGGGCTGATGGCAAAATCACCGCTGGCTTCCAGTCGGCCAAGGCCAAGCACAACTTGCAGTTGCCCGAAGGCCACCCTTTAGCGAAGGAGATTGGCGGGGCAATGCTTGACCGCCTGTGGAAAAATCCACAGTTCATGTCAGCCGCCTTACCGCATAAGGTCTTCCCGCCGCTGCTCAACTGTTACACCGCCGGTGGTAGCTTCGACTTCCATATCGACAATGCCGTGCGCCAGCCAAAAAACAGTCCTGAGCGGGTACGTACAGACCTGTCGGCGACGCTGTTTTTCAGTGAGCCGGATGACTACGACGGTGGTGAACTGGTGATTCAAGACACCTTTGGTACCCAGCAGGTCAAGCTGCCAGCAGGGGATTTGGTGCTGTACCCCGGCACCAGCCTGCACAAGGTCAATGCGGTTACGCGGGGCACGCGCTATGCATCGTTCTTCTGGACCCAAAGCCTGGTGCGTGAAGACAGCCAGCGCACGTTGCTGTTTGAGATGGACGGTGCGATTCAGCAACTGACTCGCGACGTGCCCGATCACCCGTCACTGATTCAGCTCACCGGCACATACCACAACCTGTTGCGCCGCTGGGTCGAGGTATAAGCCATGCCTTTTCAATTACGCCGTGAAGAAGTGCTCGATGGCCAGGAGCTCACCGCCATGCTGGGCGAAAACCCTGCGCGAGCGGCGCAGGCCATTTTACTCGCGGCCAAACAAGGCATCGTCGAAGGGCAGGCGCTGCTGGGGCAGATTTTGCTCGACGGCCAAGGTATTGAGCGCGACCCGGTGCTGGCCAAACGCTGGTTTCAGATTGCCGCCAACACCGGCCACTTGATGGCGCGCAATATGCTGGGCCGTTGTTGGGAGCATGGTTGGGGTGGAAAAGTGGATTTCACCTTGGCCTCGCTCGAGTACCGACAGGCGGCAGAAGCAGGGCTGGACTGGGCGATGTACAACTACGCCAACTTGCTGGCGACCGGGCGTGGGGTGGCTGAGGATCAAGTGGCAGCCTTAGCGCTTTATCGCCAGGCAGCCGGGTTGGGGCATGCCAAGTCGATGAACCTGCTGGGGCGTTATCTGGAGGAAGGGCGCTATTGTTCGGCAGATCCGCTGGCCGCAATTCAGTGGTATCGACGTTCAGCCGAAGGCGGAGACTTTCGGGGGCAGTTCAGTTATGGCTGCGTGCTGCTGGCCAGTGCGCGTACTGAAGACGGGCTTTTGTGGTTGCGACGGGCCCTGGCCGTTGGGAATCTCAATTTTCTCCGCGTTGCGGTTCAAACTTTGATCAACGCTCAGTTGTCCGGCGTGGAGACTCTAGTGCAGGCTTATCAAGAGCGTCTTGCGGAATTAGATATCGCGGCCACCTCTTAATATTGGCTCCGTTGTAAGATGGTGCTATAGGTTGCGAATATTTTAAAGTTTAGTTCGTAAGTTTTTAGAACTCCAAGAGTCATCTTTTTCTCGGGTGCCTACATCTGTTTGGAAGTAAGAAGTTATGTGGGTGCAGCGATAGTACAGTGCGCGCAGGAAGGGGATTGCTAGTTCTGTAGGTCCGTATTATTTGCTCATATTTTGATTGTGGTCGGTATTTGGATTTTTTAATCTTGTTGATCTAGTGTTTGGTGAGTACGGTTGATTTGCTCTGGCAGGAGGGTAAGTGACGTAATAAACAAAACAGTTAAAGGATTAATTATGGATACCAATGCTGTCTGGGATGCGGCCCTTAAAGACGTCTCTCCCGAAGTGATCACCGAGTATGCGCAGCGTGCGCCAAAAGCACTGTCTAATGCTTCAGCACCGGAGCAAGAAGATGGACTGCGTGGCACTGGGTTACTGTTGACCAAGAAACAAATCATCGACCTTAGACGCTATGAAGCTTCGGCCTTGGCGCTTCCTTTTGTCGAAAAAGATGTTAAGGATTATCTGAACTTTGGTGATGATGAAGGCGGCGGTTCGGGCCTCGGGCACGAGGATTTTCTAAAGACCTTCAGTACTACCCGACGTCATGCTCAACGCTGGTCTCCCTTACGTGAATCCATCATGTTGATCGGCAGCGAGCTAAAAATCTTTGCGAACAGCATGAGCGTTTACGGAAACGACGTGGAGGAGCTCTATCAGGACGTCAGGGCTTCAGGTTTGCTTGATAAGCATGACATTAAAACACTTGAGCAGTTAAAACGAGTGGAGGTGGAACAGGGTGTGCGGTTCCCCGGTATAGAGCTGGAGCCGGACATCGTCAGTGATCTGGATTATTTTCTGGGACAAATATTTAAAAAAATTAAAAATAATTTAAGTGCCGTTAAAATCATCAGGGATGATTTAAATAAATTTGGTAATGACTTGAGTCAACACATTCTTCCGGATATCAAGTTGCGGATCGTTCTGGCGGGCAGTACCTCGCTGCCAGACGATGTGGAGAGACTCGAGGGGCACATCAAGGATCGTGCCTTACAGATTGATGAGAAGAACAAAGAGTACAAGGAGGCGGTCAGTAAATCGATCAATGCGGTGACCGGGATGAATGTAGCTGGCCTGGCACTGGCTATTTACCAAGGGGTCGAGGCTGAAAATATTCGAGCCGAAAGGAATAAGCTGTACAAGGAGCAGGAAGCTGATATCGAAAAACTCAAGAACAAGAATCGGAGCCTTGGCTCATTGGTCCGGGTCAAACACGATTTGCAAGGGCTTGTATTGGTTTCTATTGATGCAAATATCGCTACACAGAACCTGATTTATGTATGGAACGTCTTGCACTTGTATATAGGTAACTCACAGGATGCAGTTGCCAAGATTAATGACGCTTTGAGCCTGAGACGCTTTATGAGCGCGTTTCGCTTGGTCGTCACCCCCTGGAAACAGATTGGGATTGACGCCGATGCGTTAATCGCCGTGTTCAAAGAAGCAGACGAAGAGTACGAACGCATTTACGGTGAAAACAGAGGCGTCAAATCTATGGCCATGAAGGCGATACCGATGAATAAGGGTTACCCGAGTGTTGAACTCAATATTATGGCCGAGAGTGTCATGCTGATGAGAGACAGCGCTGTCAAATCCAGTGCTCTGTTTATTCAGTGGAACTATTTGCCACAGCTTCATCAACGCTTCCATACGCTGGTACTTAACGTGAGTGAGAGCAGCAGTGTTCTGAGCGGCGCGGCCTTAAGGACGAAGATGAAGCTTGAGAATCGAATAGATCGCCTAGAGAGCCTGGAAAAAGAGTTGGCGGAAGCGAACGATGAGCAGGATATTGGCGAGATCCAGGCTGACCGTGCTGATCTATTGGCAGAAATAAGTCCGTTAATCGATCAGTCAGTACGTCAACTCTCAGATCAATTGTTGACTATCAACAGTACCTTCAACCAACGCTTAACCCATGGCTTTATTGATGATCTTGAAAATGATCAATTAAAGAATACATCCGAAACTGAGAAATTAAGCGCTGAGTGGATTGAGCTCAAGCGCGAACGTAGAATCATTACTGAGGCCATTGATGCGCTGACACAGGGAGGAGTCGAGAAGATGGGGCAAAATATGGCCCTGACGCTGGAAGGGGTTGTGAACCTCGGTATTGCCCCTCCCAAAGTGCAGTTGGTGATGCTTGCCATTGAGCAGCTTAAGCGGACCATTGCACAGATTGGCGAAGGGATTCGATTTTTGGACATGGTACGTGAGCGAGACAGATTGGTGACGAAGATCTATGCCTTGGGTCGCGCTATCGAGATGAAACAAGACGAATTCGCAAGCCTCACAGGCAAGGTGAAACTCATTCACGCTATTCACGCTATTGACGATCAGCGTCGACGTTATGTGAGCGAGTATCAGCGTGCGCTCAAGGTCTTCCAAACATTCGCCATGCATATTGAGGCTGATCAGCAAGTTGAAGCACGGAAGTTTATTGAGTTTCTAAGACCGCTTTCACTACCACTGCCAATACAGTGAACCTAAACCACTCATGATACCTGTTTGGGTTGTTTATCAGTAAATTGTCGATGGTTAGCAAGTTTCATGCTGGAGGTGGTGCTTGCCGACAGTCACTCGGCGTCGGGGATGATTATGCTTGATTTTTTACTGAATGAGAAAGACTTCTTGGCCTTGAAAGAGTACATGATCTTTTTGGCTGATCTTCCAGAGTCTCTGGTTGAGATAAATAAAATGTCAGGTGAGTTTGAACGCTCGGGCCATGTATTGCTGTCTCCCCCCGATGCGCAGTCGCTGAGTTTGGCGGTAACAGCCAATGCGCATATCTGGCGGACGATTATCAGGATCGTTCCAGCATTGGGTATTATGGGCTGTCAACTGGTTGAGCAAGCATCCACCTTTGTACGAGAGTTCAAACAAGTGACGCAAGAGCCTCCCTGTTCAACACGTTGTAAGTTACTCAAGGACTTTGATTTTCAGCGGTTCACGTCAAATGATGCCGGTTTACAAGGCGCACACGAACCTCTTGATGTTGTACAACTGATGGGTAACCTCTGTTTACGATTGGATCAGTGTGTATACACGGCTGCGCATTTTAAATTATTAATTTGCGAAATATTACAGACGGTTCACAGTGTTTTTATGCGTTTTATTGAGTCGTTGGCGTTACGCGTTTGTACGTGCCATCCACCTGTTCCAAAAATTGAGATGTATTACCGTCTGGGGCGGATAGCCTTGCCGAATATGCAATACCATCTCGACGGTTTTTATACTCAGACGCAACGAGTGGAAAAAGCCAGAGAACACTTTCGGGCCATGGATGGGTTGTATGTGAGGACTATTTCAGCCGGAAATAATATTTCCGATTTGTGCGGTCGTATGGCGTTTTTTTCGAAACATATCAAGGCAGAGCTTGAATCCAACGATCTGCAACGAAGTATAAGGCGGGCAAGGAGTTCGCTTTCACATATCGCTTATCCGCTGGAGGAGTTGCAGGTGATGGCTAACGCCTTGGTCGCAATGTCTTCCAGGTTCGAAGTCTAAAAAAAGCCCGAGACATAGTCACGGGCTTTTGGGGCAAGCGATCAGCGAGTTACAAGTAGAACGACTTCAGCGGCGGGAAGCCGTTGAACTCTACAGCGCTGTAGCTGGTGGTGTAGGCACCGGTCGAGAGCCAGTACAGGCGGTCACCAATGGCCAGGTTCAGCGGCAGGCCGTACTTGTAGTTTTCGTACATGATATCGGCGCTGTCGCAGGTTGGGCCGGCGATCACTACTTCTTCCATCTCACCTTTTTTCTCGGTCCAGATCGGGAACTTGATGGCTTCGTCCATGGTTTCGATCAGGCCCGAGAATTTGCCCACATCGGTGTAAACCCAACGCTCAACGGCGGTGCGGGATTTACGAGCGACCAGTACCACTTCGCTGACCAAAATGCCGGCGTTGGCGATCAGCGAGCGGCCTGGCTCCAGAATGATTTCTGGCAGGTCGTCACCGAAGTCTTCCTTCAGGAAACGGATGATTTCTTCGGCGTAGGTTTCCAGGCTGTTGGTACGGGTGATGTAGTTGGCCGGGAAGCCGCCACCCATGTTGATCAGCTTAAGGACGATGCCGTCTTCTTCTTTCAGGCGCTCGAAGATCACTTTGACCTTGGCAATGGCTGCGTCCCATACGCTGATGTCGCGCTGCTGGGAGCCCACGTGGAACGAAATGCCGTAAGGCACCAGGCCCAGGTCACGGGCCAGAATCAGCAGGTCCATGGCCATGTCGGTCTGGCAGCCGAATTTGCGCGACAGAGGCCAGTCAGCCGTGGTCGAGCCTTCGGTAAGAATCCGCACGTACACTTTCGAGCCCGGCGCGGCCTTGGCGATGTTGCGCAGGTCGGCTTCGGAGTCGG
>JAZKIA010000109.1:0-13681 GCA_040385125.1 Pseudomonadota bacterium | reverse complement strand
GCCATGGTCATGTTGTCGACCCGTTTGACCGGGTCATCCACCAGCATCACCGTGCTGTCCAGTCGCAGCGCCTTATCCACCCCGGCATCTGCGCCCGGCTGGGCGAAGTGTTCACGTACAAAGTCACCGGCGGCATCGTTGGCGGTCAACCACTGCGGCTGAACGGTGGCGGTGTAATCGTCATGACTGCGATCAAAAAAGGCTTCGCGGTAGGCGGCGTACGGGTCGGCCGCGCCGTCGACCTGCGGGTACCAGTGATAACCGGCGAACAGTTCGTCAGCACCTTGGCCGCTCTGCACCACTTTGCAATGTTTGGCCACTTCGCGAGACAGCAAATAAAACGCGATGCAGTCATGGCTGACCATCGGCTCGCTCATGGCGCGGAACGCCGCCGGCAGTTGTTCGATGATTTCGTTCTCGCCAATGCGCAGTTGGTGATGATTCGTACCGTAGTGCTTGGCGATCAAGTCTGAGTACTGAAACTCGTCACCGCGCTCGCCACCGGCGTCTTGAAAACCAATGGAAAAAGTCGACAGATCCTGTACGCCGACTTCACGCAACAAACCCACCAGCAAGCTGGAATCGACACCGCCAGAAAGCAGCACGCCGACATCCACCGCTGCCCGTTGGCGAATGGCTACGGCTTCACGGGTACTGTCGAGCACGCGGTCGCGCCAGTCCTCAAGGGTCAGGCGGGTTTCATCTGCGTTGGGGCCGTAGGGCAGGGTCCACCAGGTTTTTTGCTCGGTATGACCACTGGCGTCGATGCGCATCCAGGTCGCTGGCGGCAGCTTTTCAATACCGGCAATCAAGGTGCGGGGCGCAGGCACTACCGCGTGGAAATTCAGGTAGTGATTGAGTGCAACCGGATCGAGCAGCGGATTGATGTCGCCGCCTTTGAGCAGGGCTGGAAGGGTTGACGCAAAGCGCAAGCGTTCACCGGTGCGTGACAAGTAAAGCGGTTTTACCCCCAGACGATCACGGGCGATAAACAGGCGCTGGGCATCGCGCTCCCAGATGGCAAAGGCAAACATGCCATTGAGCTTGGGTAGCAGCGCCTCGCCCCAGGCGTGATAACCCTTGAGCAGCACTTCGGTGTCGCCACCGGAGTAGAAGGCATAGCCGAGGTTTTCGAGTTCGGCCCTTAACTCGGGGAAGTTATAGATCGCGCCATTGAACGCCAGCGAGAGGCCCAATGAACTGTCGACCATTGGCTGCGCCGAGGCGTCCGACAGATCCATGATCTTGAGCCGTCGATGCCCCAGGGCGATTGGCCCCTGACTGTGAAATCCCCAGGCGTCTGGCCCGCGTGGTGCAAGGTGATGGGTGATGCGTTCGATGGCTGCCATGTCGGCAGGTTGATGATCAAAACGTAACTCTCCAGCTAATCCGCACATGCTGCTTTAACCCTTTTGAAGCGGGACCCGGTGCTGCTCAAGTCCTGTTTTGGATCGGACAACACTGCTCTGACCTTTCTCCCGATCCTTGCAGCGCGAACACATCGCCAGAGCGCGCCGCCGTGAGTAATCCGTTTTTTTCGAGTCCCGGCACGGCGCAATCGTTCAAAAAATTTCACGAGTGGTCTTTGTTTTTGTCCTTTCTTTAATCTTCTATAAGGCTGATGCGGCAGATTTATTACGGGTAAAAGGCGTTACGACTCGTTGTGAGAGTCGTCTAACGCACTGTTGCTACTGATGAAGGGATGAGTGACGTCCTAAGCTGAAGTCAGGGCGTCTGGTGGGGAATTATGCGTGCGCGGCTTGGCTTAGCGCATCGGCAACCCATTGATTGATGCTTTTGTGGGACAACTCTGCCTTGATAGCCACTGTGGCGTGTAATTCAGGCTCTAGGCGTAAGCTGAGCTTCCCTGAGTAAGGCTTCTGTGGCGTTCGGCCAAATTTCTCGCAAGTGTGCACGTAGTCATCTACCGCTTCACAAAATGCAGTGCGCAGCTCTTGGACGGACTCGCCGTGGAATCCCACTACGTCGCGGATCCCGGCAATATGGCCGATAAACAGGCCGTCTTCATCGCTGTATTCGATTCGGGCGGCATAGCCCTTGTAGTTCATTGTGCTCATGGCGTAACTCCTGCTTGTTCTAGGAAGGATCGCGCATCTCGAACCTGATATGGCTTGGCCTCTTTGTCGGGGTGGGGCCGGTGAAAGGTGCCGATTACGTCGTTCAGTTCGAAGCGAACCCGTGAGCCGCTACCCTCAGTCGTCCTGGCTCCAACGCCCATGAACAGTGATTCGATGCGTGCCCATTCCAGCGTATTAGGGACTGGCTTCTCGAAAATCGCCTTAAGAGTACTGGTTTGCTTACTATTCATGGTATTGGTTTATGGTATCACTTTGGTCTGGGCAATGAGCGGACCTGACGTGGATCAGTTAACAACGCTCGGTTTTTTGCGGCGCAGACATAGTGTCAGAGCGCGCCGCCGTGAGTGGCGCACGGAAATCGTTCAAAAAATTTCCCCGTTGAGTGACGAAAGGGATCAAAAGCGCAATAAGTATGTATCGCAGGTCATGGCCGCGGCGGCGCTAGGTTAGTCACTGGTTTTTCAGACTAATCCAGTGGCCCGAGCATGACGCTAATAAACAAGCACATTCGACTTGATTCAGAGCAAGAACCCCTCAGTGATTTGGAACCGCTGGATTTGGCGCACAGCCGCCTGCCCCCATGGTTGTTGGGCGCGCGCCCTGAAATTATTGGGCTACTCAGCACCGCCATCGCCAAAAGCCGCGCCTGCCAGGCTCATGTGGCCAATAAACTCGCCGAACTCAAGGGGGTTGAGCAGTATTGCGGGCCGCTGCTAACGGCCGAGTTGCAGCGCCACTTCGGGCCGTTTCTGGATATTAATCGCGACTACTTGGCGGTGGTTAATGTACGGATGATCCCTGGCAATACGCTGCTGGCAACACTTCGGCCACATCGAGAGCGCGACGAACCCATCACCCTGCTTTGGGCAGCCTTGCAGAATTTTTCAGCGGATCAAGCCCTTGCAGGCGGTTTTAGCCCGCTTAGTCATATTTATCGGCAGGGGCAACCTGATCGACACAACCCGGTGCGGCCTCATCAGTTTGCAGCCCTGTGTCGTCGGCTGGATCTGGGCCTCAAGTACCAACGTTATGTGCAGGATTTTTTTGGCGTGACGGCGAGCGGGGAGGCAAACTCGAGCACCGATCAGTTGGCCATGCTGACCCATTTGCGGTTGTTGAAAAACCTCGAAATGGAGGTCGATGCACACATCGCTGTTCTCAAGCACGAGATCAGTGACGCGTTTTATGCCGTGCTGATCGCCCTCTTGCGGCCGAACTCAGAAAATTCGGTGCGGCTGGACGACCGGCCGGTCTATCGCAGCACGTTGTCGATTCTGGGTACGCGAATCGACGGTGTGGTGCTGTTCTCAACCAATACCGCGCAGGGGCATCCCAGTAATCAGCAGACGTTCTTTAGCGCTGTCAGCCAGCGGCTGGTGGCGTATATCCCCAACGACCCAGTTGCCCCTTTGCGCGAGTATGACTCGCTGGCGGCATTTTCCAGCGATCTGGGCCGGCGTTTAACAGACGCGAGTTATCAGGCATTTTTTGCCGGGTTTATTGCCTTGGACGCCAGAATGGCTTTTTTCCAGGAGCTCAATTCAAGACCCGACACGTTGGGCCTGCGAATGACTGCACTGGATATGGGGGCCGTTCAGTACCTGTATTCGACTCAACTGCAAAGAAAGCTTGCGGATGCCCGGGCCTTAGCTGTTCCTACAGCGGTGCTGGATGAGCGTGAGCGCGAAGAGCAATGGCAGCGCTATAAAAGTGTGGGCCTGCTTTTAGCCAACATCGCGGCGTTTGTCGTGCCGGGTGTAGGGGAACTGATGTTGGCGGTGGCCGTTGGGCAGCTGTTGAAGGAGGTGTTTGAAGGCGTTGAAGATTGGTCGCGCGGGGATACTGATCATGCGCTTGAGCATCTTCTGAATGTGGCCAAGGAGGTTGCAACGGCAGCGGCAATGGTGGCTGGCGTCGCCGTGATCAAAAAAGGCTTCAACACCTTGAGCAGCGCCAGTCGCAGTTTCTTTGACGGCTTTGAACCGATTAAAAGTGCAGACAATACGCCCAAACTTTGGAACAAAAACCTGCTGCCTTATGCGCGTCAACTTCCAGCAGAATCGTCCATGGGGGCCGATGTCCAAGGTTTCATCAGCGTTGGGGGCAAGACTCATGTTCAGGTGGCGGGCCAGTGCTACCAGGTGGAGCTCGAGCCGTTGCTCAAGCAATGGCGTATTACTCACCCGCAACGGGAGAATGCATTCAAGCCGGCCTTGCGACATAACCACGAAGGCGCATGGCAGTTTGCTCACGAACGGCCTTTGGAGTGGCGGGGCAGCGCGACGCTGATGGGGCGTTTGCGGGGTTCTGCAATCCTCGATGAGTCCGCTCTGGAGCAGGTTCGGGCGCTAACCGATACCGACGAAGACCTGTTGCGCCAGGTTCATCTGGATCATCTGGCGCCACCACCTTTGCTCAAGGTCAGTCTTAAGCGCTTTGAGATTGATCGTCAGATCAGCACCTTCATCGAAGCCATGAACGGCACTGGCTATAACGCTGCTCAGCTCGCAGACCTGCAACTCACTGTGCTGTCACGGTTGGAGGGCTGGCCTTCGGACAAGGCGCTGGTGTTGCTCGACAGTGATGGCCGACCTCTGGCGCAGTACGCCAAGACACTGCGCGACAGCACCTCGCAGATTAACCTGACGCCGTCGGTGCTGGCACAGGGCAAGGCACTGGAAACAGTGCTTAAGGGGCTGTCCGCTGCGCAATTACGCAGACTGATGGGGGAGGGCGTCAGCCTGTCGCCGTTACCGGTGAAGGCTTTGGCGCAGCAGTTGGGTACCTATGCGCTGATGAGTCGGGTGCAACTGTTTGAGCATCTGTATGAGCGCTTCAATGTGTCTACGGTGGCAGAAGCCAAACCGATTGAGGCGGCTTTTCCTGGCTTGCCCAAGCCTGTGGCACAAACACTGGCCGAGGCCGTCAATGAAGTACAACGAGGGCAGTTGCGTAGCGCCAAGGTGCCCTTGGAGGTCGCTGAGCACGCTCGTGTTTACTTGCGTGATGGCCGTTTGAACCGAGCCTTTGAAGGGTTTTACCTTGAGTCGCTGAGTAATCCCGATACGGAACAGCTGCTGCTGCACTTTTTACCTCGTCTGCCGGGATGGCCGGCTGAGGCGGCGGTTGAAATACGTGAAGATTCGGTGCTGGGCAATGTGCGTCATCGGCTAGGTACTGCGGGTGTGGCAGAGCCTGCGGTACTGATCAAAACCGCTCAGGGCTATCTGCGTTATAGCGCGCGGGCGGGCATATACCACCGTGAACCAGGCCCTGCGTTAGCGCTGCCACAGGCTGTGTTTCAGTCTCTCACCGAGCACCAGCGTCATGCGTTGGGTTTTCCCCGGTTAAGCGATGCGCCGGCGTTCAATGAAGCACTGGCTAAAACAGCCGTGAGTGCGCGCAGCGAATCTGAGCGGATGCTGGGGATGCAGCCGATCAAGCCCGGGTTCAAACCCTCGCCGTTATTGGTTGAGGGCAAACCGGGGTATCCCTTGTGTGGTCTGGACTCTGGTGCGCACTCTCGGCGTTTGCAGCGGCGGGTGAAAGATCTGTATCCGCAGTTCAATGATGAGCAAGTGGACGACTATCTGGATGCAATGGTTGATGCGAGGGTCGACCCATTAAGCGTATTGCGCGAGCGCAAACAAGAGAGAAGGATACTGCTGCGCAGTTTGCAAGCATGGATCGATAGCACCGCCAGCGATGTTCTCGTACCGGAGGAGTTTGAAACCTGTGAGGATAATCGTTTTTTTGCGGCGAGGCTGATCATCCATGCCTGGCGTAAAGGCACCCAATATGCCCCTTCGATACGACATGCAGGAGGGCAGCGCTTGAGTCTGGATGGCTTGCGGGTGGGTAATTTGTTGCGACTGCCTTCCGAGGTCGATTTAAGCCATATCCAGGAGTTGAGCCTGAACGGCATGGGCGGCCGAAGCAGTGTGGGTGAGTTCCTTACGCGCTTTAGTGGTCTGGAGTCGCTGGAAATGGACAACAACCAGATGACTTACCTGCCTGCACAACTGAAGAACATGCCCAAGCTCACCCGTTTGTCGATGGCGCGTAATTCGGTGAGCTTTTTTCCACGCAATGTCGAAGTGCTGCATCGCTTGACCAGGCTGGAAGTGCTCAATCTTACTGACAACCCCTTGGGGCGTGGGTTGGATCTGAGCAATCTGGAGTATTTACGCCGCGTGTATTTGCGCCGTACCGGGATCGATCAATGGCCTGCAGGCTTGATAACCCGGCCATTGCTGGAGGTCGCCGATTTACGCGAAAACCGGATTATGGACATTCCAGAGCAGGTCTATCTGGGATCGGCCTCGCTGACCCACAATACCTCGCTCAGCGGTAACCCGTTATCAGCGGCCACCCGATTACGCCTTGCGCGTCATGTGATGCACGGTGGCAGCGGCCTGGGGGTTAGCACCGAGGAAATGATGAGCGAGGCTACGGCGCTCGAATTTTGGACAACGGGCATCACTAACCATGAGCGGACGCGGCGCGAGTTGCTCTGGAGCAATTTGAGGGCCGACCCGGCCTCTGAAGATTTTTTTTCGATACTTGGGCGCCTGAGTACGACAGCAGATAGCCAGATCATTCGCCAGGATCTCACGCGCCGGGTATGGGAAATGATTGAGGCCACCAATGACAGCACGACACTTCGGCGTAACTTGCTGGATGTGGCGGCAGCCCCGCGAAGTTGCACTGACAGCGTGGCGCTGAGTTTTAGTTCACTGGAAATACAAATGTTGTTACATAAGCTGGGCGCCAAAGCAGGGCCCCAAGAGGGAGATATGCTGGCCTTGGCTCGCGGCTTGTTCAGACTGGATCAGTTGGAAAAAATCGCCACACAAACCTTCGCAGAGCACGTGTTGGCAGGGGTTGTATCCGATGAGCTTGAAGTACATCTGGCCTATCGCATTGGTTTGGCCAAGGCGCTGGAGTTGCCGGGGCAACCGACCAGCATGATGTTCAAAAAACTTTCCGAGGTTACTGAAGAGGATTTGGCGCGCGCCCATACGCAGGTGCTGCTGGCTGAGAAAACATCTGCTCTGGCCGATTTCGTCAGTACCCGGGATTTTTGGCAGGATTACCTGAAGCGCACCCGTCACGAAGAGTATCAGGCCTTGATGGAGCCCTACTTTCTGCGGTTAAGCGAATTGCTGAGAAAGTCACCGGACATGAACAGCGAGCGCTACATGGGCGAGATCAAAGTCATTCGCGAGAAAATGGATGCGGCCGTAGACGCCTGGTACCGGGAAAAGACCAGAGTCTTCTTGCTGGTATCAGAGAGCGGGCTTAGGGGCACAAGAGTGAACCGGTAGCAGCTTGTCTCGGGACAGTTACAGGCCTTTGATCAGCGCTCGCAGCGCAAAACGGTTGGGATGGCAGGCCTCGGCGATACTGCGCGGTACGGGCAGGGGTTCGTCATTGATCCAGGCTGCCAGTATCTCGCCAGATAGTGGCGCGGTAATCAGCCCCCGTGAGCCGTGGCCACTGTTGACGTACAAACCCTCCAGCCACGGGCACTCGGTATCCGGGACTTGGCGTGCGTCTTTACGCAATACCGCGTAGGACTGTGCGAATGCCTCGGGATCGGCCAGCGGGCCGACAATCGGCAGGTAGTCCGGGCTGGTGCAACGGAACGCGGCCCAACCTTTCAAGGTTTCGGGGTTGAGCTGCTCGTCACCCAGGCGATGCGCCAGATCCGGGGAGATTTCTTCGAGCAAGTCGAGATTACCCTGGTGCCCGGCGGGGGTGGTGGTCAGGTCTTCATTATTAAAATCAAAGCTGGCGCCCAAGGTGTGTTCACCCAAGCGGCCGGGGGCGACATAGCCTTCGGCGCAGACCACGGTTTTCAACACGGCGCTGTCAGGGGTTTCGACCAGCTGGGTGATTTGCCCGCGGATCCGCTTGAGTGGCAAACCGCTGCTGGGTGCAAACCGTTTGACCTCGGCGGCACCGGCGAGAATCACCACGGCTGCGCTGGCTAACACCTGTTCACCCTGACAGGCCTGCCATTGCCCGTCGACGTGCTGTAGTTGCAACACGTCATGGTGGGTCAGTATTTGAACATTGGAGTGCATCGCCTGGTGATGGCACAGTGCAGGCGGATGAACCCAACCACCTTCGGGGTAGAACAAGCCGCCGTGGGCCAGTTCTATTCCGGCCAACGCTTGCGCTTGCGGCTGGTCGAGCAGGTGCACCAGTGCCGTCGGGAAAGCGTCAGCCAATTGTGCCTGGCGCTCGGCTTCCTTGGCGCTGAAGCCCAATTGCAGCACGCCACAGTCATCCCAGTCGCGCCCGCGCTGCAGTTGCTCCAATAGGCGACGGGTGTAGCCGAAACCGCTGACGATCAACTGCGACAGGGTCGTGCCGTGGGCCGACAACTTTAGATACAGCACCCCCTGCGGATTACCGGAGGCTTCCTTGGCCAGAGCATCGTGACGCTCCAGCAGGCACACCTGCCAACCCCGAGTGGCCAGACTGTTGGCGCTGGCGCAGCCGGCCAGCCCGCCACCGATGATCAGCGCTTTGCGCTCACCCTTGGCCTGTGGCGGTCGGGCAAACCAGGGTTTGATCGACGAGTTGGCTGGCGCCTGTTCCGGGATGCCGACAAAGATGCCGCGCAGAATTTCCCACTTGTGACCGATCCCGGGCGTGCGGCGCATTTTGAAACCCGCGTCGTTTAGTGCCCGCCGTACCCAGCCGGTGCTGGTGAAGGTACTGATGGTCGAGTCGGGCGCGGCGAGGCGGGCCAGTTGCGCAAACAGTTCGGGTGTCCACATGTCCGGGTTTTTCGCCGGGGCAAAACCGTCGAGGAACCAGACGTCGACCTGTGCATCCAGTTGTGGCAGTTGCTCCAGTACATCGCCGATCAGTAATGTGAGCGTCACCCGGCCATTGTCCAACTGCAGGTGTTGGAACCCCGGATGAATGGCGAAATAGGCTGCCAGCAGTTGCTCGCTGTAACGTGCCAGCTCTGGCCACAAGGCGAGCGCGCGTTGCAAGTCATCGCGGGTCAGTGGGTATTTTTCGACGCTGATGAAGTGCAGGCGTGCATCGGGACGGGCCGTTTGCTCAAACAATTGCCAGGCACACAAAAAATTAAGCCCGGTACCGAAGCCGGTTTCGCCAATCACCAACTCGGCATTGGCAGGCAGGGCGCTGAAACGCTCTTGAAGCGCATTTTGTTCGATGAACACATAATGGGTTTCTTCGAGACCGGACTTATCCGAAAAATACACGTCATCAAACGCCCGCGAATGGGGGCGACCTTGGTCATCCCAGTCAATCTGGGCATTGGGCATTTCAGTAGTCATGTGCGGCTCGGCAACGGCAAGGCGGCCATTCTAGCCGATCGGCGCAATCGGGACTGATCCATGACAGGTTTGTTCGGTTTCTTCCTACGTGTGCGGGATCAATCCGCTAGGCTTCTGACATCTTTCCAAGGAGCTTTCCATGTTCGAATCAGCGGAAATCGGTCATTTCATCGATAAAGAGACCTACGACAAGGAAGTGCCTGCCCTACGTGAGGCGTTGCTTGAGGCTCAATACGAGCTTCAGCAACAAAAGCGTTCTGCGGTGATCGTGCTGATCAATGGCATTGAAGGCGCCGGTAAAGGCGAGACGGTCAAACTGCTTAATGAGTGGATGGACCCGCGGCTGATTGAAGTGCGTACCTTTGATAACCAAACCGACGAAGAACTGGCGCGCCCGCCTGCCTGGCGTTACTGGCGGCAACTGCCGGCCAAAGGCCGGATGGGCGTTTTTTTTGGCAACTGGTACAGCCAGATGCTGCAGGGGCGGGTACACGGACTGTTCAAGAATGCAGTGCTTGATCAGGCGATCACCGGCACTGAGCGTCTGGAAAAAATGCTCTGTGACGAAGGTGCCGTGATCTTCAAGTTCTGGTTCCACTTGTCGAAAAAGCAGATGAAAGAGCGGCTGCACACCCTCAAGGATGATCCGTTGCACAGCTGGCGAATCAGCCCGCTGGATTGGCAGCAGTCAAAAACCTACGACAAATTTGTGCGATTTGGTGAGCGGGCGATTCGCCGCACCAGCCGCGACTATGCACCTTGGCACATCGTGGAGGGTGTCGACCCGTATTACCGCAGCTTGACTGTAGGCAAAATCCTGTTGGAAGGGCTACAAGCGGCACTCAATACGCCCAAGGTTAAAGCGCGTGCCACCCATGTCGCGCCATTGTCCGACAGCCATGATGGCTTGAGCTTGCTAGATTGCCTGGACCTGACCCGGCGCCTTGATAAGGACGATTATCAAGAACAACTGATCACCGAGCAGGCGCGTTTATCGGGGTTGATGCGCGACAAGCGCATGCGTCGTCATGCCCTGATTGCCGTATTTGAAGGCAACGATGCGGCGGGCAAAGGTGGTTCGATTCGCCGGGTAGCGGCGGCACTTGATCCACGCCAATACAGCATCGTGCCGATTGCGGCGCCTTCAGAAGATGAGCGTGCGCAGCCTTACCTCTGGCGTTTCTGGCGGCAAATTCCGGCGCGGGGCAAGTTCACTATTTTTGACCGCTCCTGGTATGGCCGGGTATTGGTGGAACGAGTTGAAGGCTTTTGCACGAAGGCAGACTGGATGCGCGCTTACGGCGAGATCAACGACTTCGAAGAGCAACTCACCGCGGCGGGAGCGATCATCGTTAAATTCTGGCTGGCGATCGACAAGGACACCCAGCTTGAGCGGTTTCAGGAGCGTGAAGAAATCCCGTTCAAACGCTTCAAAATCACCGAAGAAGACTGGCGCAACCGAGAAAAGTGGGACGTTTATCGTCAGGCCGTCTGCGACATGGTGGACCGTACCAGCACCGAAATATCGCCTTGGACTCTAGTTGAGGCCAATGACAAACGCTGGGCGCGAGTCAAAGTACTGCGCACGATCAACGAAGCGCTGGAAGCGGCCTTTGCCAAATAGCAAGAAATCTGTAGGAGCGAGCTTGCTCGCGATCCAGGCGACGCGGTGTGGCTGATGAGCCGCAGTGATTCCATCGCGAGCAAGCTCGCTCCTACAGAGCGTTTGGTGCCCCGCTAGCCTTAATGCTTGCCCGACCCCAGCATGTTTTCCGGGCGCACCCATTGATCGAACTCGGCATCGGTCAGGTAACCCAGCGCCAGCGCAGCTTCGCGCAAGGTCAGACCCTCGGCGTAAGCCTTTTTGGCGATTTCGGCAGACTTGTCGTAGCCGATGTGTGGGTTAAGCGCCGTTACCAGCATCAAGCCGCGTTCCAGGTGCTCGGCCATTTTTGCCGCGTCGGGCTCCAGGCCTGCCACGCAATGTTTTTGGAAGTTGCTGCAACCGTCTCCCAGTAACTGGATGGACTGCAACAGGTTGTGAATGATCACCGGTTTGTACACGTTCAACTGCAAGTGGCCCTGGCTGGCAGCAAAACCGATGGCCACGTCGTTACCCATGACCTGGCACGCCAGCATCGACAGCGCCTCGCATTGGGTCGGGTTGACCTTGCCCGGCATGATCGAGCTGCCAGGCTCATTGGCGGGCAGTTTGATCTCGGCCAGCCCGGCGCGCGGCCCGGAACCCAGCAAGCGGAAGTCATTGGCCAGTTTCATCAGGGTCACGGCCAGGGTTTTGAGCGCGCCTGACAGGGTGGTCAGCGGCTCGTGCCCGGCCAGGGCGGCGAACTTGTTTGGTGCGGTGATAAACGGCAAGCCGGAGAGAGCAGAGATTTCGGCAGCAATCGCTTCGGCAAACCCGTGTGGCACGTTAAGCCCGGTGCCCACCGCAGTACCGCCTTGCGCCAGTTCGCAGACCGCCGGCAAGGCTGAGCGGATGGCTTTTTCGGCGTAATCCAGCTGCGCTATATATGCCGAAAGCTCTTGGCCAAAGGTAATCGGCGTGGCGTCCATCATGTGGGTACGGCCGGTTTTTACCAGCTTCATGTGGCGCTCGGACAGCTCGGCCAAGCCGTCTGACAGCTCACTGATCGCCGGTAGCAGATGTTCATTGATGGCTTGGGCGGCGGCGATATGCATAGCCGTCGGGAAGCAGTCGTTGGAGCTTTGCGAACGGTTGACGTGGTCATTGGGATGGACTGGCGATTTGCCGCCCCGGCCTTTGCCTGCCAGCTCGTTGGCGCGCCCGGCGATGACTTCGTTGGCGTTCATGTTGCTTTGCGTGCCGCTGCCGGTTTGCCATACCACCAAGGGGAATTGATCGTCGTGCTGGCCGGCGAGTACTTCATCGGCGGCTTGTTCAATCAGGCGAGAAATATCTGCGGGCAAGTCGCCGTTACGGTTATTGACCCGTGCCGCGGCTTTTTTGATCAACACCAACGCGTGTAATACGGCCAGCGGCATTTTCTCGGTGCCGATCGCAAAGTTAATCAACGACCGTTGAGTCTGAGCGCCCCAGTAGGCCTCGTCAGCCACGCTTACTTCACCCAGGCTGTCGGTTTCGATACGGCTCATCGGTTCTTTCTCCTTAAAGGTCAGACCAGACAGCTTAGGCGCTGATTGGGGGCAAGGGTTCAATCTTGTGTATTTTGCGTATTTGGTCAGTTGTTGAGAATCTCTATCAGTCTCGGGGTTGAGTGACACACTTTGTTAGGCGCAGAATGGGCGCCCTTGGGGTTCAGCCTCGCTTGTTAGAAAAGGAAACTCGATGACCCGTCTTCGCGCCATCTGTACTGCGGTTGCTCTGGTTTGCGCCAGCGGCCAGGTTTTCGCCGATACCGCCAGTCACGCTGCCAGTGCTGAAACGTTCCTGAAACTGGCTCATGCCGACAAGCTGGGTACCCCGGTGTACATGCAAGTGCAGCAAATGTTCGCTCAACGCTTTGAGCAGACCAAAGCCCCGGCCGCCAAGAAAGCGTTGCTGGAAACCTACCAGGCCAAAGCCAATACCGCTCTGGACAAGGCCATTGGCTGGGACAAGCTGAAGCCAGACATGGTCAAGCTCTACACCGCCAACTTCAGCGAGTCCGAACTCAAGGATCTGGTCGCGTTCTATCAGTCCCCACTGGGCAAGAAAGTCCTGGAAAAAATGCCGCAGCTGACTCAGCAATCGGCACAAATGACCCAGGCCAAGCTGGAAAGCGCTGTACCGGTCGTCAACAAGTTGCTGGAAGACATGACCAATGAGCTGGCGCCACAAGCGGCCCCAGCGAAAAAGAAGTAAGCGGAGTCTGAATGAACATGCAACAACGTATCGAGTCGGCGCTTGGCGCATTGCACCCCGAGCATTTGAACGTGCTGGATGAAAGCCACATGCACAGTCGCGGGTTACAGACCCACTTCAAGGCGGTGGTGGTCAGCGAGCAGTTCGCCGGGCTCAATAGCGTCAAGCGTCACCAGAAGGTTTACGCCACCCTGGGTGACCTGATGAGCGAGTTTCATGCGTTGGCCTTGCACACGTATACGCCTGAAGAGTGGGCGAAAATCGGTACAGCTCCGGCCTCGCCAACCTGTGCCGGCGGTGGGCACTAAGGTCGCGTACAGCGCGAACTTTTTGCTAGAATCCGCAACGCGCCGCTTAGTCGGCGCGTTTTTTTTGCATCCGGTTCACCCTTTACGAGGGTAGCCACCTGGAGA
>JAZKIA010000108.1:0-37640 GCA_040385125.1 Pseudomonadota bacterium | reverse complement strand
GCGAAGGCGCGCGATTTTATCAGGCTTGAAGGGCAGCGGCCATCCTCGGGCCGACGGGCAGGGTTATATCTGGCGAAAAAAACCTTTTTTAGTCGTACTGGCTGCTGCGCGCGGGCCTGTATAAGGTATAGCTGTTCACTTTTGATTTTTTATGACCCAGTGAAAACTGTATCGCGCGCGTGAATGATTTGGTTGTAGGCCTGTCTTACGCGTATTCGCATGTTTTTATGAAGTCTTTCAAGACTGTTTTTTTGTCATCGGGAATCTTTCATGCGTCTGAGTCAATTATTAGCTGCTGGCTGCCTGTCATTTTTTAGTTTGGCGAGCCACGCCGAAATCCTCACCGGCCTTTATCAGGTGCACGAGCCGGTCGCCAGCCAATCGCCGGAGGAGCGCACCCAAGCTACGCAAAAAGCGCTGGAAACTCTGGTGCTACGTCTCACAGGGGATGCCAAGGCGATTCAAAGCCCTGGGCTTGGGGCGATTCGTCAGGATCCACAGCAAGTCATCAGCCAGTACGGCTATGACGCAGGCCCGCCGCAAAGTCTGCGCGTGGATTTCGATCCGGTGAGTACTGATCGCGCCTTGCATAAGGCCGGGTTGTCGTTGTGGGGCAGTAACCGTCCGGCGTTGCTGGGCTGGTGGCTGACTGATTCAATTGATGGTTCGAGCCTGATAGGGGACGGCCAGTCTGCGGCCGAGCCTTTGCGCCGTGCGGCGCAACATCGCGGATTGCCGCTGCGCTTGCCGCTGGCAGACTTGAGTGAGCAACTGGTTGGCACCGCCGAAAACCTGGAGGGCAGTAATCCTGCGCCATTAAAAGACGCGTCCGAGCGCTATGGTGCTGATGCGCTGCTGGCGGTACATGCTCGTGAAGACGAGGGGCAATGGAGTGCCAAGTGGCGGTTGTGGGTGGGTGATCAGCAGGAGCAAGGCAGTGCTCAGGCGCCCGATCAGGCGGCGTTGGCCGATGCGGTGATGTTGGCGGTGAGTGAGCGTCTGGCGCCGCGCTATGTGGTTAAACCCGGAGTGTCTACTGATCAACTGCTCGAAGTGCAGGGCATGACCCTGGAGCGTTATGCGCAGTTGGGGCGTTTGCTGGAGCCGTTTGGCGGGCAGCTTAAGAGCGTCGATGGCGATCGCATTGTTTATCAGGTAAATGGCAGCGGCGAGCAATTGCGTGCTCAGCTAGGCCTGGCTCAATTGCAGGAAGTGCCTGCGGGTGAGATGTCGTCTGCAACTACGACAGGGCAAGCGCCCGCACCAGCTGCGCAGTTGCGGTTTCGCTGGTAGGTTTTTTTCTTCTATATATAGGGCTGGGGTGATTCATGGCAGATTCGAGACGTTGGGTATGGTGGGCGGTGGCGTTGGGCTTATGCCTGTTCGTGTATTTTCTGCACCCGATACTCACGCCTTTTCTGATCGCTATTGTCTTGGCTTACATGTTCGATCCCGTGGTTGATCGTCTGGAGCGTTTGGGCTTATCAAGAACTTGGGGCGTGGTCACGGTTTTTGCGCTGTTCACCGTTATCCTGATGACGTTACTGCTGGTGTTGGTGCCCATGTTGGCCAAGCAGTTGCTCAAACTCTATGAGTTGGCACCACAGATACTCGACTGGTTGCAGCACACGGCGATGCCGTGGGCGCAGGCCAAGCTCGGTTTGAGTGATGGTTTCTGGAAGTTCGACAAGATCAAGGCGGCGATTACCGAGCACATGGGCCAGACCACCGACATTGTCGGGATGGTGCTGTCGCAGGCGACGGCTTCCAGTCTGGCGTTGATTGGCTTCTTGGCCAATCTGGTGCTGATTCCGGTCGTGGCGTTTTATCTGCTGCGTGACTGGGACATCATGATGGCCAAGATCCGCAGCCTGCTGCCGCGTGAACGAGAAGAGCAGATTGTATCGCTGGCCAAGGAGTGTCACGACGTACTTGGCGCGTTTGTTCGCGGGCAGTTGCTGGTGATGCTGGCGCTGGGAGTGATTTACTCGGCAGGCTTGATGCTGCTGGGGCTTGAGCTGGGACTGTTGATTGGTTTGCTGGCGGGCCTGGCAGCCATCGTGCCGTACATGGGCTTTATCATCGGGATCGGCGCAGCCCTGACTGCAGGGCTGTTCCAGTTTGGCGGTGATCTGTACCCAATGATCGGTATCGTCGCGGTGTTTATGGTCGGTCAGGCGCTTGAAGGCATGGTGCTCACGCCGTTGCTGGTGGGCGATCGCATTGGTCTGCACCCGGTCGCAGTGATTTTCGCGATATTGGCGGGTGGTGAGTTATTTGGCTTCACTGGCGTATTGCTGGCGCTGCCGGTTGCTGCGGTGATCATGGTGCTGGTGCGTCATGTGCATGATCTGTACAAGGACTCGCAGGCCTACAAGGGCGATGAAGATCCTCAGCTATAGCGAGCTTGGGTCTGGGCAATGAGGCGGGTTCATTTTTAGATGATCCCGCCTTTTTGTTGGGCGTCAGGTGCGCTGATCGCCAAAAAAACTTCATTCAATCCAAGACCTTAATGCAAACCTTTGATTTTGCTCGTGGTCTGTTACATTGTGCGTCCGGCTACACGGGTATAAACTTTCCAAACTTTACACAGAGGCCACTAACGGTTCGCTTGAACTGTTCAGTCAGCATGAAACCGATTCAGCTGCCCCTAGGTGTGCGTCTGCGTGATGACGCCACCTTCATAAACTACTATCCAGGCGCCAATGCCGCTGCACTCGGCTATGTCGAGCGTCTGTGCGAAGCCGACGCTGGCTGGACAGAAAGTCTGATCTATCTTTGGGGTAAGCAGGGTGTTGGGCGTACACACTTGCTCCAGGCCGCTTGCCTGCGCTTTGAGCAGATGGGCGAGCCGGCGGTGTACTTGCCCTTGGCCGAACTGCTGGATCGCGGCATTGAAATCCTCGATAACCTTGAACAGTACGAGCTGGTCTGCCTGGATGATCTTCAGGCGGTGGCCGGCCGGGCTGATTGGGAAGAGGCGCTGTTTCACTTGTTCAATCGCTTGCGGGACAGTGGCCGTCGTTTGCTTATCGCGGCTTCTGCTTCGCCTCGCGAGCTGCCGATCAAACTGGCCGACCTCAAGTCGCGTCTGACTCTGGCGCTGATTTTTCAGATGCGGCCCTTGTCTGACGAAGACAAGTTACGTGCCTTGCAGCTGCGTGCATCACGTCGAGGCCTGCACCTGACCGACGAAGTAGGGCATTTCATCCTCACCCGTGGTACTCGCAGCATGAGTGCATTGTTTGATCTGCTTGAACGCCTCGATCAGGCGTCCTTACAGGCGCAGCGCAAGCTGACGATTCCTTTCTTGAAAGAAACCCTCGGCTGGTAATCGCCAGTCAATACGCGCCCTGCAGACCTTTTTGGCAATTTCCAGGCGCCAAAAAACCTGCGCGGCAGAGGGGCTGGTTGCGCAAAATCTATTGTCAGAGGTGTAAAGCCTTAGATGTCACGACAAAACCATTAAGTCACATTTAGATCGATTGAATTTGCAAATGAGGATCATAGCGGGCATAGTCTGGCTATTATTCCTACAAGCCACGGTCGTGCCCATGCTAAAGCGCTTCGCACCCCTCGTGCCCCTCGCACTTGTTACCCTGCTGTTTGGTTGTGCTGCACACACACCTGTGTCTTCGCAAGTCACCGAATCCCAGGTTCAAAAGTCAGTTGCGTCCCAATCTTCCACTCTTTATCAGGAAGAACTGGCGACAGAAAAAGAATTGGCTCAATTCTCCGAAAACAGTAAGCCCTATGCGCTGCCAGGCTTGGCGGACAGCATCCTTGAGCGCGGCATGTCCTTGATCGGTACCCGTTACCGTTTTGGCGGCACCTCTGAGGCGGGCTTCGACTGCAGCGGCTTTATCGGCTATCTGTTCCGCGAAGAAGCAGGCATGCAATTGCCACGCTCAACCCGCGAAATGATCAACGTAAAGGCACCGCTTGTCGCACGAAACAACCTTAAACCCGGTGACTTGCTGTTCTTCAGCACCAATGGTCGTGGCCGTGTGAGCCATGCCGGGATTTATCTGGGCGATGACCAGTTTATCCACTCCAGCAGCCGCCGCAGTGGGGGTGTACGGATTGATAAGCTCGGTGACAGCTACTGGAGCAAGACCTTTATTGAGGCAAAACGTGCCTTGGCGATGGCCCCTGCAAGCGTAGTGGCCCGCAAGTAAAGTTAAAGTCTTACTTGAAGTTTGGTCTCTAACGACTAGAATTCAGTCGCATTGTTAAATTCTTGAAGCCGCGAAGGTGCCCCCTGTCGCGGCTTTGGGTTTCGCGGCCCACGTTGCCGTATCCAGAATCAGGAACATTCTGTTTATGTCGGTCATGGCCCGCGTTTCACTTTTGACCTTGGCAGCACTGCTCAGCGCCTGTGCCAGTCATGCACCGCCAGCCCCCGTGGCTAAAAAACCGGTGGTATTCGCTCCCTCCTCTGAAAATTTTTCGCCGGTTGCTGCCGATGTGCTGTTTCGCGCCTTGGGTTTGGTCGGAACGCCTTATCGCTGGGGTGGCAACACTCCCGATTCGGGTTTTGATTGCAGCGGCCTGATCAAGTACGTCTACAACGACGCTGCTGGCATTTCGTTGCCGCGCTCGACTCGCGAAATGATCGTGATGAGCGCGCCGAATGTTGGCAAAGACAAACTGCAAACCGGTGACTTGCTGTTCTTCGCCACCAGTGGCGGTACACAGGTCAGTCATGCCGGGATCTACGTCGGTGAAGGCCGCTTCGTGCATGCGCCTGCCACGGGCGGCACAGTCAAACTGGACAGCCTGTCCAAGGCCTACTGGCAAAAAGCCTACCTCAACGCCAAGCGCGTACTTCCAACCGAGCAGCACCTGGCGCGTTTGCCGTAAGCGCATATTTTTTAGATGCGCGCGGATCTACCGTAGCAGTGGACGAGTAGAACGAGGTCACGTCCGGCTGCACAGCAGTCGTAAAAGCTTATAACTCAATGCATCGTATGCACCGGACTCGCGAGGACTGCGTCCTCGGACGCAGCCTCGCTGAGCTCGTCAGCTGCTACGAGTACTCACTGCGCCGCTCCCCACCCCACCCCACCCGGCATGTCGAACCATGCTGGCGCAACAAGCGCACCCTCGACAAAGCTCAGGCCGGGGACGTGTGCGGTAAGCCCGATGATTTGTCTTCTCTTGCAGCGACCTTGGTCTGACAGAAGGATCTGTATGTAATAAGGGATAGGGATGACATACGGAGATCAGAAAAAGGGGCAGAGTTTCGGCCATGATTCCTATTGTCTCTATTCGACCAACTCGGACTAAGTAACTTAAGGAATCGCTATTAATACAAAGCTTTATCATGAGGGTGTGCTTATGGAAGACTCATGTATAGATACTCATGTTTTTTGGCTAACTGATGCTGAAAAAGAGGGTGTTCGTGATGCACTGGTGAATATTTGCTATGAGCCTGCCGGAGGCTGTAATTACATACAGAAAATTCGCACGACGGCGTATCGAGCATTCTCGGAGCGGTTGATTGAAAAATTGGAGTCACTGAAAAACGATGGCGCCTCTTACTGTGTGTTCGAGAATCTTCCCGTGGATGATACTTTCGGAAGTCCACAGCGAGACGCAGATAGCTTGGGCTTTAAAAGCGGTTATCTCTCGGAAAATCTGTTGGTGGCGTTTGGCAGTTTGGTTGCTGAACCTTACGCTATCGGGCACGAAGGGCCAAAACTAATCAATGATTTGGTTCCACACCTTGAAGCGATAACCGAGTACACCGGTAACGGCTCAGAAGTTGAGCTGGACTTGCACACTGAAAACGCTTTTCAGGCTTACGGCTCGTGTGGTGACACGTCGCCATTGGCGCTTATGCTGCTTGGGGTTCGGGGAGATCCCTGCACCTCTGGCCCGAAAACCTGGGTTGCAGATGCCAGAGAGGCAATCAGTACGCTGAGTGAAAGTGATATTCAACTGTTATATGGCAAGCACTTTATAATTCGCCAGCCTTATCGCTGGAGACGAAGGGGTGTTCAAAGCAGTGAAGCGCTTGTGTGCCCTATTTTGGCGGGCCCTAGGTCTTACCCTCGGGTGACGGCAGCATTTTATCCCGATATGGTTATTCCCGTTGGCGATGCGGCGAAAAATGCGTACTCACAGTTATACGATGCTCTAAAACAGGTTGCGCGCGGGATACATATAAAGCCTGGGACGTTAGTGTACGTAAATAATCGCTTTACGCTCCACTCACGTGACAAGTTTATACCTACCTTTGACTCAAATGGTCACGCTTACCGCTGGGTTCAGCGTGTATTTCTTACGAACAATTTATGGAATTTCCGCACGTTCAAAAAGATAGGTGACCGAGTTTTTGAGTCCGACGCCTAATGACTTCAGGAGGTAATATAAATGTCACGTTTAAAGCGCTACACGTCTGTTATCCACAATATAGGGATGTTTCTGACAGGCGATCTCGAAATGCCATTGATTGATGCAGACGCACTTGTCAGTGTTGACGGAATTATTACTTACATTGGTGGAGTTGAGAATGTAGATTTCTCGAATGTAGATCTGTTAGTCGATGCGAAACAGACCACCGTCATGCCGGGCTTGATCGACAACCATACGCCCCCGACTCTTGGTGAGTACAGTCCGCGCTCTGGGAATCACAATTGGATCTGGCACTCACTACAAGGGGGGGTTACAACAATGATCTCTGCTGGGGAGGTGCACGTCCCAGGGCTGCCAACTGACAGAGTCGGGATGATCGCAATGGCAATTGCTGCCCAGCGCTCTTTCTCTAGGGCTCGCCCCTCGGGAGTAAAAATGGAAGCAGGTGCTCCACTGCTCAATGCTGAATTCTCAGATGAAGACTTTGCCTCAATGGCTGCCCAAGGCATTAACCTGTTGGGTGAAGTCGGCATCGGCCCCGTCAAGTCCGCAAGTCGGGCAGCTGAGTTGGTCAAGATGGCTCGTAAGCACGGCATGACTTCGATTACTCACACCGGCGGCCCTTCAATCACAGCCTCCCGGAAAATGGGAGTAGAAGAGATCCTTCAAATTGCCCCCGATATTATTGGGCACATCAATGGTGGCTATACCGCACTGGCGCCTAACCAGATCCGTTGTTTATGTGAGGGCTGTTTGGGGGCTTTGGAAATCGTTCATAACGGGAACGAGTTCGCGGCGGTGGCAACCTTGAACTACGCCCGGGAAATGAACCAGCTTGATCGCATAGTAATTGGAACAGACTCCCCAGCAGGCTGTGGTGTTCCTGCGCTTGGCATGCTCAGAGCAATTGCTTTGCTCAGCAGTTTTGGCGACGTGCCACCAGAAAAGGCCGTGTGCTTTGCAACGGGTAACACGGCAAGGGTTCGCAAGTTGAACCGCGGAATTCTTGGCGTCGGAAGAGAAGCAGACATTTTGACCGCCTGCGGTCCTCTCGGTGGAGCGCAACCTGACGTGTTGGGTAGTTTCAGCAGCGGTGACCTGCCGAGCATCACTTCAATTTTGATTGATGGACGTTTGGTAGTGAAACAGTCCAGAAACTCTCCACCGCCATCGGTCTCGCCTGAAATAACACTCCGAGCCTAATTACAGCCTCCTTTAGAGAGGCGCAGTCCTGAGAACCCGTGCATGCACAGAATTCTTGCCGAAATTACCCGTAGAGGGCCGACGGTCCTCGCTTCCGGGTGCGCAATTGGATTGGCCATCCCCTATCTTGCTGGCTTAGCGAGACCGTTACTGCCTGCGATGGTCTTTATCTTTGTATTGGGTACTCTCCTGCGTATCAACAATGCCGAAGTTATCAAGGCGGCAAGAAACCTGAAAATATCGCTGATATTTCCAGCCTTGATGGTTGTTGTTTGTCCTTACCTGTTCGGAACGATTTCTCTGTACCTCAGTGGCAATCAAGAACTGTCCCTGGCTATAGCCATCGCCGTTGCCGCTCCACCTGCAAGCGGAAACGCAGCAGTGGCGAGAATGCTCGGACTTGACCCTTCCATGTCGCTGGTCACCGCGCTCTGCTCCATGGCAATTATCCCGATTACTGCCCCACTGATACTTCACGTGTTCGCAGAGGGGCTTTCACTTTCCATAAACCCTATTGATCTGGCTGTCAGGCTGGCGGTGTTGATTGGAGGTGCCGAAGGGGCTGCGCTGTTGATACGCCGCTTTTCGCACACCTTTGTCGCTACACATGGCCTCGCCATCGACGGTGTGGTTGTGATTGCTCTGTTCCTGTTCGCAGTAGGAACGATGGCGGGCATGCAGACTATTATTTTGGATAAACCCTTACTGGCCATTTCAATGATAGCCATCGCCTACGGCGTCAATATTGTTATGCAACTGTTCATGGGCGGGTTATACCCAGGGTCACTGGTGTCGAAATTCACCATGGCACTCAACGGCGGTAATAGAAATGTCGGATTGTTATGGTCTGCACTTGGCGTCAGTCTGTCCCCGACCATGGCGTTGTACTTCGCCTGCTGCCAATTACCGATCCACACCATGCCAAAGATTCTGCAGTTTGCTTTGCCAAAAATTGAAAGCCTTTTGAAAAAGCCAGTTGTACCTCGGAATCGAACTTGATTGATGACTGCCCGATACACCTTTAATTGACGCTCCACCCCCAACCCTCTAACCTTTGCGGCTTGTTTCAGGTGCTCTGTAACTTAATGTTGGCAGAGTGAAACAGGGAAGCCGGTGAGGGCGTGTTGGACTCACACAATCGCCACGATCCCGGCGCTGCCCCCGCAACGGTAAATGAGTCAAGACTGCGTTGATTGCCACTGTGTCCAGGACACGGGAAGGTGCGCGGTCAGGGACTATTCTTTGGGTTACCCCTGAAGGATTGGCCCGCTCATGAGCCCGGAGACCGGCCTGATCCATCCAGCACACTCGCGGCGGGCGATGGTGTGTCGTTGTTTGAATTTCCCCCGCCTCCCGTTTGCTTTATTCAGCCCCAACGGAGAGCTGCCATGAACGAATCCCCCGAACGCGACGAACGTCATCAGGCGCGCATGCTGCGCAAAAAAGCCGTTATGGATGAGCGTATTGCCAGTGCGCCTAATGAATGCGGGTTGTTGCTGGTGTTGACCGGCAATGGCAAAGGCAAAAGCAGTTCTGCTTTCGGCATGTTGGCCCGGGCCATGGGCCACGGTATGCAGTGTGGTGTGGTGCAGTTCATCAAGGGGCGTAACAGCACCGGTGAAGAGGTGTTTTTCCGCCGTTTCCCGGAGCAGGTGCGTTACCACGTGATGGGCGAGGGCTTTACCTGGGAAACCCAGGATCGCCAGCGTGATATCGCTGCCGCCGAAGCTGCGTGGGAAGTGTCCCGCGAGATGCTGCAAGACCCTTCCATCGGGCTTGTGGTGCTGGATGAGCTGAATATCGCGCTCAAGCACGGCTACCTCGACCTTGAACAGGTGCTGGCTGACCTGCAAGCCCGTCCGCCGATGCAGCATGTGCTGGTTACCGGGCGCGGCGCCAAACCTGAATTGATTGATCTGGCCGATACCGTGACGGAAATGGGTGTGATCAAGCACGCGTTTCAGTCCGGGATCAAAGCCCAGAAAGGCATCGAATTGTGAGTGTTCAAGCATGAGAGAGTCGCGTCATTGCCCGGCGGTGTTGATCGCCGCACCGGCTTCCGGTCAGGGCAAGACCACCGTTACCGCCGCCTTGGCCCGATTGCATCGCAATCAGGGGCGCAAGGTGCGGGTGTTCAAGTGTGGTCCGGATTTTCTCGACCCAATGATTCTGGAGCGTGCCAGCGGTGCGCCGGTGTATCAGGTGGATTTGTGGATGGTGGGCGCTGAGGAGAGTCGTCGCCTGCTGTGGGAAGCCGCTGCTGAGGCGGACTTGATCCTGATCGAAGGCGTGATGGGGCTGTTCGACGGTACGCCGTCCAGCGCCGATCTGGCGCGGCATTTTTGCGTGCCGGTGTTGGGCGTGATTGATGGCACCGCGATGGCCCAGACCTTCGGTGCGTTGGCATTGGGCTTGGCGCGTTATCAGCCGGATCTGCCGTTCGCCGGAGTGCTGGCCAATCGGGTCGGCACCGTGCGCCACGCGCAATTGCTGGAAGGCAGCCTGACTGAAGGCTTGCGTTGGTACGGCGCACTGTCCCGCGAAACCGGGATTGAGTTGCCTAGCCGGCATTTGGGGTTGGTTCAGGCCAGTGAGCTGAACGACCTGGATGCGCGGCTTGATGCGGCGGCCAATGCCTTGGCCAGCACCTGCGAGGTAGCGCTGCCACCACCGGTTGAGTTTGCGGCACCTGAACCCGTCGCGGTCGAGCCGTTGTTGGCCGGGGTGCGGATTGCCGTGGCTCGCGATGAGGCGTTTGCCTTCACCTACGGCGCAAGCCTGGCGCTGTTGCGGGAGATGGGCGCTGAATTGCTGTTTTTCTCGCCGATTCGCGATACGCAGTTGCCTGAGGCTGACAGCCTGTATTTGCCGGGCGGCTATCCCGAATTGCATCACCTTGAACTGTCGCGTAACGCGTCGATGCTGCAAGCGATTCGTGCTCACCACGCGGCGGGTAAACCGTTGCTGGCCGAGTGCGGCGGCATGCTTTACTTGCTCGATGCACTGACCGATGTCGACGGTCAGCGTGCAGAGCTGGTGGGCTTGCTGGCAGGCGAGGCAACCATGCAAAAACGCTTGGCGGCGCTGGCGTTGCAGGCCGTCGAGATGCCAGAAGGGCTGTTGCGCGGTCACACCTACCATCACTCGCTGACCAGCACTGAGCTGCAACCCATCGCCCGTGGACTTAGCCCCAATGGTGGGCGCGGCGCTGAAGCGGTGTATCGCGAAGGGCGGATGACTGCGTCTTACGTACACTTTTACTTCCCGTCCAATCCCCAGGCCATTGCTGCGTTGTTCGCACCTTGTGCCGTGAAGGTGTCATGAGCGACAACGCCTATAGTCCAGAAGAACGCGCAGCCGTCTACCGAGCCATTGCCGAGCGCCGCGATATGCGGCACTTCAGCGGCGGCACGGTAGCGCCCGAGCTGTTGTCGCGGCTGCTTGAAGCGGCGCATCAGGCCCCGAGTGTGGGGTTGATGCAGCCGTGGCGGTTTATCCGCATCACCGACCGGGCTTTGCGTGGCAAGGTTCAGGCGCTGGTGGAGGAGGAGCGGGTGCGCACGGCCGAGGCTTTGGGCGAGCGTTCCGATGAGTTTATGACGCTCAAGGTCGAGGGCATCAACGATTGCGCCGAGGTGCTGGTGGCGGCGTTGATGGATGACCGCGAAAAGCACATTTTTGGCCGTCGTACCTTGCCGGAAATGGACATGGCGTCATTGTCCTGTGCGATTCAAAACCTGTGGCTGGCTGCGCGGGTCGAAGGTTTGGGCATGGGTTGGGTGTCGTTGTTCGAGCCCCAGGCACTGGCCGACTTGCTGGGCTTGCCGGCAGGCGCCAAGCCGCTGGCAGTATTGTGTCTGGGCCCAGTCGAGGCTTTTTATCCGGCGCCGATGCTGGTGCTGGAAGGGTGGGCGCAGGCGCGTCCGCTGAGTGAGTTGGTGTATGAGAATTATTGGGGAGTGAGTCCATGAGTGTGGCGTTGCTGTGCGTGGCCGGGGTGGCGTTGGATGCGCTGTTCGGCGAGCCCAAGCGCTGGCATCCGCTGGTCGCGTTTGGCCGCATGGCGGATCGTATCGAACAGCGATTCAATTCCGGTGGTCGCGGTTGGCGCAGCCACGGCGTTACCGCCTGGGTGCTGGCGGTACTGCCGCTGACAATTTTGGCCACGGCGTTGTCGTGGCTGCCTTACGTGGGTTGGCTGGTGGAAATCCTGGCGCTGTATTGCGCGCTGGGCATGCGCAGTTTGGGCGAGCACGTACAGCCGGTCGCCGAAGCTTTGCGTAGCAATGACCTGGACGAGGCGCGCACGCGGGTCGGTTATCTGGTCAGCCGCCAGACCAGCGAGCTGGACGCGACCGAAGTCGCTCGCGCTGCAACCGAGTCGGTGCTGGAAAATGGCAGCGATGCGGTGTTTGCCACGATTTTCTGGTTTGTGGTGGCCGGTGCGCCGGGCGTGGTGCTCTATCGTTTGAGTAACACACTGGACGCCATGTGGGGCTATCGCAACGAACGCTTTGAGCGTTTTGGCTGGGCGGCAGCCAGGATCGACGATGTTCTTAACTATATTCCTGCACGATTGGTGGCGTTGACCTACGCCGTATTGGGCAAAACCCGTTTGGCCTTGAAGTGCTGGCGCAAACAGGCGCCGCAGTGGGACAGCCCTAATGCGGGCCCGGTCATGGCTGCCGGTGCCGGTGCGCTGGGCGTGGAGCTGGGCGGTGCGGCGATTTATCACGGCGAGCTGCATGAGCGCCCGCAACTGGGTGAAGGCCCGCCTGCCGATGCGGACTCGATTGGCCGGGGCTGGCAGTTGGTGCAGCGTGGCGTGTGGCTGTGGCTGCTGATTCTGTGTGTGTGGAGTGAATTCTATGCTTGAGCACGGTGGGCGTTTACGCCGGGCGGCTTTGCACTACGGCATTGCCGAGGCGGATTGGTTGGACTTGTCCACTGGCCTGGCGCCCTGGCCCTTTGCGATCCCGCCGATTCCTGAGCGGGCCTGGGCGCGCTTGCCCGAAACCGATGACGGACTTGAGCAAGCGGCCTGTGCCTATTACGGCGCGCTCAATGTGCTGCCGGTGCCAGGGTCGCAGTGCGCGATTCAGTTGCTGCCGCGTCTGCGCCGCAGCGGCAAGGTCGGGGTGTTGTCACCGTGCTATGCCGAGCATGCCGAAGCCTGGCGCCGCAGCGGGCACATCGTGCGTGAAGTGACGGAACAAGAGGTCGACTTCTACATCGACTCTCTGGATGTGCTGGTGGTGGTCAACCCCAACAATCCCACAGGGCTCAGCCTGTCGCCCGAGCGGCTGTTGGAGTGGCATGCGCGGCTGGTACAGCGTGGTGGCTGGCTGGTGGTGGACGAGGCCTTTATGGACAACACGCCAAAGCTGAGCCTGGCCGATCAAAGCCAGCGCACGGGGCTGATCGTGTTGCGTTCGTTCGGCAAGTTCTTTGGTCTGGCCGGGGTGCGGTTGGGCTTTGTGTTGGCGGAGCTCAAATTGCTCAAGTTACTGGCTGAACAAGTCGGACCCTGGGCTGTCAGCGGACCGACGCGCATTGTCGGTCAGGCCTGCCTGCGCGACACCGAAGGCCACGTTCGTCAGCGCGAACGCAGTAAGTTGGCCTGCGCGCGGCTGGAGCGCTTGCTGGAGCTGCATGACTTTGCGCCTCAGGGTGGCTGCGCCTTGTTCCAGTGGTTGATCACTGCAGATGCCGAGCGTCTTTACGAATTTATGGCCCATCGCGGCATTTTACTGCGTCTGTTTACCCACAACAGCAGCGTGCGCTTTGGCCTGCCTGCCGACGAGGCTGACTGGCTGCGTCTGGAGCAAGCGTTAAAGGCCTACACGCAATTCAGCAACAAGGAAGCCCCATGAGCACGTTGATGGTCCAGGGCACCACGTCCGATGCCGGTAAAAGTACGCTGGTCACGGCCTTGTGCCGTTGGTTGACGCGCCAGGGCGTCGCCGTGGTGCCGTTCAAACCGCAGAACATGGCGCTCAATAGCGCAGTCACCGCCGAAGGTGGCGAGATTGGTCGAGCCCAGGCGGTACAGGCTCAGGCTGCCGGGCTGGCGCCGCACACGGACATGAATCCGGTGTTGCTCAAGCCCAACAGCGACACCGGCGCGCAGGTGATTATCCATGGCCGTGCGGTCACCAGCATGAATGCGGTGGCGTATCACGACTACAAAGCCATCGCCATGCAGGCGGTACTGGCCTCGCATCAACGCTTGAGCGCCGCGTATCCGGTGGTGATGGTCGAAGGCGCGGGCTCGCCGGCCGAGATCAATCTGCGCGCCGGTGACATCGCCAACATGGGTTTTGCCGAAGCGGTGGATTGCCCGGTGGTATTGATTGCCGATATCAATCGCGGCGGGGTGTTTGCGCATTTGGTCGGCACTCTGGAGTTGCTGTCCGAGACCGAGCAGGCGCGGGTCAAAGGCTTCATCATCAACCGCTTTCGCGGTGATATTGCGTTGCTGCAACCGGGGCTCGACTGGTTGGAGCAGCGCACCGGCAAGCCGGTCATCGGCGTACTGCCGTATGTGATGGACCTGCACCTTGAGGCCGAAGACGGCATCGACCAGCGCCAGACCGACAAGGCTGACCAAGTGCTGAAAGTGGTGGTGCCGGTGCTGCCGCGTATCAGCAATCACACCGATTTCGACCCGCTGCGCTTGCACCCGCAAGTGGACTTGCAGTTTGTGGGGCCAGGGCACCCGATCCCGCCCGCTGACCTGATCATCCTGCCCGGTTCCAAAAGCGTGCGCAGTGATCTGGCCTACTTGCGTGCCAATGGCTGGGACACGGCTATCAGCCGTCATCTGCGTTATGGCGGCAAAGTGCTGGGGATTTGCGGCGGTCTACAGATGCTTGGCGAACACGTCCATGACCCGCTGGGGCTCGAAGGCGCGCCGGGTTCAAGCACTGGCCTGGGTCTGCTGGCGTTCAGTACCGAGTTGGCTGCTGAAAAGCAGCTGCGTAATGTGCACGGGCATTTGTCGCTGGAAAACGCGGAAGTCAGTGGCTATGAAATTCACGCCGGAGTGACCACTGGGCCTGCGCTTGAGCGGGCCGTGGTGCATTTGGATGACGGGCGCTGTGATGGCGCGCAGAGTGCCGACGGGCAAATTCTCGGCACCTATCTGCACGGTTTGTTTGAGTCGCCAGCTGCTTGTAGCGCGCTGCTGCGATGGGCTGGTTTGCAGGATGTACAGGAAGTGGACTACCACGCCCTGCGCGAGCGTGATATTGAGCGCCTGGCCGATCTGGTTGAAAACCATTTGGACACGGCGTATCTGCGTGAGCTGTGTGAGATTTAACATTTACCTGTAGGCATCCCCGCCAGCGCTGTCGCGCGGCTAACTGGGTGCGGCGTAGGAGCTGCTGAGGAACGATAGCTGCGATCTTTTGATCTTTCGTGCAGCATCAAAGGATCGCAGCCTTCGTGCCTCGTCAGCTCCTACAGATCATGATCAGCCACCGCCCTGTAGAGGTTTTAAACATGCTGCAACTGATTTTGGGCGGTGCCCGTTCGGGTAAAAGCCGTCTGGCCGAGAAACTGGCGGCCGAATCCGGGTTGGCGGTTATCTATATTGCTACCAGCCAGCCGCTGGACGGCGAGATGAGCGAGCGTGTGCGCCATCATCGTGAACGACGTCCGACGCATTGGGGGTTGATTGAAGAACCGGTCGAGCTGGCCCGTGTGCTGCGTGACAACGCTCGTGCTGACACCTGTCTGCTGGTGGATTGCCTGACGCTGTGGATGACCAACCTGCTGATGCTCGAAGACCCGCAGCGCCTGATCGCCGAGCGTGAAGCTCTGCTGGAATGTCTGGCTGACCTGCCGGGTGAAATTGTATTTGTCAGCAACGAAACCGGAATGGGCGTCGTGCCGCTGGGCGAACTGACTCGCCGTTATGTCGATGAAGCCGGTTGGTTGCATCAAGCCTTGGCCGAGCGCTGTCAGCGAGTGGTGCTGACGGTGGCGGGCCTGCCCCTGACATTGAAAGGAAGCGCATTATGAGTACCCCTTGGTGGTTGACCCCGTGCAAGCTGGTTGATCGCGACATGCAAGCGGCGGCGGCCGAGCGTCAGCAGCAACTGACCAAGCCGGCGGGCTCGCTGGGCCAGTTGGAAGCGCTGGCGGTGCAACTGGCCGGGTTGCAAGGGCGGCTCAAGCCGCGTGCCGATCAACTGTGGATCGCGATTTTTGCCGGTGATCACGGGATTGTCGCCGAAGGCGTTTCGGCTTATCCGCAGGCGGTCACCGGGCAAATGCTGCACAACTTTGTCAGCGGCGGGGCGGCGATCAGCGTATTGGCCCGTCAACTGGGCGCGCAACTGGATGTAGTCGACCTGGGCACGATCACCCCGATGCTTAATCTGGCGGGTGTGCGTCACTTGCAGATCGGCGCGGGTACGGCGAACTTCGCCACAGGCCCGGCGATGACCGATGCTCAAGGCCTCAAAGCGTTGCAGGCGGGGCGCGACAGTGTGCTGCGTGCGCTGGCGGTGGGTAGCGAACTGTTTGTTGGCGGCGAAATGGGCATTGGCAACACGGCGTCTGCCAGTGCCGTGGCCAGCGCGTTGCTCGATTGCCCCGCGTCGCAACTGACCGGGCCGGGCACCGGGCTGGATGCCGCCGGCGTCAGCCACAAGGCGCGAGTGATTGACCAGGCGCTGGCGTTCCATGCCGGTCACCTCGACGACCCGTTGCAGACCTTGTTCCGCCTGGGTGGATTTGAAATCGCAGCCTTGGTAGGCGCCTATGTGGCCTGCGCTCAGGAAGGTATTGTGGCGCTGGTCGACGGTTTTATTTGTACCGTCGCCGCGATGGTTGCCGTGCGCTTGAATCCGGAGTGCCGCGAGTGGCTGATCTTCGGCCATCGTGGTGCCGAGCAGGGTCATCGTCATGTGCTGGAAAGCTTGCGCGCTGAGCCGTTGCTCGATCTGGGCTTGCGCCTGGGGGAAGGCAGTGGCGCTGGGCTGGCGGTGCCACTGGTGCGTTTGGCCTGCGACCTGCATGGGCAGATGGCGACGTTTGCTGAAGCCTCTGTGGCGGATCGCCCGGCATGACGCTGCAACTGAGCTTGCTGCGCCATGGCGAAACCGAACTGGGCGGCGGTTTGCGCGGCAGCCTGGACGATGCGTTGACGGCGCTCGGCTGGGAGCAAATGCGCGAGGCGGTCAAAGGACAAGGGCCGTGGGATCGCATCGTCAGCTCGCCGTTGCAGCGCTGTGCGCTGTTTGCCCGCGAGTTGAGCGAGCAACTCAACCTGCCGCTGTCGTTGGAAAAAGACCTGCAAGAACTGCATTTTGGCGAGTGGGAAGGGCAGAGCCCCGCTGCGTTGATGGAGACAGACGCCGAGTCGCTCGGCTTGTTTTGGACCGATCCCTACGCGTTTACCCCGCCGCAGGGCGAGCCGGTGCTGGCGTTTTCGGCGCGTGTACTGTCCGCCGTCAGCCGCTTGCAGCAAGCGTTTGCTGGCGAGCGGGTGTTGCTGGTGTGCCACGGTGGGGTGATCAAACTGTTGCTGGCCCGTGCCCGTGGCTTGCCCCGTGCACAGTTGTTGCAAGTGTCGGTGCTGCACGGAGCGCTGTTTGGCTTGCGGGTGGAGGCCGATGGTCAACTGAGCGAGGCCGGGCTCTGATGTTGTCGTTCTGGATCGCTTTGCAATTTTTAAGCAGTTTGCCGATCCGCCTGTCCGGCATGCCGCAACCTCAGGAACTTGGACGTTCACTGCTGTTTTACCCGCTGGTGGGGCTGTTGTTCGGTCTATTGCTGTGGGGGCTGAATGCGCTGCTGGCCGGGACACCACTGATGTTGCACGCGGCGTTGTTACTGACCATGTGGGTGTTGCTCAGTGGTGGGCTGCATCTGGACGGTCTGGCAGACAGCGCCGACGCTTGGCTGGGTGGTTTCGGTGATCGCGAACGCACCCTGACCATCATGAAAGACCCGCGCAGTGGGCCGATTGCTGTGGTCACGCTGGTGCTGGTGTTGCTACTCAAGTTCTGTGCGCTGCTGGCATTGATTGAGCTGCAACACAGCGCCGTGTTGCTGATCGTGCCACTGATCGGGCGGAGCGCTTTGTTGGGCGTGTTTCTGACCACGCCGTATGTACGTGCCGGTGGTTTGGGGCAAGCGCTGGCAGATCATTTGCCGCGCCGGGCCGGGTGGTGGGTGCTGGGGCTCAGTGCTTTGGTGTGCGTACTTCTGGCGGGTGTGGCCGGAGTGTGGGCGTTGGGGCTGGCAGTTGCAGGGTTCGTCTGGTTGCGCCGCGTCATGATGCAACGTCTGGGCGGGACCACCGGCGACACCGCCGGAGCGTTGCTCGAACTGCTCGAGGTGCTGGTATTGGTAGGCTTGGCGTTGCGGCTTTCGTAGCAGTTGCCGAAGGCTACGTCTGATTGCGAAGCGATCATAAATGCTGAGTGCCAAGTTTAATGGGTGCACCGCATTGTCTGATTTTACGACGGCTTCGCCGCCGGACGCAGCCTTCGGCAGCTGCTACGTGGTTAGTTGTGGCGAGTTAATTCTTGATTCTGTTTTATTGCGGGTATATACATACAAAATGTTACCGACTCAGTGTTTATGCACCAATCTGCGACGCGCGGCACGTGGCGTTAGCAAACATTACGACGGCGCTCTTGATGGCTTCGGGATCAACGTCGCCCAGTATTCTCTGCTCAGTAACCTCAAGCGTCTCGATCAACCGAGTATTTCCAGTCTGGCCGAGGCCATGGGGCTGGATCGCAGCACGTTGGGTCGCAACTTGCGGGTGCTGGAGGGCGCAGGTCTGGTGAAGCTGACCGAAGGTGCCGATCAGCGTAATCGTCTGGTCTGCCTGACGGCGGCGGGGGATGAGCGTCTGAAGGCTGCCTTGCCCGCCTGGGAGGCCGCACAGCAGCGTTTAATGGATCGCCTGGGCGAAGAGAAGCGCACGCAGCTTTTGCAATTATTGGATGAATTGGCGGGTTCGGACTGAAGGTCAGTCGTTCGATCATAAATGGGTATATACCCGCTTCCGGAGAATAATAATGACAACGGTGTGGCGAAACAGTGGATGGGTATTGCTTGGCAGTGCGCTTATTTTGGCGCTGTCTTTAGGTGTGAGGCATGGATTCGGGCTGTTTCTGCCGCCCATGAGCGCCCAGTTCGGCTGGGGGCGTGAGGTGTTTGCCTTCGCCATCGCCTTGCAGAACCTGATCTGGGGTTTGGCTCAACCCTTTACTGGTGCCTTGGCCGATCGCTTCGGCGCGGCCAAAGTGGTCATCGTCGGCGGCGTGCTGTATGCCGTAGGCCTGTTGTTGATGGGGTTGTCGGATTCGCCTATGTCGCTGTCATTGAGCGCGGGCTTGCTGATTGGGATCGGTTTGTCCGGCACCTCGTTCTCGGTGATTTTGGGCGTGGTGGGCCGCGCCTTGCCCCCGGAGAAACGCAGCATGGGCATGGGTATCGCCAGTGCGGCGGGGTCTTTCGGTCAATTCGCGATGCTGCCCGGAACTCTCGGCTTGATTGGTTGGCTCGGCTGGTCGACAGCGCTTTTGGTGCTGGGGTTGCTGGTCGCGTTGATCGTACCGTTGGTGAGCATGCTCAAGGACCGTCCGTTGCCTAATCTGGGCGGCGAGCAAACCCTCAAGCAAGCGTTACAGGAAGCCTGCTCCCATTCCGGGTTTTGGCTATTGGCCTTTGGTTTTTTTGTCTGCGGGTTTCAAGTGGTGTTTATCGGTATCCACCTGCCGGCGTACCTGGTGGACCAGCATTTGCCTGCCACCGTGGGCACGACGGTGCTGGCGCTGATTGGCCTGTTTAACATTTTTGGTACTTACACCGCCGGTTGGTTGGGTGGGCGCATGTCCAAGCCGCGCTTGCTCACCGGCCTGTACTTGGCGCGGGCGGTAGTGATCGCCGTGTTTTTGTGGGCGCCGGTGACGCAATTCAGTGCCTACCTGTTTGGCATGGCGATGGGGTTTTTGTGGCTGTCGACTGTGCCGCTGACCAATGGCACCGTGGCCACCATGTTTGGTGTGCGTAACCTGTCGATGCTCGGCGGGATCGTATTCCTGTTCCATCAGATGGGCGCCTTCCTCGGCGGCTGGCTGGGTGGGGTGGTCTATGATCAAGCGGGCAACTATGACCTGATTTGGCAGGTTTCGATTGTGCTGAGCTTATTGGCAGCCGCCTTGAACTGGCCGGTGCGTGAGCGTCCGGTGGCGCGTTTGCAGGCGCTGGGGAGTATGGCGTGAACTCAATCTGGGTAAGGCTCGGCGCTGTCGGCGCCGGTTTTTTGTTAGTCGCGCTGGCCTGGTGGGGCTGGCATCAAGGTGGGCTGGCGCTGATGCAGTTGGGTATGGGCACTTGCTAGAGCGCTATAGGGACGAGTAAGTTCAGTGCCTGCCTCTTCCTCAAGGACATAAATGATGCTTAAGCGCTGGATTGCGATGCCTGTACTGTTCCTTGCCTGTGCAGGTTCGGTCTGGGCAGCGGAGTGCCCGCCATTGTTGGAGGGCACACTGCCCAAGCTGCGGGCCAAGGAGTCGATTGATCTGTGCCAGCGCTTTGCTGGCAAACCGTTGCTGATCGTCAATACCGCGAGCTTTTGTGGCTTTGCCCCACAGTTCAAGGGGCTTGAGGCGTTGAATCAGCGTTATAAGGCGCAGGGTCTAGAGCTGATTGGTGTGCCGTCGGATGACTTCAAGCAAGAAGCCAAGGATGGTGAGGAAACAGCCAAGGTCTGTTACGTCAATTACGGCGTGACCTTCACCATGATCGACCCGCAAAAGGTTCGCGGCGACGATGCCACGCACTTGTTCAAGGTGCTGGCGGAGCAAAGCCGCTCGCCGAAGTGGAACTTCTACAAGTACGTTGTGGACCGTAAGGGCAATGTGATTGCCAGTTTCTCCAGCCTGACCAAGCCCGACAGCCCTGAGTTGATTGAAGCTGTAGAAAAAGCCATCGCTTCAAAGCCTTAATTCCTACGCAAAAAAAAGCCCCGCCTCGGTGAAGAGAGCGGGGTTTTTTTGCTCAGCAAGCGAGGCGTTCAGGCCTCGCTGTGGATCAGAAGCGGTAGGTTGCACCTACACCGAAACCGTTCGCGCTGTTGTGGTAACTGGACTTGTAGTTACCCTTGGCTGGAAGGTTAACGCTAACCGACTCTTCCTTGAGGTAGGAGTAGGCGGCATCAATGGTCAGGTCGTCAGTCGGGCTCCAGCCAACACCAAAGCTGATTGCTTTACGGTCGCCAGTCGGGATACGAACCGAACGGTCAGTGTTGTTGGTTGGCGATTGGTCAACCGACAAGCCGGTACGCAAGGTCCACTGCTTGTTGAGCTTGTAAGCAGCACCGATAGCCGAAGCCCAGGTGTCGTGCCAGTTTTGGTCTTCTTTGATGGTGCCAATCGGGCCTGCACCGCCACCGAGGAACGGAGGAACACCTTCGTTTTCAACGGTGATGTCTTTCAGGCGGCTCCAGCGAGTCCAGGTGCTACCCGCATAGAGAGTCCACTGGTCGTTCAGCTCGTGAGTGACCGAGAAATCGACGGACTCAGGTGTGCTGATATCCAGGCCAGCGTCGAATTTGGCACCGTTTGCAGGGCCAAAGCCGATGCCTGTGATCTTGGTGTCACCCTCAAGGCTGTATTTAACCTTGGAGTGGTAAGTCAGGCCGACACGCGTGCTGTCAGTGGCTTGTACCAGGATACCAGCGTTGAAGCCCAGGGCAGTGTCGTCACCCTTGATTTTTACTTTGCCGTCGTTACCGCCAGGGCCTGGGGTAGCAGAGCTCAGTGTTCCGTCAATGCGGTTAATGGTTGGACCGAAACCGATCGAAACCACATCGTTGAAGGCGTAGCTGACGGTCGGTTGCAGGGTGATGACTTGAACCTTGCTTTGTTTGCCTGCATATCGACCGGCAAAGCTGCTTTCGTAGTCAGTTACCAGACCGAAAGGTGCGTACATGCCTACACCGAATGCCCAGTGTTCATCGATTGGCTTAACGTAGAAGCCCATCGGCACGGCAGTGAAAGGGACCATGTCGCCTTTGTTGGTGCCGCCTGGTGCGCCACCGCTGGCGTGCTTGATGTCGGTGCTGGCGTCGATGGCAGCGACACCGCCAGTGACTTGTTCACGTTTGATACGGGACATGCCGGCAGGGTTGCCAAATACGGTGCTGGCATCTTCAGCAGAAGATGAACGACCCGCAAAACCGGTCCCCATACCGCTAATGCTTTGTTCGTTGAGGGCGAAGCCACTTGCGAAAATCTGGCTGGAAGCCAAAGCGACGGCGAGGCTAAGTGTGGTCTTGAGCATTGCTTTTTTCATTATTAGAACTCCTTTTGATCACCGGACGAAAACTACCAACATTTTTGTAGAAGCGCTATAGGCTAAATCGCAGAAGATAGCGTTGTTTTGTAGGACAATCCGACCGGTTTTAGATCTTTTACAGGTTGTTACAGATGGTTGAAATCTCAAGCAACTTGATTGAGAGGTGAAACGCAGGTGTGCCAGGCGTGAGTGAAATCGCGCAAACGTCCTTGTGGCTCAAAGGCTTGGCGCCAGATTCTTGCCATGCCCAGCAGGTCATCGGCTGCCGGGATAGTTATTTTTTGCTCTTCAATCAGCAGCCAGGCAATAGCGGTGGCGTAACGCAAATTAACCGTAAGTTCGAGGTGTGGGCTGCACAGAAATGCGTGCTGACTGGCCAGTCCGCGAACCAGGCTCGCCAAATCCGGGTCATGGGCCAGGTATTGATCCCATAAGGCAGCGTGACGCGGCTCGCGAATGCAGTAGAGACCGTGACCGCGTCGGTCATGTAGCGCCGAACCCAAATTGGATTGGCTGGCGGCAATGCCTAGTAACAATGCTTCTGCGTCCGGGTTGTTTTGACCCAGATACAGCAGCGTTGGCCGAATCACGTAAAGGCTCAACTCCCTGGCAGCGATACCCATATAGTCCTCGAGGCCTGAAAATGGCCGGCGACACCCAAGGGCTTGGCAGCAATGAGTCGGAAGGGCTCGCCGGAAGCGGATCATGCCGCTTAAGTTGAAGTGTAGTGTCATATCTGTGCTGTAAAGTTATGTTTTTAAAACATTTGTAGCTTCGAGTTGTTTGCCATATATCCGCAAGTACTTAAGCAATGCCGGATATTTCTTAAATCGCAGACAACAAAAAGCCCTGCTAATCAGGCAGGGCTTGTTGTGTAACGCTTAAGCTTTCAGGCGACAAGTGCCAGGCGAGTACGCTCGATCACAGCTTGCAGAGGCTCTGCGCTGGAATATTGATCTGGGTACAGACGCTCGCTGTGACGAGCGATGCCGTGTTCATTGACCAGCGTGAAGCTGAAGCAGCCTTTGCGAGCGGCCATAATCAGGCAGTTCATAGGGGCAAAGGCGTTGGTTAGGGTGCGAATGGCATCCTGAGTATGGATTTGAGTAGACATAGTTATTAGATGTTCCTGCAAATGACACGGATTTGATCCGTGCAGCGTTAAAACGTTCCAGTGACGTCGAGCCATCTTTGGCTGGACGAAGAACCTGACTGGAACAAAGCCGCCAGTTGGAGCGCATTTAATAATGTAGCGCTTGGGCTGGCAGGTAGGTACTTAGGAGGGCAGGCAGTCACAACTAGAGCTAAGGTTCCGTGCTCTGGGTGAAGATCCTGATCAATTTTGCAGGTTGGTTCGGTCAGAGTAAAAGAACTTCGCGATACCCTTTGCGTTTTTTCAAAGGCTGTATCGTCGCAAGATTTACCTGGAAACCATCGAGGGGGTCGATCCCGTTTTGTCAGCTTGCTTCTCTGTAGGGAAGGTGGCTGGGGGATTTGTTCGGCCCGAATTGACTTTCAGCTTGGTACTAACGCTGCGGATACTAACGGGTTGAAAAATTAAACGCAAGTGTGCTAGCAAAAATACATTATGGAGCCCTGTACGAGTGTTTATATATTCAGGGTGTTCCTGTCGTTGCTCCTTAGCCCATCCGTAGCGATTTTCCAGCATGTATGACCCGGGCCATGGCACGCGAAAGGCAGGGGGAGCGGTGCGCCGTGGCGGTGTGTTTGCCTACAATTTTTCCCGATAACAGCTCGAACTCTTGATCCGAGTATGAACTTGTGCACACTTGCAGTGCTTCGGACAAAACCATGGTCGAGACTTGAGCACGGCAGCTCCTAGCCTGTTAGGCAAATTTAAGTCAATGAAAAACATCGTTTTTTTTAATTGGTGAAAAAATCGTCAGTTTGACCTGAGGCCCCGCAGGGTGGGCGTTTGCGAGGGTTAAACGAAGGTTGTCCACTGACTTATCCACAGGATCTGTGGATTGTCCCAAGTACTTGCTCTAGAACGCGGCTGTAGACCTTTTTCGGCTTTACCCAAACGAAAAAAGGAGTAGAGTTGCGCGCCTTCTGTTCTGCCCTACAGTGTCGTATGAAGTTTCGCACAGCTACTTCCTCTGTTACTCGCACCAATACGCCTGCTCAAGCTCCCAAGCGCTTTTCTTTGCGGGTCGCTATCTGGTTGCTGGATAACCCGCGTCTGGGTGCTAACCCTAGCGTCAAGCACGTTGCCGGCCATTTGCTGAAGCAGCCCGCCCGCCAAGGCGTAGTGCTGGCACAAAGCCGTTTGGGCCAATTGATGTGCCGCGACTGCGGCAGCGCCCGTGATCAACGAATAGGCCATGAGCTTCTGCGCCAGGCAGCCCGTGCGGGCGACAGCCTTGCGTTGCAAGAGCTGAACAAGATCGAAGACTGAGCTGTCTTCGCGCCTGTAGCTTGGTTAACCTTGCTCTTTTACCTCGTGCGGAGGGGTTATGGCCCTGGACTTGAGCAGCATTTTTCTGGGCCTGGCGTTAGCAGGTGTGCCGTTGTTGGCGTTTATCTGGCAGTTACAGCGCCGCGCCAGTGCGCGTGATGCTGAACAGACGATGCTCGAAGAGCGCCTGAGCATGGCGCAACTGGCCCAGGAAGGCCTGAGTGCCCAGCTGGATGCTTGCCGCGACGAGGTCAGTGACCTGGGGCAGGCCAACGCTGCCAAGCAGGCCGAACTCGCAGCGCTGCGTCGAGAGGTCGAACTGCTGCAACTGGAACGTGACAATGCTCGTGATGCCGCCCATGCGTGGAACCTTGAACGCAGCCAGAAAGAAGCCGAACTGCGACGCCTGGATGCTCATGCCGCCGCACTGGCCGCTGAGCTGCGTGAGCAGCAAGACAGTCATCAGCAACGCTTGAGCGACCTGCAAGGCTCGCGTGATGAGCTGCGAGCGCAATTCGCCGAACTGGCGGGCAAGATCTTTGATGAGCGTGAGCAGCGCTTCGCTGAAACCAGCAATGAGCGCCTTGGGCAGTTGCTCGACCCGCTCAAGGAGCGTATTCAGTCCTTCGAAAAGCGGGTTGAGGAAAGCTACCAGCAAGAAGCCCGCGAGCGCTTTTCCCTCGGCAAGGAGCTGGAGCGCTTACAGCAACTTAACCTGCGCTTGAGTGATGAAGCGACCAACCTGACCCGTGCCTTGAAAGGTCAGAAAACCCAGGGTAACTGGGGCGAGCTGATTCTTGAGCGGGTTCTGGAGCATGCGGGTCTTGAGAAGGGGCGCGAATATCAGACCCAGGTCAGTCTCAAGGGCCCCGATGGCGAGCGCTTTCAGCCTGACGTTTTGATTATGTTGCCGGGTGACAAGCAAGTTGTGGTCGACTCCAAGGTAAGCCTCACGGCGTACCAGCAATATGTAGTTGCCGACGACGACGTCATAGGCCAGGCAGCGCTCAAGCAGCATGTATTGTCGCTGCGCAATCATGTGAAGGGCCTTGCCGGCAAAGACTACAAACGACTCGAAGGGCTGCACAGCCTGGACTTCGTGTTGTTGTTTGTGCCCATTGAAGCGGCGTTCTCAGCGGCGCTGCAAGCTGAGCCCAATCTGTTTCAGGAGGCCTTTGATCGCAACATTGTGATCGTCAGCCCTACCACCTTGCTCGCCACGCTGCGGGTGATCGACAGCCTCTGGAAGCAAGAGCGCCAGAGCCAAAATGCCCGTGAAATCGCTGAGCGAGCAGGCTGGCTGTATGACAAGTTCGTATTGTTTATTCAGGACCTGGATGAAGTGGGTAACCGTCTTCAGCAACTGGACAAGGCCTACGGTGCTGCACGCAACAAACTGACAGAAGGGCGAGGCAACCTGGTCAGTCGCAGCGAGCAGCTCAAATTGCTGGGTGCGCGAGCCAGCAAAAGCCTGCCTGCGGACTTGCTGGAGCGGGCGATGACCGACATCGATGGCGTGGCGCATCCGGCGGAGTAACGCGCTGTATCTGTGGGGGGAGATTCTATGTTGCTGCGCAATCGGACTTTGTAGCAGTTGCCGAAGGCTACGTCCGATTGCGAAGCGATCGTAAATGCGGGTTGCCGGGTTTAGTGGATGCACCGCAGGGCCTGACTTTGCGACGGCTCTGCCGCCGGACGCAGCCTTTGGCAGCTGCTACGATTTTGTGCGTACCGCCAGTCCCTCTAAGTCAAAGCGGTACATGCCGACTCAGCAGCGCCCGCAATACCGCAGGCTTTACCGGTTTGGCCAAGTATTCCAGGCCTGCCGCATGAACCTGAGCAATCATCTCGGGGCGGCCATCGGCGCTGATCACCACGCCCGGCACCGGTTCGCCCAATTGCGCTCGCAGCCATCCCATCAACTCTGTCCCGACCTCACCATCATCCAGGTGGTAATCCACCAGAACCAGTTGCGGACGTACGCCTTCATTGAGCAGGGCGGCGCATTCGTTGCGATCACGCGCGGTCCAGACGCGACAACCCCAGCGGGTCAGTAAGCTCTGCATGCCGATCAGGATGCTGTCTTCGTTGTCGACACACAGTATTTGCGCGCCTGTCATATGTTGGCCGTTCTGCTCGGTGGCGACGGGCTTGGGAGCCGACTGGCTTTGAGCCAGCGGTACGCTGACGCTGAAAACACTGCCAAAACCTGGCCATGAACGCACTCGCAAGGTGTGCCCGAGTACGTGGCACAAGCCGTCAGCAATCGCCAGTCCCAGCCCCAGGCCTTTTTCGGCGCGGGTTTGGTGGCTGTCCAGGCGCTTGAATTCTTCAAAAATGACCTGCAGCTTGTCTTCAGGAATCCCCGGGCCACGGTCCCAGACTTCAAGGCACAGCTCGCCACCGCGGCGGCGTACGCCCAGCAGCACTGGGCCTTTGGCGTAGCGGAAGGCGTTGGTCAGGAAGTTCTGCAAAATCCGCCGCAACAGTTTGATGTCACTGCTGACACGCACGCGACTGCTGCGAACCCTGAAGCTCAACCCTTGCTCCTGGGCTTGGGCAGTGAACTCATTGCCTAAGGTGTCAAACAGCTCGCTAATGGCGAAAGGTTTGATATCAGGGGTGATTTTGCCGTTTTCCAAGCGCGAAATATCCAGCAAGTCACTGATCAGGTCTTCGGCTGAGCGCAAAGAGCTGTCCAGATGCTGCACCAGTTTTTGCGCTTCCGGGCTCAGGCCCTCCTCTTGATGGGAGAGAGCGGCAGAGAACAGTCGTGCGGCGTTCATCGGTTGCATCAGGTCATGGCTGACGGCCGCCAGAAAGCGGGTTTTCGACTGGTTTGCGGTTTCAGCCACACCTTTGGCTTCGGTCAGGGCCTGATTCAACTGCGACAGCTCGAAGGTGCGTTCGGCGACCCGTTGCTCCAGCCCTTCGTTGGCTTCGGTCAGTGCCTGCTCAGCTTCACGGAACGCGGTAATGTCGGTGAAACTCATGACAAAACCGCCGCCAGGCATGGGGTTACCAATCAGTTCGATCACCCGGCCATTGGGAAATAAACGCTCAGAGGTGTGCGCCCGGCCCTGACGCATCCAGTGCAGGCGGCGGGCCACGTGTACCTCGGCTTCACCGGGGCCGCACAGGCCGCGTTCTGCATTGTGACGAATAATGTCGGCAATTGGCCGGCCCACGCTGATCAGCCCGTCCGGGTAGTTGAACAGCTCGAGGTAGCGGCGGTTCCAGGCGACGAGCCTGAGTGATTGATCAACCACGCTGATGCCTTGGGTGATGTTTTCAATTGCGCCCTGGAGCAAGGCACGGTTGAACTGCAACACTTCGGAGGCTTCGTCAGCAATGCGCACCACGTCTTCGAGCTGCATTTCCCGGCCTTCAATGGCCGCTTTTACCACCGCACGGGTTGAAGATGCGCCAAGTACCCCAGCGAGCAATCGTTCGGTGTGGGCGATCCATTCGCCATTGGCGTTTTGGTTGGGGTTAAAGCCCTTGCCTTGGCGGTAAGCGAAACGAATAAAGCTCTGACGGGCACGCTCTTCACCGACAAAGCGCGCGGCGAGGGTCAGCAAATCGTTGATTTGCACCGCAAGCATCGAGCGTCCGCTGGGGTGGCTGCTCAGCTCCTGACCGATAAAGCGTCCTGCTTGCCAGTGTTCTGACACGCGCGTGCGCGACAGTACCGAGACCCAGGCAAACAAGGTGAAGTTACCGGCCAGCGACAGCACCACACCTTGGGTTAGTGGCGTAATAGGTAGGCCCAGAGGGTTGCTGTGAAGCCAGGTCAGGCCTGGGAAGTGACTCAGATTCCAGCCCAGACTGTGGGCAATCAGCGGCAGTACCAAGGTGTAGAACCAAATAAAGGTGCCTGTCGCCAGACCGGCGAAAACCCCGCGCCGGTTGGCTTGCTTCCAATACAGCGCCCCGAGCATGGCCGGTGCCAATTGCGTGACAGCGGCGAAAGCGATTTGACCAATGGTGGCGAGGCTGGCGGTCGAGCCCAGCAGGCGATAGCTGACATACGCGAGCAGCAGAATGACCACGATGGACACGCGGCGCACCGACAACATCCAGTGGCGGAAGACTTCAAACGGGCGCTCGGCGTTTTTGTGTCGCAGTAACCACGGCAACAGCATGTCGTTGGACACCATGGTCGACAACGCGACGCTGGCAACGATCACCATGCCAGTGGCCGCCGATGCGCCCCCAATAAATGCCAACATCGCGAGCGCGGGATTGGCCTGGGCCAGCGGCAGGCTGATCACGAATGAGTCGGGCAGCACTGAGCTGGGCAGCAACATTTGCCCCGCCAGCGCAATGGGCACCACGAACAGGCCCGCCAGGATCAAGTAGGCCGGGAACACCCATTTGGCCAGTTGCAGGTCTTGCGGTTCAATATTTTCGACCACGGTAACGTGGAACTGCCGGGGTAGACAGATGATGGCCATCATCGCCACGCCGGTCTGTACCACCATCGACGGCCAGTTGATGGTTTCTTTCCAATACGCTTCCAAACGCGGTGCCAGCATGGCCTGGCTGAGCAGATCGTCGAATCCGTCATACAAACCGTAGGTAACAAAGGCGCCGACGGCGAGAAAGGCGAACAGTTTGACCAGTGATTCAAAAGCAATCGCCAGCACCATGCCCCGGTGGTGTTCGGTGGCATCGAGGTTGCGCGTACCAAACACAATGGTGAACAGCGCCAGAATCAGGGTCACAACCAGCGCCGTGTCCTGAGCCCGAGTGCCGGTGGCATCGGCTCCGGCACCGATCAGCAGGTTGACCCCAAGCACAATGCCTTTGAGTTGCAGGGCGATGTAGGGCAAAACGCCGACCAGACAGATCAGCGCGACCACAATCGCCAGTGATTGGGATTTGCCGTAACGCGCAGCAATAAAGTCGGCAATGGAGGTGATGTTCTCCTGCTTGCTGATCATCACCATTTTTTGCAGCACCCAGGGTGCGCATACCAATAGCAGTACCGGTCCCAGGTAAATCGGCAAAAACGCCCAGAGCTGTTCGGCAGCCTGGCCGACGGCACCGAAGAACGTCCAACTGGTGCAATACACCGCCAGCGACAAGCTATACACCCACGCACGAACCCGCGGCGGCAGCGGCGTGCTGCGCCGGTCGCCATAAAAGGCAATGGCAAACATGATGGCCATATAGGCCAGGGCAACGGCGGCGATTAGCCCGCTGGACAGCGACATGGTAGCTCCTGAGTGGTTTTTAACCGGCAGCAATCCAGCGCCAGCGAGTAAGTCTCGCATGATGTTTGGTCGGCGTCAGTGTCGACCATGGTCTGAGCGCGGCCTGGTGTCGCAGGGTGAGGCTGTTTGCCGGGAGGGCAGTTAATGTTTGATGGCTATTGGCCTGTTATTTAAGATGCCGAGCCTATGAGAAGTCCTGGGCAGGGTGGCGCGCAGGTCAGACAGAATAAGGAATACGTGTGAAGGCATATGGACGTTCGTTGAGCGATTTTGAGCCGTTGTTCAAGTTGGAACAAAAGCTGCTGGAGGGGTGTAGAAAAGGCACCGTTGCTCAAGGTGAATTGAGGTGTCCTGAAGAGGCGAGTCAAGAAAACACCGTTCGTGCAGGGTTCTTACGCTTTTTGTTGCTCGGTGGGGACAATCGCGTGGTGGTTCATGAACACGGCGTTCAGCTGCGCGGCGCCTACATTCAGGGGGTACTGGAGTTAAGGTCGACCACGGTCGATTGCCTTTTTTCTGCTGTGTTTTGCAATTTTGAAAAGGCTCCGGTCTTCAGGAACGCAGACTTGAAGCGTTCCCTGACCTTGAATGGCTCCCATATGAAGGGGTTTCTAGGGGCCGGTATGGCGGTCACGGGCGATGTTGAATTAAGGAAAATAAAAGCCAGCGGAACAGTGTTCTTAGACAGGGCTGTCATTAGCGGGCAAGTGCATTGTTCCGGAGCTTCACTTGAAGAGGCGGTCGGGTACTCCTTATCCGCGATTGGCGCAAATATCGGCGGGGGCGTGTTCCTGGTTGACGGGTTTAAAGCTCAGGGCCAGGTCAGGTTGTTAAATGCCAACATTGAGGGGCAGTTCAACTGCAGGGCCGGTCAGTTTCTCTGCGAGGGGCAGTCGATCAATGCCGGTGGGATTAAGGTTGGGGGTGGCACTTTTCTTACCGAGGGTTTCAAATCTTTGGGTGAGGTGATTTTTATTGCGGCAACGATCAAGCGGCAAATGACGCTTCAAGGTGCTCATCTTGAGTCTAAAAATGAAATAACGCTTCGTGCCGATGGTGTCGTTATCGAAGGCAGCCTGCTTCTGAATAAAAACTTCACTTCATTAGGCACAGTCTCCCTCAGAGGAGGCGAAATACACGGGCAATTGAACTGCGGTGGGGCTGTTTTTAGCGGGACGCAGAAAAACGCGTTGTCGGCTGACTATTTGAATGTCAAAGGCAGCGCTAACCTTGACAGTGGATTTTCATCCGAATCGCGCGTCAGTTTTGTGTCCGCCCTGATCGAAGGGGATTTCAGCCTTTTCAAGGCCGCCCGCATTCCCCGCTTGTCGGCCAGTCAGATGCAGGTCAAGGGCTCTCTGATCATTCGAGAGTTGGCAGAGCCCTTGGGCAGTATTTCTCTGGCGTCTGCCCGAGTAGCAGCCCTCAATGATGATGCACGATCCTGGGGCGAAAACCTGGTGATCAATGGCTTTGTGTACGGCTTTCTGGATGTTCACAACACCATGTCAGTAAAGGGACGTGTGAGTTGGTTGGAGAAGCAGCGGGCACGATTACCTGGCAGCACGAATAAGAAACCGTCCAAGTTGCCAGTATTTCTTCCTCAGCCGTGGAAACAACTCAAGCATGTATTGGACGCTATGGGCCGTGCGGAGGATGCGCGAGAAATCGGCATTGAATACGAGCGCCACCGTTACACCTGCGGTCAGGTCGGTTTAACCCCGGATACCTGGAGCCCCGTGCGCCGGTGGGTTAGTTCGGTCATCGCCAAAGCCCTGCACTGTTGCTATGGCAAATTGATTGGTTACGGCTACCGTCCAATGCAGTTGGTGCCGTGGTTTTTAGGGGTGTGGCTAATCACGACCATTATTTATTGGGGCGCGGCCAATCATGGTGCGGTGTTCGCCCCCAGTGATCCGCTTGTTTTTCAGAATCCGGCTTACGCCGCTTGTCGGCCACCCGCAGACAAAAGCCTCCAGGCTGCACCCGGGACAGGCAATTGGTATTTATGTGACGCGTTGCCACAGGAATACACCGGTTTTAGCCCTATCGCCTTTTCTCTGGATCTGCTGCTGCCTCTGGTGGATCTGCACCAGGAAAAAGACTGGGCGCCGCTGATCGAAACGCCCAAGTCCAATGTGGCTGATGAGCTTATGGGGTTTTGGAGTGCCAAGCGTTTAGTGCGATTTACCATGTGGTTTGAGATTTTGGCAGGGTGGGTTTTCAGTCTGTTGTTTGTGGTCATCGTGTCTGGTTTGGCGCGAGGCAAGGAGCAGCAAGTGTGATTGATTATCTGTAAAACAGATAACGGTTAGAGAAATTACCCGTTATATCGATATTCGATTTGGTTCTACTCTAACGTGACCTCATACGAGGAACAGGAGGAACCGCATGAATTGTTCAAAAAAAGCCCAGGCTGGGCTTAGGCCACTAAGCCACTTGCAGCACCCGCGTGAAGTGATCCGCCAGTTCACCCCGAACTGGTTTGCCGCCACCATGGGGACGGGGGTTTTGGCGTTGGCATTGGCTCAGTTGCCGGTACAGATTCCCGGTATGTATGCCGTTGCCGAAGGCTTGTGGCTGTTCAATATCGGCTTGTTCATCCTGTTCAGTGTGCTGTATGGCGCGCGCTGGGTGATGTACTTCGATGAGGCACGACGGATTTTCGGGCATTCAACCGTGTCGATGTTCTTCGGCACCATTCCCATGGGGCTGGCGACCATCATCAACGGTTTTCTGCTGTTTGGGGTTGCCCGCTGGGGCAGCGATATGGTGCAAGTCGCGCATGTGCTGTGGTGGTTGGATGTGGCGATGTCACTGGCGTTTGGGGTGATGATTCCTTACATGATGTTCACCCGGCAGGAGCACAGCATTGACCAAATGACCGCGGTTTGGTTGTTGCCGGTAGTCGCGGCAGAAGTGGCGGCGGCCAGTGGCGGGCTGCTGGCGCCTCATCTGACCGATTCGCTGGCGCAGTTCCATGTGCTGATTACCAGCTATGTACTGTGGGCGTTTTCGGTGCCGGTAGCCTTTAGTATCCTGACCATCCTGATGCTGCGCATGGCGCTGCATAAGTTGCCTCACGAAAGCATGGCGGCGTCGAGCTGGCTGGCCCTGGGGCCAATTGGCACGGGTGCCTTGGGGATGTTGCTGCTGGGAGCTGACTCACCAGCGATCTTTGCGGCCAACGGCTTTGCCCGAGTCGGTGAAATTGCCGAAGGTTTGGGCTTGATCTCTGGCATTGCGTTGTGGGGATTTGGCTTGTGGTGGATTTTGATGGCCGCGCTGATCACTCATCGTTATTACCGCGCTGGCATACCTTTCAATCTGGGGTGGTGGGGTTTTACCTTCCCGCTGGGTGTCTACGCATTGGCCACCTTGCGCTTGGGCAAGGTTCTGCATCTGGCGTTTTTTGATATCGCCGGGTGTGTTCTGGTGGTGGCGCTGGCATTGATGTGGCTGATTGTCGGCAAGCGCACGCTGGTGGGGGCATATCGGGGGGAGTTGTTTGTATCGCCGTGCATTGCCGGGCTGAAAAAGTAAGACATATGCTTGGGGTCTGTGCGAAAGGGCCGAACATGCGGTGACTGTGCACAGAACCCGAGTAAGGTTGTGCCTCGAGTGTTACAACAGCACTCCAATGAGAAAGCCTTCGGCGCAACTTGAGTACATGGATGATGAGCCACCCCTCGCAGTTCAGTTTGCTAAGGAAGCGCCGCTTCCTGCCGTTCTTCGTGACCCAGTCCTTGGGCGCGCTCAATGACAACTTGTTCAAACAGTCGCTGATTCTCGCCATCCTTTATAAGTTGAGCATCGAGGGTGATCGCGGGATTTGGGTCAACCTGTGCGCGCTGCTGTTTATTGTGCCGTTCTTTTTGTTCTCGGCACTTGCCGGACAGTTTGGCGAAAAGTACCCCAAGGACCGATTGATTCGCCTGATCAAGTTGGGCGAAATTGCGATCATGGCCGTAGGCGCCATTGGTTTTGCCTTCGATCACCTGGTGTTGATGCTGGTCGCGTTGTTCGCGATGGGCACCCATTCAGCCTTGTTTGGGCCGGTGAAGTATTCGATCCTGCCGCAAACCCTGCATGCGGACGAATTGGTCGGCGGCAACGGTTTGGTCGAGATGGGTACTTTTCTGTCGATTCTGGCGGGCACCATTGGCGCCGGGATCATGCTGTCATCCAGCAATTACACAGCGGTGGTGTCGGTGGTGATCGTCTCGGTCGCGGTGCTCGGCTATCTGGCCAGTCGCGCTATTCCACCAACACCGGCCGACACGCCTGACTTGCGTGTGAACTGGAATATTTTCAGTAGCTTGTGGGCCACCTTGCGCATGGGGTTGAACCAGACACCGGCGGTATCGCGTTCGGTGATGGGGAACTCGTGGTTCTGGTTTGTCGGTGCAATTTACCTGACGCAGATCCCGGCCTATGCCAAAGACTGGCTTTACGGCGACGAAACCGTGGTCACGCTGATTCTTACGGTGTTTTCGGTGGGCATCGCGTTGGGCTCAATGCTTTGCGAGAAGCTCTCGGGGCGCAAGGTCGAGATTGGTCTGGTGCCCTTTGGCTCATTTGGCCTGACGGTATTTGGTCTGCTGCTGTGGTGGCACTCGGGGCATATGCCGCAGAACATTCAGGCCAACGATTGGCTGGGTGTGCTGGGGTTCGGTCAGGCGTGGTGGGTGCTGTTCGATATTCTCGGGTTGGGTGTGTTTGGTGGCTTCTATATCGTGCCGCTGTATGCGCTGATTCAGTCGCGCACGGCCGAGAAGGAGCGGGCGCGGGTAATCGCGGCCAACAACATTCTCAATGCGCTGTTTATGGTGGTGTCGGCAATCGTCACCATCCTGTTGCTGAGCGTGGCCAAACTGACGATCCCCGAGTTGTTCCTCGTGGTGTCGTTGATGAATATCGCGGTCAACACATACATCTTCAAAGTCGTCCCTGAATTCAGCATGCGCTTCATGATTTGGCTGCTCGGCCACTCCATGTACCGGGTTGAGCACAAGGGCCTGGCGTCAATCCCCGATGAAGGCGCGGCGTTGCTGGTGTGTAACCACGTGTCGTTTGTTGACGCGCTTTTGATTGGCGGGGCGGTGCGTCGCCCGATTCGCTTTGTGATGTATTACAAAATCTACAACCTGCCAGTGCTTAACTTTATCTTCCGTACGGCGGGTACGATTCCGATTGCCGGGCGTGGTGAGGACGAAGTGATTTACGAGCAGGCCTTTGACCGGATTGCCGAGTATTTGGCTGCGGGCGAACTGGTGTGCATCTTCCCTGAAGGCAGGCTCACCACGGACGGACAAATCAATGAATTCAAGGCGGGGGTGACGCGGATTCTGGAGCGTTCGCCGGTGCTGGTGATCCCGATGGCGCTGCAAGGGTTGTGGGGCAGCTTCTTTAGCCGTGATCCGAACAAGGGCGTGTTTCGCAGGCTTTGGTCGCGTGTGACATTGGTGGCGGGTACGCCGATGCAAGCCAGCGAGGCTACGCAAAAGGTATTGCGTGAGCGGGTGACGGCGTTGAGAGGGGATGTAAGGTAGGCAGTGAACTTGTGGGAGCTTGGCTTGCCAGCGATGCAGGCGGTGCGGTGCCTGATTAATCGCGCTGATGCCATCGCGGGCAAGCCCGACTCCCACAGGATTTGTGCAGGTTTGTTTCTGCTTAAGCGCTCATTTTCAGCCCGACCAGACCGGCGATGATCAGCGCCACGCTGGCCAGTCGGAACAGCGCCATGGATTCACCAAACAGGATGATCCCTGCGATGACCGTGCCGACTGCGCCCACACCGGTCCAGATCGCGTAGGCAGTGCCCAGTGGCAACTCTTTCATGGCCAGACCCAGTAAGCCCAGGCTGATAATCATCGCGCCCACGGTCAGGGCGGTAGGCAGCGGGCGACTAAAACCATCGGTGTACTTCAGGCCGACGGCCCAGCCAACTTCAAACAGGCCGGCGAAAAACAAAATAATCCAGGACATGGTTGTCTCCATCAATTGATGGGGTCGTCCCCGGAATAATCACTCGATGAGTCGCGAGGTCGTCCTCGCAGTGCGCAGTATATTGCCCACTATTAATCTGGCAGACAACCCCGAAATTTCAGCCGACAGTCGGTTTAATGGCTGCCAGGCGATCTTCTTTCTCACTCATACGGCGGAAATACGTCGACAGCAGCGCGCCTGAGATGTTGTGCCATACGCTAAACAGTGCGCTGGGTACGGCCGCCAGAGGCGAAAAGTGCGCACTGGCCAGCGCAGCGCCTAGCCCGGAATTTTGCATGCCGACTTCCAGAGCCAAGGATTTGCGTTGTGCCAAGGGTAGCTTGAACAGGCGCCCCGTAAAGTAGCCGAGCAAATAACCGAAGCTGTTGTGCAACATCACCACGGCCATGATCAGCAGGCCGGACTTGGCTATTTGCGCCTGGCTGGCGGCTACGACGGCGGCGACGATGATCACAATGCTGATCACCGAGACCAGCGGCAACACATCGACCGCAAAGCGTACCCGTGCGCCCAATAGGCGTTGAGCCAAAACACCGAGCACAATCGGCAGCAGCACGACCTGCAGAATTGACCAGAACAGCTCCATGAACGACACCGGAAGCCAAGCCGAAGCCAGCAGCCAGATCAAGGCCGGTGTCAGTAATGGGGCGAGGAGGGTGGTCACGGCCGCAATGGCGACGGACAGGGCCAAATCGCCCCGTGCCAGCCAGGTCATGACATTTGAAGAGGTGCCGCTAGGGCAGCAACCGACCAAAATCACACCGACGGCGATTTCAGGTGGCAAGTGGAACACTTGGCACAGTAACCACGCCACGCCGGGCATGATCACGAAATGAGCAACCACGCCCAGTGCCACGCGCCACGGGTGGCGAGCGACTTCGGCGAAGTCTTCAAGTTTGAGGGTCAGGCCCATGCCGAACATCACCACGCCCAGAAGCGGCACAATGGCGCCTTTAAGGCCGACAAACCAGCTGGGCTCAAGAAACGCCAGTACGGCGAAAATCAGTACCCAATAAGCAAAGGTATTGCCGACGAAGCGGCTTAAGGCGGCGAGTGCGCGCATGGTGTTCCTTTATTGTGATTGTTGTCTGAGTCTAAGCAAGAAGCTTTGTGGGAGCCTGGCTTGCCAGCGATGCAAACAATCGCTGGCAAGCCAGGCTCCCACAAAGGCGGGTGGGGGGATTAGATCCCTTGTGGGATCTCTTCGCCGCCCAATGCTTCGAACAGCTGCGGCAAGAACTCGCCGAAGGTCAGCATCATCAGAGTGAAGCTGGCGTCCTGCTGGCCCAGATCGTCGTCACCGCCGTCCTGTTCGGCCTGATCTTGCAGCAGGTCTTCAAACTTCAGGCGCTTGACTACCAGCTTGTCGTCCAGCACGAACGACAGCTTGTCTTGCCAGGCCAGAGACAGCTGGGTCACCACTTTACCGGTGCTCAGGTGCAACTGGATTTCATCGCTGGTCAGATCCTGACGTTTGCAGCGGATAATCCCGCCATCTTCGTGAGTATCGCGCAGCTCACATTCGTCGAGGACGAAGAAGTTGTCAGCGGCTTTTTGGGTTTTAACCCATTCAGTCATGATCGCGCTTGGAGCGACTTTCACTGCCAGAGGGCGAACCGGCAGTGAGCCGATCACTTCGCGCAGAGTGGACAGCAAGTCTTCGGCGCGTTTCGGGCTGGAGGCGTTGACCAGAATCAGGCCTTGCTTTGGCGCGATGGCGGCAAAGGTTGCCGAGCGACGAATAAAGGCACGTGGCAAGAAGGCCTGGATGATTTCATCCTTGAGCTGATCACGCTCCTTCTTATAGACCTTGCGCATTTGTTCGGCTTCGATCTCTTCGACCTTGTCCTTTAATGCATCACGCACAACGCTGCCCGGCAGGATGCGTTCTTCTTTGCGGGCCGCGATCAGCAGGAAGTCCTGGCTGACGTGAACCAGTGGTGCGTCTTCGCCTTTGCCGAATGGGGCAACGAAACCGTAGGTGGCTAATTCCTGACTTGAACACGAGCGGGCCTGTTTGGTGGCCAGTGCAGTTTCCAGCACCTGCGCATCAAAAGGCAGATCTTGGGTCAGGCGATAGATAAGCAGGTTTTTGAACCACA
>JAZKIA010000107.1:0-15071 GCA_040385125.1 Pseudomonadota bacterium | reverse complement strand
CACGCACCTGACGCTCGACGAAAGGTTCGATCATGCCGTGCTCTTGCGCCATGCGGCGAATCCACTTGTCTGGTTTGATGCTCATGGCGGGTGTCCTGAATAGCGAGGTAGAAAATTCTGGTGGGCATCTTACCGCCCCCCAAGGCTCGGTTCAAAAGGCTGGGGCAAAAATATCGAAAATAGCTGTAGATCCCGTGAATACAGGCTGTAAGAGCAACCGTCAGTCACGTTTTTAGAGAAACCTTCGCAAAGACCCTTTGCACGTTCTGAAAAAAGCGTTAAGGTGGCGTCACTGTGTTGCTTGTGTCACTGAGAATCTCTACACGATATGTTGAATTTCGATCCAACCATCTCCAAGAATTTTTCCTGCTCTTTGCACTCAGTCTCGGCCAGGGCTTTTCCTGCGTCGCAGTTATCTTTGTTCAAGGAGTTACACCATGTCTAATCGCCAAACTGGTACCGTTAAGTGGTTCAACGATGAAAAAGGCTTCGGCTTCATCACTCCACAATCCGGTGACGACCTGTTCGTTCACTTCAAAGCTATCCAATCCGACGGCTTCAAAAGCCTGAAAGAAGGCCAACAGGTTTCTTTCATCGCTACTCGCGGTCAGAAAGGCATGCAAGCTGAGGAAGTTCAAGTTATCTAACTTGTGCTGATCCAGTAAAAAACCCCGCCCTTAAAAGCGGGGTTTTTTTATGCCCGCAAAAAAACCTGCACATCTTTTGGCGAACGGCATTACGTAGCACAACTGCGAATTTGTGTAGCCGCTGCCCCAGAAATATGTAGGCACCCGCCCCCCGAGGGGCAAGTGCCTGTTACTCAGTCGTCGCTTTCAGTAATGCTTGGCATCGCCTGAGACGCAGCTTCATGCAAAACAATTCGCGCGCCCACGTGGCGGGCCAATTCCTGATAGATCAATGCAATCGGGCTATCAGGCTCTGCAACGGCGGTCGGTTTTCCATTATCGGCCTGCTCTCGAATCGCCATCGACAGCGGCAGTGATGCCAACACCTCTACGCCGTATTGGGTCGCGAGCTTCTCGCCACCACCCTCGCCGAACAAATGCTCTGCATGACCGCAGTTTGAGCAAATGTGTACCGCCATGTTTTCCACCACGCCCAGCACCGGAATGTTCACCTTGCGGAACATCTCGACACCCTTGCGCGCATCCAGCAAAGCCAGATCTTGTGGTGTGGTCACGATAACCGAACCGGTCACCGGGACTTTCTGCGCCAACGTCAGCTGGATATCACCCGTTCCTGGCGGCATATCGATAACCAGATAGTCCAGGTCATTCCAGGCTGTTTGCGTGACCAACTGCAACAACGCTCCCGACACCATAGGGCCGCGCCATACCATCGGCGTGTTGTCGTCGGTCAAAAATGCCATCGACATCACTTCAACACCATGAGCCTCAATCGGCACAAACCACTTTTGGTCACGAATTTTCGGCCGGGTGCCTTCTGCGATGCCAAACATCACGCCCTGACTCGGGCCGTAGATGTCGGCGTCAAGAATCCCCACCCGCGCGCCTTCACGCGCCAGTGCCAGCGCCAGGTTGGCAGCTGTCGTGGATTTGCCAACGCCACCCTTGCCGGAAGCCACAGCCACTATGTTTTTCACATTGGCCAAACCCGGAATTTGCGCTTGCGCCTTGTGCGCAGCAATCACACAGTTGACCTCGACCTTGGCCGACGTCACGCCATCCATATTTTCGATGGCCATTTGCAGCATTTGCGCCCAACCGCTTTTGAACAGGCCGGCGGCATACCCCAACTCAAGCTGAACGCTGACGCGATCACCCGCAATTTCAATGTTGCGTACGCATCCAGCACTGACCGGGTCCTGATTCAAATAAGGGTCGGTGTATTGGCGAAGGACGGCCTCCACCGCTGCGCGATTAACTGCGCTCATGGGCAACTCCCGTAAAGACTGAGTAAAACAGGCCGCTATCGTACCTGTAATAAACCGCTCACAGCAGGCTTTTGAGCCGAACAAACGCCGCGTAAACGATCAGATACACGCCCACGGGGTGAAATATATCGCCCAGCGCTTTATAGTGGCCGACCACCGTCTCATCAAGTAGCCGAGCCCCATGTCCGAGCCACGCAAGATCCTCGTCACCAGCGCCCTGCCCTATGCCAATGGTTCAATTCACCTTGGCCATATGCTTGAGTACATCCAGACCGATATGTGGGTGCGCTTCCAGAAGCATCGCGGTAATCAATGCACTTATGTCTGCGCAGACGACGCCCACGGCTCGGCCATCATGTTGCGCGCCGAGAAAGAAGGCATCACCCCTGAGCAACTGATCGCCAACGTCCAGGCTGAACACAGCGCCGACTTTGCCGAGTTCCTCGTCGACTTCGATAACTTCCATTCGACCCACGCCGAAGAAAACCGTGAGCTGTCGAGTGCGATTTACATCAAGCTGCGCGAAGCAGGCCATATAGCTACCCGTTCGATCACCCAGTATTTCGACCCGGAAAAGAAAATGTTCCTGGCCGACCGCTTCATCAAGGGCACATGCCCTAAATGCGGCACTGACGATCAGTACGGCGACAACTGCGAGAAATGTGGCGCCACTTATGCGCCAACCGACCTTAAGAATCCAAAATCGGCGATTTCGGGGGCCACCCCGGTACTCAAGGACTCCGAACACTTCTTCTTCAAGCTGCCTGACTTCGACGCCATGCTCAAAAGCTGGACTCGAAGCGGTGCTCTGCAAGATGCAGTAGCCAACAAGATCGCCGAATGGCTGGATGCAGGTTTGCAACAGTGGGATATTTCCCGCGATGCACCGTACTTCGGTTTCGAGATCCCGGACGCGCCAGGCAAGTATTTCTACGTGTGGCTGGATGCGCCTATCGGCTACATGGCCAGTTTCAAGAACCTCTGCGCACGCCGTCCAGAACTGGACTTCGACGCGTATTGGGCCAAGGACTCCACGGCCGAGCTGTACCACTTCATCGGCAAGGACATCGTGAATTTCCACGCCCTGTTCTGGCCCGCCATGCTCGAAGGCGCAGGTTATCGCAAGCCAACCGCCATCAACGTCCACGGCTACCTGACCGTAAACGGCCAGAAAATGTCCAAATCGCGCGGCACCTTTATCAAGGCCCGCACGTACCTGGATCACCTGTCGCCGGAATACCTGCGTTACTACTACGCCTCCAAACTGGGTCGTGGCGTCGATGACCTCGACTTGAACCTGGAAGACTTCGTACAGAAGGTCAACTCGGATCTGGTCGGCAAAGTAGTGAACATTGCCAGCCGTTGCGCAGGTTTCATTCACAAGGGCAACGCCGGGGTAATGGTCGAAGGCAATGCCGCGCCTGAACTGACCGACGCCTTCCTTGCTGCAGCGCCAAGTATTGCCGACGCCTATGAAGCCCGTGACTTTGCTCGCGCCATGCGTGAAATCATGGCATTGGCTGATCGCGCCAACGCCTGGATTGCCGAGAAAGCTCCGTGGGCAATGGCCAAGCAAGAAGGCAAACAGGATGAAGTTCAGGCCGTCTGCGCCCTGGGCATCAATCTGTTCCGTCAGTTGATCATTTTCCTCAAGCCGGTACTGCCGCTGCTCGCAGCTGATGCCGAGGCATTCCTGAATGTCGAGCCTTTGACCTGGAACAATCACAGCGTGTTGCTGGCCAACCATCAGCTGAATGCGTTCAAACCACTGATGACCCGTATTGACCCGGTAAAAGTACAAGCCATGAGCGACGCATCAAAAGAAGACCTGGTGGCCAGCCAGACCGATACCGGCGCCACAGCCCCGCAAGGCAATGGCGAACTGGTGAAAGAGCCATTGGCCGCCGAAATTGAGTTTGATGCCTTCGCCGCTGTCGACCTGCGCGTTGCGTTGATCCTCAAGGCCGAAGCCGTTGAAGGCGCTGACAAGCTGCTGCGCCTGACACTGGACATCGGTGACGAGCAACGCAATGTGTTCTCGGGAATCAAGAGCGCTTACCCGAACCCGGCTGAGCTTGAAGGTCGCCTGACCATGATGATTGCCAACCTGAAGCCCCGCAAAATGCGCTTCGGCATGTCTGAAGGCATGGTGATGGCTGCCGGCCCTGGCGGTGAAGAAATTTACCTGCTGAGCCCGGACAGCGGCGCCAAGCCTGGCCAACGCATCAAGTAACACCGCCCTAGGCATCCACTAACGACCCGCAGGTCGTTAGTGGATGTTCATTCAGTAGCCGCCCTCCCTGCCTTGTCGGATAATCAGCCACGTTGGTTTAACCGTACCGATCATGACTGACCTGACATTCACGCGTTATTGCCACGCCCTCCTTAATCACCGCGCATGATCAATGTCGCCCGGGTGCGGCCCGCTGTCGCTGGACTAATCACACCATGAGCCTGATCCAACGTATTGATGCTTTATTACCGCAGACCCAATGCGGAAAATGCGGCCATCCAGGCTGCAAGCCTTATGCGCAAGGTATTGCCGAAGGCGAAGCCATTAACAAATGCCCACCAGGGGGAGCCGAAACCATTTCGGCACTGGCCGATTTACTCCGTATTCCTGTGGTGGCTCTGGATCCCGAACGCGGGACCGCTCCGGCACAAGTAGCCTATATTCGAGAGGCCGAATGCATCGGCTGCACCAAATGCATTCAAGCCTGCCCGATTGATGCCATTCTCGGTGCCGCCAAACTCATGCACACCGTGATTGTGGATGAATGCACCGGCTGCGATCTCTGTGTGGCCCCTTGCCCTGTCGACTGCATAGAAATGCGACCGCTGCCCGCCAACGTAACCCCTATTGTCGGCGGTCTTGCTCACGAAGCAGAGCAGTACCAGGCCCGCACCCAAAAGCGTGATCACGCCCGCAGCCGCTATGAGCGACGTGACGAGCGCCTGCTCCGCGAAGAACAACACAGGTTGGGCGAGCGCCAGGCACGCGCTCAACGATCACCGGCAGGCACCCAGAGCGAAAAAAGCGTTGAGCATCAGCTCACAGAACCTTCCAACCTCAATGAGGTGGCACTTAAAAAAGCCAAGGTCACACTGGCCATGGCACGTGCGCAACTCAACAAGTCGCTGAAAGCATTTGGCCATCCGCCTACTGAGCCGCAACAATCACAACTGGTGATCCTTCAGCAGCAATTTGAGGCTGCAGAACAGGCTTTGGCTCAACTGGAGTGTGGGCCTGCGGTATCCGCGCCCGCCGTAAACAGTGCAGAACTCAAACGCGCAAAAATCCAGCTGGCCATGCGCCGCGCCGAGCTTAAAAAAGCGGTCTCCCAAGCATCAACCAGCGATCAGTTGGCGCTGTTGAATGACGCAGTGATACGGGCCGAGCTGACACTCACTGCTTTAGAGCAATCCCAAACCTGATAGATCTTTGCCACCCCCTAATAACGGACTGCTATCCAGGACACGTTTTTATCCATGAACGCCGCCAAACGCCTTGAAATATTTCGTCGGTTTCACGAAGACAATCCTGAGCCCAAGACTGAACTGGCCTATTCATCACCTTTCGAACTATTGATTGCGGTGATTTTGTCTGCGCAAGCCACTGACGTCAGCGTCAACAAGGCAATGGCCAAGTTGTTTCCTGTCGCTAATACACCAGAAGCCATCTACGCTCTGGGAGTAGAGGGGCTGTCGCACTACATCAAAACCATCGGCCTGTATAACAGCAAGGCCAAGAATGTGATTGAGACCTGCCGCTTGCTGATTGAACGGCATGGCAGTGAAGTCCCACAAACACGAGAGGCACTTGAAGCGCTTCCCGGAGTGGGTCGTAAAACAGCAAACGTCGTGCTCAACACTGCTTTCAGGCAACTGACCATGGCCGTTGATACGCATATTTTCCGGGTCAGCAACCGAACAGGGATCGCGCCAGGCAAAAATGTAGTGGAGGTCGAAAAGCAATTGATGAAATTTGTACCAAAGCCTTACCTGCTTGATGCCCATCACTGGCTGATCCTGCATGGACGCTACGTCTGCCAGGCGCGCAAGCCTCGTTGTGGGAGCTGCCGCATAGAAGACCTGTGCGAATTCAAGGAAAAAACCTCTGACGATTGAGTGATAGAGACTTTATGGGCTGATCGATTGAAAAAAACTTTTTTACCCGCGCAGCAATTATCGCTATAAGGGGCGCCATTGACTGTCTTGGCCTGGAGTGAACTAAATGAGCACTGGCAAAGAAGAACTGGAAGTAGAAGAAGATTTTGCAACGACCGATCAGGACGAGGTCGTAGAGCCTGTGATCGAGGTGGCCAAAACCAATTTGGCAAAACGTCGCACGATTGACGCTCTCCTGGAAGAAAAACGGCTCAGAAAAGAGCTGGCAGATTACGACTACGATCTTTAATGTTTAGCCCGCACTTTCAAAAGCCTCCTTTATCGGAGGCTTTTTGTTTTCAAGGGCCATTGGGTATTAATCCCCCGCTGGCCCCATCTCACACCAAGCCATTACGCTGCGCAAGCTCGATCAAATCAACCAGCGAGCGGGCATTGAGCTTCAATAACAGTCGCGTTTTGTAAGTGCTCACCGTTTTATTGCTCAAAAACATACCATCCGCTATTTCCTTGTTGCTTTTACCCCGCGCCAATTGCTGTAGCACCATCATCTCCCGCCCCGAAAGACGGTTGACCATATCGGCCTCACTGGCATTCCCCAAGCTCGAACGCACAGAGTGCAAGGCTTGATTAGGAAAGTAGCTATAGCCTGAAAGTACAGCTTTTATTGCACTTAGCAACTCGGTTAGATCTTGCTGCTTGCACACATACCCCGCAGCACCTGCCTGCATACAACGCATGGAAAAATGACCGGGTGCTTGCGAGGTCAAGACCAATACTTTAATAGGCACTGCAGGCGTAGACAGCCGAGCAATAACTTCAAGCCCGTCGAGTTTGGGAATACCAATATCCAAGATAACAATATCAGGCGCGTGTTCACGCGCTAGTTGTAAAGCATCCACGCCATTATCCGTCTCTGCAATGACCTCGTAGCCATGTCGTTCCATGAGCATACGCACAGCAAGACGAATGACAGGATGATCATCCACGATCAGCACTTTATTCATGGGCAATTCCAATTTTTTTCGCTGTTCGAATTTTTAGAGTCAGCACAATAACCTAGTCATAACACCCTGGGCATACTGCCCCCCCAAGCACAAACAACCAAAGACATTTCCTACGACAAATAAAGACTAGCCCTACAAAAAAATCACTCACAGAGATTAAGTCCCCGCCCCGTCTTCTCGTAAAGAGCCCAGCACACAAAAAGCCCTCACACTGTGGGTCTTTATACACCGATTGCAATTCCAATGATCATTGGAAACATTTTCATAAATCTAAAGGAAACGCTTTGATTCACATCGTAATCATCTGACACAAGCTTTATTCAGCTACCTTCAAAAGCACATGAATACCACATAACGATACCCGATCGCCCTGCACAGCCCGCCATGCATCCCTCCTCTTTATCACAGCAAGTACTACATCAAACGTTTAAGACCCAATAAAACAGTAAAGCTCAAAAAACAACTGTTCTCCGGCAATAATTCCAGGCCTCGAATATTAATCTGACAACCGAAAGCGACTCACCTGTCAGCAGCACTAGAAACCTTACAGATGACATTTACAAATTACCACTCTCCCAAAAAATCAGCGCCAGTTTGAAAAGCGCAAAGCACAGAGTTATTTCAACCCGGTTAAAATCTACTCTTTTTTTAGGAAAAAATATTACCATTTCATACTTAAAGAAGAGGACTACAGGACATTCGGAAAACACCCAACAACATGATATTTCAAGATAAAACCCAACCACCCAAAGCTGTCCATCAACACGTCCTTGATTCAGATATAAGCCGGCACAAACAGCAGCGCGCAAAACAAGAAATTTCCCACACCACAATTACTACACGCCAAACAAATATTCTTTACTCGCACTCACGCTAAAAACCCAACGAAGTACAAATAAGACTTTCACCCTCGCAGGGCCATCTCCTACAAACAAAGGAGCCCCACTTACACCACACGATAGAATCCATAGATAAAACAACGACAACGTACAATTTATTTGCGATTCCAAAACTACACGTCTAAGTTTATAACAAAGCATCTCAAACCCAGACTTCCCAAGCCGCCGAGCAACACCTGATCACATCGCGCAAGAATAATCATACCCTATTACTTAAGCACCTTTATGCTTGGATGTTTCTACTACCGGCTCGGACGACGCCCCTAAAAAACAATACACAAGCAGGCTATATCATGACAAAAAACAAATTAAGCATCGGCAACCCACTCACACTAATCGCTATTTTTTCGATGCTAACCGAAGCGTCTGCTGCGGTTTCACTCCCCTACATCGACAGTGAAAATCAAAAGATATATGTGTGGTTCTTGATTGTATTTCCGTCCTTTTTAATCACCCTGTTTTTCCTCACTCTAAACTTCAACAACAAAAGCCTTTACACCCCCGCAGACTTTTCCAAGGAGAAAAATCCTCTGAAAGCACAGGCCGCCACACATCAGACTCTCACCGAAGCCCCCCTTTCATTAACTACACCGCAAACGCCTGAACTCCCGTTGCAAGCCAGCTCAAAATTCAGTCTATACACCCCTCAAAACGTCATTGTTCTGCCACAGGCCAATAGCGGTTGCGAACCTGAAGAAAACACACCGACCCCGCTTGCAGAGCCGTACCTGCTCGTGGATGGCGGCATACCGAAAAGCCTTTACATGATAGACCTGAGCTATCGCGCCTCACCTTTGGTGCACGACAAGACGCTCGAAGAAGCCTTGCGCAGCCACTATGGAATGACGCGCAACTCTGCCCTTGATAGCCGTCAACATGAGGTACTTTTAATATTAACCAACAATCAATCAGGTAGCGCTTCGTCCTTGGAAAGTCTGCGCGCGAATATTCACCACAACGCGCCTGATTCGGTCCAAACATCGGTCATTACCTACAATACCGACACACACACACTAAATGCCATGGGCTGATTCTGTTTTATATCCGCGGCCTTGCTCATGCCCCTACAAAAAAAAGCCCCGACCAAAGGCCGGGGCTTATTTATACGCGTTTGCTTCAGAACAACTTACGACCTTTGTTCGCGGCAATCCGCATGCGCAAGGCATTCAACTTGATGAAGCCAGCGGCGTCAGCCTGATTGTAAGCACCGCCATCCTCTTCAAAAGTTGCAATGTTTGCGTCAAACAACGACTCGTCAGACTTGCGACCCGTAACAATCACGTTGCCTTTGTACAGTTTGAGGCGCACAACGCCATTCACGTGAGCCTGGGACGCATCGATCATTTGCTGCAGCATGATGCGCTCTGGGCTCCACCAGTAGCCGGTGTAAATCAGGCTGGCGTACTTAGGCATCAACTCGTCTTTCAAGTGAGCCACTTCACGGTCCAGGGTGATGGACTCGATAGCACGGTGAGCGCGCAGCATAATGGTGCCGCCCGGGGTTTCGTAGCAACCACGGGACTTCATACCCACATAGCGGTTCTCAACGATATCGAGACGGCCGATGCCGTGCTGACCACCAATACGGTTCAAGGTCGCCAGTACGGTAGCCGGAGTCATTTCAACGCCGTCCAGCGCGACGATATCGCCGTTGCGGTAGGTCAATTCCAGATACTGCGCGGTATCAGGCGCGTTCTCTGGGGAGACGGTCCAACGCCACATGTCTTCTTCGTGCTCGGTCCAGGTGTCTTCCAGCACGCCGCCCTCGTAAGAGATGTGCAGCAAGTTGGCATCCATCGAGTACGGGGATTTTTTCTTGCCGTGACGCTCGATCGGGATTGAATGCTTTTCAGCGTAATCCATCAGCTTTTCACGCGAGAGCAAGTCCCACTCACGCCAAGGTGCAATAACCTTCACGCCTGGCTTCAACGCGTAAGCACCGAGTTCAAAACGAACCTGATCGTTACCTTTGCCCGTAGCACCATGGGAAATGGCATCGGCACCGGTTTCGTTGGCGATTTCAATCAAACGCTTGGCAATCAGCGGACGTGCGATGGAGGTACCCAGCAGGTACTCGCCTTCGTAAACAGTGTTGGCGCGGAACATCGGGAACACGAAGTCACGGACAAACTCTTCGCGCAGGTCATCAATGTAGATTTCCTTGACGCCCATGGCTAGCGCCTTGGCGCGTGCAGGCTCGACCTCTTCGCCCTGACCCAAGTCAGCGGTGAAGGTTACGACTTCACAGTTATAAGTATCCTGCAGCCACTTGAGGATCACCGAAGTGTCCAGGCCGCCCGAATAAGCCAGAACGACCTTGTTTACGTCCGCCATGCCATCACTCCACGGGTTGTTCGAAAAGCCGAACAGTCTACCGCTCAAGTGTATTAATTTACAGAGGCGCGACAGCTTAAGACGACAAAGCGACAGTTAGTTTCAATAGAGCGACTCACTGCGCACCTCAAGAAACCGCCGAAGGCTTGGTCACATCCGCTGCCGGGGCCGCTTTTACAGGCTCTGGCACACGCTCAAGACGCACGCTGACACGGCGATTTTTCGCACGGTTGGCAGCACTGGTATTCGCTGCCAATGGGTACTGCTCACCATGAAAACGCAGCGTGATTTGCGATTCTTGCAGGCCATGCTCCTTGAAATAATCCATCACGGCCAACGCCCGCCGCCTTGACAGCTCGCGGTTGGTCAAGCGATTACCGGTATTGTCCGAGTAACCATCCAGCGTGATGTGATTGACCGTAGGGTCTGCCTTCAAGTACTCCACCATCACCTGCAAGCTGGCTTTGGCCTGCTCGTCCAGTTCGATACCGGCACCAGGAAAACCGATCCGGCTTTGTCGAACCTGATCAAAGTTCCTGGGCAACAGCTTCGCGGTACACGCTTGGTAATCCCCGTAAGCCTGGCGAAACTTGGCCGGCAACAGGCGAACCTCTGACACTTCCCCTTCGCGGGAGTAATGTCTGACCAACGGGCTACGCCCTTCCAGCAAGCCGCGAAACAAACGCCCGGCCTGGGCTTGAGAGCTGTTGAACAGCACTTGACCGCGCCCGATACGCACAACCCCCAGATCAATGTCACCACGCCCCGGCTGCCATGGCGCCGCTGCAGCCAGTAGCGTCGCAGAGCCTTCGCCCAACATTGAGTGGTACGCGTTGAGGCGAAAAACTGCCTGCTCTCCGGCACGACGTACAAAAGCTCCAGAACCGAAGTCAGTAATCGGCTGGATCAGGCGGCACTCGAATTTATCGCCTTCAACCTTCCACTCAATGCTCTCCAGTCGAGTCTGGAAAGTCAGGGCCATGGCAGGCAGGCTGGCAAACATGCCAAGCAGGATTAGATAACGCTGGCGCACAGGAGGCTCCACAGGCTTGTACTGCAAAAAATCAGTCAGCCGGTTTACGGCATACCCTGGATATATCGGTTAGCGGCTACAAAACTTGATAGCGAGTGCCTGAGAGAGTCTTTTCCGGTAGCATTCGCTTCAGTTTGACCCGCCTGGAATCCCCAATGTCTGACCGCCTGACCCTGCTGCGTCCCGACGACTGGCATATACATCTTCGCGATGGTGCCGTGCTGCCTCATACAGTCGCGGATGTTGCGCGCACTTTTGGCCGCGCCATCATCATGCCCAACCTGGTACCTCCGGTGCGTAATGCTGCCGAAGCCGATGCCTACCGCCAGCGCATTCTCGCTGCTCGCCCGGCCGGTAGCCGTTTCGAGCCGCTGATGGTGCTGTACCTTACTGACCGAACCCAACCAGAAGACATTCGTACGGCCAAGGCCAGCGGTTTCGTCCATGCTGCCAAGCTGTATCCGGCTGGAGCCACGACCAACTCCGATTCGGGTGTCACCAGCATCGACGCGATCTTCCCGGTGCTCGAAGCCATGGCCGAAGTCGGCATGCCATTGCTGATCCACGGTGAAGTGACCCGCGCCGATGTGGACATCTTTGATCGCGAGAAGATCTTCATCGACGAGCATATGCGCCGCGTCGTTGATCGCTTCCCTACGCTGAAAGTAGTGTTCGAGCACATCACCACCGCCGACGCGGTGCAGTTCGTCAATGAGGCTTCGGCCAACGTGGGCGCAACGATTACGGCTCACCACTTGCTTTACAACCGTAACCACATGCTGGTTGGCGGTATTCGTGCGCATTTCTACTGCCTGCCGATTCTCAAACGCAACACCCACCAGGAAGCCCTGCTGGATGCAGCCACCGGCACCAGCCAGAAGTTCTTCCTCGGTACAGACTCGGCACCTCATGCCCAGCATGCCAAAGAAGCGGCATGTGGCTGCGCCGGTTGCTATACCGCGTATGCGGCCATTGAGATGTACGCCGAAGCCTTTGAACAGCGCAATGCGCTGGACAAACTGGAAGCCTTTGCCAGCTTGAACGGCCCTCGCTTCTACGGACTGCCCCCGAGCACCGAACAAATTACCCTGGTTCGCCAAGAGTGGACCGCCCCTGCCAGCCTGCCTTTCGGCGAGCTGAACGTAATTCCGCTGCGCGCCGGTGAAAAACTGCGCTGGCGCCTGCTGGAGGAACAACTGTGAGTGACGACCATTTTGATGACGAACACGAAGGCGGTCATGGCGGACCTCGCCACCCGATGGCCGAGCGTTTTCGCGGTTATCTGCCGGTCGTAATCGACGTTGAAACCGGTGGTTTCAACAGCGCCACAGATGCACTTCTGGAAATTGCTGCCGTCACCATCGGCATGGATGAAAGAGGCTTTGTGTTCCCGGAGCACACCTATTTCCACCGTGTTGAGCCGTTTGAAGGCGCCAACATTGAAGCCGCTGCGCTGGAATTCACCGGTATCAAGCTGGATCACCCGCTGCGCATGGCTGTCAGTGAAGAAACAGCACTGACCGACATCTTCCGTGGTGTACGCAAGGCTCTGAAAGCCAATGGCTGCAAACGCGCCATCCTGGTAGGTCATAACAGCAGCTTCGACCTGGGCTTCCTCAACGCGGCTGTTGCGCGTCTGGACATGAAACGTAATCCGTTTCACCCATTCTCGAGCTTCGACACCGCGACACTGGCAGGCTTGGCCTACGGTCAAACCGTGCTTGCCAAAGCGTGTCAAACTGCTGATATCGATTTCGACGGACGCGAAGCACACTCGGCACGCTACGACACCGAGAAAACCGCTGAGCTGTTCTGCGGCATCGTCAACCGCTGGAAACAAATGGGCGGCTGGCAAGACTTCAACGACTGATTCCGTCGATGGCGTTTTCTACGCACATAAAAAAACCGGACACTGAGTCCGGTTTTTTTATGCCTGAAACAACTGGGGCTTACAGCTTGCCAGCATTCTCAGTCAGGTAAGCCGCAACACCTTCAATCGAAGCGGTCATGCCTTTGTCGCCTTTTTTCCAGTTAGCCGGGCACACTTCGCCGTGCTCTTCGTGGAATTGCAGGGCATCTACCAGACGCAGCAGCTCGTCCATGTTACGGCCCAGTGGCAGGTCGTTGACGATCTGGGAGCGAACAACGCCCTTGTCATCGATCAGGAACGCGCCGCGCAGGGCAACACCGTCTGCAGTTTCAACGTCGTAAGCCTTGCAGATTGCGTGGTTGATATCGGCAGCCATGGTGTATTTCACCTGGCCGATGCCGCCATTGTTAACTGGAGTGTTGCGCCATGCGTTGTGAGTGAAATGGGAGTCGATAGAGACTGCAACCACTTCAACATTACGCGCCTGGAACTCAGGAATGCGGTGATCCAGAGCGATCAGCTCGGACGGGCAAACGAAAGTGAAGTCCAGCGGGTAGAAGAACACCAGGCCATATTTGCCTTTGATGGCGGTGGACAGCGTGAAGCTGTCAACGATTTCGCCATTGCCAAGTACGGCGGCGACGGTGAAGTCAGGGGCTTGTTTGCCTACGAGTACGCTCATTGGATATCTCCTGGTGTGCAGCGTGAAGAACGGATCTGGTCTTGCAACCAGCTCTCGTGTGGAAATGACTGCACATCATACACCGCCCGTCGGGGTGGACCTTAGCCCTTTTTCCCCCCTAAAAAACACATCGCACAAGACCACTCGTCAGCCACTCACGAACAAAGAGCAATCAAGACCCAATCAACTTTGACAATCATTATCGTTAACATTAAGATCCTTGGCATTGAATCCCAACCAGCGATGGTTCTTATTTATGTACGTTTGCCTTTGCACTGGCGTCACCGATGGAAAAATTCGCGACGCAATCTACGACGGTTGCTGCAGCTACCGCGAAGTTCGTGAAGCGACCGGGGTTGCCAGCCAATGCGGTAAATGTGCCTGCCTCGCCAAGCAAGTGGTTCGCGAAACCTTATCCTCGCTGCAAGCCAGCCAAGCGGTGATGAGCTTTCCGGCAGATTTTTCAGCTGCCTGATTCAACCGTTTTAAAGAACCGGACTTAGTGTCCGGTTTTTTTATGCCCATAATTCAAATGCTTACGCCCGAGACGCGGAACACAAACATTCTTATTCCGATTAATTTTCACTTATTATTCAAATAGTTAGGTTTGACACTCATCAGTGTGCGGATCAAACTCTGCCCTATATACGGTTAATTAAGGCAGGCTCCAGCCATGAAAGGCGATATTTCAGTCATCCAGCATCTCAACAAGATTCTCGGCAACGAGCTGGTCGCAATCAACCAATACTTCCTGCATGCCCGCATGTATCAGGATTGGGGCCTTGAGAAGCTGGGGGCTCACGAGTACCACGAGTCCATCGACGAGATGAAACACGCGGACAAGCTGATCAAGCGCATCCTGTTCCTTGAGGGCCTGCCGAACGTACAAGACCTGGGCAAGCTGCACATTGGCGAGCACACCAAAGAAATGCTTGAGTGCGACCTGCGCATTGAGAAGACCGGCCACGCCGATCTCAAAGCCGCTATCGCTCATTGTGAAGTTGTCGGTGACTTTGGTAGTCGCGAACTGCTGGAAGATATTCTTGAAGCCGAAGAAGAACATATCGACTGGCTGGAAACTCAGCTGGGCCTGATCGACAAAGTAGGCATTGAGAATTACCTGCAATCTCAAATGGGCGAGTAACTAACACCCTGTCTAGTCCTGAAATAGGTTTACACCTATTTCAGTCTAAAAACGCCCGATGC
>JAZKIA010000106.1:0-3051 GCA_040385125.1 Pseudomonadota bacterium | reverse complement strand
GATCGACAAGAAGCCCGACGGCTCTCCTGCCGTATTGCACGTCAGTGATACAGAGCTGGTCGAATCTCAGGCCCGCGACGACCTGATGAGCCAGCTAAAAGAAAGCTACAACACCACTGCCGGCAAGGGCTGGGGCTTCTTTCATTCCGAGTCCGGTGCGCATCCACTCAGCGGCTGGCTCAACAAGTACCTGACCGGTAGCAGCGACTTCTTGGCATTCAGCACCGTAGCCGTCGAGCACCTGACCAAGCTGATGGAAGAGTCCAACCTGACAACCGGCGGACACGCCCTCTTCTGCCACTACCAGCAAGGCCTGACCGAATACCTGGCCATCGCCCTGGTGCAGGAAACCGAAGCGGTGACCATGACCGAAGAACTGCACCTGATGACGGTCAAGCGCCTGGACTTGGACCATATCCGCCTGGCTGCCCGCATCAACCTCAGCGAGTGGAAGAACAACCCGCAGTCGAAGCAGTACATCTCGTACCTCAAGGGTAAGCAGGGGCGCAGGATCAACGACTACTTCCGCGACTTCATCGGTTGCCAGGAAGGGGTCGATGGCCCGGGTGAAACCCGCACGCTGCTCAAGGCATTCAGCGACTTTGTTACGGCAGAGGACATGCACGAGGACAGCGCCCGCGAGAAGACTCAGGCGCTGGTCAGCTACTCAATGGCGCAGGCCAAGATTGGCGAGCCGATCACCCTCGACGAACTGTCAGAGTTGATCGACGAAGAACGGCCAAAAGCCTTCTACGACTTCATCCGCAACAAGGACTACGGCCTGTCGCCGGAGATTCCAGCCGATAAGCGCACCCTGAACCAGTTCCGGCGCTTTACCGGGCGCGCTGAAGGGATGTCGATCAGCTTCGAGCAGCATCTGCTCGGCTCCAAAATTGAGTTCGACAAGGAGGCAGGAACACTTATTTTACGTGGACTGCCAACACTGCTCGTCGATCAGCTCAAGCGGGCCTCTTAACGCTGTACATCTGCCAGAGTAAGCAGGCGGTAACCAAGAGCAGGTAGGTCGGCATAGATCAAATCCTTGATATCCGTCCAGCACCTATCTTTATTGTCACCTCTAAGGTAGCTCTCGAGGCAAGTTAGATGGCGGCTCATGTCCTTCTTGCGGTGCCAATCCTCGCCACCCAATGCGCTGAGTGGCTGAGCCGTTTCTTTTAACGAGACCGCGAGAGGAAGCAGTTCATGGGCGTCCAGTTCATCCCACTTCCGATGGATTTCAAGTGCCTTCTGGTTGAGCTGGTGATACGCCTTGATTTCAGTAATTCCAACCATTTGCTGCTCCTAGTCCGGCTCCATGCCGGCCACACGCAATACATCAATTCAAACAATCCGGCTTGCTCTAGCGCGGAATGCCTATTTAGTTTCCTGATCCCGGAACCCAGCCGCACTCCGCATGAAAACTCTTCAGGATCGTTCGGAAGCCTTTGTGGGTGCATGGACGACCTGGAGCAATATCTTCAATCATGCGATTGATTTGAACATCTGAAAGGCCTTGCTCAAGCACACTAGGAAAGAGTGAGCCAAGATGCTTCTCGCTTAGCCACTTATCGCTATTCGAGTTAAAACAAATGCTTCTCCCTGGGCGCCGCTCTTCGACTAGAAGGCCACTTTGTTCCGCGATCTCAAAAAAACGCTGCACAAACTCATTTTCAGTCACAGCCCCTCTCCCGTTACCGGCCTCATGCCGAGCCATCAAGCAATAGCTCACAAACTCACTTCACGCCAGCCGGCGAGGATCCCCTATGTCCGCATCACAGAAAAAACACCCCTTCGATTTCAAAACCCAGTACGGCCTTGGCTTCAACCAGCGGGACGATGAGATCGTCGTGGACTTTTTCTGCGGCGGTGGCGGCGCCGGTACGGGGCTGGAAATGGGCCTTGGCCGGGCCGTGACAGTCGCCAAAAACCACAGCGCTGCAGCGATCAGCATGCACACGGTCAACCACCCTCATGCAAAGCGCTTCACAACTGACGTGTTTGAGGGCGACCCTGACACTGAGTGTGGTGGCCGGGCCGTAGGCTGGTTCCACATGTCGCCGGACTGCACTCACCACAGCCAGGCAGCCGGTGGTCAACCTCGCAAGCGTGAGATTCGAAACCTATCGTGGATCGGCTTGAAGTGGGCAGGCATGAAGCAGCCCCGGGTGATCAGCCTGGAGAACGTGAAGCAGATCCTGCAATGGGGACCGCTGGTGGCCAAGCGCTGCAAATCGACCGGGCGCGTCATCAAGCTGTGTGGTGTCATTGCTGAGCCTGGTGAAGTGGTGCCGGTCAGTGAGCAATTTCTGGTACCGGACCCCAAGCGCCGCGGTCAGACTTGGACGGTATTTGTCGCCGAGCTGCAGCGCTTGGGCTATGCCGTCGAATGGCGCGTAATCAAGGCCTGCGACTTCGGGGCCCCGACCAGCCGGGAACGCCTATTCATGATTGCCCGCTGCGATGGTCAGCCCATCGTGTGGCCAGAGCCAACCCACGCTAAGAACCCCGTGAAGGGCCAACAGAAGTGGCGCACCGCCGCCGAGTGCATTGACTGGACCATCCCAAGCAAAAGCATCTTTGACCGTAAAAAGGATCTGGCCCCGGCCACCCTGCGCCGCGTGGCCAAGGGCATGCGCAAGTTCGTGCTCGACTCAGCCAACCCTTTTATCGTACCGATCGCGAACTGGTCCGGGGAAAGCGTGCAGTCTGCAGACGAGCCCCTGCGGACAGTCACCTCCTACCCCAAAGGCGGCGCCTTCTCGATAGTCAGTCCGGTGCTTGTAGGTGCGGGCGGCCCGGTGTATTCGGGCAAGCCGGTAGCCGTCGACCAGCCAATCGGCACCCTGATGACGCAGAATCATCGTGCGATCGCCGCTGCGGCGCTGGTGCAGCTCGGTAATGGCGACAAGCCCGGATCAGCTCCGCGCAGCGCCGACCTTGGCCAGCCGCTGGGAACCATCATGGCGTCGGGCGGCAAGTACGCAGTGGCCACGGCCTTCATGGCCCAAATGAATGGCGGCTTCAACACGACTGCTGCCAAGAGCATTGAGG
>JAZKIA010000105.1:0-11155 GCA_040385125.1 Pseudomonadota bacterium | reverse complement strand
TGCATTACTTGAAACTTTCCCCGCCCCCTGACCTCACGCATCCCGACATCATCGAATGGTCCAAACCCCTCCCGCCCGAACGATGGGCCAAGCGCTCACCGGAGCTGGAAGCTGCGATCACTCAGCGCGAGGCCGAGTTAGCGACAAGGGAGGGTTAACAGGGAAGGGGCTTTATGGCTCGTCTGAGTCTGCTTCAACTGCCCCCTTCGCTGCGCCCCCCGCTGCTGACTTCCGCCGGAACATCTTCGCCTGCCATGCGTTTGCGAAACAGTGAGGTGCGGGCCAGCAGCAGGGTGGTTACGGGTACGGTGATGGACAGCAGAATCGGAATCAGCCAAGCGTGCAGTATCGGTGTTGATTTAAGTGCCGAGAAGTACAGGATCGAGGCCAGGGCAACGGCCCAGGCGCCGATGGTGGAGGCCAGTGCGGGTGGGTGCATGCGCTGAAAGAAGTCTTTAAGGCGCAACAGGCCGACGGCGCCGCACAAGGCAAACAGGCTGCTGAGTACCAGTAGCAGCGCCACCGGTATTTCGATCCAAAGCGATAACTCGCTGACGGAATTCATTCGATTACCTCGCCACGCAGCAGGAATTTGGCCAGCGCAAACGAGCCGACAAAGCCGAACAGGGCAATCAGCAGCGCGCCTTCAAAGTAGGTGTCACTGGCATAACGAATCCCCAGCACCAGCATCATCAGCATGGCGAGGATGTAGAGGTAGTCCAGTGCCAGAACCCGATCCTGGGCCGATGGTCCCTTGAACAGCCGGATCACGGTCAGGACCATGGCCAGGCTGAAGATAAACAGGCTGAACAGGATGGCATTGGTGAGTAGGGCACTCATTCAAAAATCTCCATCAGTGGACGTTCATAAGCGGTTTTGAAGTGCTGAATAAATGCCACCTCGTCATCCAGGTCGAACACGTGCAGCAACAGGATGCTGCGGTCCAGCGCCAGCTCCGACCAGATGGTGCCGGGCACCACGGTGGTGATCATCGACAAGGCAGCCAGGCCGTTGGCGTCACGCAAATCCAGAGGGATTTTGATAAAGCGCGAGCGCGGCGGCTTTCGGCCAGCGTTGAGTACGCCCCAGGCCACGGCAATGTTGGACACCACCACATCACGGCCCACCAAAAAGAACAGTTTTAAAATCACCCCGGGGCGACGGATACGGATCGGCAATGGACGCAACGGCGCCATCATCAGCGGTGCCAAAAAGGCCAGCATCGCCCCCAGCAGCAGATTGCCTGCGCTTAGCGACAGATTGAGGACCAGCCACAGCAGCCACAGTGCCAGGGACAGCCAGGGAGCCGGAAACAGGCGCTTCATGGCTGGATCTCCTTCATGGCGGCCTTGGACTCAGGGCTTGGCACTGGGCGGGTGCCAAGTACCGCCATCACATAGCGCTCGGGATTGTTCAGGGTGTCGGCGGCGGCCTGGGTGTAGCGCAACACGGGTTCGGCCTTGAATGTCAGTGCCACGCACAGGCCTAGGAGGATCACGATCGGTACGCATTCGATACGGCGCAGCAGCGGAGAGGGCCGCTCAAGCGGCGTCCAGAAGCGCTGGATACCCATGCGCGAGAAAGCGATCAACGATGCCAGCCCCGAGAGAATCAGCAGCACCAACAGGCTCCAAGCCGCGGTCGAGATTGGTGCGCCGGTGTCGTTGCCCAGGCCCATCGGGTTGAGCAGGGCATTGAGCAAACTGAGCTTGCCGATAAACCCGGACAGAGGCGGCATACCGATGATCAGCAGGGCGCAGGCGATAAAGCTCAGGCCCAGAAAGGCCATGGTCCAGGGAATAATCAGGCCGACCACGGCTTTTTGCTCATCGTCCAAATTGGTGCCACGTGGCGGATTTACAGTTTCCGTCAGGTTGGGCAGTGGCTCGACATCATCTTCAAGCACCAGATCGCTGGAGGAGCGTGAACGTTCGATCAACTCGGCCAGCAGGAACAAGGCGCTCAAGGCGAGGGTGGAACTTAGTAGATAAAACAGTGCGGCGGCGGTCAGGTTGGGTTGGGCGAAGCCGACGGCCGATAGCAGGATCCCTGCCGACACAAGAATACTCAGGCTGGCCATGCGCTCCAGGCGCTGGGCTGCGAGGATCGCAATAGCGGCACAGACGATAGTCGCCATGCCGCCGTAGATCAGCCAGTCACCGGCGAAGTAGGCCGAGGCTCCGGCCTGGCCGGAAAACAGTAAGGTCCACAACCGCAGCACGGTGTAGATCCCGACTTTAGTCATGATCGCAAACAGCGCCGCGACGGGTGCGCTGGCTGACGAGTACGCGGGCACCAGCCAGAAGTTCAGTGGCCACATGCCGGCCTTGGCCAAAAACGCCACCGCCAGAATCGCTGCACCAGCGTGTAACAGGCCGCGATCAGCCTCGGGCACTAACGGGATCTTCAAGGCCAGATCGGCCATGTTCAGGGTCCCGGTGACGCCGTAGATCAAGGCTGCACCGATCAAAAACAGAGACGACGCCAGCAGGTTGATCGAAATGTAATGCAGCCCCGCCGAAACCCGTGGCTTGCCCGAGCCGTGAAGCATTAGGCCGTAAGACGCTGCCAGCAGCACTTCGAAGAACACGAACAGGTTGAACAGGTCGGCAGTCAGGAAGGCGCCGTACAGTCCCATCAACTGGATCTGGAACAGCGCATGGAAGCTGGCCCCGGCGCGATCCCAGCGGGCCATGGCGAACAGCAGGGCGCAACTGGCAATAATCCCGGTCAGCACCAGCATCAATGCCGACAGGTGATCCACCACCAGCGCAATCCCGAACGGTACCTGCCAGTTGCTCGGCAGGTATACGCCAATCGACGCCGGGATCGCTTGTTGTTGGGTCCATAGCAGCAACATCACCGAGATGCCAAGGCCGAGCAAGGTCGAGACCAGATTGATTCTGGCTTTAAGCGGGCGGCGTTTCTCCCCCAGCAACAGCATGCAAGCCGCGGTCAGCAGCGGTAACAGGATGGGCGCGACAATCAGATGCGGCATCAAATTCATTCTTTAGGCTCCCGGCCATCAACGTGGTCGGTACCGGTCAGGCCCCGAGAGGCCAGCAAGACCACCAAAAACAGCGCGGTCATGGCGAAACTGATGACGATAGCGGTTAGTACCAGCGCCTGAGGCAGCGGGTCGGTGTAGTTGAGCAGGTCCTGGGGCACGCCGTCCTTGATCACCGGCTCTTTACCGATAAACAGGCTGCCCATACTGAAGATGAACAGGTTGACCCCGTAAGACAGCAGGCACAGCCCCATGACCACCTGAAAGGTCCGCGGTCGCAGTACCAGCCAAGTGCCCGATGCGGCCAGAACGCCGATAGCGATAGCAATGACTTCTTCCATCAGATGGCTCCAGTCTTTTGTTGAAGGGCGGGGCGATGGGCGCGGACCGATTGGTGAGCCAGCGCAGTCAGGATCAGCAGGGTTGCACCGACGACCACGGCGAACACGCCAATATCGAAGAACAGGGCGCTGGCCACATGGATGTCGCCCACCAGCGGCAAGCTGAAGTGTGCGGTGTGGGTGGTCAGGAACGGATAGCCCAAGGTGATCGAGCCCAAGCCGGTCAGCGTGGCGAACAGCAAGCCGGTGCCCATCCAGCGCAGTGGACGCAGACTCATTTGTGCTTCGACCCACTGCGTGCCGGCGACCATGTATTGCAGAATAAATGCTACCGACATCACCAGCCCAGCGACAAAGCCGCCGCCTGGCTGGTTGTGGCCGCGCATAAACAGATACATCGACACCACGAAGGCCACTGGCAGCAGCAAGCGCACCAGCACTGCGGGCACCATCATGAAGCCCAGCGCGGTATCGCTGGCACTGCGCGGGTTGACCAGGTCGGTGACCACGTCCTTGGCCAGCAAACGCTGCTGAGCCGGGAGCTGCATGCTCTCTTTGGGCGGGCGGAAGCGTCGCAGCAGGGCAAATACGGTCAGTGCCACGGCGGCCAATACGGTGATTTCGCCCAGAGTGTCAAAGCCCCGGAAGTCCACCAGCATCACATTCACCACATTGCTGCCGCCGCCTTCAGGCAAGGCCCGGCTGAGGTAGAACGAAGAAATATCGTTGGGGGTCTGGCGGGTCAGCATCGCGTACGACAACAGGGCCATACCGCCACCGACGGCGGTGGACAGCAGCAAGTCGCGCAAACGACGGATTCGCGCCTTGCGCAAGGTGCCCGGCAGGGGCGAAACCTCTTCGATACGACGTGGCAACCAGCGCAAGCCGAGCAGGATAAGGACAGTGGTGACGACTTCGACCACCAACTGAGTCAGGGCCAGATCCGGCGCCGAGAACCAGACGAACGTTACGCAGGTCATCAGCCCGCATACGCTGACCATGGTCAACGCTGCAAGACGGTGATACTTGGCTTGCCAGGCAGCGCCCAGCGCACACGTCATCGCCAACAGCCACAGGGTTACAAACACAATCGAGCCCGGTATTTTCGGCCGGTCGCCCCACACCAGGCCGCTGTACAGAACGGGGATCAGCCCGGCGATCACGGCGACCAGCACCAGCAAGAACAACTGGGTTTGCAGGCGTTGAGTACTGATGCGCCGCTCAATCCGCCGGGCACCGCGCATGATCACCACCAGGCTGCGTTCGAAGAAGCGCTTGCCGTCGAAATACCGGATCATCGGTGGCCGCGGGAAACGATTGAGCTTGAGCTGTTTACGCAATAACACGTACAGCAGGATGCCGCCCGACATGGCAATCAGGCTCATGATCATCGGAGCATTCAAACCGTGCCAAATCGCCAGGCTATATTCTGGCAACTCGCCACCTACGACCGGTTGCGCGGCCGCGGCCAACAGTGGGCCGACAGTTTGGGCGGGGAAGATCCCGACCATTAGGCAAGTGAACACCAGCAGCTCAACCGGAGCGCGCATCCAGCGTGGAGGCTCATGCGGCATATGGGGCAGATCTTTGGCCGCTGGGCCGAAGAACACATCAACGGTAAACCGCAGGGCATAAGCCACGCTGAAAGTACCGGCGATGGTGGCGATCACCGGCAGGGCGATTTCAACCCAAGCGGTGGAGTTGATAAACACGGTTTCGGCGAAGAACATCTCTTTGGACAGGAAGCCATTGAGCAATGGCACCCCGGCCATCGAGGCGCTGGCGACCATGGCCAGAGTCGCGGTGTAAGGCATCAGCTTGAACAGGCCGCTGAGTTTGCGAATATCCCGCGTGCCGCTTTCGTGGTCGATGATGCCAGCGGCCATAAACAGGGAGGCTTTGAAGATCGCGTGGTTGAGGATATGGAACACTGCGGCGACTGCGGCCAAGGGGCTGTTCAGGCCCAGGAGCAGAGTAATCAGGCCGAGATGGCTGATAGTCGAATAGGCTAACAGGCCCTTGAGATCATTTTGAAACATCGCGCAATACGCGCCCAGCACCAGGGTGCAGGCACCGGCGCCGCTGACAATCCAGAACCACTCGTCGCTGCCGGACAGAGAAGGCCAAAGCCTGGCCAGCAGGAAAACCCCAGCCTTGACCATGGTCGCCGAGTGTAGATAAGCCGATACGGGGGTAGGCGCTGCCATGGCGTGGGGCAGCCAGAAGTGAAACGGAAACTGCGCACTTTTGCTCAGGGCGCCGATCAGGATAAGTGGGAGCAGAATGGGGTACAGGTTATGTGCGCGGATTTGATCGCCAGCCGCGAGCACTGTATCCAGATCATAGCTACCGACGACATGGCCAAGCAGCATGACCCCCGCCAGCAGACACAACCCCCCTGCACCCGTGACCATCAGCGCCATATAAGCGCCGCGTCGGGCATCCGAGCGGTGGTGCCAATAACCAATCAGCAGGAATGAAAAGAGACTGGTGAGCTCCCAGAAAAATACGATCTGAATCAAGTTGCCTGACAGTACCAGGCCGAGCATGGCGCCCATAAATGCCAGAAAAAACGCGAAAAAGCGCGGCACCGGGTCTTCGGGTGACATGTAATAGCGGGCGTACAGCGATACGAGCGTACCGATGCCGAGCACCAGCATTGAGAACAGCCAGGCAAATCCGTCCAGGCGCAGGACGAAATTCAAGCCGAGACTGGGCAGCCACATGAACTCTTCGCGAATCACCCCACCATGGGCAATTTGCGGATAGAGCAGGGCGACTTGAACAGTACCGGCCAGCGCAATCAGGCCGGCCAACAGTGATTCGCTATTACGTGCGTTGTGCGGCAAGACTGCCGCCAGACAGCTGCCAACGAAGGGCAGAAGCAGTAGAACTATCAGGGACATAGGCTTCTAATCTGCAGGAGTTTGTGAGCGATCATACGTGGCGAGTTGTAGATCACCAACAACGAGTCTGTAGAGGAATCCTACAAAATGTGTGCAAGCCGTTGCTGGATATTCCAATAGCGTCCATACGTGAGCACTCCTGAGTATGTTTTTTGCGTTGAGCCTCAGTTAATCGCAGGCTTCATCGCCTTGCTTGGCTTGAGGCGCGTCGAGTGCTTTGCCCTTGGTTTTTAACTCACTCACGATCACCGCCGCAACAATCAATACTGCGCCAACCAAGGCAATGGCGGGTAGCCGTTCACCGGCCAAACGTCCGGCTATGCCAGCCCACACCGGCTCGCCCGCATAAATCAGCGTAGCCCGAGTCGGCGATACGCTTTTCTGTGCCCAGTTCATCGCCACTTGAATCACCGCGCTGGCAGCGCCAAGTCCAACCGCACTGGCTAACAATAGCCATGAAAAATCGGGTAGGGCCTCTTGTGTAGGCACAATCATCAAAAAAGCCAGAACAGAGGCGGTGCTGAGCTGCACCACGGTGACCCGGCGCACATCGACTTTCCCGGCGTACGCGCTGATCAAAATGATTTCAGCTGCAATGGCAATGGCGCTGATAAGGGTGGCGATCTCACCCGGGCTGAAATTCAACGAGGCACCGCTTGGGCCGGACAACAGCATCAAGCCCGTAAATGCCAGCATGATCCCCAGACTTGGCATCAAGCCGGGTCTGCGCCCGAGCACCAACCATTGCAGCAACGGTACGAAAGGTACGTACAGCGCGGTAATAAATGCCGACTGGCTACTTGGAATGGTCTGTAGGCCAATAGTCTGCAAGCCATAACCGAACATGATCGAGGTGCCGATGAATATACCGGCCTTAAGTTCAAACAGCGTAATCGCGCGCAGGCTGCGTATAGAGAACAGCGCGACCATAGCTGCGGCTGCAGCAAAACGCAGGCCGACAAAAAACATCGGGCCACTCGCGGTCAACGCGTGCTGCACCAGCAAGAAGGTGATGCCCCATACCATGGTGATCAGCACCAGCACGCATTCCGCTTTGCTGAATCGGGACGTCAAAGACAACAGTCTGGAGTATTTCAATGGTGTCGCAACCTTGCGCGCTACGGGATGGGAGACGCACAATGCGTCAAAGCTGAGCAGTATACTGCGCAGTCCCACACGGTGAGCAATATAGTGCCCAAAGAAAATTCACAACGCGCGTCGGTGTTGCAGCACGTCAGCCAGAACGTTCGACGCCTCAGACTAGCCGCACAACTCAGTCAAAGTGCATTGGCAGAACTGTCTGGCGTGAGTCGACGGATGCTGGTGGCCATCGAGGCGGGAGAGAAAAATGTAAGTCTGAGCACTCTTGATCGAGTGGCAGAGGCCCTGAACGTGGCTTTCAGTGATTTGATCCAGGCACCAGGCTCACCTGATCCAAGTCGGATCAACGAAGTGGCGTGGACCGGCTCGATGAACGGCAGCAAAGCAGTGCTACTGGCTAAGGCCGTAGCCTCAAGGGAAGTTGAACTGTGGGAGTGGACCCTACAGCCGGGTGAGGAATATTACTCGCTGGCAGATGCCGAAGGCTGGAGTGAGCAGTTGTACGTGTTTGAAGGATGCCTGACGTTAGTGATCGAGGGTCAAACGTTGTGTTTCAGCGCGGGAGAATTCTACATGTACGCCAGCAACAAGCCGCACGCCTACCGCAATGACGGCAAAGGCGTCGTGCGTTTTGTACGAAACGTCGTGATCTGAGCGAAGATGGCGGGACAAAGCGTCCCGCCGAACCTGCTTCAGATAATCAGTAAGCCTGGAACATACCGCGGCTTAGCGAATGCTCTTGATCATGCCCTTGCTGCCAGTCACGGTCACATTGACCTTCTTGAAGATGAAATAGTCTTCAACCGACACTGCGTAACGAGGCGCAACGATCAAGTCCGAACCGGAGTTCTTGACTGCCTTATAGGCGGCGGCAGCCTTGGTGGCAGACACGGGATCTGGCAGACTAAAAGCCGGTGCCGGGCCGCCATAAGTCACGCCGTCAGCGAACTCGCTGTCGCCGCTGATCTTCAGCAAGCCGAACAAGATGTTCGACGAAGACTGGCCGGTAATCTCGCTGCCGACTTCAATATTGGCCTTCAGATCGGCTGTCACCGTGCCGGCGATCGGAGCGTTAGGTTGGCTTACGTTGTGACTCATGCAACCACTCGTTGCCAACACCACTGCAGCAACGGCGGCAGTCATCCATATCTTTTTCATCATAAAGCTCCAGTAAGTTCGTAAGTCCGTTCGTTAACGGCGGCGAGACTTTACGTGAGCCTCATGCGGCTTGAAGTCAGCCGAGTCTCTAAGGCTTGGGGATATAGATGACACTTGCAGTAGGACGCTAGAGATGTAGGCGAAGGACGAAGGCCAAGGGCCGAGATACAGAGGCGCTTGGCCCCCCTAGGCATTAACTAAAAATTATTAGAATTCAGGGGGTTGCCAGTCTCAAACATCTAGTCCATAATGCGCGCCATCAGCTCAGGGCAACAACCTGAAGTACTGAAGAATCAAAGGCTTGTAGCGACAGATTCGCTAAGCAAAGTTTCTTGTATTTGATGTTTCAATTGAAATTTCAAGCACAATTGGCCGAATAGCAAAATGGTTATGCAGCGGATTGCAAATCCGCCCACGCCGGTTCGATTCCGGCTTCGGCCTCCACATTGAAAGCCCCGTAGACATTGGTCTACGGGGTTTTTTATTGGGCGCGGGAAAGTGAAGCGTTCCATTACTTTGGGCGTGGTGTTCCATAACTATTTCACTTTGTGGGCTTAGCGATGGCTCCAACACGCCGGTAAACCCGTTCCGTAATCCCTTCTTTTGAGTGCCCAAGAAGCGCGCTCGCCTCCGAAATATCTGCAATTTCCGACGCAGCCTTTGGCCTGATGTCTCGAAATTGAAATTGCATGATCCGCTTTGCTTCCTCCTCTGATCCCGATGCTCTTGCCCTGTCAGCGGCAAGCAAGCGAGTGGCGTCCCAGCGGTTGCGCATCATTTGCCAGGACACCCGCACACCGCTTTTGCTGAGAATGAAATAAGGCGAGGTGTGAGCAGCATTGCGCTGCACGATTTGGTCAAGCAGCAGCCCGAGACTGCTGCGGCCGATGCTGGTGTTCAAGTGGATGCGCAAGCGCTTGCCCGTCTTACCTTGGCTTACCACCAGGAAATCCCCCACCATGTCGTCTCGGCGCATCGCCAAAACATCTGCAGGGCGTTGCCCTGTCAGATAGGCCAAGTCCATCGCATCCTGAACTTCTTGTGAGGCGCAGCCATAAACTGCCGCCCACACTTTGTCATTGGCGTAATAGTCTCTGGGCTTCTCTTTGTTCTTGCGCACGCCGAGGCACGGATTCTCCTGTCGAGTTAATCCCCACTCCCTGGCAATGTTGAATACATGCGAGAGCAAAGCGAGTTCTCTGTTAGCTCGAGTCTTTGCAGATCGGGCATCACGATATTGAGCGACCATAGAGGGCGTGATCGCATCAATTGGCGCATCATTAAAAACAGCCCTAAGTTGGCGAAGTTCAGCGGCATTATCTTTTTGCGTCCTTGGAGCCTTCTTCGGAATGATATCTCTGGCGTATCGATCAAATATCCCCCTCATTACTAGCAGGTCTAAAGGCGTTTCTTTTGACTCCAGCTCAGCCCACTTCATACGGGCCTGGTTAATATCCTTGCCCAGCGGAATGTCATGTCCCGTTGCATCGCGGTAATAGTAAGCCGTCCACACTTTCCCGTTTTTACGCAGGCGCGTGCGCTGATACATCCTTGGCGGCAGGTGTTGGTTTTCGGTTTTGCGAGGGCGCATTTCAACTTACTCGAGAAAAGTCAGGGGTCCAGGTAGGGGCTGGTGGTGGGGGTTGGGCTGCGAGTGTTGGCGAAATTATTCCGAGTTTCATGCGGGCGAACATCCGGCCAACGAGAGGGCGACCACCGCGACTTTCGATAAAGACCCAGTTGCGTGCCTTGAGCCATTGACGCTGGTAGCCGCGGTGTTTGTAGCCGGTAAGGTCGGCCAGCTCTTCCTCTGAGAGGATTTCAGTTTCCATGCGCGTGTCTCCATGCCGCCGCGGTGGGCGGCAGAGGGTGGGTTAGGTTGAGGCTTAGGCCTACCGCTTGAAGTCGGTGCAGCGCACGATGACTGCGCTGGTGTCGCGCTGAATCGGCGGCATAGTCTTGAAGGGAAGGGCGCTGCAATCTCGGCGGGCGTGCTGGCAAGCGCAGCACATACCGCCTTTTGGTTGGTGGGTCATGGTGCGACCTTACTGTCTTGAAGCATCAGCTTCCATTTGGTGTTATTGCTCTGGCTGTGGTCAGACTCGACCAGGCCATCCCGCTTCATGCTCTCCAGCTCCCGCCTGATCTGTTTGGTTGTGAACGGCTCGATGTGGTATCGATACCACCAGGTGGGAAACCATCCGCTGGAGGCTTGCTCCCCGCTCATGTAGGTAGTGATTCGTTGGCGAAGGCTCATAGCTTCACTCTGTTCCCATCAGGTAAGTGGACTTAGTTGCTTCAGCTAGCCAATCGCGGAGACAACCGCATTCGGCGTGCGGCGGATCTTCATCGGTCCACTGCCGGTCGAGCATCGCCTCACTGGTCAACTCGACATCCCAGTCCGCATAGTCGACAGGGTCATCGCCGTTCATTTCGGCCAGGACGCGACGGGCCTCGCCCTCGCTTGTAGCGGCAACCCAATCTTGATCACCGACGCTGTAGCAGCGCAGATCGGGGCGCGGAGGTTGAGGGCCGCTCAGATCAAACTCGGGATTTTGCTTTTCAATGGTCATGACTTCGTCCTTGTCGCTATAGCGGCTGACTTTTAAGGGAATGGGGGATATGAAGAAGCGGTCTTAGAC
>JAZKIA010000104.1:0-13795 GCA_040385125.1 Pseudomonadota bacterium | reverse complement strand
TCGGCATCGGCATCGGCATCGGCATCGGCATCGGCATCGGCGTCAGCATCAGCATCAGCATCAGCATCAGCATCAGCATCAGCATCGGCATCAGCATCAGCATCAGCATCGGCATCGGCATCGGCATCAGCGTCGGCATCAGCATCAGCATCAGCATCAGCATCAGCATCAGCGTCAGCGTCAGCGTCGGCATCAGCATCAGCATCAGCATCAGCATCAGCGTCGGCGTCGGCGTCGGCGTCGGCGTCGGCGTCGGCATCAGCATCAGCATCGGCATCGGCATCGGCATCGGCATCAGCATCAGCATCAGCATCCGCGTCAGCATCGGCGTCGGCGTCGGCGTCAGCATCGGCGTCGGCGTCGGCGTCAGCATCGGCGTCGGCATCCGCATCCGCATCCGCATCCGCATCCGCATCCGCATCAGCATCAGCATCAGCATCAGCATCAGCATCAGCATCGGTGTCATCGATATCTGGACTTAGTACTTGCGATGAGTCCGAGACGTTGTTGGCCGCATCGGTCAGAGTCGCGCTCAGTGTTTTGCCATTGATTTGTGGAGCGTTCAACGTAAACAGGAAGGTGCCATCTGCAGCGACCGTTCCCGTGCCGATGTTGTTACCTTCGTCGTCCGTTATGTTGACGGTGGTGTTCGCTTCACCCTTGCCAGAGATGGTTTTGCCATCAGCGGAAACGAAGAGGTCTGTTGGAGCATCAGGGGCGGTCGTATCAACAGATCCGGTACCCAAACCTATGACTGACGTTGGGTCCGAGACGTTGCCGGCCGCATCGGTCAGGGTCACCTGCAGTACTTCGCCATTCACTTGCGGGGTATCCAACTCAACCGTGAAGTTGCCATCGGCATCAACTTGGCCAGTACCAATGGTGTTGCCGTCGGCATCCTTGATGGTCACGGTGGAGTTTGGCTCACCTTTACCAGTGACCGTCAGCCCATCTACGGAAACTCTGAGTTCCGTCGGAGCGTCAGGAGCTGTCGTATCGCCAGCCACTACTTCAACTGGGGGCGAGACGTTGCCGGCGGGATCCGTAAGAGTCACGTCCAGGCTTTCGCCATTCACTTGCGGGGTATCCAACTCAACCGTGAAGTTGCCATCGGCATCAACTTGGCCAGTACCAATGGTGTTGCCGTCGGCATCCTTGATGGTCACGGTGGAGTTTGGCTCACCTTTACCCGTAACCGTCGTGCCATCAGCGGAAACACTGAGCCCCGTCGGAGCGTCAGGAGCTGTCGTATCACCAGCCACTACTTCAGCTGGGGGCGAGACGTTGCCGGCCTTATCCGTAAGGGTTACGTCAAGGTTTTCACCATTGACTTGCGGGTTATCCAACTCAACTTCGAAGTTGCCATCGGCGCCGACTTGACCGGTGCCGATGATGTTGCCTGCAGCGTCTTTGATGGTCACGGTGGTGTTCGGCTCACCTTTACCGGAAACGCTCAGGCCATCAGCCGCAACGCTAAGGTCTGTCGGGGCCTCCGGGGCTGTAGTGTCCGCCCCGCCTCGGCCTCCGCCACCACCCCCGCCGCCATTACTTAGCGCGGCAATTGCAGCACCGACACCCAGCAAGCTCAGCCCCCAGACAAGCCAGTCCGGAGTGCTGCCGCCTGCTTGTGCGGCCAGCATCAGGTCATCAAGTGACCCGATTTCGCTGAATGTAAAGCCTGAATAAGGGGAGGAGTAGCTGCCAAGAAGTAGCGTGCCGTCCTCGTTTTCAAGGACCAGCTGGTTTGCTGTACCGTCCTCACCGACCACAAAGAAATTCTGGATCGTGACCGTTTCGCCAGACTTCAGCGTCACGACCAGGTTCTTGCCCGACTGTTGCATCGATTGAATGTTAGCCGGGCTTATGGGCAGTTTTATAATACTGGTTTCATTAAGGGCAACGTTACCAAACGCCTGTTCGGTCGCCGCCCCCGTCGATTTATCGACAATGACAATATTTTTCATCACACACCTTTTTATAATCAGCTAATCAAAACCAATAACAAAAGCGAGTCGAACGCCTACGCAGCCTCTTAATCAGAGACTGAACATTCGAATTAGCGAGTGTTATATAAATTTTAAATCAACACCGTGCTCAGCCCACACCGGCGCGCTCACTGGGCGCCAGGTATTTCACCGGGTGCGCAAGGTGGCAATGGGCGTTGCACAGGGACGTCACAGTGAAACACTGTGCTGGCTCCAAGCAGGAAAGGCAGCGCTTGCGCAAGAGCTTGATCACCGTAGACGCTCCGTGTCCTTTGCCCGGGAACACCGGGGGTGGGCATCCTTTCGTTCAGCAAACCGAACCTGCCTATAAAAAGATGCAAGGGTCAGCAAGACGTCGTGTGGCCGAACTTTACGGCCCACATAAACGACTCGCTTATACGGATACTAACCGGCTAAAAGTTATCGTCAAAGAGAAAAGTTCAACCCGAAAACAGTCGCAATAAAGTGCCGTAACAGCAAATTATAGACCGCTACTTACCCAGTTAGACTTGCCTGCACACCGCTGATAATTTCATTATCATGAAATAATATTCAGGCGAAATTAAACACGCACCGAGTGATAGTCCAATGAGGAATTAATGAGATTTTTGACCTTGCATCATTCCGTATTATATTTTTAATAAAAGCGACGTAGGGTCGTAGCGGGCAGGTAACGCTTGGCATTTTGGGGATGAAGCCCATCTGAGCAGATGGGCGGTACCAGACAGTTATCAGTACGCACTGAAACTGCCTGGTCAGTGCTCTGCACCGCTGTTAGCGGCTGGCTACGTTACCCTCCAAGCGGGTCGCAATGATGCGGATGAATTCCTCAAGATTCATTTTTTGACCATTGAAGTCCACTTGGTCTCCTGCATAGTTGAGCGATGACACAATGTTGTTGCCATCCACTTTTGCCAGTCCGGTTTGCACCGCCATGACGCCCGCCATTTCGCCGTTCATGGTTGCTGCTTCAGCAATGGCTTGTGGGTCGGTTTGTCCTGCCAGCTGCGATTGAACGCTCGACAAGTCTGCGATCATGAGTTTGGACAACTGCAGTTTGGCAGCCAACGCGGTCACCATTTGCCGGGTGATTTCGATGGGCGGCTGCTCAAACGAAGTCGGCTGGGCCAGGCTCACTGCAAGGTTAAACTGACTTTCGCCACGGGCTGTTTTAAGCGTGAGTTTTTCCAGCGCCAGCTGGGGTTTGGCGGCCAATAGTTTTTCAACATCGGCTTGCATCCGGGTTTGTTCTGCCGCGCTCAGTTGCACCACCGGCAAAGTGCCGTCGACTTGGGGCTGTAATTTGGTCTGGTAGATCTGCATCAGCGATTGCATGGCTGGAATGTCCAGGCTGCTGGCGGTCATGACCATTTGTGCGCTGCCCACCGGCTTGCCATCCAGCGTGATATCGCCCACGTTGTAAGCCAGCCGCCCGGACAACAGGCTGCCATTGGCTGCGGCAGAACCTGCGTATTCAAATTGGTTGATCTGGAGCACTGACTGGCGCTCGCCAAAGGTAAACTGGCCGGCACTCAACGCCAGAATATTCTGGCCTAGGTAAAAGCCGTAGGCGCTTTTGTTCAGATCGCTGGCAACGGTCAGGCCGCTCAGTTCGACCGTTACAGGCGGCTTGTTGATCGTGGTCGCATGGATTTTCAGGTGATCCATGTAGCCCTTGGCTTTGAGGTTCTGTCCGCCTGCGTCGGTTTCAACGTCTACAGTCAAACCCGAGAAGCTAAGGCTGGCGTTCTCATCCACCTTCGCCTCCAGCGCCAGCAACTCCATACGCGCCTCAACCGAGCGGTTGTAGCTCAATGTGACTTGGCCTTTGAGCGGTGACTGGTCCTTGGCCGCAGCGAACCATCTTTCGGTGAAGGGGGTTTTTTCCAGCAAATAGTTGCTGGTCGCCATCACGGGCATCCACTTGAAGGTCTTGATACGCGACCAAGGCAACGGCCCATGCTCGATGTTGTCGACAAACAGTAGCTCCAACGGTTCGGCGTCCGGCCCTGATGAGCTGTCCTGAACCTTCAGGCGATAGTGTGCAGTGCTGCTGTAGAGGTGGCGCTCAAGGGAAATCAGTTCGAGTGTGCCGTGGGCCGTGGTGCCTTGCAGCTGCGATACCAGTTCCTGGTTGGCGTCCTGAACCGCGGCCTGTAGCACGCTTTCAATTTTGCTCCCGGTGTACCACGCGCCAGCCGTGTTCAGAGCACCTGCAACAACAACGATCCCTACCAGTACGCCTAATGGTTTATTCATCAATTGACCTGTTCAATGTCCGTTGTGTTGAAAGATAAGTGGTCTTTGTTAAGCCCTTCATGGGCCGAAAAGTGGCAGCAGGTTAACACTGGCGAACTGGCCAGGAGCTGTTGTTGAATGGCTCCAGATGTGTCGCGAGTCAGGCGTAGCGTTGCTCGATGTCATCGAGTTGATGGTCGAAACTTTTGAGGCTCGCGCTCCAGGTGTACACCAGTACTTCCAGGTCGTGATCCAGGCAGGTTTCACCTACCGAATTAAACGTCACGTCGGAGTAATCCAACTGATAACGCTCACGCGCCATAGCCGCCGCAACATCCGAGAGTTCACGGGCGTTTTCGAGCCATTGGCGGTCTTCGCTGGGCAGGGCTTTGTCGAGTTTCAGGCATTGGGCTTTCAAGGCCTCGAGGCTTTTTTCCAGCGGGGTGCCGGTGAGTTCGCCCATGAACTCTTGGAAAGTGCGGCCGGGCTGCCAATAGCTACCCCAAAAATAGCGGTCGAATACCGTCTCGACCCGGCGGAGTGCGACCTTGGTGTCCCAGATCATGACCCGGGTCTGGCCTTGGTCGATCTGACGTTTTTTGATTTGCCGGGTTTGCACTGACGCGCAGGCCACGACCACGATGGCCAATACCGCGATCAGGGCGCTGGCGCTGTCGAGAAAAATCATCGCCTTATCGATTTGATGCGCCAGCATGATGCCGTAGAAGTAGGTAGCAGAGAGCAGCACCAGCGCCACGACCGCACACCAGAAACCGGGAGCATAAGGGTTTTTCATTATTAGTATCCCCATCAAGCAATGCCTGCGCGATGGAGAGGGCTGTAGACCTGCGTCGCCCTGAGCCATCGTTCCTGTACCGATAGCTCAGAGCATAGCAACGCTGTCAGGGTTTCGCGTTGGCCGGAGTATGTGTTCGTCCATTTTCCCAGCCGCCACCGAGGGCCAAAAACAGATCGATTTGGCTCATGGCGACTTGGGTATTGGCCCCAGCCAATTGCGCGCGCACGTCGGTATAGGTGCGCGTGGCCTGCAGGTCAGCAATGAAGGATTCACGTCCGGCCTGGAAGAACTGGTGAGTTTGTTCGGCAGCCGTCTTGGCGGACTCACCGGCTTCGGCCAACGCATCACGGCGCTGGAGCAAGGAGGTGTATTGCACGAGGCTGGTCTGGGTCTCGCGGATGGCGTTGAGCACCACGCCGTCAAACTTGGCCAACGCCCCTTGCGTGGCCGCCTCGGCTTCGCGAATACGGGCACGCGAGCCATTGGTCGGGATAGTCCACGTCAGCAACGGACCGAAACCCCAATGGTTGGCCGGGGCGGTACCCAGATTCTCCAAAAGACCTATCGTACCAATGCTCGCGCCAATGCTGATGTCGGGATACAGCGAACCAGTAGCAACGCCAATCTGGGCGGTTGCGGCGGCCAGGTGACGTTCGGCCTGACGCACGTCAGGGCGGCGCTTGAGCAATGCAGCACCGTCACCCACGGGCAGCAGTTGCGCGATGTGCGGCAGCTCGGCGCAGGTGGCAACACCCGCTGGCAGTTGGTCCAGCGGCTTGGCCAGTAGCATCGACAAACGGAACAGTCCGGACTGACGCATGGCCTCGTAACGTGGCAGCTCGGCACGCAACGATCTGAATTGGGTTTCGGAGCGCGTGACCTGGGTTTCATCACCTCGACCGGCGTCACGCAAGCGTTGGGTCAGGCTTGTGCTCTGAGCTTGCAGTTTTAACGACTCTTCGGCGATGTCGTGTTCTTCGTTCGCAGCACACACCTGGGTGTATGCACGTACCACGTCAGCCACCAAGGTGATCCGCGCGGTGTCAGCGGCTGCCTGAGTAGCATCGGCGTTGGCCTGCGCCGCTTCGATGCCACGCTGCAACGTCCCCCACAAGTCGAATTGATACGAGGTGCTAATGCCCAGGTCGCCGACGTTAGCTACCGGGACTTTGTCCGCCAACAGGAAGGCTTCGCCGGACTCTTGCAAGCGCTGGGCACCCGCCTTCACCGAACCGCTCCAGCCTCCCGCCGACTGCGCCTGCTCAACCTGAGCCCGCGCCCGTGACAGGTTGGCGGCCGCCACCCGCAAGTCGGTGTTGGAGGCCAGTGCCTGACGCACCAGCTCGTTCAATTTCTGATCCTGGTAGAGTTTCCACCAATCGCTGGGTACCGGTGCCGAGACCACGTTGGCGCCCTCACCCGCCAACTCGCCCTGCAAGTCGGCGCGCTGCATGGCCGCGTCTTTGGGCATGTGATAATCGGGGCCCAGTAACTGGCAACCCGACAGCAGCAAACCCAGCCCTGCGGCTACCAGGTGAACAGCTTTCATGGCGCGGTCTCCTGGGCAGGCTTGGTTTTGGCGCCGCCTTCGATGATGGACACCGTAGCGGTACGTCCGGCGATCATGCGGAAGTCTTCAGGCACGTCATCAAACACAATGCGCACGGGAATCCGCTGCGCCAGCCGCACCCAGCTGAACGCCGGATTGACGTTGGGCAGCAGGTTTTGACCGCTGGTGCGGTCGCGGTCTTCAATGCCCGCCACAATGCTTTCGACATGGCCGCGCAAGCGAGCATTGTCGCCCACTACACGGATATCAACGTCCTGGCCGACATGGATGCCATCCAGTTTGGTTTCCTCAAAATAGCCGTCGATATGGAACGAGCTGCTGTCGACAATCGACAACACTGGCCGCCCAGCGGTGACGAATTCATTGACCCGTGGCGCTCGGTCGTTGACGTAGCCCTCGACCGGACTGCGAACCACCGTTCGGTCCAGGTTGAGCTGGGCGCTGTCTACCATCACTTCGGCTTCAATCAGTGCGGCTTGGGCTCGCAACTCTCGCGACTGACTTTCCTCAAGTAGCTCACGGGCGACAAGGTTGCCCAACCCCCGGTTACGACGATTTTCGCGCTGGGCCTGAGCCAAGGTTTCCTTGCGGTCAGCGACTGTCGCCTGGGCTTGGCGCAAAGCCAGCTTGAAGCGCTCCTGATCAATAACGAACAGCACTTGATCACGAGTAACTGGCTGGTTATCGCGCACATCCACTTGCTTGATCAGGCCCGAGACATCAGGAGCAATTTGCACCACGTCGGCACGGATATGTCCGTCCCGCGTCCACGGTGCAAACATGTAGTACATGGTCATGCGCCAGACCACAACGCAGGCAAACGCCACTACCAATAAGGTGAGAACAACGCGGCCCAAGGTCAGTAAAGGTTTTTTCATGTCATCAGATATCGACTAAACGAATCCACAACGCCGAGCAGCAAAGCGTAGAGACCGACGTTGAATAAAGCCCGGTGCCAGACCAGGCGGTAAAAGTGCACACGCGAAAGTAACGCGTGAACCACCAAAAAAAGTACGTAGGTGATGCCCATCAACACCAAAAGTGTGGGCAGAAATACCCCACTGATATCTACTTCACCGATCATAGCGGCGCTCCATCAATGCCATGGGTATGGGCCTGTGGCAGGTCGCCCTGGTCGACGATAAATTCCACACCCGGCAATATTGCCAAACGCAAGCCACTGAGGGCATGGAGCAGGTGCACTCGGGCTTCACCTTCGTCTTGCAGGTCGTGAACATTAAGCGCACGCCGGGCGCGCTCCATGGTCACTTGCAAGCCCGTGGGCATTGGCAGACGCTCGCCGGCCTTGAGGCAGGCGCTAAAGTACTCGCCCACTTCATTAACGACCCGGCCCAGCAAGCGATGCCGCTCACCGGTCACCCGTGGTACATAGGCCAGCAAGTCCAGCAAGTTGAGCGCCACACGCAGTTCGCGCAAGGCGGTGCCGGTGTCTTGGCCGGTCATCGCCAGGCGTGGCAGGTGTTGCATCAACCGGTCCAGCATTTGTACGCCCATGCGTCGGTGTTCGGCGAGGGTCGCAGGCCGGGTCAGGGTGACGATGTCGCGCCAGCTGAAACGCGTCAGGCGCTTGGCCGCCAGCTCAGCCCCAAACGGACGTGCAATCAGGGTCCAAATGAAGGCGAACAGTAGCCCAATTGGGCCTGCCAGGTTGGCGTTAATGAACATCATGAAGTCTGCGTCATAGGCCCCCTGAATGCTGACAAACGACGCGGTGTTGACGATGGTCAGCAACGTGCCCAAGTAAAAACGCGGCTGTACCGTCAGCGTGCCGACACAGATAAATGGCACGGCAAACGCCAGTACCAGCATCGGAAAGTCATGCAGGTTGGGCAGGATCACAAACAGGTACAGGCTGGCGAATAGCACCGACAGCGAGGTCCAAAAAAAGAACCGGTAAATCTGCGGTGCCGGGTCGTCCATCGCCGCAAAAAAACTGCAGGCCACGGCAGCCAGAATCACCGCGCTGGCGCCGTCAGTCCAGCCGAGCAAGATCCATAGCACGCAAGCAACGACAATGGCGGTCACGGTGGAACACGCGGAATACAACATCAGCCCACGGTCGAGAAACGGTGTCAGTCGGCCTAGGCGCCAATGCCGATAAACCGCACGCCAGACGTCCTGACTGCCGGTCGATATAGCGTGTTGCAGGCTTCGGCAGTCTTGCCACAAATCAATCCATTCACCCAGTCGGTAGAGCACGTTGGAGAATACGAGTTGGCGTCGATCATCCAGCGCCTCAGCACTGGGTTGCAGCTGTTCAAGCTCATGACGCAACGCCTTCCAGGCCTCGACGGGTGCACCTTCGCGAGTGCTTTCAAGCCAATCGCCGGTTTTCGCCAACAGGGGCGTGATTTTTTCCAGCCCCTCGGGTGTACGACGCTCCAGAGCGTGCAATGCATCGTCCAGTGCATCGATCACCGGAAGCAGGTGAATCATGCGCCCACGCAATTCTTTGGTATTGCGCACGGTGTGCGGTAACGCACCTTCGTGGGGCAATTGACCGATCATCATCTCCAGGCTGTTGAAAGTTGCCACCATTGATGAGCGCAAGCCGCTGGCCTTGCTGGGCTCTACGTCACGCGCCAAAAAATGTTTGCTGTAGTTGGACGCGTCGTCAAACCATTTGCCCGCTGCATCGACAAACACCGGGGCCAGACGCCGAGGCCAGAACATGCTCCCCACCACTGCGGCACAGACAATGCCGAGCAGGATTTCTTCGGTACGCGAAACGGCAATATCAAATACGTTCAGCGGGTTATCCACAACCGGCAAGGCAATCATCGGCATGGTGTAGCCGGCGAGCATGAACACATAGCTGTTGGCGGTGCGCAGGTGCATCGACAAGAACAGCAAGATGCCGGTCCAGAGCGCAATCACCAGCACCAGCAGAAACGGCGTTTGCACAAACAGAGGCACAAAGAACACGGCTGCTGCCGCACCGATCAAAGTACCCAGGGCACGGTACACGGCTTTGGAGCTGGTTGGCCCGACGAAGGGGCTGGAGACGATGTACACCGTCGCCATGGCCCAATAAGGGCGGGGCATTTCCATCAATAGCGCAATGTACAGCGCAATCATTGATGCGGCGAAGGTACGTACGCCATAGAACCAATCGCGGGCAGGCGGCATGCTGCTGAAAAAGCCGTTCAAAAGGTCGCTCCGTCAGGCAGTTGACCGGCGGCCTCAAAGGCTTTGATTACCCGCAAGGCAGCTTCTTGATCTTCGACCGAAACCCCTGCCAGTGCCGCCCGCCTCAGCTGTACAAGCTGAGCTTCGATCGATTGCACCAGCGCTCGGCCGGTGTCAGTCAGACTCAGGGTTTTGGCTCGGCGGTCACTGGCGTCTTCACTTCGTCGCACATAGCCCGCCTTACACATTTGATCGAGCAGGCGAACCAGCGATGGACTTTCCATTCCAGCAGCCTGGGCCACAGTGACTTGTCGTACGCCTTCACCCAAACGGCCGATAATAAGCAACGGCATGGCGCAGGCTTCGGAGATCCCGTAATTGACCAACGTGGCCTGGCAGACGCGTCGCCAATGGCGAGTCGCAACCACCATGCCGGTGCTGATGCTCATTTGCAGTAGATCAAGAGGGTCGGACAAGAGGTGTCACACAATGTTAGTTTGCTAACTATTAATACTGCGCGGCCAGATGATCTCAGTCAAGTGTTACTAATTAATTCTGTTTCCCCGTGACCGGTTTTGGGCGAAGCATCAGATTTAATTGGTCGACAACTTCAGCCCAATCAGCATCTTCAAGAATTTCTTCGCGCAAAAACTCGGCTTGGGTTGGCGTCCAGAAAAACGCGTCTTCCAGTTTTAAATCGGCTTTGAGAGGTGAATGCGATGACACAAATTTTTCGATATCAGCGGGTTCGGCTGGTAATCCCAGCTGTTTGAATAACGCAGGAAGACTATGGGTGGGCGATTGCATCACGTGGACTCCGGTCATTTTGGCAGCTGCATTCGGCAGCCGCGCACGTCAAATATAGTCGAGCTTGCGGGTCATCGATGGACAGATCCTGAGGCGTTTGATCAGCATGTTAATTCCTGCGCCAGTCTATTCGTAACAAAGTTTGACAGGCATTCGAGCAGAACCTAACGTTTCTTGGATCCAAACAAGCGGGCCGATCTTCCGCTCCAGGGAGTCCCAACGTGGTTGTTAAACATCATCCCTTAAGCAGCATTGAAGTAAGCGGGCCCATACCTGCGCATAAGGCCAGGTCTGTTATTGAAGAGGCCTTGCGCAACGCGATCCTAGATGGCCGCTTACCCTGCGGCACCGCTATACGTCAGCAGGCGCTAGCAATTTTGTTCGGTGTCAGCCGTATGCCGGTTCGCGAGGCTCTGCGTCAACTTGAAGCCCAAGGGTTGCTTAATGTTGTGCAGCACAAGGGGGCCGTGGTCGCGCCCTTGATTGAGGACAACTCGCTGGAAACCTATGAGATTCGTCTATTACTCGAGGTCCAGGCGCTGCGCCTGTCATTGCCCTTGTTGAGTGAGGAGGATTTCGAGGCGGCATCTGGCTATATCGAAGCGCTTGAAGTTGAAACAGACCTGAGCAAAATAGGCACATTAAATCGACTTTTTCATCAGTCTCTTTACCGTAAAGCTCCCAATAAAAAACTGTTGGCACTGATCGAAGCAGGCCTTGTTGAGGAGGAGCGCTTTCTGCGCTTCAACCTTGAGCAAATGAATCTCGGCAAATTGTGCCAGGACGACCACCGCGCACTACTGCGTCATGCCAAGGCCAAAGACATTGAATCGTGTGTGGCGGAGCTGGGGATTCATTTGCAGCGCGGGGTAAAGGCTATTACTCACTACTTGGACAGCCAGACACAAAAAAAGCCCTGACGTTGAAAACATCAGGGCTGTGGATAAGTCGCGGATGGCGGTGAGGGAGTCGGCGCGCCATCACCGCCTGTACGTCAAATCTTGAAGCTGTCGACCAGTTGCTTAAGGCGGTTGGCTTGCTGCGAAAGCGCATCGCAGTCTTTGAGAGTTTCGTTGAGATTTACCACACCTTGCTGGTTCAGCAGGTTTATCTGATTGATATCGACGTTGAGAGTTTCGACCACCGCAGTTTGTTCTTCAGTGGCCGCGGCAACCGATTGGTTCATCCCGTCAATTTCTTCAATACGCTGAGTCACGCTGATCAATCGAGCACCGGCCTGATTGGCCACTTCAACACTGTCCTCACTGGAAATCTGGCTCGCATTCATGGTGCTGACAGCCTCGCGAGAACCCACTTGCAACGAGGTGATCATTTTATGAATCTCCTCTGCCGACTCCTGAGTGCGGTGAGCGAGGTTACGCACCTCATCTGCCACCACCGCAAATCCTCTACCTGCTTCGCCGGCACGTGCGGCCTCAATGGCCGCGTTGAGGGCCAACAGGTTGGTTTGCTGAGAGATGCCTTTGATTACATCCAGAATATGACCAATGTTGTCAGTGCTGGCATTCAGGGTTTCGATTTGTGCGCACGACAAGCTGATTTTCTGCGAGAGCTCGGTCATCGCCTGAATCGTCTGCTCAACAACTTTTCGGCCATCGTCAGCCTGCTCGCTTGCACCGCTGGCATGCTGTGAAGCATCGGCGGCATTACGGGCGATCTCCTGGGTGGCGGCGCCCAGTTCGTTGATGGCTGCTGCAACGCTGTTAGTCCGTGCACTTTGTTCGTCTGAGCCGACAATCGACGCATTGGACGAAGCCATAACTCGCTGGGACAAATCATGCACCTGGCGAGTAGCGGAAGACACTTCGCTGATTGACGCGTGAATGCGTTCAACGAACTGGTTGAATGAGCCGGCCAACTCACCAAATTCGTCTTTATTCTCAATTACCAAACGGCGCGTCAGATCACCTTCACCTTGGGCGATGTCCCGCATGGCTCGTCCCATGGTGTTCAATGGGCGCATCAGCACCTGGATCAACAGGCTCAGCAGCACTGCAATCGCTGCCACAGCAATAAACATCGCGATCAATGCCGAGGTGCGGAATTTAGACAGAGGCGCATAAGCCTTTTCCTTATCCAGCGATTGACCGATATACCAATCGGCAGAGGGCAAGCCTGTCACCGGAGTGAACGAGATAATCCGTTCATGGCCATTGAGCGTGACTTCCTGAATACCTTTTTTGATATTCAAAGAACTGGCTGGATAAATATCCTTCAGGTTTTTCATTACCTGATCTTTGTCCGGACTGACAATAACCTGACCATCACCGCTCACCAAAAACGCGTAACCCAAACCACCGGAATCAACGGAATTGATGATTTTGACCAGGCTGTCCAGGCTCAGGTCACCACCCACCACGCCCAACAGATCGCCGTCCTTCTTGACCGGCATGGCGATAGTCACAATCAAACCGCCTACAGCAGCCATGTAAGGAGGTGTCAGCATGGTCTGGCCAGCGTTCACACTTTGTTTGTACCAAGGCCGCTGACGAGGGTCATAACCATCTGGCATTTTGGCGTCAGGACGCTGGGTAAACACACCATTGGCTTGACCGACGTACGTGAACTGAAAGTTCGAGGTGAATGCAGGCTGGTCAACCAACCCAGGCAAGTCAGCCTGGCTACCTTGATGGGCAACGTTTTGTGCGAGGCTCTCCAATACTAGGATACGGCCACTCAGCCAATTTTGAACGCTGCTGGCAGTCAGATTGCCCGCCTGTTGCACAGACGACTCAATGTTTTGCTTGATGGTATTTCGCTGCAGATAGTCGTTGTACAAAGTAAACAACGCAAACGCCAGAACCACGACGCCTGAAGCGGCCAGAAGAATTTTATGACTGAACTTGAGATTCATTGCATGGACTTCTTATGCCAAAAAGTGGGATGCGTATGCGGAAAACATTCCGTTTAACGGCGCAGGCACCTTTTGGAGGAGGCGGCGCTACTAAATGCACGCATTGCTCAACAGGCTGTCGGCATCAATGGCGGAAAACTTAACCGTTTGTAGCCTCAATTTGTTTAATCCGACGAAAGTACAAACCCGCTTGTTTAAGCGTGGCCTTTAAGAGGAGAGATGAGCGTTTTCAGCGAGGAGGAGGCAGGAGAGTTCAGATTTGTGTCGCGCAAATACAAAACCCCTGTCTGCGTAAGCAGACAGGGGTTTCGGAATATAATCTTGACGATGACCTACTCTCACATGGGGAAACCCCACACTACCATCGGCGA
>JAZKIA010000103.1:0-7112 GCA_040385125.1 Pseudomonadota bacterium | reverse complement strand
TCCTCGGCAACTGGATGCCGACCATGGAAAACGACATCAAGGCCTACCGCGATGCGGGCACCGTCGAAACCGTGCGCGCCAACCTGGAGAACGCCAAATACACCCTGGCCGTGCCTGAGGCGCTCTATAACAAGGGCCTCAAAGACTTTGCCGACTTGCCCAAGTTCAAGAAAGAGCTGGGCGCCAAGATCTACGGCATCGAGCCCGGCAACGATGGCAACCGCATGATCCAAACCATGATCGACAAGAACGCGTTCGGCCTCAAAGACGCAGGTTTCAAGGTGGTGGAGTCCAGCGAAGCCGGGATGCTGTCACAGGTCGACCGCGCCCAGCGCCGTGACACCGACGTGGTGTTTCTGGGTTGGGAACCGCACCCGATGAACACTCGCTTCAAGATGAAGTACCTCACCGGCGGCGATGACTTTTTCGGCCCCAACTACGGTCAGGCCACGATCTATACCAACACCCGTAAAGGCTATGTCGATGAGTGCAGCAACGTCGGCCAGTTGCTGAAAAACCTGGTATTCACCCTGGATATGGAAAGCACCCTGATGGGCAAGGTGCTGGATGACAAGATCAAACCGGACGTCGCCGCCAAAGCCTGGCTCAAACAGAACCCCCAAGTACTTGAAACCTGGCTGGCTGGCGTGACCACGATTGACGGCAAACCGGGCCTGGAGGCCGTCAAAGCCAGCCTCGGCCAGTAATCGCGGGCGCCAGACGGCGTGCCCGTCTGGCGTCGATTCAATTTCCCTGCATGCGGACGTTAACTACCATGCTGATTGATCAAAAACTCCCGCTAGGCCAGTACATTGCAGGCTTCGTCGACTGGCTGACGCAGCACGGCGCCAGCACCTTCGACGCGATTGCAACCACGCTGGAAACGATGATCCACGGCGTGACGTTTGCGCTGACCTGGTTCAACCCCTTTGTGTTTATCGGGCTGATTGCCCTGCTCGCACACTCGATTCAGCGCAAATGGGGGCTGACCGTGTTTGTGGCGCTGTCGTTCCTGCTGATTCTGAACCTGGGTTACTGGCAAGAGACCATGGAAACCCTGGCCCAGGTGCTGTTCGCCACCTTTGTCTGCGTACTGATCGGCGTGCCGCTGGGCATTCTTGCCGCGCACAAGCCGATGTTCTACACCTTCATGCGCCCGGTGCTGGACCTGATGCAGACCGTGCCAACCTTCGTATACCTGATCCCGACCTTGACCCTGTTTGGGCTGGGCGTGGTACCGGGGCTGATTTCCACGGTGGTGTTTGCGATTGCCGCGCCGATTCGCCTGACCTATCTGGGCATCCGTGACGTGCCCCACGAGCTGCTCGACGCGGGCAAGGCCTTTGGCTGTTCGCGCCGCCAGCTACTCACTCGCATCGAGCTGCCCCACGCGATGCCGAGCATCGCCGCCGGGATCACGCAATGCATCATGCTGTCGCTGTCGATGGTGGTGATCGCCGCGCTGGTCGGCGCCGATGGCCTGGGTAAACCGGTGGTCAACGCGCTCAACACGGCGGACATTGCCTTGGGCTTTGAAGCCGGGCTGGCGATTGTGTTACTGGCGATCATGCTCGATCGGATCTGCAAACAGCCGGACGCTAAAAAAGGAGCCGACGCATGAGCATTATTCGCTTCGATAACGTTGACGTTATTTTCGCCAAAGACCCACGCGAGGCGCTAAGCCTGCTGGACCAGGGCCTTTCGCGGGATCAGATCCTGAAAAAAACCGGGCAGATTGTCGGCGTTGAAAAGGCCAGCCTGGACATCGAAAAAGGTGAGATTTGCGTACTGATGGGCTTGTCCGGTTCGGGTAAATCGAGCCTGCTGCGCTGCATCAACGGGCTCAATACCGTGAGCCGTGGTCAGCTCTATGTAGAGCACGAAGGCAAGCAGATCGACATTGCCTCGTGCAGCCCGGCCGAGCTGAAAATGATGCGCACCAAACGCATCGCCATGGTGTTTCAAAAGTTCGCGTTAATGCCGTGGCTGACGGTACGGGAAAACATCAGCTTCGGCCTGGAAATGCAGGGCCGCCCCGAAAAAGAACGGCGCAAGCTGGTGGAAGAAAAGCTGGAGCTGGTAGGCCTGACCCAGTGGCGCAATAAAAAGCCCGATGAGTTGAGCGGCGGCATGCAGCAGCGGGTCGGTCTGGCCCGAGCGCTGGCGATGGACGCTGATATTTTGCTGATGGATGAACCGTTCTCGGCGCTTGACCCGCTGATCCGCCAAGGTTTGCAGGACGAACTGCTGGAACTGCAACGCAAGCTGAGCAAGACCATCGTGTTTGTCAGCCACGACCTGGATGAAGCGCTGAAACTGGGCAGCCGCATCGCGATCATGAAAGACGGCAAGATCATCCAATACAGCAAACCCGAACAGATCGTGCTCAACCCGGCCGATGACTATGTGCGCACGTTCGTTGCCCATACCAACCCACTGAACGTGCTGTGCGGGCGCAGCCTGATGCGCACACTGGACAACTGCAAACGCATCAACGGTTCGGTGTGCATCGATCCAGGGAACGACTCGTGGATTGACCTGGCGGAGGGCAACACCATCAAAGGCGTACGCCAGGGAGCCGGCGCACTGGACTTGCAACGCTGGAGCAGTGGCCAGGCAGTGGAAGGCTTGAACCGTGGACCGACGTTGGTAGACAGCAATATCGGCATGCGCGACGCACTACAGATCCGCTACCAGACCGGCAACAAACTGGTGCTGCACGACAATCAGCGGGTAGTGGGCATACTCGGTGATACCGAGCTTTATCATGCGTTGCTGGGCAAAAATCTAGGCTAGGCCGCACCTGCGCGGCTCTTGTAGCCGCTGCCGAGGTACGAAGGCTGCGATCGGCTGCACAGCAGTCGTAAATTCAGGTATCTCGGTGTATCAGATGTATTGAGGGTTCAGGCTTTACGGCCGCTACGCAGCCGATCGCAGCCTCGTACCTCGTCAGCGGCTACATTCTCAGTTACGAGGGCCTAGCCCTCCTCCATCTCCCCTCGCCCCCCATGCCACGTATCACTCGACCAGCGGTCGAGTGATATAAAGGCACTGTTCACAACATCAGATCCGCCCAGACGAATATTGTCTTTCGGAGATGCTTCTAGTTTTTATTGATTGAACGTTCAATTAAAACAAAATAGACTGGCCGCCGTTCAGTGATCTTTTTGCACTGCTCGACGGCCCAAGGAGATTTGCAAAATGCCCAAGGTCGGTATGCAACCCATACGCCGCCAGCAGTTGATCGAAGCCACGTTGACGGCCATCGATCAGGTCGGAATGGCAGATGCCAGCATTGCGCTGATTGCCCGTTTGGCCGGTGTGTCGAACGGCATCATCAGTCACTACTTTCGTGACAAGAACGGACTGATTGCCGCCACCATGCGGTACTTGATGAATGTCTTGATCGAAAACGTCACCGCCAACCGACAGGCGCTGAACGATGACAGCCCACGGGCTCACTTGAAGGTCATCGTTGAGGGCAACTTCGACGCCAGTCAGGTCAATGGCCCGGCAATGAAAACCTGGCTGGCCTTTTGGGCCGCCAGCATGCACCAGCCGTCATTACACCGATTGCAGCGGATCAACGATCATCGCCTGTACTCCAATCTGTGCTGCCAATTCCGCCGAACATTGCCGCTGACCGAAGCGCGTACAGCAGCCCGAGGGCTGGCAGCCTTGATCGATGGTCTATGGTTGCGGGGTGCCCTGTCGGGAGATGCTTTCGACACCGAGCAGGCACAACGCATCTGCTACGAATACATGGATCTACAACTGGCTAAACAGGTGAGTTAGGCCTCTGTCATACAACCTGACCACCTGATGAACTCCGCGCTTCGAAAAACCAGCGCCGTCGTTTTTTAGCCCACCCACTCTGCACTTGCGAGGATTTTATGGCCCGTTTCGAACTGCAAAAACTCTACATCGACGGTGGCTACACCGACGCCGGTAGCGCCGCTACCTTCGATGCCATCAACCCGGCTAACGGCGAAGTCCTCGCTCAAGTGCAATGTGCAACCAAAGCAGACGTTGAACGCGCCGTTGTCAGCGCCGAAAAAGGCCAGAAAATCTGGGCTGCCATGACCGCCGTGGAGCGTTCGCGCATCCTGCGTCGTGCCGTGGACATTCTGCGCGAGCGCAACGATGAGCTGGCCCTCCTGGAAACCCTGGACACCGGCAAGGCGTACTCCGAAACCCGCTATGTCGACATCGTGACCGGTGCCGATGTACTGGAATACTACGCAGGCCTGGTGCCCGCCATTCAAGGCGAGCAGATCCCGCTGCGTGACACCTCATTCGTTTACACCCGTCGCGAGCCGCTGGGCGTGGTGGCCGGTATCGGCGCGTGGAACTACCCGATCCAGATCGCCCTGTGGAAATCCGCTCCAGCCCTGGCCGCCGGTAACGCGATGATCTTCAAGCCCAGTGAAGTCACTTCGCTGACCACCTTGAAACTGGCTGAAATCTACACCGCTGCGGGCCTGCCCGACGGCGTGTTCAACGTCCTGACCGGCAGCGGCCATGAAGTCGGCAGTTGGCTGACCGAGCACCCGCGCATCGAGAAAATCTCGTTCACCGGCGGCACCCACACCGGCAAAAAAGTCACCGCCAGCGCCACCAGTTCTTCCTTGAAAGACGTGACCATGGAACTGGGCGGCAAGTCGCCGTTGATCATTTTTGACGATGCTGACCTCGATCGTGCGGCTGACACCGCGATGATGGCCAACTTCTACAGCTCGGGCCAGGTGTGCACCAACGGCACCCGCGTGTTTATCCCGACTGCGCTCAAGGCCGCGTTTGAAGCCAAGATCATGGAACGCGTTAGACGCATCCGCATCGGTGACCCACAAGACGAAAGCACCAACTTTGGCCCGCTGGTCAGCTTTGCTCACATGGAAAACGTGTTGGGCTACATTGCCAAAGGCAAGGCCGAAGGTGCCCGCGTACTGTGCGGCGGCGAACGTCTGACCAAAGGTAACCTGGCCGAAGGCGCATTCGTGGCACCGACCGTGTTCACCGATTGCACCGACGAGATGACCATCGTCAAAGAAGAAATCTTCGGCCCAGTGATGAGCATCCTCACCTACGACACCGAAGAAGAAGTGATCCGCCGCGCCAACAACACCGAGTTTGGTTTGGCCGCAGGCCTTGTGACCAAAGACCTGAACCGCGCTCACCGCGTGATTCATCAACTGCAAGCCGGTATCTGCTGGATCAACGCTTGGGGCGAGTCCGACGCGAAAATGCCGGTGGGTGGCTACAAGCAGTCTGGCATTGGCCGTGAAAACGGCATCAGTTCGCTGGCGCAATACACCCAGATCAAATCGGTCCAGGTAGAGCTGGGCGACTACGTTTCGGTGTTCTAAATCCTGTAGGAGCGAGCTTGCTCGCGATGCAGACGACGCGATGCCTCTGTAACACCGCGCTGATGTGATCGCGAGCAAGCTCGCTCCTACAGAGGTCTGTGATTTGACACCACTTCAAAGAGGGTACTTTCATGTCCCAAGAATTCGATTACATCATCATTGGTGCCGGCTCAGCCGGTAACACCCTGGCGGCCCGTCTGACTGAAGACCAAGGCGTCACCGTGCTGCTGCTTGAAGCAGGCGGTCCGGACTACCGTTTTGATTTCCGCACCCAGATGCCAGCGGCGCTGGCGTTCCCGCTGCAAGGCCGTCGCTACAACTGGGCCTTTGAAACCGATCCAGAGCCACACATGGATAATCGCCGCATGGAATGTGGCCGTGGCAAGGGTCTGGGCGGTTCGTCTCTGATCAATGGCATGTGCTACATCCGCGGTAATGCGATGGACTACGACGGCTGGGCAAAACTGCCAGGCCTCGAAGACTGGGATTACCTGAACTGCCTGCCATATTTCAAAAAAGCAGAAACCCGCGACATCGGCCCTAACGATTACCACGGTGGCGATGGTCCGGTCAGCGTGACCACACCCAAAGCCGGTAACAACGTGTTGTTCCACGCCATGGTTGAAGCCGGTGTACAAGCGGGATACCCGCGCACCGAAGACTTGAACGGCTACCAGCAAGAAGGTTTCGGCCCGATGGACCGTACCGTGACGCCAAACGGTCGTCGCGCCAGCACCGCTCGCGGCTACTTGGACACGGCCAAGCAGCGTTCGACTCTGACCATCGTCACTCATGCCCTGACCGACAAGATCGAGTTTGAAGGCAAGCGTGCCGTTGGCGTTTCCTACATGGTCGGCGACAGCGACACCCGGATTCTGGCCAAGGCCCGTAAAGAAGTGCTGTTGTGCAGCGGCGCCATCGGTTCGCCAACGGTGCTGCAACGCTCCGGCGTGGGCCCGGCCGAGCTGCTGAACAGCCTCGACATCCCGGTGGTTCACGACCTGCCAGGCGTCGGCCAAAACCTGCAAGACCACCTTGAGCTGTACCTGCAATACGGCTGCACCCAACCGGTGTCACTGTACCCATCGTTGTTGTGGTGGAACCAGCCGGCCATTGGTGCCGAGTGGATGTTCCTGGGCAAAGGCATTGGTGCCAGCAACCAGTTCGAAGCGGGTGGTTTTATCCGTACTCGCGAAGAATTCGAGTGGCCAAACATTCAGTACCACTTCCTGCCGGTGGCGATTAACTACAACGGCAGCAACGGTGTGAAAGAGCACGGTTTCCAGGCGCACATGGGCTCCATGCGTTCGCCAAGCCGTGGCCGGATCAACGTCAAGTCCAAGGACCCGCGCGAGTACCCAAGCATCCTGTTCAACTACATGGCGGCCGAGCAAGACTGGCAGGAATTCCGTGATGGCATCCGCCTGACCCGCGAAATCATGCAACAGCCTGCGCTGGATGCTTACCGTGGCCGCGAAATCAGCCCCGGTATCGACAAGCAGACCGACGAACAGCTGGACACGTTTATCCGCGAACACGCCGAAACCGCGTTCCACCCGTCCTGCTCATGCAAGATGGGCACCGACGAGATGGCCGTGGTGGACGGCGAAGGCCGCGTGCATGGCATGCAAGGGCTGCGTGTGGTCGATGCGTCGATCATGCCGCTGATCACCACCGGCAATCTAAACGCACCGACGATCATGATCGCCGAAAAAATCGCCGACAAGATCCGTGGCCGCCAGCCGC
>JAZKIA010000102.1:0-16205 GCA_040385125.1 Pseudomonadota bacterium | reverse complement strand
AACAGTCCTTGAACTGGTTCATCCCCGCGTTAGTGAACAGCAGGGTTGGGTCGTTATTCGGGACCAAGGAGCTGGAAGGGACACGGGTGTGACCTTGCTCCTCGAAGAAGCGAAGGAAGGCTTCACGGATTTCTGCGCTTTTCATAGGTTCTTCCACGGAGGCTGCGGCCAGAGGCGAGTAAATCACGTCAATCGACAGTGCGACTCGCAAAGGGCCGCATTATATCGGCCCTTCGCCTTGGGTACAGCGTGTTTATACGATAGCAACAAGCAATTGGACGGATTGCAAGGTCATTGGCGGGAAAATGCGGCAAAAACGGCGACGACCTGCTCAATCTGGTCACGACTGACATCCATGTGCGTCACCATGCGCAAACGCGGGGCTGCACTCAGCCGGATGCCATGCTCGGCCGCAAAGACCTTTAGCGCCTCGGCCCGCTCGCCAACCTGGGCGTACACCATATTGGTCTGTACCGGTTCAACCTCGTAGCCGGCGGCGCGCAAGCCATCAGCCAGCAACCGGGCATTGGCGTGGTCATCCGCCAGACGCTCAACCTGATGATCCAATGCGTACAACCCGGCGGCAGCCAACTGCCCGGCCTGGCGCATGCCGCCGCCAACCATTTTGCGCAACCGCCGAGCCCTGGCGATCAAATCAGTCGTGCCACACAACACCGACCCCACCGGCGCGCCCAAGCCTTTGGACAAGCACACCGAGACCGAATCGAAATGTCGCGTGATCTCGCTTGCGTCCACCCCAAGCTTAACGGCTGCGTTGTACAGCCGCGCGCCATCAAGGTGCAGCGCCAAACCATGCTCGCGGGTCAGGCGACTGGCCGCTGCCAGGTACTCAAGCGGCAGAACCTTGCCCTGCATAGTGTTTTCCAGTGCCAGCAAACGGGTACGTGCGAAGTGAAAGTCGTCAGGTTTGATAGCGGCCACGACCTGCCCCAGATCCAGCGAGCCATCTGCCTGAACCTCCAGCGGCTGCGGCTGGATCGAGCCGAGGACAGCCGCACCACCGCCTTCATATTTATAGGTGTGGGCCTGCTGGCCGACGATGTATTCATCGCCGCGCCCGCAATGCGCCATCAACGCCAGCAGATTGCTCATGGTGCCCGATGGCACGAACAGCGCCTCGGCGAAGCCCAGGCGCACGGCCAGCTCAGACTCCAGCTTGTTCACCGCAGGGTCTTCGCCATAGACATCATCCCCCAGCGGCGCCAGCGCCATAGCCTCACGCATGCCCGCACTGGGTTGGGTCACGGTGTCACTGCGAAGATCGATATCGGTCATGTAAAAAGCCTCGTCCATGTCAGATGAGCAGTAGGGAAATCCCTGTCGAACAAGAGTACTACGGGCTCAACCCGCAATATTCAAGCCTGAGGCCAAGAATAAACGGATAAAACAATCTGAAAAATCGATGACTATTAGCCAAAAGCAGCCATGCATCCTTGAAACATTTGTGATACAAAATGCCCGCCGCCAGAAAAACTGGTGGCAACGTTCTCAGGGCGGGGTGCAACTCCCCACCGGCGGTAATGGCGCGCAATGCGTTTAGCCCGCGAGCGCTTGGCAAGTCCTTAAGCTTTGGCTGAGGGCCTGACAAGGTCAGCAGACCCGGTTTGATTCCGGGGCCGACGGTCATAGTCCGGATGAAGAGAGAACGGGATTGGCGCCAAAGGGCCGTCAACCAGGTGGGCCTGTACCGATGCGTGATCGGTCGTATGCAGCCCACTTGAGCGCACCCTTAAATCCCATTCGATTCATATGCCCTGTTTTTCACACAAACAGGAGTCAGAACATGCAACCCACTGCAATCGATAGCAAAAGCAAGAACCACCACAACGAACGTGTAGCGTTTATCCAGGCCTGCTGGCACAAAGACATTGTCGACCAAAGCCGTAAGGGCTTCCTGGCCGAAATGCTGGTCCAGGGTTATCAGGAAAGCGACATCGACTTCTACGAAGTCGGCGGCGCGTTTGAAATCCCGCTGCACGCCAAGTTACTGGCCAAGACCGGCCGTTACGCCGGTATCGTCGGTGCTGCACTGGTGGTTGATGGCGGCATCTACCGTCACGACTTCGTTGCCCAGTCAGTGGTCAGCGCCCTGATGCAAGTTCAGCTGGAAACCGAAGTCCCTGTGTTCTCGGTCAGCCTGACCCCGCATCACTTCCATGCCGGCGAAGAGCACCAGAACTTCTACTTTGAGCACTTCGTGCACAAAGGTCAGGAAGCGGCGAAAACCTGCGTCGACACCCTGCAAAAAGTCCGCAACATCAAGCGCATGGTCGCCGACACCCAGCAAAAACGCGCGGTGTAAGCGCTAATCCAAACCTGTGGGAGCCGAGCTTGCTCGCGATGGCATCTACCAGGCAGGCCGGACCCTCCGCGCCGCCTGGATCGCGAGCAAGCTCGCTCCTACAAAGTCCAGCCCGGCATTAACGCAGGTTCAATGATCATCCCCGCACGCAGGCCGTTCTTCACTTTAGGGTTGGGGAAGATGATGCGCGCGCCCTCTTCTTCGATGATCCAGCGCGTACTGGCGGTATCCTGCGCCAGCAGATAACCCTTGGGCAACTCGCTGAAATTCTCGACATCCTGCGGCAGATGCATGATGAACGCATCAGTGTGCTTGATCACTTCGCGGGCCACGCTAAACAGTTGCAAGCCTTCCAGTGTTTCATCGGCCAACGATGGTTCAGTGCCTTCGATTATCTGGATCAAGCGCCGTTCCAGACGTTCGACATTGATCTCGGTGTTCTGCCCAAAGGGCCGCGCCTTGCCCAGCTCAAGGGTGAACGCTTCAGCGCCCAACTGATCGTAGGTGTAAGCACTGAACACAATCGACGGTTTGTTTTGCAACAGCACCGCGTCCATACCCGCGGCGCGCAGGCGGGCCAGTTCATCACGAGAATGCGCACGCCCTTCTTTGTAGGGGTACAGCGCAAACTGCTCGATCTTCGAACCACGAATCGCCGTGTGCAGATCGTAATGCAGCCGAGTACGATCAGGCAGGCTGAAAAACGTTTGGGCCAAATGCTCAAGCTCGCACGCGCGCAGGGCCTCTGGGCCACTGCTGCTTTCGTGACGACCGTTGAACAGTCGGTTGAGGTCTTCTTCGACAAACCGCGCACCGGTGCGCATGGCGTCGGGGTTGCCAAACAAGAACAGGATTCGGGCACGGGGCTTGATATCGCCCCGCGCGATGCCATGCAACAGGCGATCGAGCAGCTCAATCGGCGCTGTTTCATTGCCGTGGATGCCGGCCGACAACAGCACGTCCATGCCGTTGTCGCGTAGCTCCGGAGGACGCACCTCAAGCGCGCCCTCAGCCAGCCAGCGCATCCGCACGCCGTCGACAGTCAGTTGAGTTTTCGAGGCTGGTTCGCGTCCAGCCAAGGTCAGTTCAAGCAGTTTGCCGAGGGCGAGCATAATCCATCCTTAATCAGTGGTTGCAGTCTGGACCGTGTACGTGACCGTCTTCGTCATCGCTCAGATCAGCCGGTTCCATTTCCAACTGCAGACTCACAAGGTTAGTAGCTAATGGACGCAGCAGCAGGTTGGCGTACTCGGCATCACCTTCTTCAACGTCTACGCCGATCAGCAACTGACCACGGCCATCTTGCTGAATCCACAGCTCTTTGCCCTGCCACATGACAGCGACGCGAGTGCAGGATGTTTCCAGCTGGGTGCCGTCAGTGTCTTCAAGGATCAGCTTCAGGGTATCGCTCATGATTTCGCTCTCGTTGTAAGGTAAAAGTGCGCGCCCGGCGCGGTTAAGCGCCCAGGCACCCACGTGTTCAATTGATCTGGAAGGGGTAAACCGCGCCCAGTTTAAGGATTTGTGTGAGTTCATCCAATGCCGTACGGCACTCAAGCAACAATTGCGGGTCGGCCAGGTCGCTTTCGCGCAAGGCGTCGCGGTAGTGCTTGTTCACCCACTGGGTCAGCGTGTCATACAACGCGCCGGTCATGATAACCCCAGGATTGACCGCTGCGAGCTCAGTTTCATTGAGCGCGACCCGCAGCCGCAGGCAAGCTGGGCCACCGCCGTTCTGCATGCTTTGCTTAAGGTCAAAAACCTTGACCTCGCGGATCGGGCCGCCGGCGGTCGTCAGACCTTGCAGGTACTGCCAGACACGCGGATTGGCGCGACACTCCTCAGGCACGATCAACAACATCGAACCGTCAGCACGGCTCAGCAGTTGGCTGTTGAACAGGTAAGAACGCACCGCGTCTTCCACCGCCACCTGATCACGCGGCACGCTGATCGACTGGAAGTTGCCTCCCCGCGCAGCCAGCTTGGTGTGCAACTCGGCCAGCATCGACTCGGTGTTGAGGAACGCATCCTGGTGATGGAACAGCAGCTCGCCATTGCCCACGGCGATCACGTCATTGTGGAACACCCCCTGATCGATCACCGCCGGGTTTTGCTGGGCGAACACCACGCCTTCGTCGCTCAAACCGTGCAGACGCGCCACGGCTTGTGAGGCTTCAAGAGTTTGGCGCGCCGGGTATTTTTGCGGCGCCGGGTAACGGCTGTCGAACGCACTGCGCCCGAACACAAAGAACTCAACACCCGCATCACCATAATCACGGCAAAACCGCGTGTGGTTAGCCGCACCTTCATCGCCAAATTGAGCCACTGCCGGCAGCGCCGCGTGGTGAGCAAAGTGCTGCTGATCAGCAAACATCGCGCCCAGCACTCGGCTAGTGGTCGGGTGCTCAATGCTGCGGTGGTATTTGCAATTCAGGTTGGCCGCGGTGAAATGCACCCGACCATCTGCAGTATCCGCGCTTGGGCTAACGGTGGCCGCGTTGGCGACCCACATGCTGGAGGCCGAGCAACTGGCAACCAACAGCGGCATCGCCTGTTTGGCCGCTTGTTCGATGACCTGGGCGTCGCTGCCGGCAAAGCCAAGGCTGCGCAGAGCGGCAACGTCCGGGCGCTCCTGCGGGGCCAGCACGCCTTGGACAAACCCCATGTCCATCAGCGCTTTCATTTTTTCCAGGCCTTGCAGCGCGGCTTCCTTGGGATTGGACGCCTGCTGACTGTTACTCTGGGAAGCGACGTTGCCAAACGACAAACCGCCATAGTTATGGGTCGGCCCCACTAGACCGTCAAAATTGACTTCAAATGATTTCATCGGTGAGGCTCCAGCGAACGGTTATAAGTCATACGATTTTGTGGGCAATCACCCCTCCTGTGGGAGCGAGCCTGCTCGCTCCCACAGGAAACAGGCGTTACGACAGGCGTACGCCGGGTGTTAGAGCCGCTGGCAAGGTCAGGGTCGGTGCTTCCAGAGACGCCACCGGGTATGCGCAATAATCGGCCGCGTAATACGCACTGGCGCGGTGGTTGCCCGATGCGCCGACACCACCAAACGGCGCGCTGCTCGCAGCCCCGGTCAGTTGCTTGTTCCAGTTGACGATCCCGGCCCGACTTTCGAGCCAGAACTGCTGATAACGCGCTTCGGAGTCCGACAACAAACCGGCAGCCAGACCAAAAGCGGTGTTGTTCGCTTCGGCAATCGCGGCGTCAAAGTCAGCGTAGCGAATCACTTGCAGCAACGGCCCGAACAGTTCTTCGTCCGAGCGATCGCTGACTTCAGTCACGTCAATAATGCCTGGGGTCAGCAAGGCTGCATTGCTGTCTGGCTGGGTCATTTCCAGCAACGCCACAGCGCCCGTGCCGAGCAGTATTTCTTGTGCATCCATCAGCGCGCTAGCTGCACCAAGGGAAATCACCGAGCCCATGAACGGCGCTGGCTGCTGATCGAAAGCACCGACTTCGATGCTCTGACTGACTTCAACCAGACGGGTCAGCAGGCTGTCGCCCCACGCGCCTTGCGGCACCAGCAAACGACGGGCGCAGGTACAACGCTGCCCGGCCGAAATAAAGGCGGATTGAATGATGGTGTAAACCGCCGCATCCAGATCGGCAACCTGATCAACCACCAGCGGATTGTTGCCACCCATTTCCAGGGCCAGGATTTTGTCCGGGCGACCGGCGAATTGCTGGTGCAGCGAATTGCCGGTGCGGCTCGAACCGGTAAAGAACAAACCATCGATGCCCGCATGCGCCGCCAGCGCGATGCCGGTTTCACGCGCACCTTGCAGCAGGTTCAACACCCCGGCTGGCAAGCCCGCTTCGATCCAGCATTTAACCGTCAGCTCAGCCACTTTGGGGGTCAGCTCGCTTGGTTTGAACACCACGCTGTTACCCGCCAGCAGCGCTGGAACGATATGCCCGTTGGGCAAGTGACCTGGGAAGTTGTAGGGACCAAACACCGCCACTACACCATGCGGTTTGTGACGCAAAACCGCCGTGGCATCGCCCAGTGGGCCGCTTTTTTCACCCGTGCGCTCGCGGTAGCTTTGTACCGAGATCGCCACCTTGTTGATCATGCTGGTGACTTCGGTGGCCGATTCCCACAAAGGCTTGCCGGTTTCTTCGCCGATGCAGCGCGCCAGTTCATCAGCGTGGTTTTTCAAACTGACCGCAAAGGCTTCGAGCACGCTCAAACGCTGTTCAAACGAGCGCTTGGCCCAGGCCGGGAATGCCTGACGCGCAGCGTTTACCGCGGCGTCTACCTGTTCAGCATTGGCGCCACAGCCTGACCACAGCACTTGCTGGGTCACTGGATTCAGCGATTCAAAGGCTTCGCCCTGCCCGTTCAGCCAGGCGCCTGCAATATACAACGTGCTCATTATTTCGACTCCCGTGGGGCCACTGGCTGGGCAGACAACGCAACCGCGCGCACTTGATCGCCCGCCGTCAGTTGCAAACGCTTGGCGGTCATCTTGTCGACCACCAGCGTGCCCGCTGCCAGGCGCGCCGGTGCCGCGGTGATCCGGCAATCTTCGCGCTTGCGGTTGTGAATCAGGTAAGGCGTGGCGTCATCACCCGGCGTGCCGATGGCCAGCACCAGCGCTTCGCTGTCGCGCACTGCACGAATCTTGCTGGTCTCACATTCCACCGCCGGGCCGGCGTCGAAAATATCGACGTAGCCCTGATAGCTGAAGCCTTCGCTTTTAAGCATGTTCAAGGCGGGCTCCGTGTCGGTATGCACCTTGCCGATCACCGCACGGGCCTCTGGCGACAAGAAACAGCTGTAGACCGGAAACTTGGGCATCAACTCAGCGATAAACGCCTTGTTACCGACGCCGGTCAGGTAGTCGGCCTGGCTGAATTCCATTTTGAAGAAGTGTCGACCCAGGCTTTCCCAGAACGGCGAACGCCCGGCTTCGTCGGACATACCGCGCATTTCGGCAATGATCTTGTTGCCGAACAGCTCCGGGAACTCCGCGATAAACAGCATCCGCGCCTTGGCCAGCATGCGGCCATTAAGGCCGGTGCGGTAATCAGCACTGAGGAACAGCGAGCACAGTTCGGAGTTGCCAGTCAGGTCGTTGGCCAAAAACAGGGTCGGGATTTCACGGTAAATGTTCAGCTCCTGGGAGGCGCTGACGGTCAGGCCCACCCGGAAGTTGTACCAAGGTTCACGCTGGCCCACAGCACCGGCAATGGCCGAAATGCCGACTACTTTGCCGTCATCGTCTTCGAGCACAAACAGGTAGTCCGCATCGCCGCGCTCGGCTTCGCCACGAAAGGTTTTTTCAGCCCAATTGACACGGTGCAACAGGCGCTCTTCGTTGGCCGGCAAGGTGGTCAGGCCGGTGCCAGTGCTGCGGGCCAGGTCGATCAGGGCCGGTAAATCGCTATTGCGTACAGGACGAACGATCATGCTATCTCCTCAAACAGGGCTCGCTGACGAACCCCGCGAAACTCGCTCAAAGGCGTTAAACCGCTACCACTCGCACGCTGGCACCTTCGCCAACGCCGAGCGCTTCGGCCGCTTCCAGATCCAGCGTGACCGGTTTGCCCGGTGCCCAATCCAGCTCCAGCAATACGGCGCGGTAGTCCTGTAGCTGGGCATTGGCCACCAGGTACTGACGACCACCGCCTTTGCTTAACTCGCCGATCTTGACCGGGACCACACGGCTTTGGGCGATCGAGCGAATCCCCGAAACCCGCGCATGCAGTGTCGGACCGCCGTCGAAAATATCGATGTAGTGATCGGTCTCGAAGCCTTCGCGCATCAGGATGTCGAAGGTGATTTGCGCACGCGGATGCACCTGACCCATCGCCTCTTGAGCGGTGTCTGGCAACAACGGCACATAAATCGGGTAGTGCGGCATCAGCTCGGCAAGGAAGGTGCGGCTTTTCAGCCCGCACAGACGCTCGGCGGCGGCGTAGTTCAAGTCGAAGAAGTTGCGACCAATCGCGTCCCAGAACGGCGAGTCGCCGTTTTCATCGCTGTAACCCACGATTTCGGTCACCACCGAGTCGGCAAAGCGCTCCGGGTGATTGGCCACAAACAGCAGGCGGCCACGGGAGTTGAGTTCGGACCACGCCGAACCCACCAACTCCGGAACCACATAGAAACTGGTCAGCAGGCTGTTACCGGTAAGGTCATGGCACTGCGACAGGACGTGAATCTTGTTGTGAATCTTCAGCTCGCGGGACGCATGGACGAAGGTCTCGTTACGGAAGCTGTAGAACGGCTCCGAGTAACCGGCCGACGCCACAATGGCCGAGCAGCCCACCAACTTGCCGGTGGCACTGTCTTCCAGCACAAAGAAGTAACTCTCTTCGCCATTGAAGCTGACTTCGGCAGAGAACGAGGTCTCGGACGCGGCGATTTTGTCGCGCAGGCGCTCGATATCGTCCGGTAGCGAAGTGACACCAATCGGGCTGTCTGCAGCCAGGCGCAGTACCTCGTCCAGGTCAGCCATTTGCGCGGGGCGCATCACCAGCATGGTGTCACTCCTTAATCCTTGAACTACAGAAAAAAATACCGAGCAGGATTTCAATCAAGCCTGTAGGAGCGAGCTTGCTCGCGATGGGGGATAGCGATCAGAGACGCTATCGCGAGCAAGCTCGCTCCTACAGGGCTATTTATCAGGCTCGACACATAAAATTCGGTTCGACGCCCAAAAGACCGGGCGTCGAGATCACACTCAGGCTTGAGTCAGCGCTTTCACAGCACGCTCAAAACGCGCCAGGCCTTCTTCGATGTCAGCATCGTCGACCACCAGGCTTGGAGCAAAACGCACCACGTCAGGACCGGCCTGCAGAATCATCAGGTCGGCTTTTTCGCAGGCGTTGAAGATGTCTTTCGCCTTGCCCTTCCAGGCATCGGTCAACACACAACCGATCAACAAGCCCATGCCACGCACTTCGCTGAACAGGCCGTATTGCTGGCCGATTTGCTCAAGGCGGGTTTTGAACTGCTGATGCTTGGCTTTCACCCCGGCCAGCACTTCTGGGGTGTTGACCACGTCGATCACCGCATTGCCCACAGCGCACGCCAGCGGGTTGCCGCCGTAAGTGGTGCCGTGAGTGCCGACCACCAGGTGCTTGGCCAACGCTTCAGTGGTAAGCATTGCCGCAATCGGGAAACCGCCGCCCAGGCTCTTGGCGCTGGTCAGGATGTCCGGGATCACGCCGTAATGCATATAGGCAAACAGCTCGCCAGTACGGCCCATGCCGGTTTGAACTTCGTCAAACACCAGCAGCGCGTTGTGCTGATCGCACAGGTCGCGTGCGCCTTGCAGGTAAGACAGTTCGCCCGGCAACACGCCGCCTTCGCCTTGAATCGGCTCCAGCACTACAGCGCAAGTCTTGTCCGAGATCGCCGCTTTCAGAGCTTCAAGATCGTTGAACGGGACATGGGTAATGCCGGTAATTTTCGGACCAAAACCGTCGGAATACTTCGACTGCCCGCCCACGTTCACGGTGAACAGCGTACGGCCGTGAAAGCTGTTAAGAGCGGCAATGATTTCGTACTTGTCTTCGCCAAAACGGTCATGGGCTACGCGACGAGCCAGCTTGAATGCGGCTTCGTTGGCTTCAGCGCCAGAGTTACAGAAGAACACACGTTCAGCGAACGTCGAATCCACCAACTTTTTAGCCAGGCGCAAGGCCGGCTCGTTGGTGAAGACGTTGGACACATGCCACAGCGTATTGGCCTGTTCAGTCAAAGCACCTACCAATGCCGGATGCGCATGACCCAGGACGTTAACAGCAATGCCACCCGCGAAGTCGATCAGTTCTCGGCCCGCTTGATCCCATACTCGGGAACCGGCACCGCGCACAGGAATAAAGGCTGCAGGTGCGTAGTTGGGAACCATGACCTGGTCGAAATCGGCGCGTTGTACCGGGGTTTGCTCAACGGACATCGGAGTCTCCTGAAGAGGAACGCCTGCCTAAACTGGCGAGCGATGGGGGGATTGTAAGGACAGATGGTGATGCGGCCTTGCCGCCAAGCGACAACTTCTTATAGCGCCAAACCACGGCTTAACCGTGGTTTACGGCAATGCGACATATTCCGTCGCAAAGGCGCAGTTTAAACGCTGAGGCATTGGAGAAAAGCCTTTTGTATCGAGAAATGTACCGAGGCCTAGCCACGCTCGGCGGGCGCCGACGACAACTCAAACGGGCTGCTGCTGCGTCGCTGGTTGCGGTCTTCTCGCGGTGTTGCGCCAAAGAAGTTGCGATACGCACTGGAGAAATGCGGCCCCGAAGAGAAACCGCACGACAAACCAATCTGAATGATCGACTTGCTGGTTTGCATCAGCATTTGTCGGGCCTTGTTCAGGCGCAATTCCAGGTAATACTGGCTGGGCACGCGATTGAGATACTGCTTGAAGATGCGCTCCAGCTGGCGACGGGACACGCACACATGCTGGGCGATTTCGTCTGTGGTCAGCGGTTCTTCAATGTTGGCTTCCATCAGCAACACGGCCTGGGTCAGCTTGGGATGGCTGGAGCCGAGGCGGTTTTGCAGCGGAATGCGCTGACGCTCACCACCTTCACGGATGCGCTCCACCACCAACTCTTCAGACACCGCACCGGCCAGCTCGGCGCCGTGATCACGGGCCAAAACGGCAAGCAGCAAATCCAGCACCGACAAGCCGCCGCAAGCACTCAAGCGATCACGGTCCCAGTCGAACAAATGGCTGGTGGCAATCACCTTGGGGAAACGCTCCGCGAAATCGTCCTGCCAGCGCCAATGCACCGCTGCACGATAACCATCAAGCAAACCCAATTGCGCCAACGGATAAACCCCGGCAGACAGCCCGCCAATCACGCAACCCGCACGCACCAATTGCTTGAGTGCGCTGCTCAATGCCGGCGCCATGTTGCCCGGTGGCTCGTCAGCCAGCAGAAACAGTTTCTGGCAGCCTTCAAGCTTGCCGGCCCACGGCTCGCCAGGCAGTTGCCAAGCACCCGCAAGTGGTGCCTCGGCCTGTAAAAACAGCAACTCGTAAACGACTTCAGGGTGCACGCGCTGAGCAACACGCAACGCTTCCTCAGCCAGCGCCAGAGTCAAGGCTTTGGTGCTGGGCCAAATGAGGAAACCAATTCGGTGGGCGGTCATAGCGTGCTATCCGGAACGAAAACGGGAGAGAAAACCAAATGCGCCAAACACTCAGCCCAGGTCAGCTGCGCGCGGAGCGGAGCATGACCTATTTTGGTGCGCAACGGCAGTGTTAAGCGTGCAGTTACTTCAAGCTGCCTGACAGGAACTGCTGCAACCGCTCGCACTGCGGATTGACCAGCACTTCCCTCGGGTCGCCACTTTCTTCAACGATGCCTTTGTGCAGGAACACCAGCTGGTTGGACACTTCACGGGCAAAGCCCATTTCGTGAGTCACCACCACCATGGTCCGACCTTCGAGGGCCAGGTCCTGCATCACCTTCAGCACATCGCCGACCAGTTCAGGGTCGAGGGCCGAGGTCGGCTCATCAAACAGCATGACCTCTGGCTCCATCGCCAACGCCCGTGCAATCGCCACGCGCTGCTGCTCGCCGCCGGACATATGTCCAGGGTAGGCATCCTTGCGATGGGACACACCGACCTTGTTCAAATAATGCTCGGCTTTTTCCCGCGCCTCGGACTTGGACATACCCAGCACATGCACCGGTGCTTCCATGATGTTTTCCAGCGCAGTCATGTGCGACCACAGGTTGAAATGCTGGAACACCATCGACAGACGCGAACGCATGCGTTGCAGTTGCTTGGGATCAGCCGCGACCAGCGCGCCGTCTTTTTTCGCAACCAGCGCCAGCTCTTCGCCATTAAGCAGAATCTTGCCCGCATGCGGCTGCTCAAGCAGGTTGATGCAGCGCAAAAAGGTACTTTTGCCGGAACCACTGGAACCGATGATGCTGATCACATCGCCTGCCTTGGCCGCCAGAGAAACGCCTTTGAGCACTTCGTGACTGCCATAGCGTTTATGCAGGTCTTTGACTTCAAGTTTGTACATGCTGTCGGTTCTCACAAAAACAGTCAGTCGTTGAGCAAGCGCCCGTGACGCAAAGGCTCGCGCCCCGCCACTTTAGCCAGCCAGAAACCGGGTTGGGCGTAACGCAGTCGCTCAACGGCAAATAATACGCCGGCCGTGCCTGCGCATACCGTACTGACCCGGTCAGATAAAGGATCTATCACTTCAAACAGCGGCTCGCCGGCTTCAACCCAGGCGCCCGCCGGACGTAAAAAACTCACCACACCGGGATGTGGCGCAAACAACAATTCGGTGCCTTCAAACGGCATGCCTTCGCAGACTGGGTACTGAGCCGCAGGCCATTGGCCGCTGATCAGCCCCTGCTCGGCCAGAAACGCCAGAATTCCTTCTGCGTACGCTTCAGCCTCCGGGCGCCCGGTGTCGGCCTGCCCACCCAATTCAAGGGTTGTGGCCATGCAGGCCAAGGGAATCTGCGCCTGGCCAAACTGACGCTGCAAACGCAGCCACGGCAACGAACATGCTTCGTCGAACGAACTGCCACCCGAGTCTTCGGCCAGCAAGCCAACACGCATATTCAAATGCGCCGCCAGCGAACGCCACTGCGGCCAGTGCTGCGGCAAGGCGTACATGTGCAGCGCAGCTTCTGCGTCGCAATGCAGGTCAAGCACGATGTCAGCGCTGCAGGCATGGCTGAGCAACACACGCTGCATACCTTGCAGTTGGCTGGCCGCCGGCGGCAATTCGGACAACGCGTCCAGCATCGCCTGACGAATCAAACGGGTATTGGCGTGCGGATCATCACCCAAGCGCCCTTTCAGCTTCAGCGCTACGGGCTCGCTCAACTCAAAAAAGTCGCGATTGAAATTTTTGCCGCTGCCGTGCTCAAACCGACCTTGGTGGTTGCCTTGCAGCAACTGACCAAGGCCCAGCGGATTGGCCACAGGCACCAACTCGATCACGCCGTTCAAGGCACCTTGAGCCTCAAGTTCGGCCAGACGCTTTTTCAGCTCCCAGGCACAGCGCATGCCCGGCAGTTCGTCGGCATGCAAGCTGGCCTGAATGTAGGCCTTGCGCTCACCGGCACCGAAGCGAAATACCGATAACCGGCGCTCACTGCCCAGGGTGCTCCACGGCAACAGATGATCAATACGTTCCATGGATCAGGCCTTGCGCGGGGCCATATAGCCCAGCCAGCGGCGCTCGGCCAGTTTGAACAGGCGCACCAGAATGAAGGTCAGGCACAGGTAGAAAACACCGGCGGTGATGTAGGCCTCAAACGGCAGGTAGTACTGCGCATTGACCGTACGCGCCGCGCCCGTAATGTCGATCAAGGTCACGATGGACGCCAGACTGGTGGTCTGCAACATCATGATCACTTCGTTGCTGTATTGCGGCAGCGCCCGGCGCATGGCCGACGGCAACAAGATGCGGCGATACATTTTGTAGCGCGACATGCCCATTGCCTTGGCAGCTTCGATCTCGCCATTGGGCGTGGCCTTGAGGCTGCCGGCAATGATTTCAGCGGTGTAGGCGCTAGTGTTGATCGCAAACGCCAGGCACGCACAAAAGGTCGCACTGGACAGTAGCGGCCACAGGAAGCTGTCACGCACGGCTTCGAACTGGGCCAGACCGTAATAGATCAAAAACAGCTGCACCAGCATCGGCGTACCGCGAATCACGTAGGTGTACAGCCAGGCAGGAAGGTTGACCCAGGCGTTTTTGGACACCCGCATCAACCCGAGCGGCAGCGCCGCCAGCAAACCGAAAAACAGCGAGATACCCAGCAGCTTCAGGGTTTCAAGCAGCCCATTGAGGTACAGCGGCATGCTGTCCCAAATGACGTTGTAGTCGAAGATCATAGATCAGCCGCCCTTACGCCTACCGAGTAGCGCTTCTCAAGTTGTCGCAACGCCAGCAGCGAAATACTGGTCAGCACCAGATACATCGCCGCGACGGCCAGGAAGAAGGTGAACGGCTCGCGAGTGGCATCTGCCGCCTGCTTGGCCTTGAACATCATGTCTTGCAAGCCGACCACTGAAATCAGGGCCGTGGCTTTGGTCAACACCAGCCAGTTATTGGTAAAACCCGGAATCGCCAGGCGAATCATTTGTGGCACCAATACCCGGAAGAACACCTGAAAACGACTCATGCCATACGCCATCCCGGCCTCAGCCTGACCTTTGGGAATCGCCATAAAGGCTCCACGAAAGGTCTCGGACAGGTACGCACCAAAGATGAAGCCCAGGGTGCCGATACCGGCCGCCAGCGGGTTCAAATCAATGTAGTCGTCGTAGCCCAGCAATGGCCCGACGCGGTTCAGCAAATCCTGGCCGCCGTAAAAAATCAGCAAAATCAGCACCAGGTCGGGAATCCCGCGGATTACCGTTGAATACAGATCGCCCAGCCAGGCCAGCCAACGCACCGGCGACAGGCGCAGGGAAACACCAATCAGACCTAGAACAATGGCCAGGGCCATGGACGACAAGGCGAGCTGAAGCGTCAGCCAAGCGCCATCGAGGATGACAGCCCCGTAGCCTTTCAACATGATTCAGGTCCTCGAAAATTAGGATGAAAAAATGGCGCAAACTTCAGAATTCCTGTCGCTTGCGCCATTTGGGACGTACCGCTGCGATGTATTACTTGGCTTCTGGGCCGTAAATATCGAAGTTGAAGTACTTGTCCTGGATTTGCTTGTATTTACCGTTCTCACGAATGCCCGTGATAGCGGCATTGATTTTGTCTTTCAGGGCATCACCCTTGCGCACAGCGATACCCACGCCATCGCCGAAGTATTTAACGTCGGTGAATGCCGGACCTGCGAACGCAAAGCCTTTGCCAGCGTCGGTTTTCAGGAAACCATCGTCCAGCAGAGTGGCGTCAGCCACGGTGCCATCAAGGCGACCGGCTTGTACATCAAGGTAGATTTCGTTCTGCGAGCCGTAAGGCACAACGGTAGCGCCTTTAGGTGCCAGCACTTCTTTGGCGAAACGGTCGTGGATCGAACCGCGTTGTACGCCGATCTTCTTGCCTTTGAGCTCAGCCAGGTTGTCGCTGACAACAACCCCTTCCTTCATCACCAGACGCGCCGGGGTGAGGTAGTACTTGTTAGTGAAGTCGACGGATTTTTTACGGTCTTCGGTGATCGACATCGAAGACAGGATCGCGTCGATCTTGCGCACTTTGAGGGCCGGGATCAGGCCATCGAATTCTTGCTCGACCCAAACGCACTTGACCTGCATTTGTTCGCACAGTGCGTTACCGATGTCGTAGTCAAAACCCACGATGCTGCCATCCGGGGCCTTTGAAGCAAACGGAGGGTACGCCGCTTCAATACCAATTTTCAGAGGTTTTTGCTCAGCGAAAGCCTGCAGGGACAGCACGGACAGTGCCAGGGCGCCAAGAAGCACGAGTTTCTTCATCTTAGGACTCCATCGGTAAAGGGCAATAAATGCAGAGTGAGCCAAGGCCCAATATGCGGAGGTTAAACCGGGAATGCGGCGCCACGTCCTACTGGCGTTGAGCTGAGGTCAGCACAACAACGACGAGCGATTGATTGGCATTCTAACGACAGGCTTCAAGCCGTTATTTCTTCAATGCGACAACAAATTACAGATGCACCGAGAAAGGCGACTCCAAGCATTGACAGCTCTTCAAATTAATGCAAGAGCAAAAGACATAGAACCTATGTGAGTTGCAAATAGCGGGCCTATTATTCGCAAAGCCTTCTATTCCGGCAAGTGTAGCGTCTCATCTAATTTTTAAACGTGTTTAAAACAGCTCTAAAACGGTGCTTTTGGTGTCACAAGGCCCCGTTTTCGCGCACGCGGTTACACATGCGGTAACACCACCAACCTTTGTGGGAGCGAGCCTGCTCGCGAACGACCTTC
>JAZKIA010000101.1:0-34945 GCA_040385125.1 Pseudomonadota bacterium | reverse complement strand
GCTTGCTCGCGATGCGCATCGCATGCATCGCGAGCAAGCTCGCTCCTACAGATGCTGTACGCCCCTTTCATTCGGTTTTCCGAACAGCCTGCGCCGTATTGATTCGGCTTTCCGGGCATCTCCTCATTATATTTTCTTCTTAAACAGACTTTAAATTCTTATAAATCAATGATTTATGCAGAATATTAAGAGCTGGCACGGGTCATGCTCTACACTCAGTGCCGAATGATTAAACAGTGCGTTTGCCTGTTGATACATTTGAAGTACATAAAGGGTCCGCGAACGGACTCAATAAAAAAAACAATGTCGAGGAAGCACCCATGCGTATCGTTCCGCAACTGTTGGCCGCAGCAATTGCTGCAGCTCTGATTAGCACTCCAGTGTTTGCCGCCGAATTGACCGGCACACTGAAGAAAATCAAAGAATCCGGCACCATCACCCTTGGGCATCGTGACTCCTCTATTCCGTTCTCTTACATCGCGGATGCTTCCGGCAAGCCGGTTGGCTACTCCCACGATGTGCAACTGGCAATCGTCGAAGGCCTGAAAAAGCAACTCGACATGCCCGACCTCAAGACCAAGTACAACCTGGTCACCTCCCAGACCCGTATCCCGCTGGTGCAAAACGGCACCGTCGACGTTGAGTGTGGTTCCACCACCAACAACGTTGAACGTCAGCAGCAAGTTGATTTTTCGGTCGGCATCTTCGAAGTAGGTACGCGCCTGCTGTCCAAAAAGGACTCGCCTTACAAAGACTTCGATGACCTGAAAGGCAAGAACGTAGTGACCACCGCCGGCACTACTTCGGAGCGCATCCTCAAGGCGATGAACGCCGACAAACAGATGGGCATGAACGTGATCTCGGCTAAAGACCACGGCGAAGCGTTCAACATGCTTGAGTCGGGCCGCGCTGTTGCCTTCATGATGGACGACGCGCTGCTGGCGGGTGAAATGGCCAAGGCCAAAAAGCCAACCGATTGGGCTGTTACCGGCACCGCACAGTCGTACGAAATCTACGGCTGCATGGTTCGCAAAGGCGACCCGGACTTCAAGAAGGCCGTGGATGACGCCATCGTTGCGTACTACAAATCGGGCGAGATCAACAAGACCTACGACAAATGGTTCAACCAGCCAATTCCACCAAAAGGCCTGAACCTGCTGTTCCCGATGAGCGACCAGCTCAAAGAGCTGATTGCCAACCCGACCGACAAGGCCGCGGACGAAAAACCGGCAGATGACAAGAAAGCCTGATTTCTGACATCTGCAGCCCCGAGCGTGATTGATCACGCTCGGGCGCTTTGATCACCTGCTGTACTGGCTTCTTATCGCATTTAGAGAGCACTCGAACCGCCGGTTATCGAGCGGGGAGCGTGTACCCGACGATCCTGTCGGGGGAGAACGGACTCCCTGAAGCAAGTGCCTGTTTATAGACCCATCTGAGGGGAGACCCTGCATGAATTACAACTGGGACTGGAGCGTGTTCTTCAAGTCCACCGGCGTAGGCAGCGAGAAATATCTCGACTGGTTTATCTCCGGATTGGGCTGGACCATCGCTATCGCTGTTGTTGCCTGGATCGTTGCATTGCTGCTGGGTTCGCTGCTGGGCGTCATGCGTACCCTGCCGAATCGCTTTGTAGCCGGCATTGCCACGGTTTACGTGGAAATTTTCCGTAACGTACCCCTGCTGGTGCAGCTGTTTATCTGGTACTTCCTGGTACCAGACCTGCTGCCGCAAAACCTTCAGGACTGGTACAAACAGGACCTGAACCCGACCACCTCGGCTTACCTGAGCGTTGTCGTGTGCCTGGGGCTGTTCACTGCCGCTCGTGTTTGCGAGCAAGTGCGCACCGGTATCGAAGCACTGCCACGGGGTCAGGAAGCTGCCGCCCGCGCCATGGGTTTCAGCCTGTCGCAGATCTACTGGAACGTGCTGCTGCCGCAAGCCTACCGAATCATCATTCCACCGCTCACCTCCGAATTCCTCAACGTGTTCAAGAACTCGTCCGTGGCTTCGTTGATCGGTCTGATGGAACTGCTGGCACAAACCAAACAGACCGCCGAGTACTCTGCCAACCTGTTTGAGGCCTTCACCCTGGCAACGATGATCTACTTCACCTTGAACATGAGCCTGATGCTGCTGATGCGCCTGATCGAGAAGAAAGTCGCGGTGCCTGGTCTGATGTCGCTGGGGGGCAAATAATGGACTACTTCGATTTCAGCGGTATTGTTCCTGCCTTGCCGGGCCTGTGGAACGGCATGGTCATGACCTTGAAACTGATGGTCATGGGCGTAGTCGGCGGGATTGCCCTTGGCACCGTGCTGGCCCTGATGCGCTTGTCGTCAAGCAAGTGGATGGCCAATCTGGCCGGCGCTTACGTGAACTACTTTCGCTCGATCCCGTTGCTGCTGGTGATTACCTGGTTCTACCTGGCCGTGCCGTTTGTACTGCGCTGGATCACTGGCCAAGACACCCCGATCGGGGCGTTCGAGTCATGCCTGGTGGCCTTCATCATGTTCGAAGCCGCCTACTTCTGCGAGATCGTGCGGGCAGGCGTTCAAGCCATTCCCAAAGGCCAGATGGGCGCCGCCAAGGCACTGGGCATGAGCTACGGCCAGGCCATGCGCCTGATCATCCTGCCGCAGGCGTTTCGCAAAATGACGCCGCTGCTGCTGCAACAGAGCATCATTTTGTTCCAGGACACCTCGCTGGTTTACACGGTTGGCCTGGTGGACTTCCTCAATGCCTCGCGCTCCAGTGGCGACATCATCGGCCGCTCCAACGAATTCCTGATCTTCGCCGGTCTGGTGTATTTCATCATCAGCTTTTCCGCCTCGCTGCTGGTCAAGCGTCTGCAAAAAAGGTTTGCCGTATGATCTCGATCAAGAACATCAACAAGTGGTACGGGGACTTCCAGGTACTGACCGATTGCAGTACCGAAGTAAAGAAAGGCGAAGTGGTCGTAGTCTGCGGCCCGTCCGGCTCTGGCAAATCGACCCTGATCAAGTGCGTCAACGCCCTTGAACCGTTCCAGAAAGGCGACATCGTGGTCGATGGCACTTCGATTGCCGACCCAAAAACCAACCTGCCTAAACTGCGTTCTCGCGTCGGCATGGTGTTTCAGCATTTTGAACTGTTCCCGCACATGACCATCACCGAAAACCTGACCATTGCACAGGTCAAGGTGCTGGGTCGGAGCCAGGCTGAAGCCACCAAAAAAGGTCTGGAACTGCTGGAGCGCGTCGGTCTGTCGGCTCACGCCCACAAGCATCCTGGCCAGCTGTCAGGTGGTCAGCAACAGCGTGTGGCGATTGCCCGCGCCTTGGCAATGGACCCTATCGTCATGCTGTTTGACGAACCGACCTCGGCGCTCGATCCAGAGATGGTTAACGAAGTACTCGACGTGATGGTGCAACTGGCCCACGAAGGCATGACCATGATGTGTGTCACCCACGAAATGGGTTTTGCACGCAAGGTTGCCAACCGGGTGATCTTTATGGACCAAGGCAAGATCGTCGAAGACTGTGAGAAAGAAGAGTTCTTCGGCGACGTGTCTGCTCGCTCCGAGCGTGCGCAACACTTCCTTGCCAAGATCCTGCAGCACTAAAAATCGCTCCTACCGGGAACAGCACCCCTGTAGGAACGAGCTTGCTCGCGATACAGACGACGCGCTTTATCTGCAAGATAACGCCGATGCCATCGCGAGCAAGCTCGCTCCTACATAACCAACGGCCATCGCGCAGTGGTTGACCCAAGGCATCTGTGATGAAATGCGACCCCACTCTTTATCGCGGTGCCCCGCCCTCCCTTGCCGTGAAACCTCGTCTGCTCCGTCACTTTCTATTGCCGCCGCTGATCATCCTGCTAACCCTCGGTCTAGGTTACACGGGCTATCTCATCAGCGAACACTTCGGTATTCGCAGTCTCAGCGAAAATGGCGAACGCCAGCTGGAGCTGCACGCGCGCACGGTCGAGAGCGAACTCAGCAAATACACCTACCTGCCCAGCTTGCTTGAGCTGGAGTCCAGTGTTTCGAAATTACTGGCTGACCCTACTTCAGAGAGCCGGGTCACCGTCAATCAATACCTCGAAGGCCTCAACCGCCGCAGCCGCAGCCGAGCCATCTATGTGCTCGACACCACCGGCCGCGTGGTGGCCACCAGTAACTGGCGCGACACCGACAGTTATCTGGGTGAAGACCTGTCGTTCCGCGCCTACTTTCAAGACGCCGTACGCGGTCAGCCGGGGCGCTTTTACGGCATAGGCAGCACCTCGGGCGAGCCGGGCTACTACCTGGCCCACGGCCTCGAAGAACAAGGCAAGATCATTGGTGTTGCGGTGATCAAAGTCCGCCTCGAAGCCCTCGAAGAGCGCTGGCAACGCGCCCGCCTCGAAGCCTATGTCAGCGACGAGAACGGCATCATCATCTTGTCCAGCGACCCGGCCCGGCGACTCAAGTCAGTTCGCCCCTTGAGCGCTGAAACCAAAGAGAAACTGGCGCGCAGCCTGCAGTATTACTGGTGGCCGCTCAATGAGCTTGAGCCATTGGACCGCGAACATTTGGCCGAAGGTGTCGAAAAAGTCACCTTTGCCGCCAACAGTGAAGTCATCACCGATCAGCAACAAATCAGCTATCTGGCGCAAACCCGTAACCTCAACGACACCCCGTGGGACATCACCCTGCTCACCCCGCTGCAGGACTTGCGCCGTGAAGCGGCCAATCAGGGGATGCTGGTCGCAGTGGCGTTTGCCTTGCTGGCCTTTCTGCTGATTGCCTGGAATGAGCGGCGCAAAGTTATTGCCACCCGCCTGGCCGCTCGGGAAGCGCTGCAAGAAGCCAACAACCAGTTGGAGCGCAAAATCACCGAGCGCACCACCCACCTGCGGGCCAGCAACGAACGCCTCAAAGGTCAGATCCGCGAACGCCGCCAGGCCGAAGATACCCTGCGTCATGCTCAGGACGAACTGGTACAAGCTGGTAAATTGGCTGCCATCGGGCAAATGTCCACCAGCATTGCCCACGAGCTGAATCAGCCATTGGCCGCCTTGCGTACGTTGTCCGGCAACACCGTGCGCTTTCTGGAGCGCGGCGACCTGAAGGTGGCGGCAGACAACCTCAACACCATCAACAATCTGGTGGACCGCATGGGCCGCATCACTGCCAACCTGCGCTCATTTGCCCGGCGCGGGGATGACCAGGGCCGGGCTAACCTGGACAAAGCCATCGAAGCAGCCCTGCAACTGCTCGCCAGTCGCCTGGAAGGCTCTACCGTTGAACTGCATCGCGACATCCTCGATGTGGTACTCAAGATTGATCAGACCCGACTGGAGCAAATCCTCGTCAACCTGATTGGCAACGCGCTGGACGCCATGCAAGGGCAATCGACACCACCCCGACTGTGGCTCGAAGGTGAACTCAGCGAAGACAAATACCGTTTGAGCGTGCGCGATAACGGCCCCGGTATTGACCCCGAAACCCGTAAACATCTCTTTGAACCGTTCTTCACCACCAAACCTGGCGAACAAGGCCTTGGCCTGGGTTTGACCCTGTCTGCGAGCCTGGCCGCAGCTGCGGGCGGCAGCCTCAACGTCGAGTTCCCGGCCACCGGTGGTGCAGCGTTTGTCCTCTTATTACCGCTGGTGCAACCCGATAAGGCTGAACCTTTATGAACAACGAGCTGAGCGTCCTGATTGTCGAAGACGACCCCCATGTCCTGCTCGGATGCCAACAAGCGCTGGCGCTGGAAGACATTCGCAGCGAGGGCGTGAGCAGCGCCGAACAGGCACTGGCATTGGTTGGCGACAACTTTCCCGGCATCGTGATCAGCGACATTCGCCTGCCCGGTATTGACGGCCTGGAGTTGCTCAAACGGCTCAAGGCCCGCGACCGCAGTTTGCCGGTGGTGCTGATTACCGGGCATGGCGATATTTCCATGGCCGTAGGTGCCATGCGTGATGGCGCGTATGACTTTATGGAGAAACCCTTTTCTCCCGAGCGACTGGTCGACGTCGCCCGCCGAGCGCTGGAGCAACGCAGTCTGGCCCGAGAAGTGTGGTCGCTGCGTCGTCAATTGGCCGAACGAGACTCACTTGAAGGCCGCATTATCGGCCGCTCGCCCGCCATGCAGCAATTACGCGAATTGATCGCCAACGTCGCCGATACCTCGGCCAACGTGCTGATTGAAGGTGAAACCGGCACTGGCAAAGAGTTGGTTGCCCGCTGCCTGCACGACTTTAGCCGGCGCCAGCCTCAGCAGTTTGTCGCCCTCAACTGCGGCGGATTGCCCGAGAACCTGTTTGAAAGCGAGATTTTTGGCCACGAGGCCAATGCATTCACCGGCGCAGGTAAACGCCGGATCGGCAAAATCGAGCACGCTGACGGCGGTACGCTGTTTCTCGATGAAGTCGAAAGCATGCCACTCAACCTGCAAATCAAACTGCTGCGGGTGTTGCAGGAGCGCACGCTGGAGCGCCTGGGTTCCAACCAAAGCATCGATATCGATTGCCGGGTAATTGCAGCCACCAAGTCCGACCTTGATCAATTGAGCAAGGCTAGCCAGTTTCGCAGCGACCTGTATTACCGCTTGAACGTGGTTACCCTTGAGCTGCCGCCGTTGCGCGAGCGCCGTGAAGACATCCTGCAGCTGTTCGAATACTTCCTGCAGCAATCGTCCCTGCGTTTCGATCGTGCCGCGCCGGAGCTGGACAACCAGACCCTGTCGAACCTGATGAGTCATGACTGGCCAGGCAACGTGCGCGAGTTGCGCAACGTCGCTGAACGCTTTGCCCTGGGTTTGCCCGCCTTTAAAAAACCCGGCAGCAACGCAGCTCAAGGGTTGGGGTTTTCGGAGGCGGTTGAAGCATTCGAGCGCAACCTGCTCAACGATGCCTTGCAACGCAGCGGCGGCAACCTGACCCAAGCCAGCCAGGAGCTGGGCATGGCCAAGACCACTTTGTTCGACAAAGTTAAAAAATACGGACTCGCTCACTGATGGATTTGATTCTTAAAGCTGCCCTGGGCGCTGGCGTGGTGATCATTCTGGCGATGCTGGCAAAAACCAAAAACTACTACATTGCGGGGTTAGTCCCGCTGTTCCCGACCTTTGCTCTGATTGCGCATTACATCGTCGGCAAAGGGCGTTCACTGGACGACCTGAAAACCACCATCGTCTTCGGTATGTGGTCGATCATTCCGTACTTCGTCTACTTGGCCGCGCTCTACGTGCTGGTTGACCGCATGCGTCTTGAACTGTCACTGGCGCTGGCAGCCGTGGCCTGGCTAATGGCCGCGACAGTACTGGTCAGTGTGTGGGTGCGGTTGCACTGAAATACCCCCTGTAGGAGCGAGCTTGCTCGCGAAGCGCTCAAGAGCATCGCGAGCAAGCTCGCTCCTACAGAGACACCGCTAGTCGTAAGCCTTACGCTGCTTGCGCTCTCAACTGCCGCGCTGCGGCGACCATGTTGATCAATGCCGCTTCGGTCTCGGCCCAGGCTCGGGTTTTAAGGCCGCAGTCCGGGTTAACCCACAAACGTTCAGCCGGGATACGCTGCGCAGCCTTGCTCAGCAATTTGACCATTTCGGCGGTGTCCGGCACCCGTGGTGAGTGGATGTCATAAACGCCCGGGCCAATATCGTTCGGATAGTCGAATGCTTCAAACGCATCCAGCAGTTCCATGTCCGAGCGCGAGGTTTCGATGGTGATCACGTCAGCGTCCATCTCGGCGATTGCTTTGATCACGTCGTTGAACTCGCTGTAGCACATGTGGGTGTGGATCTGGGTTTCATCACTCACACCCGAAGCGCACAGGCGAAAGGCTTCCACCGCCCAATCCAGGTAGTCCTGCCACTGGGCACGGCGCAGCGGCAAACCTTCACGAAAGGCTGCTTCGTCAATCTGCACAATTTTGATCCCGGCGGTTTCCAGGTCGACCACTTCATCGCGTATCGCCAGCGCCAATTGCTGCGCCTGAACTTTGCGCGGCACGTCTTCGCGGGGGAATGACCACATCAGCATGGTCACCGGGCCGGTCAGCATGCCCTTCATCACCTTGTCCGTCAGGCCCTGAGCGTATTTGATCCAGTCCACGGTCATGGCTTTGGGTCGACTCAGGTCACCGAAGATAATCGCCGGTTTCACGCAGCGCGAACCGTAGCTTTGAACCCAGCCGTATTGGGTGAACACGTAGCCATCAAGCTGCTCGGCGAAGTATTCAACCATGTCGTTACGCTCAGCTTCGCCGTGTACCAATACGTCCAGGCCCAAACGCTCCTGTGTCTGTACGGCGTTGCGAATCTCGCTGTGCATGGCGTCGGTGTATTCACTGAGCGATAACTTGCCCTGTTTGTAAGACTGACGCGCCAGACGAATCGATGTGGTCTGTGGGAACGAACCAATGGTGGTGGTCGGAAATGCGGGCAAATTCAAGCGCGCACGTTGCAGTTCAATCCGCGTCGCAAACGGTGATTGGCGCTGGCTGTCAGCATCAGTGATGGCTTCGATGCGCGCCTGCACCGCTGGTTTGTGGATGCGCGGCGAGTGGGCGCGGCTCTGTTGCACAGCGCGGCTTTGGGCCAGGGCTTGTCGCACCTTGGTATCCTGCGGGATGTTCAGTGCATCGCGCAGTACGGCAATTTCGCCACATTTTTGCTTGGCAAAGGCCAGCCAGCTGATGAGCTCGGCATCCAGTTGAGTTTCGCGCTCCAGATCGACCGGGCTATGCAACAACGAGCAAGAGCCGGCCACCCACAGATTGTCACCAAAGCGCTCTTCGGCTTCCTGCAATTGCGCCAATGCGTTTTCCAGGTCGCAACGCCAGACGTTACGACCATTGACCAGGCCCAGTGACAACACTTTATAGGTCGGCAAACGATCGAGAATGGCATGCAGTTGGTCCGGGGCGCGCACCAAGTCAACGTGCAAACCTTCTACTGGCAGGCTAACGGCCAGACCGAGGTTATCTTCCAGACCGCTGAAGTAGGTGGCTACCAACTTTTTCAGGGGTGAGTACTGAAGGATGTGATAAGCGCGTTCGAAGGCGTTTTTCCAGTTTTGCGGCAGGTCCAGCGACAGAATAGGTTCGTCAATCTGCACCCACTCCACGCCCTGCTCGGCCAAACGGGAGAGGATTTCAGCGTACACCGGCAGCAGGTTTTCCAGCAGCTCAAGTTTGTCGAACTCATTGCCTTTGGCCTTGCCCAGCCAAAGGTAGGTCAGCGGGCCAATAAGCACCGGCTTGACCTTATGGCCCAGCGCCAGCGCTTCGGCGGTTTCTTCGAACAGCTCGTTCCAACTCAGATCAAAACGCTGATCGGCGCTGAACTCGGGGACCAGGTAGTGGTAGTTGGTGTCGAACCATTTGGTCAGTTCTTGAGCGTACTGCGTTTTACTGTGTTCACCGCCACAGCAGCGCTGACTCGCGCCACGGGCCATGCCGAACAGGGTGTCCAGAGTGGGGCGACGCTGGGCGTCGAGGGTGCTGGCAAAACGCTCGGGAATTACGCCGAAGGTCAGCGAATGGGTCAGCACTTGGTCGTACCAGGCGAAGTCACCGACGGGCAGCAAGTCGATGCCAGCGTCCTTTTGCAGTTGCCAGTGCTTGGCCCGCAGTTCACGTCCCACAGCCTGCAAAGCCGCTTGGTCGATGTCGCCTTTCCAGTAGGCTTCGAGTGCTTTTTTCAGTTCGCGATCCGCACCGATGCGTGGGAAACCAAGATTGTGGGCCAGGGCCATAACGACATTCCTTCGTGTAAGTAATGGCGCAATTATCGACAGTCAGAGCAACATGAGACAAACTCAACGTTTTCGTGTTGATCATCAAATTTACTCATGGAGTCCACGTGCTGGAAATTCGTCACCTCAAAACCCTGCACGCTTTACGCGAGTCCGACAGCCTGGTCGAAGCGGCCGAGCGCCTGCACCTGACGCAATCTGCGCTGTCGCACCAATTCAAAGAGCTTGAAGAGCGCATGGGCATGCCCTTGTTTGTGCGCAAAACCAAACCCGTACGCTTCACCAGTGGCGGCTTGCGCCTGCTGCAGCTGGCCGATGCCATGTTGCCGCTGCTGCGCGGCGCCGAGCGCGACATTGCCCGCTTAGTCGGCGGCACCGCTGGACGACTGCACATGGCGATTGAATGTCATAGCTGCTTCCAGTGGCTGATGCCGACCATCGACCAGTTCCGTGATGCCTGGCCTGAAGTCGAGCTGGACCTTGCGTCCGGCTTTGCTTTCGCACCATTGCCGGCGCTGGCGCGGGGCGATCTGGACTTGGTAGTAACTTCCGACCCGCAAGAGATTGCCGGCCTGACCTATGTACCGCTGTTTACTTACGAAGCCATGCTGGCGGTGGCCAATCAGCATCCGTTGGCCAGCAAGCCGTTTATCGTGCCCGAGGACCTGAGCAGCGAGACGCTGATCACCTACCCGGTAGAGCGTGACAGGCTCGACATCTTCACCCGCTTTCTGGAGCCCGCTGACGTAGAACCGGCCCAGGTGCGAACCTCTGAGTTGACGGTGATGATGATGCAACTTGTCGCCAGCGGCCGCGGTGTCTGTGGGATGCCGCACTGGGCGCTGCATGAGTACAGCTCACGCGGTTATGTGAAAGCCAAGCGTCTGGGAGAGAAAGGCTTGTTCGCCACCCTGTATGCCGGGATTCGCGCCGACATGCTGGATGCGCCGTACATGCGCGACTTTTTGCTGACAGCCAAAGACACATCATTCTCGACGCTGGATGGGGTCAGTGCGGTGCGGTAATCACTGCACCACCAACCGTCGCATATGCACCCGGTCGTAATATTCCTCGCCAACCCGGATCGCACTGTCTTCCAGGCCCGATTGCTCAAACCCGCAGCGCTGGTACAACGCCAGCGCGGCATGGCTGTTGGCGCTGACGCTCAGTTCGATCACTTTGATCTCGGGTTCTTCCTCGGCCAGTGACAATACCGCCTGCACCAGGCCCTCACCGAGCCCTTGCCCACGAAAGGTGTACGGCACGTACAGGCCAAACAACGTGGCCTTGTGCTGCGCATCCTCCCAAGGCTCAAAGGCCAGGCCGATGATCCCCGCAAGCTGGTCACCGACAAAGGCTCCGAACAAGGCGCTCAACTCATCATCCAGCTGCGCTTCCCACCAGCTCAGAGGCAATTTTTCACGCTGGCGAATGGTGGACACAAACGCTTCGGGGTGTAGCGCATAGGCTTCCAGCACCAACTGGCGATAGGCCTTGGCGTGTGAAGGGTCAAGCAGTTCTATAGCCATTGCGGGTCCAAATCATACGGGTTTACGTTGTTCCAGCATCAGCCTGACCGCCAGCCCCGCGAGTACAAAGCCCATCACATAACGCTGCACAGCCAACCACAACGGATTGCGCACAAACCAGACGGCAATGCCCGAGGCAAACAGGGCAATCAGCAGGTTAACGGTGAAGCTGACACTGATTTGAGTCAGGCCTAACAGGATACTTTGGGTAAACATCGAGCCGTGTTCAGGGCTGATAAATTGCGGAAATACCGACAGGTAAAACACTGCTACTTTGGGATTAAGCACACTGGTCATAAAGCCCATCAACACCAGTTTCGGGGATGAGTCCGGCGCCAGTTCCTGTGCTTCAAACGGCGAACGTGCGCCCGGTTTCAACGCCTGCCAGGCCATCCATAACAAGTACAGGGCACCGGCCCATTTCAGCGCTTCGTAGGCCATCGGCACAGCCAAAAACACTGCGGTCAGACCAGCGGCCGCAGCAAACATATGCACAAAAAAACCGCCCACCACCCCGATCAGCGACGTGACCCCGGCCTTGCGGCCCTGGCAGATCGAACGCGAGATCAAATAAATCATATTCGGCCCCGGCGTCAATACCATCAGCAGGCAGGCGGCAGCGAAAATCAGCAAATCATGGGCAGGAATCATGGTCGGTCCTTGTCAGCAAAGGCTCAGGCAGAAGTCAGCAAGGTATTGCGATAAAACGGCAGGATCACATCACGTGTCAACGGCGCCAATATCAGGCCGCCATCACCCTGCGGGTCAACCCATTGCACCTCTTCAATTTCAGCAGCCGGGGCGACGGTCTGACCGATGTGCAGCAAAAACAACTCGGCCTGTACTTCAAACCCCGGCTCATTCACCGCGGGCGCAGAAAAATGGCCCAGGTAGGTGGCGCTCGCGGGATCAATCACCAGCGCCAGCTCCTCCTCAAGCTCACGGGCCAGCGCTTTGATCGGTTGTTCGTGGGCTTCGATTTTACCGCCCGGCTGCATAAACGCCTGAGTGCCGCGCTTGCGCACCAGCAGGGTTCGGCCGTTGGGGTCGATCAATACAGCAGCGGCGATACGGATGATGTTAGAGATTGAGTGTTCTGAAGAGGTCACAAGAGTCGGCCAGCAGGGTAGAAAGTGCGTAAAGGATCACACGGCTTGGTCTTCATGCAAAGACACAGATCCTGCTGCTGAGAGAGTCATCTGTATGGCAATCGCTGCGGGTAAAATCCCGCTCAATAGCTCATCTGCTTGGGTGATGGCGTATGCTGCCTGATTGAACAGATAGCCTGAAACAGGGAACCGTATGAGCCTGTCACTGTTGAGCCGTTATGCGTTTTTTGCCTTTTGCGTAATTTTCACCCTCGCCAGCCTGCCGTTTATGCAGCACGAGTGGTTATGGCCGTTTACCGCCGTGACCCTGGCGCTAAGCGTGCTCGGTATTTTTGATCTGCTGCAAGGCCCGCACGCGGTGCGGCGCAACTACCCGATCCTGGGCAATATTCGTTATCTGGTGGAAGCCATTCGGCCGGAAATTCGCCAATACCTGCTGGAGTCCGACAGCGATGCGCTGCCCTTCTCACGCGCTCAGCGTTCGTTGGTGTATTCACGCGCCAAGAATCAATCCGCCGACAAACCCTTCGGCACCCTGATTGATGTGTACCAACCCGGCTTTGAGTTTATCGGCCACTCCATGCGCCCTGCTCCGTTGACTGATCCTGCAAGCTTTCGCGTGGTAATCGGCGGCCCGCAATGTACCCAGCCGTACTCGGCATCAATCTTCAACATCTCAGCCATGAGTTTTGGCTCACTGAGCGCCAACGCGATTCGCGCCCTTAACCGAGGAGCAAAACTCGGTAACTTTGCCCACGACACCGGCGAGGGCAGTATTAGTGCCTATCACCGCGAAAACGGTGGCGATCTGACCTGGGAACTGGGCAGCGGCTACTTTGGTTGCCGCACCGCAGACGGTCGTTTCGACCCGGAGCGTTTTGCCGCCCAGGCGCGTACGCCGCAAGTGCGGATGATTGAAATAAAGATGAGCCAAGGCGCCAAACCGGGCCACGGCGGGATTTTACCCAAGCATAAAGTGACCCGAGAAATCGCTGAAACTCGTGGTGTGCCGATGGGCGAAGACTGTATTTCACCCTCGCGCCACAGCGCGTTTTCGACGCCGATCGAGCTGATGCAGTTCATCGCCCAACTGCGTGAGCTGTCCGGTGGCAAGCCGGTGGGCTTCAAGTTTTGCCTGGGCCACCCGTGGGAGTTCATGGGCATTGCCAAGGCCATGCTCGAAACCGGTATCCTGCCGGACTTTATCGTGATTGATGGCAAGGAAGGCGGTACAGGCGCCGCGCCTGTTGAGTTCACTGACCACATTGGCGCACCGATGCGCGAAGGCTTGCTGTTCGTCCACAACACCCTGGTAGGGCTCAATCTGCGGGACAAGATCAAGCTGGGTGCCAGCGGCAAGATTGTCAGCGCTTTCGACATCGCCAGCGTCTTGGCCATTGGCGCCGACTGGGCCAACTCCGCCCGAGGCTTTATGTTTGCCATTGGTTGCATCCAGTCGCAGTCCTGCCACACCAATAAGTGCCCGACTGGCGTCGCCACGCAGGACCCTTTGCGTCAGCGCGCCCTGGTAGTTCCAGACAAGGCCCAACGCGTGCACCAATTCCACCACAACACGTTAAAAGCGTTGGCCGAGATGCTAGCGGCAGCAGGTCTGGAACACCCGGCGCAACTCAAGGCCAAGCATTTGGTGCGACGCATGTCGGCCACCGAAATCAAGCTGTTCTCGCAACTGCATGTCTTCCTCAAGCCCGGCGAGTTGTTGACCGGCGAGGTGACTGGCGAATTTTATTCGCGCATGTGGCAGATGGCACGGGCCGATAGTTTTGAGGCGAATGAAATCGCTGCTGCCTGAGACATTCTGCAATACCCGACCTTTGCATTTGACCCGTAATACCTTCACCCTGCGCGCCGCCTATGTGCGGCGCGCAACCTCGGCTGCACCCGCCGATCTTCATTAAACCTTTGTTTGAGTATTCGCCGTGATGATGAACGGGCGCGACCAGCGCATCGATTTTTTCCGAGGTCTGGCGCTGATCTTTATTTTCTGGGATCACGTCCCGCACAACCCGCTGGCCGAACTGACCGTGCGTAATTTCGGTTTCAGTGATGCGGCAGAAATATTTGTGTTTCTGGCCGGCTACGCCGCCGTTCTGGCGTACGGCAAAATCGCTCGACGCGATGGACTGCTCATCGCCAGCGTGAAAATTCTGCGCCGCGCCTGGGTGCTGTACGTGGTTCACATCTTCTTGCTGGCGGTGCTGATGGGGATTGTGTTCTTCGCCAATAGCCACGTTGAAACCCGCGACCTGGTACAGGAAATGGGCTTGCAGTACTTCTTGAGCAACCCCCAGCAAGCGCTGACCGATGAACTATTACTGCGTTTCAAACCCAACCTGATGGATCCGCTACCGCTGTATATCCTGCTGCTTTTGGGACTACCGCTCGTACTGCCGTTGATGCTGCGCAAGGCTAACTGCGTAGTGCTGGCCTCGCTGGTCGTCTATGGCTTGGCGCCCTTTTGGAACCTGGCCGCACAAGAAGGCGGCGTTTGGTTTTTCAACCCGATGGCCTGGCAGTTCCTGTTTATTCTGGGCGGCGCAGCAGCCATTTATGGGCAGCAGGAAAAACCAGCTCACACTCGATCACTGTCACGTCAGCCGCTGTTTATCGGCGCAGCGCTGTATCTGTTACTCACCGGTTTGATTGCACTTTCATGGCGCTGGCCACATGTTCACGACGCCTTGATGCCTCTGTGGCTGGGCGAACAGCTTTACCCAATCAGCAAGACCAACCTGTCCCCGGTACGGCTGTTGCACTTTTTGGCCTTGGCTTACGTCATAGCCAAATGCGTGCCTCACAGTGACTGGCTCAAGCAGTGGTGGGCACGCCAAACCTGCCGCATGGGCCGCTATTCGTTGGAAGTATTCTGCTTGGGGGTGATTTTGGCCCCCTTGGCCGACATGGTGAATGCTCTGGGGGGGGACACCCTGCCGATCAAGCTGTTCAGTGCGCTGATGGGCGTTGGCTTAATGGCCGTGCTCGCCGCCTGGCTGGATTGGAACAAACGTCTGGGCTAGGTATCGACACAACTCTGGCGAGCCGCTCAAAATCTGTGGGAGTCTGGCTTGCCAGCGATGCAGGCGACGCGGTGTGCCCGCTTAATCGCGGTGATGCGACAGAACGTTCAGAACTTGTTCATCATTAAACTCCCTCCCGTAACACAGACACTTAAACCCTGCGCACTATATAACTATCTTACGGTTTTAAATAATCGATCACTTCGCAACTTTCCCATCCGGCTTTTAAACCATTCACGCTCCCTGTTTGTTTTAGACTTCTATGACAACTCACAATAGGGATATTGAAGATATGCAACTAACACCGCCTGACAACGCGGCGCCCGCCCCCTTGGACTTTAAGGATATTGGCCTGCATCACGACTTCATAAAAAACAAGGCCCTCGCGCACATCCAAACACTGACACCCTCGACGGCGGCAACTTTAAACGCTCTACCCTCCGTGTTACCTTCATGGTACTTCCACGCTACACCCGCCCAACGCGAAGAACTTCGCAGGCACCATGCGTTAAGTCTGGCCTCGTTGAATGAGGTCAAAAAAATAGAAGCCAATATCGGCAACCTTGAATCATTTGCCATACCGTTGCTGACCGAGGCAATAAAAAAAGAATTCAACGTTAACGCCGACGTCAAGAACAACGTAATCACTCAGATCACCCGATACTCCGTTATTCAAGAAATAAAAGATCGACAGACTCAAACCTTGTTACAAGCGGCTCTGCATAATTTTGAATATTCACAGGCGCAAGAAGGTGGCATAGCGTTTGGATCACACCTGTGGGAGCGTTCCTCTGCGCCCGAAGGGCCATCGCCCAGAGTCATCGATATTGAACCCTCCCAGTTTGCCGCTTTATGCCGAAGGCTCGATATTGGAGCACGCTATCAAGCGCACCTGAAGTCTATTTTAGATCCGAACGACACCGCCCAAAAAAGCGCACTGGAATATCAATTTACGCAGCACGAAAAACACGCACTGATGGTTCAGGCTGACCGGGCACTGATCGAGAAGCATATCAGCGCCACCACCCACAGAAGCCTGATACATCTGTGTACCCCCAACGCAACGCAACCGCTAGGCACACAGCCCCTTTCATTCGCTCATACACGGCTTGACGATATCCACCTAACCTCCTTTATTGCATTGACCTCCGGACCTGAAGACGCAGTACAACGGTGCATCCTTTATATGCCTGGCGACCCGCTGTCTCCCATCAAGGAATACGCGTCACGCAGCGAGGCTCACCGCGCGCTGCTAGATCAGTTAACCCAGGAAGACTACCGAACGTTCTTTATTCATCTGGCGCCCCAGCGCCATAAACTGGCCTTGAAAAAACGCTTGGAGGCCCGTTTCATCCACGGTGCAACCGATCATTTAGTGATGATGGAAGTTACGATTAGCGGGGACCTGTTCAAGCACCTGTATGAACAGAAAAAACGCCAACTGTTCGATGATGCTAATTTTCTGGCCGTGCCCACGGATTCGATAGATCGTATTGCGCTGGTTGACCGAATTGAGCACTACTTCGACGTGGGCATGAACGCGCTTAACGTGGGCGCTTTTTTTATTCCAGGTTTGGGCGAAGTAATGTTGGCCGTGTTCGGCGCACAAATCATGACCGATGTTTTCTATGGCATTCAGTCATGGAACGACGGTGATAAAGAACAAGCCTGGGGCTATACCAAAGATATTTTGATCAATTTGGCTGCTGCCGCCCTGTTTTCGGCAGTGCCTGCTGTTGATGAGTTCGTAGGGACTGCTCTAACCCCCAGGCCCATTAAAATATCCCCTGTTGTTGAAGACCTTGACGTTGCGGAGTTAGCCAACGGAGAGAAAAAACTATGGAACGCTGACCTTAGCCCCTTCGAACACGATGTAGTACTCAACGCGTCACATAAACCAAACGAAAATGGGTTGATTTATAATAACGATAAAACTTTTTTACCCATGGACGGCAAGCACTTCCACCTCGGACAAGCGAGTGATAACACCTATTACATTATTCATCCGACAGACCCGCATACTTACAAACCGACCCTGAAGCACAATGGCCGTAACGCTTGGCGCCACGCAACCGAAGAGATTTCACAGTGGGATGAAGTGACACTCTTGCGACGACTGGACACTTCAATTGCAGAGCTGAGCGATGATCAGGCTCAACAACTATTACATCTGAGCAACACCCACGAAGCCGTGCTGCGCCAAGTGCATCTGGAGGGCCAGGCGCCTCCCGCACTGCTGGACGACAGCATCGCCCGACTTAAAATCGATAAGGCATTGCAACGTTTCATTCAACAGATGCGCGCAGGGGATTCGACTGCCGACCCACTAATACAACTTCAGCTACTGATAGAAGAGGACATGTGGCCAAAAACAAAGTCCTTGCGTTTTATTGATCGAGACGGCAAGAGCGTCGCGGAGTATGGCAACAACCATAAGATACAGGTTCCGACCGTACAGGTTCTGGAAGTGCAATTACGCAAAGGCAGCTTACTCAAGACCGTGCTTGAGTGCCTTGACGAAAGCGAAATCAAACAGCTGATGGGAGAGGCCTTCGGCGATCCACCCAACAGCCTTGCTGTGCGTACCCGAGTGCTGAGAGAGCGCATCGCCAACCGTGCAGAGAAACGCATGGACAAGCTTTTTACCTCTCACTACGCGGCCATTCAGAAAACCAGTGATCCATTGGTCGCACATCTGCAGAAGACCTATTCAGGCTTGCCCAAGGCAGTTGCCGAAGAGCTGCTGGAAATGACAACAGCAGCCGAATATACCCGACTCAGCAAGGGTCACGTACCCCTGCGGGTCGCAGAAGAAGCCCGCCTGTATCAGGATGAAGTACGCCTGGCCCGCGCTTACGAAGGGCTTGGGTTTGATTATGAAAACAACCCAGACACACGAAAACTTCTGTTGCACAACCTGGAACGCATGTCAGGTTGGTCGGATAAGGTGACACTTGAAATACGTGACCTAGATTTCAACGGCCCACTTCTGGATCGTGTCGGAGTAGCCGATGCGCCTATTCGCAAGGTGCTGGTCAAAGATGGCCATCGCTATAAAACCTACAGCGCCCTCCAGGAAGACTTGCACGGTAGCGATGATCTTTACACGTCGATACTGCACGCGCTTCCGGATGAGCAACGTGCAACACTGGGGTTCCCTCATACGGGGCAAGGTCCGGAACTTAAAAGTGCATTGCTTGGTCAGCCTCGATTACCACGTAAAGTGCTCAGAAATGTGCTGAACATGCCATCCGAGCCCAAGACCAGCTCCCCCATGAAACTGGCAAATGGGCGTGAGGGTTATCCACGCCCAGAAGTCGAGCCCCTGCGTTGCCGGCGCTCATTAGCGGGGTGTTTTGAAACCCGCCCGCGCAGGATAAGGCGCCTGCTGGAGGCGTTGTATCCAACCCACAGTGAAGACTCAGTGCAAGAGTTCTTGAGGGTTAACGAGCTCTACAGCAGGGCGGGGCTGGACCGACTCGAACGGTTGAGCGAGGAGTATCGCGTGCTGGAGGAAACCCTTGATCGCTGGGTTGATCAAGGGCCTCAGTTCGTCAACATAGATGAGAACCACATTCGATTAGTGCGTGAGGCCGATAAAAGGCGAGTGGCCACAGAAATCAAAAAGTGCTGGCAACGAAAAACACCGCGGATAAGGAATGCACGCGGAGAGCTGTTGGGCTATCAACTGCATCTGGAGGGATTGAGCGTCGGGACGTTACCTGAGTTGGCAGCGGACTTCAGCCACGTGAGTTCACTGCGACTCAAAAGCATGAGCCTGTCCGGCTTGCTTGATGGCTTTTTAATCCGGTTTCCAGAATTACGCTGGTTAAACATTGAGGCGTGCGGGCTGCGAACATTCCCGCAAGCCATCGGCGAAATGCGCGGGCTGACGAAACTGCATCTGAGTCATAACCAAATAAGGTTGACCCCTCAAACCGCGCACCAACTTTCACACATGACTAGCCTCAAACAGCTCGACCTGACCCACAGCCCATTAGAGGTCACACCTGATTTCAGCCAACTGCGCGAACTGCACAACCTTAATCTGCGGGACACGGGGATTACCCAATGGCCGGAGGGCCTTACAGATCTCCCCCACCTAAGTAGAGTCGACTTGCGCGAAAACCTGATCACCGAACTTCCGGACAGCTTCTTCCAAATGAATGCCGAACGGCTGAGCCATGTTCAGCTGCATGACAATCTGTTGACCACCGAGACCGACAATGCCGTCGCTCAGTTAAGAGCAAGGTTGGGGCTGCCGAGCGAAGACCGCATGCATACACCCCATTACTCTCAGGCTGAGCCCTGGCTAACGCCGGGACTAACAGCGGCCGAGCGAACCGAAAAACTGACCCAATGGGACGATCTGGGCAAAGAGCCTGATCATGAGGCGTTTTTCAAGGTAATTGCCGACCTGCAGAGAACACCTGGCTACCAACAAGCACGCTCCGTATTGGCCGATAGAGTCTGGCGAGTGATAGCGGCTGGCGCTAAAAACACTGAGCTGCGCAGCGAGCTTTTTGCAGGTGCGGTTGAAAATGAAACCTGTACTGACCGAGCCCTTACTGTTTTCAGCCGATTAGGGTTCAAGGTACGCCTATGGGAAATCAATCAGTTGGAGGGTGCCAGCAAAGAAACCGAAATGCTCAAGCTGATCAAAGGCAGAGTGCGTCTACAGGAGCTGGACGATATCGCACAAACCCAAATCAAAATTCAGACAAAAAAATACCAAAACGCACTCAAAGATAGAGTATTACCAGAGTCCGAGATCAACGGGTTAAAGCCTGACCCCATAGAGGTTCAGTTGATTTATCAAGTTGACTTGGCAGAGCCGTTGGAATTGCCTTGGCAGCCGACTCATATGACCTTTCGCGAGTTGGCGAAAATAACCCCTCGGCAAGTCGAGGACGCTCACCAGATCATTCTTAACAAAGAGCGCGCGCCCGGTTTTTTAGCCAACAAACTGCAAGAAAACGGTCTGTGGGTTGATTACCTTGAGGCCGCCCATGAGACGCAGATCAAAGCCGAAAACGATCTGCTTGATAAACGCTATGCCGACATCGAAACCTTGCGTGAAACACAGGAGCAATGGGCCGCTAGCCCAGACAGCGAAGCCCGGACACTCTTGGAAGCCGACTTGAAGGGGTTGTCACATAAACTGGAAATCGCCGAAGAAAAAATCTTTACCGGCAAACCAATGACAGACGCCGACTATGATCAGGAAGTCCTGAAAATAGCTCAGCAGAAGAAAGACATACTCAAGCATCTGACCCAGAAAATACTGGACAAAGAATCGGCTCAAGCGATTGCCATTAACTGATGCGCAATCCCCTGGCCCGTATCAGACGATACGGACCTGGGGATTTACTCAATCAACGTTCAGGTTAAACGCCTGACTCCCGGGTTTTAGGAGAGAGTTTGAACACATAGAACAACACGGTCAGCAGCACCAAAAATGCCGGGCCTACGTACAGCGCGATTCGGGTTTCTTCAAAGTAGGCCATCAGCCCGATGACCACCGCCAAAAACGCCAATGCCACGTAAGAGCTGAACGGGTAAAGCCACATGCGGTAGCTCAGGCCGGCGGCCTCTTTGGCGCTCAAGCTACGACGGAACTTGAGTTGCGCCAGCAGAATCATGGCCCAGGTCCAGACCGCACCAAAGGTGGCAATTGCCGTCACCCAGACGAAGACTTTTTCCGGCGCCAGATAGTTAAGCAGAACACCCAGCAGCAACGCACCAATCGACAGTAACAAGGCCTGACGGGGCACACCGTTTTTCGAGGTGGTGGCGAAGTTGGCCGGGGCCTGGCCGTTTTGCGCCAGGCTGTACAGCATACGACCGGTACTGAAAATGCCGCCGTTGCACGACGACAGGGCCGCTGTAATCACCACAAAGTTGATGATGCCAGCAGCGGTCTTGATCCCAAGGCGCTCAAAGGTCATCACAAACGGGCTGCCCTGTGTGCCAATTTCGTTCCACGGGTAGATCGACAGAATCACGAACAGTGCGCCGACGTAGAACAGCAGGATGCGCCAGAATACCGAGCCGATTGCGCTGGGAATGGTCTTTTGCGGGTTCTTGGCTTCGCCGGCGGTCAGGCCGATCATCTCAACACCCAGGTAGGCGAACATCACCATTTGCAGGGACATCAGCACGCCTTGAATGCCGTTAGGCATAAAGCCGCCGTGAGTCCAGAGATTGGAGATACCCAGCGCAACGCCGTTATTACCAAACCCAAAGGCGATGATGCCGATACCACCGAACACCATCGCAATGATGGTGACAATTTTGATCAGCGCGAACCAGAATTCGAACTCACCGAACGCCTTGACCGCGATCAGGTTGATCGAGCCCATGCTCACCAGCGCTGCCAATGCCCAGATCCAGCGCGGCACATCGGGGAACCAGACACCCATGTACACCGCCACCGCCGTGATTTCGGCGACACAGGTCACCAACCACAGGAACCAATAGTTCCAGCCAGTCAAAAATCCTGCCAGAGGGCCGAGATAGTCTTGCGCGTAGCGACCAAAAGAACCGGCGACCGGGTTATGCACGGCCATTTCGCCGAGTGCACGCATAATCACCAGGATGGCCAGGCCACCGATGATGTAGGACAGCATGATGGCCGGGCCGGCCATTTCGATAGCCTTGGCCGAACCCAGAAACAGGCCAACGCCGATACAGGCGCCAAGCGCCATCAAACGAATATGACGTTCGCCAAGTTCGCGTTTAAGCGGACCGCCTTCTACGGTTTCACCGTGGGGCTGGTGGTTGCCGACTGGCATAAAAGTACAACCTCATATTGTTATTGGGTGTGCGTCAGTGGGGCGCTCGATTTAGCCAGATGGGTCACTTGGCTTACCTTTTGATCGGCCGGGCCTTGTAGGTCCATGGATTAAAAGGGAAATGTCCTACTGAGATCGGCGGCGAGTATTGCACAGGGTTGGTGCACAGTCATTCCCCTACCCAGGACGTATTTACCCGAATGGAAGGCTCTAACCCTACACTTCCAGGCAAATCCCTCGTAGTTCACGGCCTCAGCCGCTGATCCGAAAAGTATTCAAGCTCAGCGCACACAAATTTTTCCCCTGTTGCTGCCAGCGTCTACGCTTCACTTCAAGCGCATCCAATATGCGTACGTGGATCTGTTGACTATGGGCGCACTGTGGCATTCCAATTCCAGTAAAACTGAAGTGCCAGCAACGACAGTGGCGGATACCTCGCCCCCGGCACAAAAGCCCAGGCCCAAGCGCTATGGCTGGCACATGTTCTGGCTATTACTGCTGATCGGGCTGGTGGTGCTGGGATTTGCCGTTGCCAAAGAGGTGCGTACCTCCAAGCTCCAGGCCCGCGAATTTAGCCGTTTTGCAACCTCCCTCAGTTATTCGATGCATGCCGGCCCCACTGACTCAATGCGGTATCCCGGCGAAGGGCCGTTTGACAAACGTTTAGGCTACAGCGCTATAGATGACTTCCTACCTCGCTTGCTGAAACGTGACTACGTAATTTCCCAGCAATCCCGCTTTTCTCCAGAGCTGTTGAGCTACAGCGAAAAGGGTTTTTTCGTACCCTACTCAGAAAAAATCCAGGCCGGACTCTCGATCACCGACTGTTCCGGAGCAGCGCTGTATCAGTACAACTACCCACAGCAACTGTATTCAAGTTTTGCGAGCATTCCGCCACTGGTGGTTCACAGCCTGTTGTTTATCGAGAACCGCGATCTGCTCGACCCGAAACAGCCGCAAGCAAACCCCGCCGTGGATTGGCCACGCTTTGCCATGGCGGCTTACTCGCAAGTGGCCAAACTGTTGCACCTGCCAGGGCAGTCCGCAGGTGGCAGCACCTTGGCCACCCAGCTTGAGAAATATCGCCACTCGCCCGATGGCTTGACGCTATCGGGCAGCGAAAAGCTGCGCCAGATGATATCTGCCAGCGTGCGCGCTTATCAGGACGGCCCGCAAACCCTGCAAGCCCGACAAAAAGTGGTGCGTGACTACCTCAACAGCGTGCCACTGTCAGCAGTGCCAGGCCACGGTGAAGTCCACGGCATGGCTGAAGGTTTGCGGGTGTGGTACGGCGCCGACTTCAATCAAGTCAATCAGCAACTCGCCAGTACCGCTACCGATCCGCAAAGCCTGCAGCAACGCGGGCTGGCATTGCGCGAGGTGCTGTCGCTGATGATTGCCCAGCGCAGGCCCTCGCACTATCTGGCCAAGGGCCGCGATGAATTGGCGCAATTAACCGACAGCCATATTCGCCTGCTGGCGCAGAATAATGTGATCGACCCCGCACTGACCGCTGCGGCACTGGCCGGCAGCGTGACCTACCGCGACTGGAATCTGGCCCCGACCACGCAACCGATCGAAACCAACAAAGGCATTAGTGTGGCCCGCAGCCGCCTTTCGGCACTGCTCAAACGCCCACTGTACGACCTCGATCGACTTGATCTGTCGGCCACCAGCACCTTGCAGGCCGACCTGCAGCGCCAGGTCAGTGACTATTTGCGTCAACTGGCTGACCCTGCGTTTGCTGGCAAACTGGGCTTGCTCGGCGAGCGTTTGCTGACCCCCACCAGCACCGCGCAAGTGCGTTACAGCTTTACCTTGTTTGAGCTGACCCCGGACGGCGCCCGCGCCCGGGTGCAAACCGACAGCACCGACCAACCCTTCGACATCAATGAAGGCAGCAAGCTGGAACTGGGCTCGACCGCCAAACTGCGGGTAATGACCACCTACCTGCAAATTATCTCGGAGTTGCATGACCGCTACGGCGCTCAGTCCAGCGAGCAATTGAAAAAAGTCCCGCTTGCCGATCAAGACCCTCTGACGCGCTGGGCCTTAAGTTATCTGGTCCAAAACCCCGGGGCGAACCTCGCCAACATGCTGGATGCGGCACTCAATCGCCAGTATTCCGCCAACCCTGGCGAAGGCTTCTTTACCGGCGGTGGCATGCATTACTTTCACAACTTCCGCAATCAGGACAACGGCCGCAGCCCGACCCTGCGCGATGCGATCCGTGAGTCAATCAACCTGCCCTTCGTGCGCCTGATGCGCGACGTAGTGCGCTACACCATTTACCAAGCACCGAGCAACAACAGCGACCTGCTCAAGGACGATAGCAACCCACTGCGTCAGGAATATCTAAGCCGCTTCGCCGACCGCGAAGGCACGACGTACATGCTCAAGTTCTGGAAAAAATACAAAGGCAAAGACTCTCAGGCCCGTCTCGATACGTTCCTCGACAGCATGCATCCAACGGCCATTCGGATGGCTGCGGTACATCGTTACCTGTTCCCGAGCTCGGATCAGAGCACGTTTAACAACTTCGTACGCTCGCACCTGAGTAGCGACAAGATCCCCAATGATCGCCTCGACCGGCTCTATCAGAGCTATGGCCCCGGTGCCTACGACCTGCCCGACCAAGGCTACATCGCCAAAGTCCATCCGCTGGATCTGTGGTTGCTGGGGTATTTGCTCAATAACCCGCAAGCCACCTTCCAGCAAGCAGTAGCCGCCAGCAAATTTGAGCGTCAGGAAGTTTACAGCTGGCTGTTTAAAAGCCGGCACAAAAGCGCCCGTGACAGTCGCATCCGCACCATGCTGGAGATCGAAGCGTTCCTCGACATTCATCAGCGCTGGCAAAAAGTAGGCTACCCGTTCGACCATCTGGTGCCCTCGCTCGCCACTGCACTGGGGAGCTCCGGGGACCGTCCGGCTGCGCTCTCGGAGTTGATGGGGATCATCCTTAACGATGGCGTGCGTTTGCCGGTTTTACGCATCGACACCTTGAATTTCGCTGCTGATACACCCTACGAGACGCGCTTGGTCAATGACCCCGACAAGGGCGTCAGGGTGATGCCCAGCGAGGTCGCCACCGCCCTGCGCGAAGCCCTTTCGCAAGTGGTGGATGCCGGTACCGCACGCCGAGTCTCTGGCAGTTTTAAAATCGACGACGGCCCTGCGCTGGCCATGGGCGGCAAGACCGGCACCGGCGACAACCGCATCGAAAGCATGGGCGCCGGCGGACGCATCCTCAGTTCCAAGTCGATCAACCGTACGGCTACGTTCGTGTTTTACATAGGCGAACACCACTTCGGCACCTTGACCGCGTTCGTACCCGGGCGCTCGGCTGAAGCCTTCAAGTTTACTTCCGCGCTACCGGTGCAAGTGCTCAAGGGGATGGCGCCAATCCTCACGCCTTATCTGCAACCTGGCACCAACACCCTGTGCCATCCCCTCCAACGATGAGAATCATTACCGTTCGTCTCCTGCTCTTGCACAGCCGATAAGATATATCTTAAGTTGTATCTAACTTAAAGACAGGACGAACGCACATGAGAGACCATCATCCCCACCACAGAGAACTTGGTGTTGACCAGGACGGCTTTGAGAAACGCCCCGGCCGTGAACGCAGTGGACGTGGACCACGGGTTTTTGCCCCTGGCGATTTGAAATTACTGCTGTTGTCGCTGATCGCCGAGCAGCCGTGCCACGGTTACGACCTGATCCGCCAAATCGAAGGCATGTTTGACGGTGCCTATAGCCCAAGCCCAGGGGTGATCTACCCCACGCTGACATTTCTTGAAGAAAGCGAAATGATTCAGGGCGACGCAGAAGGCGGGAAAAAGCGCTATAGCATGACCGACACTGGCCGTCAGGCCCTGAGTGATCAAACTGTTGCCCTGGACGGCGTGCGCATGCGCATCGACGTCAGCAAGCGCTCCCTGCGCGGTCATGATCGCCCGGCAGAAATTCACGAGGCGGTACACAACCTGCGCCATGCCTTGCAAATGCACCACGGCCGCTGGAGCCCGGCAGAAATCCTGCGCGTTCGCGACTTGCTCAACAACACCGCCAAAGCTGTCGCCAATGGGCCTGCTCCTGCCCAGCCTGTGCAGGAGAACGCTGAATGAATGCGGCCAATCCTCAGACCATTCACCGGGTCATGCATGACATCAAACGTCGTAAGCTCGAAGTCCTGCGCGTGGTCGAGCTGACCCCGCGCATGCGCCGCATTACCCTCGGCGGCCCTGAACTGGAAGGCTTTATCAGCCTGGGCAGCGATGACCACGTGAAGCTGTTTTTCCCGCAGACTGCCGAAGAACTGGCAACGCTGGAGGCTCTGGACTTAAGCGTTGGTCTGAAAAGCAGCGTCATGCCCCCGATGCGTGACTACACCCCGCGGCGCATTGATCTGAACAGCTTCGAACTGGACATCGATTTCGTGCTCCACGGCGACGGCCCGGCTGCCACTTGGGCCGCTCAAGCCGAGCCTGGCCAGAGCCTGCACATCGGCGGCCCACGGGGTTCGATGATAGTGCCGGACATCTTCGACAGCTATCTGCTGATCGGCGACGAAACCGCTTTGCCAGCCATCGCCCGTCGCCTGGAAGAGTTACCTGCCAAGCGGCATGCCCTCGTCGTAGTCGAAGTGGAAAACGCACTTGAAGAGCAAGCCTTGAACAGTGCCGCTTCGATCGAGGTCATTTGGGTGCACCGCGATGCACCTGAGGAGGATCTGCTAAAAACCGTTGAAGGCCTGACTCCACCCGAAGGCCAGTTGTACACCTGGGTCGCCACCGAAAGTGCGCTGTCACGCAAAGTACGCAAAGTACTGCTCAACACCCATGGCCTGAACGATGAGTTCGTCAAAGCGGTGGGCTACTGGCGCTTGGAAGAGTAAGCCACGCGCGCCCTGTAGGAGCGAGCTGTCTGGGTGATCGAGGTGATGCAATCGCGAGCAAGCTCGCTCCTACAGGACACTTTTACCACGCCAGCGATCCAGCCCCAGCAGTACCAGCGCCACACCAAAAAACCCCACCAAGATCCCGCAGGCATTGATAAACGCCTGCGCATAGCCGAGCTTTTCGACATCAATAAAGGGATACGGGTATACACCCAGCAAGTGCCCGCGCAGCAGGATGTAGGCGAAGTACAGGATCGGGTATAAAGCCCAACGCCCTATATGGCTCACGCGCAATGAACCTTTAGGCACGTAAAACCACCAGTACATACAGAACAGTACTGGCATAACGTCATGCAATAACTCATTGGCCAGCCATTGCAGGCCTTGTGGTTGCCAAAGCTGACGCAGCAACACGTTATAAGCCACGCCCACCACGATAATGCCCACGGCAATCCCGCTGCTGACCCACGGCTGCAAGAAGAACGCCCTGCCCTTTGAGGCGCGAGTGTCAGCCGCATAGGTCAACACCGTGGCGGCCAAGGTGTTGGTGAGAACGGTAAAAAAACTGAAGTAGTTAACCAGCCCACCCACCACATTCGAACCGGACGTCCAACGGGCGAACAGCACCAGCTCAAGCTGAATACCCAGTCCACTCCAGCCCAGTATCGCCATCAAGAGGCAAAGCCGCTGCATGTGCGCGGCACTCAATCCTGCCTGTCGCTGGTTCATTCGAGGCTCAATGTTCGCGTTTGGTGCGGGCGTATTTCACGTAGAGCTTCTCGACCTTTTCGCGCGCCCACGGTGTTTTACGCAAAAAGGTCAGGCTCGACTTGATGCTCGGATCGCTCTTGAAGCAGCGAATATCAATGCGCTCGGCCAGCCCTTCCCACTCGTAATGCGCCACCAGCGCAGTGAGGATCTGTTCCAGCGTCACGCCGTGCAACGGGTTGTTGTTGGGTTCAGTCATGCCGAGCCTTTTAAGCGAAGAAGGAAAGCCGCGCACCTTAGCCGAGCACCTGCTCAGGGGGAAGTGCATTCGGTGCTGGCAAGTCTAGACGTGACTCAACACCTGACAGGAAAGTTCCACTCGGGCGCAAAAAAGAGATGTTATATTATAACCACCAGTATCTCTTCAGGGAGGCCCAACAGGCCTTCCTTCATCGCCCCGCCAAGGAACTTGCAATGTCATCAACTGTTTTCCCGCGCCACTTGCGACGCCTGCACCTGACGCCCCTGGCCACCGCACTGTTAATCGCCTCCCCCGCCTACGCCCTTGACCTGCCACCCCAAGTGATCACCGGCAATCCACTGGGCAGCAGCCAACTGGCCTCCCCAACCACCGTGCTGGAAGGCGACAACCTGACCCTGCAACAGCAAGGCAGTCTGGGCGAAACCCTCAACAAGCAGCCGGGTGTGTCTTCGTCCTACTTCGGCCCTGGCGCCAGCCGACCGATCATTCGCGGACTGGATGGCGATCGCATACGTATTCTGCGCAATGGCGTTGGCGCGCTGGATGCCTCATCGCTGTCTTACGATCACGCAGTACCGCTGGACCCGGTCAATGTCGAACGTATCGAAATCGTGCGTGGCCCGGCCGCCCTGCTATATGGAGGCAATGCCATTGGCGGCGTGGTCAACACGTTCGACAACCGCATCCCCACCGATCCCATTGAAGGCATTCATGGCGCAGGAGAGCTGCGTTACGGTGGCGCCGCTACCACGCGTAGCAGCGCCGGCAAGCTGGAAGCAGGTGATGGCCGCTTCGCCTTGCATCTGGATGCCAATGCCCGCGAGTTCAATGATCTGAAAATCCCCGGCGATGCACGCAGTCGTCATGCTCCCGAAAGTGAAAACGATGATGACAAAAAAGGCCGTTTAGGCAACAGCAATGGCCGTCAGGATGGCGGCGCGATAGGCAGTTCCTACACATGGGATGACGGCTATGCTGGCCTGTCCTACAGCACCTACGATGCCAATTACGGTTCACCGGCCGAGCAAGATGTGCGTATCCGCATGAAACAGGATCACTACGCCTTTGCCTCCGAACTGCGCAACCTGCAAGGGCCCTTCAGCTCATTAAAATTGAATGCCGGTTATACCGATTACGAGCACCGTGAAATCGAAGGCGGGGAAGTTGGCACCACGTTCAAGAACCAGGGTTATGAAACCCGGATTGAAGCCCGCCACTTACCACTTGGCCCGTTGAACGGGGTAATCGGTGCCCAGGTCAATCGCAATGAGTTCTCCGCCCTGGGTGAAGAAGCCTTCGTGCCCCAGACTGATACCAACAGCGGCGCACTGTTTATTCTCGAAGAGCTGCAAGCCACCGAACGCCTCCAGCTCAGCTTCGGCGGGCGACTGGAACACACCGTGGTCGACCCGAACGCCAAGGGCAATGAACGCTTTGCCGCTGCCGACCGCTCAAAAAGCTTTACTGCCGCCAGCCTGTCGTCCGGGGCTGTCTTCACCCTCACTCCGATCTGGTCGCTGGCCGCGACCCTGGGCTACACCGAGCGCGCCCCAACGTTCTACGAGCTGTACGCCAACGGCGCCCACGTCGCTACCGGCACTTATGAAGTGGGCGATGCCAGCCTGTCGAAAGAAAAAGCCGTCTCCAGCGACTTGGCCCTGCGCTTTGACAATGGCATTCACAAAGGCAGCGTCGGCGTGTTTTACAGCCACTTCTCCAACTACATCGGCTTGCTGGGCACGGGTCGTACACTGAATGACGAAGGTGAAATCGATGCAGATGGCATCCCGGAGTACACCTACTCCGGAGTACGCGCACGTTTCATCGGCTTTGAGGCCAAGGATCACTGGACCCTTGGTGAAAACGCTTACGGCAAGTTCGCACTTGAGCTGTCAGGGGATTACACCCGCGCCACTAACCTCGACACTGGCGAGCCATTGCCGCGCATCGCACCTCTGCGTTTGAGCAGCGGCCTGCTATGGGAACTGGATCGCTGGCAGGCGCGAGTTGACGTCGAACATGCCAGTCATCAGGGACGGGTTCCAGAAAGTGAAAGTGGGACAGATGGCTACACCACCTTGGGCGCAAGCGCCGGCTATCACTTTGATGTCGGCAGTAGCCAATGGCTAGCCTTCGTCAAAGGCGACAATCTGACCAATCAGACCGTGCGATACGCCAGCTCAATTTTGCGTGACATCGCCCCCGCGCCTGGACGCGGGATCGAAGTCGGGCTGCGTACCACTTTCTAAGCTACAGCCCAGAGCCAGTGCGTGCTCCAGCCGTTTTGTGGCGCGCACTGCCTGAGGCAAAAAACCACTGAGGCGAACGGTCGCAGCACACTGTTACCGATTCAGAAATAATCCATGTCACTTAAAGTGCTGTTTCTAAACGTTTCTGGGCTTTATCATTTCCGCATTAAGGGCTGAACCCTTTCACCAAACCCTTAAATATTAAAGAGTTAGTCCTGCCTCGCAAGACAGCGCTACCCCGGCACAGCCATACCTCTAAAGACTCGCATTTCGACCTATGTCCAATTTCTTGATTTTGCGCAAACACCGCGTGCTACTCCCTATTGCCGGGCAAAAAGCCCTGAGCCTGATCGGCGGCATGACTGCTTTGGGCTTCGCGGCCTGCGTACAGGCGGCTCCGGCCTTCGACAGCGACTCCAAATGGATGCTCGGCGATTGGGGCGGCACCCGCAGCGAGCTGGAGAAGCAAGGCTATAGCTTCGCACTCGACTACGTCGGCGAAGTGGGTTCCAACCTGCACGGCGGCTATGACCACGACCGCACGGCGCGCTACAGCGACCAGTTCGGTCTGGGGACGCACCTGGATCTGCAAAAGATTTTGGGCTGGGAAGATGCTGAGTTTCAACTGACGGTGACCCACCGCAGCGGCAACAACATCAGCAACGACCGTATCAACGATCCGCGTGTCGGCGGTTTCACCTCGGCCCAGGAAGTCTGGGGCCGCGGTCAGACCACACGCCTGACGCAGATGTGGTACCAGCAGAAGTTTTTCGATCAGAAGCTCGACATCAAAGTCGGCCGTTTCGGTCAGGGCGAAGACTTCAACAGCTTCCCATGCGACTTCCAGAACCTGGCGTTTTGTGGTTCGCAGGTCGGCAACTGGGCCGGCAGCATTTGGTACAACTGGCCCGTCAGCCAATGGGCGCTACGGGTCAAATACCACCTCACACCTGAGCTGTACGCGCAGGTGGGTGCCTATGAGCAAAACCCGTCGAACCTTGATCGCGGCAATGGCTTCAAGCTGAGCGGCAGCGGTACCCAAGGCGCCGTACTGCCGATTGAACTGGTGTGGACGCCAAAAATTAATGGCCTTCCAGGGGAATATCGAGCGGGTTACTACTACAGTAATGCCAAGGCAACAGATGCTTACAAAGATTCCAATGGTCAGCCGGCGGCATTGAGCGGCGAAGCCTACCGCAGCAGCTCGAGCAAGCACGGAATGTGGCTGGGCGTGCAACAGCAGCTCACGGTCCGCGCCAGCGACCAGTCAAGGGGGTTGAGTGTGTTCGCCAATGCCACCATGCACGACAAGAAAACCAACGCCGTCGATAACTATGTCCAGGCGGGCATCGTTTACAAAGGCGTGTTTGATGCGCGGGCCAAGGACGACATCGGTTTCGCAATGGCACGGGTACACGTCAACCCGGCCTACCGAAAAAATGCCGAAGCCACCAATCAGGCACACGCCATTTACGACTTCGACAACCCGAACTACCTGCCCCCTCAGGACACGGAGTACAGCGCCGAACTGTATTACGGCGTACACGTCACGAACTGGCTGACCGTTCGACCGAACCTGCAATACATCCGCCACCCAGGCGGCGTCAGTCAGTTGGATGACGCACTGATTGGCGGTTTGAAAATTCAAAGCTCGTTCTGACGAGCGAGCTGCAAGACGCAAGCGACAAGCCGCAAGTTGATAGCTACACGCTTGAAGCTTACAGCTTGGCGCTAACACCTAAACCCTGTTTACAACGGAGAACCACACTATGAGCGCTGATGGTGCTTTCAGTCGAAGCCGCCTGCTACCGAGCCTCCTCGGTATCTTGCTGCTGCTAATGGGCCTGGCCATGCTGGTCGGGGGTATCAAGCTGGTCACGCTCGGCGGGTCGATGTATTACCTGCTGGCAGGGCTTGGCTTTGGACTATCGGGCGCATTACTGATTGCCGGACGCCGCGCTGCACTGGGCCTGTACGCTGTGGTGCTGTTCGCCAGCACCGTCTGGGCCTTGATGGAAGTGGGTCTGGACTGGTGGCAATTGGTGCCACGTCTGGCCCTGTGGTTCGCCATCGGTATCGTTCTTCTGCTGCCATGGTTCCGTCGCCCGCTATTGCGCGGTCAACCGGCACCTGTGGCCACTGGCGCGCTGAGCGTAGCCGTGGTGCTGGCCGGTCTGGCTGCGCTGGCTAGCCAGTTCACCAGCCCGGGCGAAATCAAAGGCCAACTGGACCGTGATGCCGTACCAGGCATGACCAACACCGCACCCGCCATGCCCGATGGCGACTGGCAGTCCTATGGGCGTACCGCCTATGGCGATCGCTACTCGCCGCTGAAAGAAATCACCCCGCAAAATGCCCATACGCTGGTTCCAGCCTGGACAATGCGCACCGGTGACATTCCTGGCGAAGGCGATCCCGGCGAAACAACTGCCGAAAACACCCCGCTGAAAGTCAACGGCATGCTGTATGTGTGTACTCCACACAGCCAGGTGATTGCCCTTGATCCGGATACCGGCAAGGAAATCTGGCGCTACGACCCGAAGATCAGCACTCAGAACGCTGAAAACTTCAAAGGCTGGGCACACATGACCTGCCGCGGCGTGACTTATCACGACGAAAACACCTACGCCAAAGTCAGCACCGAACAAAGCGCTGCCGAGCCTGCTGCTGCCACGTCGAGCAACTCGTGCCCACGTCGCCTGTTCCTGCCGACTGCCGACACTCGCCTGATCGCACTGAACGCCGACACCGGTAAAGTGTGTGAAGACTTCGGCACCAATGGTGCAGTTGACCTGCGTCATAACATCGGCAGCTTTGCACCTGGTGGCTACTACTCCACCTCGCCACCTGCTGTAACCAAAGACCTGGTTGTGATTGGCGGTCACGTGACCGACAACATCTCCACTGACGAGCCATCGGGCGTGATCCGTGCGTACGACGTACGTACCGGCAAGCTGGTGTGGAACTGGGACAGCGGCAACCCGGAAGATACAACTCCGATTGCCGAAGGCCAAACCTACACTCGCAACTCGCCTAACATGTGGTCGATGTTCGCAGTCGACGAAGACCTCGGCATGCTGTACCTGCCGATGGGCAACCAGACGCCAGACCAATACGGCGGCGACCGTACCGACGATTCCGAGCGTTACGCCGCAGGCATAACGGCTCTGGACATCAACACCGGTAAAGTCCGTTGGTACCGTCCGCTTACTCACCATGACCTGTGGGACATGGATGTGGGTGGTCAACCAACCCTGATGGACCTGAAAACCGCTGATGGCGTGAAACAGGCCCTGTTGGCATCCACCAAGCAAGGCAGCATCTACGTTCTGGACCGCAACACCGGCAAAGACATCGTACCGATCCAGGAAATTCCGGCTCCGGGCGGCGCTGTAGAAGGCGATCGCACTGCGCCGACTCAGCCTCGTTCGGACCTGAACATGATCCCTCCGGTCCTGACCGAGCGTGACATGTGGGGCGTGACTCCATTCGACCAGATGCTGTGCCGGATCAACTTCAAATCCCTGCGTTACGACGGCATGTACACCCCGCCATCGCTGCAAGGTTCGATTGTTTATCCAGGCAACTTCGGCGTGTTCGACTGGGGCGGCATCTCGGTTGACCCGGTTCGCCAAATTGCATTCCTGAACCCTAGCTACATGGCGTTCACCTCCAAGCTGGTTCCGCAGGCCGATGTGGCTGCAATGGGCCCGCGCAAAGGCGAAACCTCCGGCGTTCAACCGAACAAAGGCGCACCTTACGGCGTGATCCTGGAGCCTCTGTTGTCGCCAGTCGGCCTGCCTTGCCAGGCACCGGCGTGGGGTTATGTTGCGGCAGTCGACCTGACCAACAACCAAGTGATCTGGAAACACAAAAACGGCACTGTACGTGACAGCTCGCCGGTTCCAATCCCGTTGTCGATGGGCGTTCCAAGCCTGGGCGGCACCGTCACTACTGCTGGTGGCGTAGCCTTCCTGAGCGGCACCCTTGACCAGTACCTGCGTGCTTACGATGTGAGCAACGGCAAGCAACTGTGGGAAGGTCGCCTGCCTGCTGGCGGCCAGACCACTCCAATGACCTACACTGGCAAGGACGGCACTCAATATGTGCTGGTCATGGCGGGCGGTCATGGCGGTCTGGGCACCAAAAAAGGTGACTATGTGATGGCGTTCAAACTGGCTGAGTAAGCGTTACGGCTGGTTATAGAAAAGGCGGCTATCGAGAGATAGCCGCCTTTTTTGTGCGCGGGATTTGAGGTTAGATCGATCGTGCTGCCAGCTCGGCTTCGCGTTGGGCGATGGCCGCGTCAAGCTCAGGAGAACGCTTGGCCCATTGTTCGGGCGGGAGAGGTTTGGACCATTCGATGATGTCGGGGTGGTCAAGATCGGGAGGTGGGGAAAGTTTCCAGCTTTGCAGCATAAACACGAACGGGCCGCCAAAGATAAAGATGCAAAGCACTAGCCATGTGGCCTTGCCCATTTCGGCCGCCTTCACATGCAGCCAAATAGTCTGCGCGTACTCACAACAGGTTCCCCAAATAATTCCGCGCTGTTTCAGACCATCCCCTTCGCTCTCAAAGTCATTGCCTTGAGGTAACGCCTGAGGGCCGATCTCCATATAGCTGCGCA
>JAZKIA010000100.1:0-2165 GCA_040385125.1 Pseudomonadota bacterium | reverse complement strand
CTTCATCGTAAGTCAGATGATCGAACTTCTCGGCATGCGGGTCTTTGAATGGGTCTGCGGTGTACACGCCGTCAACCTTGGTTGCCTTAAGCACCACGTCAGCGTCGATCTCAATGGCGCGCAGGCACGCGGCCGAGTCCGTGGTGAAAAATGGATTGCCTGTACCTGCGGCAAAGATCACCACATCCTTGGCGTTCAAGTGACGCATGGCCTTGCGACGATCGTAATGATCAGTCACACCCACCATGGAGATTGCCGACATGACGATGGCGGAGATATTGGCACGTTCCAGCGCGTCACGCATGGCCAAGGCGTTCATCACGGTGGCCAGCATGCCCATATGGTCGCCTGTTACACGATCCATACCCGCAGCACTCAGCGCAGCGCCGCGGAACAGGTTGCCACCACCAATAACCAGTCCTACCTGAACGCCGATACCGACCAGTTGGCCGACTTCCAGCGCCATGCGGTCGAGCACCTTGGGATCAATCCCGAACTCTTCAGAGCCCATCAGGGCTTCGCCGCTTAGCTTGAGTAGAATGCGTTTATAGCGAGCTTGATAACCACTGCCCTGCTGAGCCATTGCGAATCTCTCCTGCCGCGTTTTATAGAAAATCTGTGCGAGGCCATTTTCAGCCTGCGCTTACTCTAGCTTGGCGCTGCACAGCAGCACCATCGGAACACAATTTTGTAAACCGGTTCCGCTGGGAAAGGTAAAACCTTCACCCATTTGAAAAGAGGCTGCGCGCGTGAGCGGGCAGCCTCTTCGGGTCGACAGTTGAAAACCGTCTTATGCCTTGCTTGCAGCCACTTGAGCAGCAACTTCTGCTGCGAAGTCGTCAACTGGCTTCTCGATACCGTCGCCTACTTTGAAGTAGGTGAAGGATACGATTTCAGCGCCAGCTTTTTTAGCCAGCTCACCCACTTTGATTTCTGGGTTCTTAACGAAAGCTTGCTCAACCAGGCTAGCTTCAGCAAGGAACTTGCTGATACGACCAGCAACCATCTTCTCGACGATTTCAGCTGGCTTGCCTTTGATCTTGTCTTCGTTGAGGCTCATGAACACGGTCTTTTCGCGTTCGATCGCTTCAGCGGAAACTTCGCTTGGCAGCAGGAATTCTGGGTTGCTTGCAGCTACGTGCATAGCGATGTCACGAGCCAGCTCAGCGTTGCCGCCTTTCAGAGCTACCACAACACCGATTTTGTTGCCGTGCAGGTAAGCATCAACAACATCACCTTCGATGCGCGCCAGGCGACGGATGTTTACGTTCTCGCCTACTTTACCAACCAGAACCAGACGATCAGCTTCTTGAGAAGCGATCAGCGGAGCGGCGTCGGTCAGTTTGTCAGCGAACGCTTTTTCAACGCTGGCAGCAACGAAGTTTTTGAAGTCTTCTTGCAGAGCCAGGAAGTCGGTTTGCGAGTTAACTTCAAGAATAACGGCAGACTTGCCATCTTCAGCAACTTTAACTGCGATAGCGCCTTCAGCAGCAACGTTGCCTGCTTTTTTGGCAGCTTTGATGGCGCCCGAAGCACGCATGTCATCAATGGCTTTTTCGATGTCGCCGTCAGCCTTGGTCAAGGCTTTCTTGCAATCCATCATGCCTTCGCCGGTACGCTCACGCAGTTCTTTAACCAACGCTGCAGTAATCTCTGCCATTTCAAAATTCCTCTTGGATAGGTTTTCAACCATTCCACCCGACCGAACGGGCGTTCAATTCGTGTGAAGCATGCCTCGATGCAACCCTGCCAGCCGCAATCTGATACAGCAACGACGGGGACATGTCCAATACATGGATTTCGAGGTGGCAAAAAGGGGGCCAAGCCCCCTTTTTGCGTACTGAGTAAACGCTAGGCGTTAACTACTCAGCCTTCAACTACCGCTGCAGCTGGAGCTTCTTCGACGAAAACGTCGGTGCCGCCAGCAACGTGGTTACGGCCTTTGATCACAGCATCAGCCATCGCACCCATGTACAGCTGGATAGCGCGGATTGCGTCATCGTTACCCGGGATGATGTAGTCAACACCTTCTGGGCTGCTGTTGGTATCGACTACGCCGATTACCGGGATACCCAACTTGTTAGCTTCGGTGATCGCGATACGCTCGTGGTCAACGTCGATAACGAACAGAGCGTCTGGCAGACCGCCCATGTCCTTGATACCAC
>JAZKIA010000099.1:0-17202 GCA_040385125.1 Pseudomonadota bacterium | reverse complement strand
CCGACGATCATGATCGCCGAAAAAATCGCCGACAAGATCCGTGGCCGCCAGCCGCTGCCGCGCAGTACTGCCGCCTACTACGTCGCAGGCGATGCGCCGGTACGTGGCAAGCCACTGCGTACGGTGCAGTAACTGAAACAAAAAAACTGTGGGAGCGAGCCTGCTCGCGAAGGTCGTGCTGACTGACTTCGCGAGCAGGCTCGCTCCCACAACATTCGGGGGCAACCCGATCAGTTTCATCTTCCCCCCGCTTGCCCCGGCCTTAGCGCAGGCCTACTCTAGTGCCTCGTTTCGCGCCCCACCCCCCGCCACACACGCCAGCACCTGCCTGGCCAAGAGGTTTTCTATGTTTGATGTCGTCTCTTCGAGCAAATGGCCAACCGGCTTTCTAATCAACCCGAACGCAGAACCTCTCGATCCAAAGTGGCTCACAGAATTCAGCAAAATCCCCGCCGCCGCCGTCAGTGACTGCCTGGGTCGCAATGTGGGTGGTCTGGGCCTCAAGCCGTTCCACGGCACACGCCCGATGCTCGGCAGCGCATTGACCGTACGCGTGCGCCCGGGTGACAACCTGATGATCCTCAAGGCCATGCAAATGGCTCGCCCTGGCGACGTGTTGGTGATCGACGGCAGCGCCGACCTGACCCGTGCCGTGTTCGGCGGCATCATGCGCGCCATGGCCCTGAAGGCCGGAATTGTCGGCGTAGTGATCAACGGCGCCCTGCGCGACCTCGACGAGTGGCAAACCGGTGAACTGCCGGCCTACGCCATCGGTGGTGTACACCGTGGCCCGAGCACTGACGGCGGCGGCGAAATCAACGTACCGATCTCGTGTGCCGGCATGCTGGTAATGCCAGGCGACCTGATGATCGGCGACGGCGATGGCGTAGTTGCAGCCTCTCGCAGCGAACTGCCTGAGCTGCTGATTCGCTGCCACGACCTGCTGGCGCGCGAACAAGCGACCCTGGCCGCGATCGAAGCCGGCACCCTGGACCCAGACCGTTTTGACGCAATTCTGCGCGCCAAGGGTTGCCCGGTTTAAAGCGCTACACGGCCCATTTCTTTGTGGGAGCGGGCTTGCTCGCGATGGCATCACCGCGATTCAGGCAAACCGATTTGCCTGAATCGCGAGCAAGCTCGCTCCTACAGACCTATACGTTTTTCGGAGGTCTGTGCATGTTCGATTTCTACCCTCAGCTCAAGCAGCGCTTTGCCGCGCTGCGCACCCGGGCCGAGTTCTTTTCGCTGCGTTATGTGCGCGAGTCCGGGCAATATCTGTCGGTACGCAAGAACGTCGCAGAACCTCCTTCTTTCAAGCACGACCAAGGCGCGATGCTGACGGTGCGGCTCAAGGGTGTCGAAGCCTATGCCGCCACCAATGACCTTTCGCAAGCAGGTCTGCAGGCCGCGCTGGAACGCGCCGAAGCCCAGGCACAGTTGATCGCCGCCCACGCCCTGCTCGATCTGAGCCAGGAGCCGGTGTCGGTTGAGCGCGCCGATTACTGCTCACCCAATCTCGATCAAGCCTTCCCGTCGATCAACCAATGCTTTGAGCTGCTGGGTGCCGAGTCGGCAGCCGTGCCCAAGGACGAGCGACTGGTGAGCTGGGACGTCTCGCTCGGTCTCAATCACGTCGAGCAAATTTATCTCAACAGCGCCGGGGCCGAGTTGCGCCAAGCCCAGCGCTTTGTTTATCCGGGCATCAGCGTTACCGCCTACGATGGCAATGACAGCCAGACGCGCAGCCTGGGCCGCGATAACTTTGGTCAGCAAGGCGGTACCGATGTGATCAGCCGCTGCGGGCTGATCGGTGCCGGGCCAAAGGTCGCCGAGCAGGCGCTGCAATTGCTCCTGGCACCCAACACCCCAGCCGGCAAGCGCGACCTGCTGCTGATGCCCGACCAGATGATTCTGCAAATCCACGAGTCCATCGGGCACCCGCTGGAACTGGACCGCATTCTCGGTGACGAGCGCAATTACGCAGGCACCAGCTTCGTCAAAACCAGCGACTTCGGCAGCCTGCAATACGGCTCAAAACTGCTGAACGTGACCTTTGACCCAAGCATCCCTGAACAACTCGCCAGCTACAGTCACGACGACGATGGCACTGCTGCGCACAAAGAATTCCTGATCCGCGAAGGTCTGCTGCTGCGGCCTTTGGGCGGCGCGCTGTCGCAGTTTCGCTCTGGGCTTGAGGGCGTGGCCAACAGCCGCGCCTGTGGCTGGAATCGCCCGCCAATTGACCGCATGGCCAACCTCAATATCGAGCCCGGCGATCAGTCGATGGCCCAGTTGGTGGGTGGTATCGAAAGCGGGATCTTGATGGCGACCAACCGCTCGTGGTCGATTGACGATGCGCGCAACAAATTCCAGTTCGGCTGCGAGTGGGGCCAGTTGATCGAGAATGGTGAACTCAAGGGTGTGGTAAAAAACCCGAACTACCGGGGTATTTCCGATCAGTTCTGGCGCAACCTCAGCGCTGTTGGCGACGCCAGTACCTTCAAAGTGTTGGGCACGCCAAACTGCGGCAAGGGCGAACCCAACCAGGTGATCCGCGTCGGGCATGCGTCCCCGGCCTGCGTGTTCAGTCAAATCGATGTGTTCGGAGGCGATGCCTGATGAGTACCCCAATGAGTCAGGCCGAGCAGTTCGAAGCGCTGGTGCAATGGCTGCGCACGGCGATCAAGGCCCCGGAGCAATTCACCCTGGGCTACAACGCTGAAGCCTCGGAATTTATTCGTTTCAACAAGGGCAAGGTACGTCAGGCCGGGCAGGTGCAACAAGCCAGCCTGAGCCTGGAGCTGATCAACGCTGGTCGACATGCCAATGTCAGCCTCACCCTCGCCGGTGAACCCGCGGTCGATCAGCAACGACTGAGCGAGGCGTTGCAACAACTGCGCGACACCCTGCCCTTGCTGCCGCAAGACCCGTACTTGCTACTCAACCCCGAGCCGTGGCACAGCCACAAGGTACACGGCCAGCCATTGCCGGATACCGCTCAAGTACTGGAAGAAATCCGCCGTGCGTCTCAAGGCGTCGATCTGGTGGGGTTTTATGCCAGCGGCCCGATCAGCTACGGCTACGCCAGCTCCGAAGGCGCGTTTGGCTGGCATCAGGCCAATAGTTTCAACTTCGACTGGAGCCTGTTTCACAGCAACGGGCAGGCGGTCAAAGCCAGCTACGCCGGGGCTGACTGGGACAGCGAACGCTTCGCCCAGCGCATGCAGCTGGCCCGCGAACAGCTTGAGTTTCTTGATCGTCCGCTGCACGCCTTGGCACCCGGTGAGTACCGCGCCTACCTCGCTCCGGCGGCGCTGGAAGAAGTCATGAGCATGTTGTGCTGGGGCGGTTTCTCGGCACAGGCGCTGGCCAGTAAATCCAGCCCCTTGCAGCGCTTGTACGGTGGCGATGCGCAACTGAGCCCGCTGGTATCGTTTGACGAACAGGTCAGCCAGTCCCTGAGCCCGGCGTTTTCCGGTGAAGGCTACCCGCGTCAGGACTTGTCGCTGGTCAAACACGGCAAGGCCAATCAGCAACTGGTGGGTTCACGCAGCGCAGCCGAGTACGGCCTTGAGGTCAACGGCGCGCCATGGGGCGAGTCGCCGAGTGCGCTGGCCATGGCAGCGGGCACACTGGAGCAGGCCGATATCCTCAAGCAGTTGGGCACCGGGCTGTACATCAGCAACCTGTGGTACTTGAACTACTCGGACCAACCGGCTGCACGCCTGACCGGCATGACCCGTTTTGCCACCTTTTGGGTCGAGAACGGCGAGATAAAGGCCCCGGTCAACACCATGCGCTTTGATGACAGCGTCTATAGTTTGCTGGGTTCGCAACTGGAAGCGCTGACCATTGAGCGTGAGTTGTTGTTGTCGGCCAGCACCTACGACCAGCGCCAGACGGCGTCGAATCTACTGCCGGGTGCGCTGATCAAAAAGCTGACGTTGACGTTGTAAACACCTCATAGCCTCTGTAGGAGCGAGCTTGCTCGCGATCGTTTAAAGATCAAAAGATCGCGAGCAAGCTCGCTCCTACAGACAGGGTATTGAATAAACACAAAGAGGTTCTATGCCCGTACGCCCGGTTCTTAGTGCTGAAACATTACGCTGGTTGCCTTGGGTGGTGGCCATTGCGTTTTTCATGCAGTCGCTCGACGGTACGATCCTCAATACCGCGCTGCCCGATATGGCCCGCGACCTCGATGAAAACCCGCTGCGCATGCAAGGGGTAATCGTCGCCTACATGTTGACCGTGGCCTTGCTGATCCCGGCTTCAGGCTGGATCGCTGACCGCTTCGGCACCAAAAAAATCTTCTTCGGCGCGATCCTGCTGTTCAGCTTCGGCTCGTTGCTCTGTGCATTGTCGAGCACCCTCAACGAACTGATTGGCGCACGTGTGGTTCAAGGCCTGGGCGGTGCCTTGATGCTGCCCATCGGCCGGCTGGTAGTACTCAAGGCTTACCCACGCTCGGAACTGGTGCGGATCATGGGCTTTATCACCATCCCCGGCCTGCTCGGCCCACTACTGGGCCCGACCATGGGCGGCTGGATGGTGCAGTACCTGAGTTGGCACTGGATCTTTTTGATCAACCTGCCGGTGGGCATCCTCGGTTGCTGGGCGGTGTGGCACTTTATTCCGGACTTGCGCGGCAGCGAACGGACTCGCTTCGACGGCCTGGGTTTTGTGCTGTTTGGTGCGGCAATGGTGTTTATCACCATAGCCATGGAAGGTCTGGGCGAACTGCACATGCCGCACCTGCGAGTGATGTTGCTGTTGTTCGCCGGCATGGCGTGCCTGGCCGCGTATTGGCTGCGGGCGGGCAATATCAGCAATCCGCTGTTTTCCCCGGTGCTGTTTAAAACCAAGACCTTTGCCGTGGGTATTTTTGGCAATCTGTTTGCCCGCCTCGGCAGTGGCGCATTACCGTTTTTGGTGCCGTTGTTGCTGCAAGTCGCTCTGGGTTATTCGCCGTCACAAGCGGGGATGAGCATGCTGCCACTGGCAGCCGCCGCCATGCTGGCCAAATGGATCGCACGGCCGCTGATCGAGCGCCTGGGCTATCGCACGGTGCTGACCGGCAACACCTTCGCCCTCGGCCTGATGCTGGCCAGCATGGGTCTGGTCACTGAGCACACGCCTTACCCGCTGCTGCTGGGGATGCTGGCTGTGTTGGGGGCGATCAACTCGCTGCAGTTCACCGCAATGAACACCGTGACCCTGATTGACCTCGATGACGCCAGCGCCAGCAGCGGCAACAGTTTGCTGTCGGTGGTCGCACAGTTGTCGCTGAGTCTGGGGGTTGCCTGCGCCGGGGCCTTGCTCGGCGGTTTCACCGGGGATGACAGTGGCGACGGGGTCGATACCGTGCTCGGGGCGTTTCAACTGACCTTCCTGACCGTCGGAATCATGGCGATGCTGGCCGCGGCGATTTTCTTGCAGCTGTCGCCCCAGGACGGGCGTAAACCCAAGGCCAATTCGGAACACGAACTGGATCATTAAGCGGCTTGGCGAACGAATCAGGATGACAACTCGTCCAGAATGTTCAGGCAAGGGCCATGGGACTGGTACACTGCGCGACATTTTGTTTTGCAGGCCAGTCCCGTGACCACCATTGCCACCGCTTTTAACTCTCTGCCTCTGTCCGCCGCCATGCTGGCTAACCTCGACTCCCTCGGTTATGCCCAGATGACGCCGATCCAGGCGCAGAGCTTGCCGGTGATCCTCAAAGGCATGGACCTGATCGCCCAGGCCAAGACCGGCAGCGGCAAGACTGCCGCCTTCGGCATCGGCCTGCTGAACCCAATCAACCCGCGCTTCTTTGGTTGCCAGGCCCTCGTGATCTGCCCAACCCGCGAACTGGCTGACCAGGTGGCCAAAGAAATCCGTCGTCTGGCCCGTGCTGAAGACAACATCAAAGTGCTGACCCTGTGTGGCGGCGTGTCGTTCGGCCCACAGATCGGTTCGCTGGAGCACGGCGCGCACATCATCGTCGGTACTCCGGGCCGTATTCAGCAGCACTTGCGCAAAGGCTCGCTGGTCCTCGACGGTCTGAACACCCTGGTGCTCGACGAAGCTGACCGCATGCTCGACATGGGCTTCTACGACGCCATCGAAGACATCATTCGCCAGACCCCGGAGCGTCGTCAGACCCTGCTGTTCTCGGCCACCTACCCGGTAGGCATCAAGCAGCTGTCGTCCAAGTTCATGCGCAACCCACAGCAAGTAAAAGCTGAGGCATTGCACACTGACAGCCAGATCGAACAGCGCTTCTACGAGATCTCGCCTGAAGAACGCATGAGCGCTGTAACCAAGGTGCTGGGCCACTTCCGCCCGCAATCTTGCGTAGCGTTCTGCTTCACCAAGCAGCAGGTTCAAGAAACCGTTGATCACCTGACCTCCAAAGGTATTTCGGCTGTCGGCCTGCATGGCGATCTGGAACAGCGCGACCGTGACCAGGTACTGGCAATGTTTGCCAACCGTTCGACTTCGGTTCTGGTTGCCACTGACGTTGCTGCCCGTGGTCTGGACATCGACGCATTGGACATGGTGCTCAACGTTGAGCTGGCCCGTGACTCCGAAATCCACATTCACCGTGTTGGCCGTACCGGCCGTGCCGGTGAAAAAGGCGTTGCTATCAGCCTGGTAGCACCGTCCGAGGCGCACCGCGCCCAAGCCATCGAGCAACTGCAAAAAGCCCCGTTGAACTGGGAAACCCTGGACACCTTGACCTCTCAGGGCGGCGCACCTTTGCTGCCGGCCATGAGCACACTGGTGATCGGTGCCGGTCGTAAAGACAAGGTTCGCCCAGGTGACATCCTTGGCGCTCTGACTGGCGACGCGGGTATTCCGGGCGCTCAGGTTGGCAAGATTGCGATCTTTGACTTCCAGGCCTACGTGGCCGTTGACCGCACGATTGCCAAGCAAGCTGCCCAGCGCTTGAGCGAAGGCAAAATCAAAGGCCGCGTACTGCGCGTTCGGGTTTTGTAATAAAGCTTTAAAACCCCCTCACCCCAACCCTCTCCCAGAGGGAGAGGGGGCTGATTTGTACAGAATTCGAAATCACCTCGATCAAGCTCCCTCTCCCTTTGGGAGAGGGCTGGGGTGAGGGTCGCTTTACCGTTTCTAGCATGAGGACACCGCTTTGCGTTCTACCGACGTTGTAATTATTGGCGCTGGCGCCGCAGGTTTGATGTGTGCGCTGACCGCTGCCGGGCGTGGGCGCAAAGTGATGCTGATTGATCACGCCAACAAGGCGGGCAAAAAGATCCTGATGTCGGGCGGTGGCCGCTGCAACTTCACCAACATGTACACCGAACCCAATAATTTCCTGTCGCAGAACCCGCACTTCTGCAAGTCGGCACTGGCGCGCTACACCCAGTGGGACTTCATCGAGATGGTCGCCAAGCATGGCGTGCCATATCACGAGAAGAAACTCGGCCAACTGTTCTGCGATAACAAATCCAGCGACATCCTCGAAATGCTCCTCGATGAGTGCCAAAAAGCGGGCGTCAGCCTGCACCTGGACACCTCGGTCGAGCAGATCGAAAAGACCGACACCGGTTACAGCCTCAACACCACGCTGGGGCCGATTGACTGCCAGTCGCTGGTGGTCGCCACCGGCGGTTTGTCGATTCCCACCCTCGGCGCTACCGGTTTTGGTTACCAAGTGGCCAAGCAATTCGGCCATACCTTGCTGCCGACCCGCGCCGGGCTGGTGCCGTTCACCATTACCGATCAGCTCAAAGAGATCTGCACCGAACTCTCGGGCACCTCGGTGGATTGCCTGGTGAGCTGCAACGATCAGAGCTTTCGCGAAAATATCCTGTTCACCCACCGCGGTTTGAGCGGGCCCGCGATTCTGCAGATTTCGTCGTTCTGGAACACCGGCGACACGGTTGAAATCAACCTGCTGCCCGACCTCGACGCTCTGAGCTGGCTGCAAGCGCAACAAGCCGAACGCCCGAACAGCGAGTTGAAAACCCTGCTGGGTGAGATCTTCACCAAGAAAATGGCCAACTTGCTGGCCGAGCATTGGTTCGTGTCCAAGCCAATGAAGCAGTACACACCGAGTGAACTGGCTGACGTCGCTGACAAGCTGGCGTGCTGGAAAGTGGTACCGGCCGGGACCGAAGGCTACCGCACCGCCGAAGTGACGCTGGGCGGGGTCGATACCCGTGAAGTGTCGTCCAAGACCATGGAATCGCTGAAAAGCCCTGGCTTGTACTTTGTCGGCGAAGTTCTGGATGTCAGCGGACATCTGGGCGGCTTCAACTTCCAGTGGGCGTGGGCCTCGGGTTACGCAGCCGCGCAGTACGCTTAACTCTTATTGAGCTGCTTTTGTGGGAGCGAGCCTGCTCGCGAAGGCAGCGCCAAAAAATATTTTGTGTTCGATGTGCCAGTGCCATTGCGCTGCCGTCTTATCTGGCTCAAGTTAGCGAATCACGAGCCAGGCACCACCACTTCATGTCATCGAACAACTTTCAGCAGTCACTGCGCCGCTTGTGGGCGCGGGATAAGTTCAGTTACAGCGTTCGGGTGTTTATCGCCCTGACCGGCAGCATGGCTTTTTGCTGGTATCAGGATGAAATGACCCTGCTGATTCCGTTGTTCCTCGGGATTATCGCCAGCGCCCTGGCCGAAACCGATGACAGCTGGCAGGGCCGCCTTAACGCGCTTCTAGTGACGCTGGTGTGTTTCAGCGCCTCAGCGTTCAGTGTCGAATTACTCTTCCCCTACCCTTGGTTGATGGTCTGTGCACTGGCGCTGGCCAGCTTCGGCCTGACCATGCTCGGTGCGCTGGGCGAGCGCTATGGTGCGATTGCCTCGGCCACGCTGATTCTGGCGGTGTACACCATGATCGGCGTCGACCAGCGCGGCGGCGAGGTCATCGACTTCTGGCATGAACCCTTGCTGCTGGTCGCTGGCGCGGCGTGGTACGGCCTGTTGTCGGTCTTGTGGCAGGCGCTGTTTTCAAACCAGCCGGTGCAACAAAGCCTGGCGCGACTGTTCTGGGAGTTGGGGCTGTACCTCAAACTCAAATCATCGTTGTTTGAACCTATTCGAAATCTGAATATTGAGGCGGGCCGACTGGAGTTGGCGCAGCAAAACGGCAAAGTCGTGGCCGCGCTAAACACTGCCAAAGAGATCATCTTGCACCGGGTCGGCGACTCACGGCCGGGGTCAAAACTCAGCCGTTACCTGAAACTGTATTTTCTCGCGCAAGACATCCACGAGCGCGCCAGTTCTTCGCATTACCCATACAACGCGCTGGCCGAGGCCTTTTTCCACAGCGACGTGATGTTCCGCTGCCAACGCCTTCTGCGCCAGCAAGGCGTGGCCTGCCAGCGGTTGTCAGAGTCGGTCAAGCTGCGCCAACCGTTTGTCTATGACGACAACTTTGCCGAAGCCCTGAGCGACCTGCATGCCTCCCTCGAACACTTGCGCAGCCAAAGCAACCCCGCCTGGCGTGGCCTGTTGCGCTCGCTCCGGGCGCTGGCCGCCAACCTGGGCACTCTCGACCATCTGTTAAGCGACGCCAGCAACCCCGACGCGCTGGCGGATGCGACCGACAGCAGCCTGCTGGACCGCTCTCCGCGCAACCTCAAGGATGTATGGGTGCGTTTGCGCCAACACCTGACACCCACGTCACTGATCTTCCGCCACGCTCTACGCCTGCCTTTGGCGTTGTGCACCGGTTTTGCGATGGTGCACTGGATTCACCCAAGCCAAGGCTACTGGATCATCCTCACCACACTGTTCGTGTGTCAGCCGAGCTACGGCGCCACCCGTCGCAAATTCAGCCAGCGAATCATCGGTACCGCCATTGGCCTGGCAGTCGGCTGGGCGTTGTTCGATCTGTTCCCCAACCCGCTGATCCAGTCGATGTTTGCCGTAGTTGCCGGGGTGGTGTTCTTTATCAACCGCACCACCCGCTACACCCTGAGCACGGCAGCCATCACCTTGATGATTCTGTTTTGCTTCAATCAGGTGGGCGATGGTTACGGGCTGTTCTTGCCACGCCTGTTCGACACCCTGGTGGGCAGTCTCATTGCCGGCGCCGCGGTATTCCTGTTTTTACCTGACTGGCAGGGACGAAACCTTAACCGGGTGCTGGCCAACACCTTGAGCTGCAACAGCCAGTACCTGCGCCAGATCATGCAGCAATACGCACACGGCAAAAGCGACGACCTGGCGTATCGATTGGCGCGGCGTAACGCTCACAACGCCGATGCGGCGCTGTCGACCACACTGGCGAACATGCTGATGGAGCCGGGGCACTTTCGAAAGGATGCGGACATGGGCTTCCGCTTTTTGGTGCTGTCGCACACCTTGCTCAGTTATTTGTCAGGCTTGGGCGCACACCGCGACACCGAGTTGCCCGCCGAGCTGCGCGAACAACTGATCGAAGGTGCCGGCCAACGCATCGCTGACAGCATCGACCTGATCGCCCAGGGCCTGGCCGCCAAACTACCCGTGGCAGTACAAAGCGATGAAGAAGAGGCCCTGGCCAACGAGCTGGAACAGATGCCGGATGAAGTCGACGAAAACCAGCGTCTGGTGCAAACCCAACTGGCGCTGATTTGCCGTCAACTTGGGCCGCTGCGTACCCTGGCCGCACACTTGATCAAGGCGCTGTAGACGCCGTCAGGGATAACCCAGCACCTGCTTGATCTGCGCCAGGTGCTGGCCGACCCAGGCTTTGTCGACCGGGCCCCAGCTGTGAATCTGATAACGTCCGGCATGATTGCGGGCGCCGTCCTGCTGCTCGAACTCGCACACAATATCCAGATCAGCCAACGCAGCGATGGTGTCCTGAGCAGTGCGGCGCGGCATGCCGGTCACCTCAGTCAGCGCCGGGACGCTGCTGGCGGTCTGGCTGTCGATCAACCAGGCCACGTACAAGCGGCGATAAAAACTGCTTTTGGTTTTGCTGACGTCCATTCAGAACTCCATTCAAGTGGGGCTACAAGTCCCGCCACGTAAGGTAAACCCGCAGGTCAAACTCCAGCTGGTGATACCCCGGCAGCATGTACTCGCACAATTTATAAAACGCTTTGTTGTGATCGGACTCTTTGAGGTGCGCCAGTTCGTGGACCACGATCATTTTCAAAAACTCAGGCGCCGCGTCCTTGAATAACGAGGCCACGCGCAACTCTCTCTTGGCCTTGAGCTTGGCGCCCTGCACCCGCGAAATCGTGGTGTGCAGGCCCAACGCCCGATGGGTCAGATCGAGCCGGTTATCAAACAGCACCTTGTCGAACGACGGCGCATTGCGCAGGTGTTCCTGCTTGAGCTCCAACGCGTAGGCGTACAAAGCCTTATCACTTTGCACCGCATGACGCTGTGGATAACGCTCGTTCAAGTAACTGCTCAACTGATCACGCTCGATCAGCTGGCGCACCTGATCTTGCAAGGTCTGGGGATAAGCCTGAAGGTATTTGAGAACAGTCATGAGGTGCCAGCACAGCGCAAAAGTGGCCAGTGTAGCGAATTCAGCAATTAAGAGGGCGCCGCCATCGCTGAGCAAGATGTTTATACCAACAGTTGCAGGACGCTTCCGATAAGTTGTTTTCGGCTCAAGCACCGCTTGCGGCATGGAAACTCACGGCGCTATCTTCGTCAGTCGCCCAGGCCCCTGGCTCAATTGACGAACCCTGTGGAACAGACATGAAAAAGAAGATGCCGGCTGCCCTCAAGCCAAAACGCGCCAAGCGCGACGATCACGTACACGACGAAGCGACCCGGCATCTCCTTGAGGCAGTCAAAGCCTCGCCCGTCCCGCTCGACAAACTCAAACCTACCCAGACCCAACCTGTGGGCCCCCAGTCACCGTTCGCCGTACTTGGCGATGTGCCCGCGATTGCGGCTTTGCGGCACGTGTCGATGCTGCTCAAAAGTACTGAGGAGGTATCGGATGAAATCACCGAGTATTCCAGTGGCATCGAGCGCGGGCTGATCTGGTCGATGGTGCACTCCGTCGAAATGGCCCGCTCGCTGGTCGATGCACTGCTCAAGAGCAACGGGATTGATCCGGAGCAGGCTCTCTGAAACCTGCAAACAGCACCCACAAAAAAACCCGCATCGCTGCGGGTTTTTTTGTACGCGCGGGTCTTAGTTGACCTTGGCGTTCAGCTCACCTTTGAGGTAACGCTGGTACATGGCTTCCAGAGAGACCGGCTTGATCTTCGAAGCATTACCGGCGGTGCCAAAGGCTTCGTAACGTGCAATACACACGTCACGCATAGCGGTCACGGTTGCGCTGAAGAACTTGCGCGGGTCGAACTCGCTTGGGTTGGTCGCCATCAGGCGACGCATGGCGCCAGTCGATGCCAGACGCAGGTCAGTGTCGATGTTGACCTTGCGCACGCCGTGCTTGATGCCTTCAACGATTTCTTCTACCGGCACGCCGTAGGTTTCTTTGATGTCGCCGCCGTACTGGTTGATGATCGCCAGCCACTCTTGTGGAACCGACGACGAACCGTGCATCACCAAGTGGGTGTTAGGGATGCGCTTGTGGATTTCTTTGATCCGGTCGATGGCCAACACGTCGCCAGTAGGTGGCTTGGTGAACTTGTAAGCGCCGTGGGAAGTACCGATGGCGATAGCCAGGGCATCTACCTGAGTGCGCTTGACGAAGTCAGCCGCTTCTTCCGGGTCGGTCAGCATTTGACTGTGATCAAGCACGCCTTCTGCACCGATGCCATCTTCTTCGCCAGCCATACCGGTTTCCAGCGAACCCAGGCAGCCCAGCTCGCCTTCAACCGACACACCGCAAGCGTGTGCCAGGGCAACCGTTTGCTGAGTCACACGGACGTTGTAGTCGTAGTCGGTTGGGGTTTTGCCGTCTTCGCCCAGCGAGCCGTCCATCATTACCGAGCTGAAGCCCAGCTGAATCGAGCGCTGGCAAACGTCAGGGCTGGTGCCGTGGTCCTGGTGCATGCACACCGGGATGTGCGGGAATTCTTCGATTGCCGCCAGGATCAGGTGACGCAGAAACGGTGCACCTGCGTATTTGCGCGCACCGGCCGAAGCCTGAACGATCACCGGGGAGTCAGTCTTGTCAGCGGCTTCCATAATGGCGCGCATCTGCTCAAGGTTGTTTACGTTGAAAGCTGGAACGCCGTAGCCGAATTCGGCTGCGTGGTCCAACATCTGGCGCATGCTGATAAGTGCCATTGTGTGTCTCTCTCCCGGACGAGGGTCGTTAATCGTGCAAGCCTGCCGTAGCGGCGACTGCGATTCAAGTTATTGCAGATCGGGGGTTAGCCGCTCTGCATGCAATTCAAAGTGGCTGAAACGTTACAGCCCCAGCTATAGCTGTGTTCCATCTGTAGGAGTGAGCTTGCTCGCGATTGAGATCAATACGGTTTAAATAAAAGACCGCGCGGCCTGCATCGCGAGCAAGCTCGCTCCTACAGAGGAAGAGTCAAGGGCACCCGCGCTCTTTTGAAGCCTGGGGCGACTCGTATTTTTCCAGCGCATCAGGCCCTGAGCGTTTATTGACCAGCGGCACACTCTGTGCCTGCCAGTCTGCCTGGTAGCAACCGCCCTCTTCGGGGACGGCGGCTTCGGGCGTCGACTCGTTCGAACCGGCGCAACCGGCCAAAAAGCCCGCAATCATTAACAGCGGTAACAACTTGACCATGTCGATGCTTCCTTTCAGGGCCTGACACATGTTCAGGCTTTTGCGCGGCTTTCCAGGATTTCAACGGCTGGCAGTACCTTGCCTTCAACGAACTCAAGGAACGCGCCACCACCGGTCGAGATATAGGAGATTTGATCAGCAATACCGTACTTATCGATAGCAGCCAGTGTGTCGCCACCACCAGCAATCGAGAACGCTGTGCTTTCGGCGATAGCCTTGGCCAGGGTTTTGGTCCCTTCGCCGAACTGGTCGAACTCAAACACGCCAACCGGGCCGTTCCACAGGATAGTCTTGGATGACTTCAACAGCTCGGCGAAATGCGCAGCCGTCTGTGGACCGATGTCCAGAATCATGTCGTCTGCGGCAACGTCAGCGATCAGTTTAACGGTCGCAACAGCGCTTTCAGCAAACTCTTTAGCCACAACCACGTCGGTCGGCAGTGGCACGTTGACCTTGGCTGCGATGGCACGAGCGGTGTCCAGCAGATCAGGCTCGTACAGCGACTTGCCTACCGGATGACCGGCAGCGGCCAGGAACGTGTTGGCGATACCGCCGCCCACAATCAGCAAGTCGCAGATCTGGCTCAGGCTGTTCAGCACTTCAAGTTTGGTCGACACCTTGGAACCGGCAACAATCGCCGCCATTGGTTTGGCCGGGGCGCCCAGGGCTTTGCCCAGTGCGTCCAGCTCAGCTGCCAGCAGCGGGCCTGCGGCTGCAACCTTGGCAAACTTGGCCACGCCATGAGTCGAGCCTTCAGCGCGGTGGGCCGTGCCGAATGCGTCCATCACAAACACGTCGCACAGCGCAGCGTATTGCTGGGCCAGTTCGTCAGCGTTTTTCTTCTCGCCCTTGTTGAAGCGCACGTTTTCGAACAACACGATGTCGCCGGCTTTAATGTCGACGCCATTCAGGTACTCGCTGACCAGCGGCACATCACGGCCCAAGGCTTTGCTCAGGTACTCGGCCACAGGCTTGAGGCTGTTTTCAGCCGAGAACTCGCCTTCAGTCGGACGCCCCAAGTGCGAGCAGACCATGACAGCTGCGCCTTTTTCCAACGCCAGCTTGATGGTCGGCAGCGAAGCAAGGATGCGCGCATCGCTGGTGACTACACCGTCCTTGATTGGGACGTTGAGGTCTTCGCGGATCAGTACGCGCTTACCTTGCAGATCGAGGTCGGTCATCTTCAACACGGTCATGGGTCGCAATTCCTGAGTTTCTAATGTTAGAGAGCGGGTTTTTGGTGAGTAACATGCAGATAGTGCTCTGCCACATCGATCATTCGATTGGCAAAACCCCATTCGTTGTCGAACCAGGCCAGCAGGTTCACTAGCCGAGGGCCGGAAACGCGAGTTTGGCTGGCATCGACAATCGCCGAATGCGGGTCATGGTTGAAATCACAACTGGCGTGCGGCAGTTCGGTGTACGCCAACAGGCCTTTGAGCGGGCCGCTGGTGGCGGCCTCGCGCAACACGCGGTTAACTTCCGCAGCGTCAGTGTCGCGGGCCGTGAGCAACGTGATATCGAGGCACGACACGTTCAACGTCGGCACTCGAACGGCTTTGGCTTGAATTCGGCCGGCAAGTTCCGGCAACAAGCGCTCAATGCCTTTAGCCAGACCGGTGGACACCGGAATCACTGACTGAAACGCCGAACGCGTACGACGCAGGTCTTCGTGGTGATAAGCATCAATCACCGGCTGATCGTTCATCGCCGAGTGAATGGTGGTAATCGACACGTACTCCAGGCCAAACGCCTGATCCAGCAGGCGCAACAACGGCACGCCGCAGTTGGTGGTGCAGGAGGCGTTGGACACCAGACGCTCTTCGCCGGTCAGGCTCTGCTGGTTCACGCCGTACACGATGGTGGCGTCGACATCCGCCTCGTTGGCCATCGGTTGCGAGAACAATACGCGCGGAGCCCCGGCATCGAGAAAACGCTGACCGTCAGCGCGGGTGTTGTAGACGCCGGAACATTCCAGCACCAGGTCAACGCCCAGCGCGGCCCAGTCGATCCCTTCCGGGGTGGCACTGCGGAACACTTTCACGCAGTCGCCATTGATGTGCAGGCAGTCGCCTTCGATCCGTATCTCACCCGGGAACCGGCCGTGAGTGGAGTCGAAGCGCGTCAAATATTCGAGACTGGCCATATCGGCCAAATCATTCAGTGCAACAATTTCAAACCCCGCAGCCGGCCCTCGCTCAAACAACGCACGCAAGACGCAACGACCAATCCGGCCGTAGCCGTTGAGTGCAACTTTGTAAGGACGCGGTTGAGGCATGGGGTTCTCAAATTGTTGGGTGACGCTAATGCCATCGCGAGCACGCTCGCTCCTACAGAAAACACATCAATCCTGTAGGAGCGAGCTTGCTCGCGATCTGGCGGTTTTAGTCTTCCAGCAGCTCTTCGGCCTGACCCAGGATGTTTTCCAGGGTGAAACCGAACTCTTCGAACAAGGCAGGCGCAGGCGCCGACTCGCCGTAGGTGGTCATGCCGATAACGCGGCCTTCCAGGCCCACGTACTTGTACCAGTAGTCAGCGTGGGACGCTTCGATCGCGATACGCGCGCTTACTTGCAACGGCAGAACCGATTGCTTGTAGCCTGCGTCCTGCGCTTCATACACGCTGGTGCATGGCATCGACACTACACGCACCTTGCGGCCTTGCTTGGTCAGCTCATCGTAAGCCTGAACCGCCAGGCCCACTTCAGAACCCGCCGAGATCAGGATCAGCTCAGGCTCGCCTGCGCAGTCCTTGAGCACGTAGCCACCACGGTTGATATCGGCGATTTGGCCAGCATCACGGGTTTGGTGGTTCAGGTTCTGACGCGAGAAGATCAACGCGGACGGGCCGTCGTTGCGCTCCAGGGCGAATTTCCAGGCCGCTGCGGATTCCACCGCGTCGGCTGGACGCCAGGTGTCCAGGTTCGGCGTGGTACGCAGGCTGGTCAGTTGCTCGATTGGCTGGTGCGTCGGGCCGTCTTCGCCCAGACCGATGGAGTCGTGGGTGAACACATAGATCACACGCTGCTTCATCAGAGCCGACATGCGGATGGCGTTGCGGGCGTATTCCATGAACATCAGGAAGGTCGCGCCGTAAGGCACCAGGCCGCCGTGCAGGGACACGCCGTTCATGATGGCGCTCATGCCGAACTCACGTACGCCGTAGTACATGTAGTTGCCGCTGGCGTCTTCAGCGCTAACGCCTTTGCAGCCTTTCCACAGGGTCAGGTTGGAACCGGCCAGGTCAGCAGAGCCGCCCAGCAGTTCTGGCAACAGCGGGCCAAAGGCGTTCAGGGCGTTTTGGCTGGCTTTACGGCTGGCAATGGTTTCGCCTTTGGCCGCGACTTCAGCGATGTAGGCATTGGCCTTGGCATCGAAGTCAGCTGGCAGCTTGCCGCTCAGGCGACGGGACAGCTCAGCTGCCAGTTCCGGGAACTCGGCCGCGTAGGCCGCGAAGCGCTTGTCCCACTCGGACTCAACCGCAGCACCGGCTTGCTTGGCATCCCATTCGGCGTAGATATCAGCCGGGATTTCAAACGGACCGTGGTTCCAGTTCAG
>JAZKIA010000098.1:0-46431 GCA_040385125.1 Pseudomonadota bacterium | reverse complement strand
GCTTTGAGCAACTGGTCGCGTAGGGAAATGCTCATCTACTTACTCACTTAGGCAAACTCAGCCGCAGCTGGGCAAATTCTTTTCCTGGCGCTTGGCTTCGCCCCACAGGGCGTCCAGGTCTTCAAGGGTGCAATCTTCAATGGGACGCAGGGTATCGCGCAATGCCTGCTCGATAAACCGGAAACGTCGATCAAATTTGGCATTAGCGCCACGCAAGGCGGTTTCAGGGTCGACCTTAAGGTGCCGAGCCAGGTTGACCACCGAAAACAGCAGGTCGCCAATCTCGTCATGAATGGCCGCAGAATCGTCATCAGCCATGGCTTCCAGGACTTCATCAAGCTCTTCGCGAACCTTGTCCAACACCGGCAACGCGGCGGGCCAGTCAAAACCTACCTGGGCCGCACGCTTTTGCAGCTTGGCGGCACGGGACAACGCAGGCAACGCCAGCGGCACGTCATCAAGCAACGATAGCTGCTCGGGGGCGCTGGATTTTTCGCTGCGTTCTTCGGCCTTGATCTCATCCCAACGCACCTTGACCTGCTCCTCGCTCAGGCGCGGAACATCCAGCGACGCATACAAATCGCCGGTGGGGAACACATGGGGATGACGCCGGATCAGCTTGCGGGTAATGCTGTCGATTACGCCAGCGAATTCAAATCGACCTTCTTCGCGGGCCAGTTGGCTGTAATACACCACCTGAAACAGCAAATCGCCCAGTTCGCCCTGCAAGTGCTCGAAGTCGCTGCGCTCAATGGCGTCGGCAACTTCGTAGGCTTCTTCAAGGGTATAGGGCACGATCGTGGCGTACGTTTGCTTGATATCCCACGGGCAGCCGTACTGCGGGTCACGCAGACGGGCCATCAGGTGAAGCAGATCGTCGAGGTTGTACATCATTGCTCTCTTGGCAGAACTTTGTAGCCGCTGCCGAAGGCTGCGATGGGTTGCGCAGCGACCCTGCCTTTCAAATTGAAAGCGAAGGTCCTTCGGCCCTTATCGCAGCCTGCGGCAGCGGCTACAGGTTAGCGCGACTCGCTACGCCCTATCCGGCGGGTTTCGATGATGTTCGGCAGCTGCGAAATTCGTCCCAACAAGCGCCCCAGCGCATCCAGACCTGGGATTTCGATGGTCAGACTCATCAGCGCCGTGTTGTTTTCCTTGTTCGAGCGGGTGTTAACCGCCAGCACGTTGATGCGCTCGTTGAGCAGCACCTGAGACACGTCACGCAGCAAGCCAGAACGATCGTAAGCGCGAATTTCGATATCGACCGGGTACGTCGACACCGGGATCGGCCCCCAGTTAACCTGAATTATCCGCTCCGGCTCACGGCTGCCCAGTTGCAGCACCGAGGCGCAGTCCTGACGGTGAATGCTCACGCCACGCCCTTGGGTGATGTAACCAACAATCGCATCGCCCGGCAACGGCTGGCAGCAACCGGCCATTTGCGTAAGCAGGTTGCCGACGCCTTCGATCTGGATGTCACCGCGTTTGCCCGGTTTGTAACCCGTGGCTTTGCGCGGGATCAACTCCATCTGCTCGTGGCCGCGCTCCGGTTCGACCTGTTGTTGCGCCAGGTTGATCAACTGCGCCAGACGCAAGTCACCCGCACCGAGGGCCGCGTACATGTCCTCGGCGGTTCTCATGTTGGCTTTGTCGGCGAGCTTCTCGTGATCCACCGCCGGCAAACCTAGCCGGTTCAACTCACGCTCAAGCAGGGTTTTACCGGCCGCAACGTTCTGGTCACGGGCTTGTAACTTGAACCAGTGAACGATCTTGGCCCGCGCCCGAGACGTGGTGATGTAACCCAGGTTCGGGTTCAGCCAATCGCGGCTCGGCGTGCCGTGCTTGCTGGTGATGATCTCGACTTGCTCACCGGTTTGCAGGCTGTAGTTGAGCGGCACAATGCGCCCGTTGATCTTCGCGCCTCGGCAGTTATGGCCGATTTCGGTGTGTACCCGGTAGGCGAAGTCCAGCGGTGTCGAGCCCTTGGGCAGGTCAATGGCGTGACCATCCGGGGTGAAGATGTACACCCGGTCCGGCTCGATATCGACTCGCAACTGTTCGGCAAGACCACCGATGTCGCCCAGCTCTTCGTGCCACTCCAGCACCTGGCGCAACCACGAGATTTTCTCTTCGTACTGATTGGAACCGGCTTTAACGTCGGTGCCCTTGTAACGCCAGTGCGCACACACGCCCAGCTCAGCTTCTTCGTGCATGGCGTGGGTGCGGATCTGCACCTCCAGCACCTTGCCTTCAGGGCCGATCACCGCAGTGTGCAGTGAGCGATAGCCGTTCTCTTTGGGGTTGGCGATGTAGTCATCGAACTCTTTGGGAATATGTCGCCACAAGGTGTGGACGATCCCCAGCGCGGTGTAGCAATCACGCATTTCCGGAACCAGCACCCGTACTGCGCGCACGTCATAAATCTGGCTGAACGCCAGACCCTTGCGCTGCATTTTGCGCCAGATGGAATAGATGTGTTTAGCTCGGCCGCTGATATCAGCGTCCACGCCGGTGGCCACCAACTCCGTACGCAGTTGGCTCATCACATCAGAGATGAAACGCTCGCGATCAAGGCGGCGCTCATGCAACAAGGTGGCAATCTGTTTGTACTGCTCAGGCTCAAGGTAACGGAAGGACAAATCCTCCAGTTCCCATTTGATATGGCCGATACCCAGACGGTGCGCCAGCGGCGCATAAATATCGAACACCTCACGGGCGACGCGATTGCGCTTCTCGTCCGGAGCCGTCTTGACCGCGCGAATCGCGCAGGTGCGCTCAGCCAGTTTGATCAGGGCCACGCGCACGTCATCAACCATGGCTACGAGCATCTTGCGCAGGTTTTCGACCTGGCCCTGAGTGCCCAGCACCATCGATTGACGCGGGCTCAGACTGGCGCTGATCGCGGCCATGCGCAGCACGCCATCAATCAGTTTGGCTACCACCGTACCGAAGCGCTGGCTGACCGCCGCAAGCTGGATCTGCCCTTCGCGCACACCGCGATACAAGATCGCGGCCACCAGCGAATCCTGATCCAGCTTGAGATCCGCGAGAATTTCAGCGATCTCCAAACCGGTTCGAAAGCTCGACGTGCCCTCAGTCCACAGGTTTTTCGCCGCATTGGCTTGTTGCTCCGCCTCGCGAGCGTACTCACACGCTTCTTTCAAGGCTTCACGGTCCAGCGCCACATCGACACTCACGGCATGATCAAGCCATGCCTCGAGGTTGAGACTGCCGTCGGTGTTAATCGGCTGGTGTGCTCTGACCTGTACCATCTTGCTTACCTTCCCTACAGCGCACGTTTAATGCGCCGAATACACTGACCCTAATCCCAACCACACGCTACAGGGCCAAGTAGCGAGTGGTTGCGGGCCCGTCGAAATAGACAGACCGTCCTAGTCTGCTTCAAATAACGCCATCGCCTCGACATGCGCTGTTTGCGGAAACATATCGAGGATTCCGGCACGTTTTAACCGATAACCCTGTTTCATCAGTTCAACCGTGTCGCGCGCCAGCGTGGCCGGGTTACACGACACGTACACCAAGCGTTTGGCCCCAAGGCCCGACAGGTGGCGCACCACTTCAAAGGCACCGTCACGCGGTGGGTCGAGCAGCACGCCAGCAAAACCTTGCTTGGCCCAGGCTGCGTCTGCCAGTGGCTGCGACAAGTCAGCCTGAAAAAACGCCACATTATGCAGATTGTTATCGACCGCATTGTGCGCCGCGCGTTCGACCATCGTCGCAACACCTTCTACCGCCACCACCTCGCGTACCTGACGCGCCAGTGGCAATGCGAAGTTACCCAGCCCACAGAACAAGTCAAGAATCCGTTCGTCAGCTTGTGGCGCAAGCCACGCTAATGCTTGAGCCACCATCGCTTCATTGACGCCAGCATTGACTTGAACAAAGTCACCCGGGCGATAGGCCAAGCCCAAGTTCCACTGCTCTAAACGGTAGCCCAAGGTCTGACTCAAATCGACCGGCTGGGGCTCGCTTTCACCGTGCAGCCACAATTGGGCGTTATGGGTCAGGCAAAACGCCTGCAATACCTGCATATCGGCATCGCTCAGCGGTGCCATATGCCGCAGCAGCACGGCAATCGCCGAACCACTAAACAATTCGACATGGCCCAGGGCCTTCGGATTGCTCAATTGGCGCAACATGGCCGGCAGGCCGGTCATGATCGGTTGCAAAGCCTGTACCAGCACCAGGCAGTGGTCGATGGCGACAATGTCCTGACTGCCGGCCGCGCGAAAACCGACCTCCAGATGCTTGGCCCGCACGTCCCAACGCACCGCAATGCGCGCGCGGCGGCGGTAGCCAAACTCGGGGCCGGTCAACGGCGCCGCCCATTCCAGGGGCTCAACACCGGCCACTCGCGACAGTTGCTCGGCGAGCATGCGCTGTTTCAGTGCAAGCTGCTCTTCATGGGGCAAATGCTGCACGCTGCAGCCACCGCATTTGCCCGCATGGACGCAGGGCGCAACGCGACGTGTCTCGCTGGCCTTGAATACTCGTTCGGTACGGGCCTCGACGATTTTGCCGTGAGCCCCCAGCACCCGCGCTTCAACCTCTTCACCGGCCAATGCCCCCGACACAAACCAGGTACGCCCTTCAAAAAAGGCAATGCCCCGGCCATCGTTGGCCAAACGCTCAATGCTCAAACGCTGTTTTTTGCCCGTAGGCACTTGCGCAGCCTTGGTGCCGCCAGCAGGCTGGAAGCGCAGGCCTCTCTCTTGCTTAGCCATCAGTTGGGCGCATCGTAAATGCCGGTCGACAGGTAACGGTCGCCACGGTCACAAATGATCGCGACCATCACCGCGTTTTCGACTTCCTGAGACAAACGCAGCATCGCGGCTACCGCCCCACCCGAGGACACACCACAGAAAATGCCTTCTTCACGGGCCAGGCGACGTGTCACGTCTTCGGCTTCGCGCTGGGCCATGTCGATAATCCGGTCAACACGACTGGCTTGATAGATCTTCGGCAAGTATTCCTGCGGCCAGCGGCGTATACCCGGAATGGATGCGCCTTCCATCGGCTGCAAACCGACGATCTGCACGTTCGGGTTTTGCTCTTTGAGGTAACGCGAGACACCCATGATGGTGCCCGTGGTGCCCATCGAACTGACGAAGTGGGTGATTGTGCCTTCAGTCTGGCGCCAGATTTCCGGGCCGGTACCGATGTAATGCGCCTCGGGGTTATCACCGTTGGCGAACTGATCGAGCACCTTGCCGCGGCCTTCTGCCTGCATCTTGTCGGCCAGGTCGCGGGCGCCTTCCATGCCCTCTTCCTGGGTGACCAGAATCAGCTCGGCGCCATAAGCCGTCATGGCCGCCTTGCGCTCGGCGCTGGAGTTGTCGGGCATGATCAGGATCATCTTGTAGCCCTTGATCGCCGCAGCCATGGCCAGCGCGATCCCGGTATTACCCGAGGTAGCCTCGATCAAAGTATCGCCGGGCTGGATCTGACCGCGCCCTTCAGCGCGAGCAATCATCGACAGTGCCGGACGGTCCTTGACCGAGCCCGCCGGGTTGTTCCCTTCGAGCTTGAGCAACAAGGTGTTGGTCGTGTCTCCAGCCAGGCGCTGCAAGCGCACCAGCGGAGTGTTGCCGACGAAGTCGGCGATAGTGGGGTACTGCAATGTCATGGCGTATTCGCAATCCAGACCGCGGGGTCGCACATCATACCGACAAACGCCGACAGCCCATATCACGCAAAGTGTGATGCTTATGGTTAAAAGCTATAAGACTGTAAGTGTTGGACGAACCGCGTTACGTAGCAGTGAACGAGTAGAACGAGGCCACGTCCGGCTGCGCAGCAGTCGTAAAGCCAGATACTTCGGTTTTTCAGAGACACCTTGAGTACAGGCTTTGCGAGGACTGCGTCCTCGGACGTAGCCTCGCTGAGCTCGTCAACTGCTACGCCCCAGAGAAGGCCGCCAACCGAAAATTCACCCGCAACCCCCGCTCAGTGTTTTCAGCCCACAAACTCCCGCCCTGCAGCCGTAACGCGTTGCGCGCAATACTCAGCCCCAGCCCAAAACCACTGTCACCCGGACGCGAACCGTCGAGACGGATAAAAGGCGCGAATATTCGCTCCAGCTCCTCAGGCGCAACGCCACCGCCCTGATCCTCAACCCATAAATGCCATTCATCACCTTCACGCCGCCCGCCCAAGCTGACGATGCCATCGGGCGGTGAATGACGAATGGCATTGCGCAGGATGTTTTCCAGTGCCTGGGCCAGGCTATTGAGGTGCCCGTGCACCCAGCAATCGGCATCGACCAGGCAAGGCAATCGCGATTCAGGCCAGCCGCTTTCAAAACGGGCGTTTTCGGTGAGCATCTCCCACAGCGCCTGCACCTGAATGCCCTCCAGCGGCAACGCCCCGCGCTCGGTGTCCAGCCACGCCAGTTGCAAGGTATCGTCGACCAGTCGCTGCATGCCGTCGATTTCTCGGCTCAAGCGCTCTCGCAGGGCATCAACCTCCTGCTCGCTGTCACACGCCACCCGCAAGCGACTCAAGGGCGTACGCAGTTCATGGGACAAGTCGCGGAGCAATTGCTGCTGTTGCGAAACCGTGCTTTGCAGGCGCTCCGACATCTGATCAAAGGCACGGCCCAAGTCGCCCAGTTCATCCTGGCGACTGGTGGTCTGACGCGATAAGCGAGCGCCCAGTTGATCGGCCCGCCACGCATTGGCCTGCTCGCGCAAATGGTTCAGCGGCACGATCAATACGCGATACAAGCCCATGCACAGCAACAGCGTGAACAGTCCAGGGATCACACCATTAATGACAATGCGCCACAGCAACTGTGAACGCCCCGGCATATAACGCTGGGGCAATTCGATCACCAGATAGCCCGTAGACGGTTCCTTGGGGAATGGCACCTTAAGCCAGGGGCGCGTGGCTTTAAGGTGGCTGATGGGCCAATCCAGACCGCGCAAAAAGGTCAGCCGCTGGCTTTCGCTGTCGTTCAGCGGATAGCTGCTCAACGCTTGCAAGTCCTGGCCAATCACCCCAACCCAGCCGGGCTCCCTATGCCCCATCGCCTGTAACCACTGATCGATGCCCGCTTGCTGACCGGTCTCCCAGGCGCGTTCGGCTTCAGCCGCATAATGTGCCAAGGTACTGCGAGCCTCGTCAGACAAATAGCCGGTGCGCCGATCCATGTAGCGGCCCCAGGACCAGCTCAGCCAGATCATCAACAAGCAAAAAGCCACCAGCCAACACGCCAGTTTCCAGAACACCGAAGATTTGCCGGGCACCTTACAGCGCATCGCTGGCGCTCAAGACGTAACCCTTGCCCCACACCGTGCGCACTTCACGCTCTTGGTAGCCGATGGTTTTGAGTTTTCGCCGGATCTGGCTGATGTGCATGTCCAGGCTGCGGTCATGGGCCGCATACCCGCGCTGCAACACATGCTGATAGAGAAACGCCTTGCTCAGCACCTCATCGGTATTGCGCCGCAGCGTATCGAGCAAGCGGAACTCGCTGCGGGTCAGCCCGGCCCATTGCTGGCCCATGCGCACGTCGCAGGTGTCTTCGTCGTAAATCAGCCCTCTTTCGGGCGGCGGCAGGTCTTGCACAACACTGGCCCGCGGCATACGGTCCAGGGCGACCCGGCGCAAGATCGCCTGAATCCGCACCCGCAGCTCGGCCACACTGAACGGCTTGGGCAAATAGTCATCGGCCCCCAGCTGGAACCCGCTGATACGATCCGCTTCAGCGCCCAGTGCTGACATCAGAATCACCGGCAGCGCGTGGGTCTGGCGCAATTTCGTGAGCACCTGCAAGCCATTCATGCCGGGCAGCAGAATGTCCATCAGCACCACATCAAAATGCTCTTGCCGGGCACGGGCTAACCCCTCCTGACCGTTCTGGCACCAAGTGACCTCAAACCCGCAGCGCACCAGTTGCTCATGCAGGTAAGCACCTAGAACGGGGTCATCTTCAATGGCCAGAAGGCGTGATGGGCTAACAGTTACGGGATTCATTAGCGTCTGCAAGTCATTCTCAATCATCGATTATTCAAGATTGAGCCCGGCGGAGCAACCATCACGGTTCCTAGCCAGCCAAGCGGTATGGCAAATTTTCAAAGATTTGCCATACCGCATGTGGCTACACTGCGGGCTGACCTGTGCGGGAAGCGCAGGCACTCTTGAAAAATGCAGGGCTGGAGAGTTGCGTGCTTAAAAACCTCGGTATCAAAGGCCGCGTATTGCTGCTCACGTTATTGCCCGTCACCTTGATGGCGATGGTGCTGGGCGGCTACTTCACGTGGTTGCAGCAATCCGAGCTGCAATCACAGTTACTGCAACGCGGTGAAATGATCGCTGAACAACTCGCACCTCTGGTCGCCCCGGCCATGGGCCGGCGTGACACCGCGCTGCTGGCACGCATCGCCACCGAGTCCCTGGAGCAACAGGATGTACGGGCCGTGGCGTTCCTCGACGCTAACCACGAACCCCTCGCCCACGCCGGGCCGAGCATGCTCAATCAGGCCCCCTTGGGTCACGGCACGCACCTCCTGCAACGCACTGACAACGATGCCACGCGCTATTTGCTGCCGGTGTTTGGCCGCCATCGCAATTTGGCCGGCGATGTCATCCCCAACGAAGCTCACCGCCTGCTGGGCTGGGTCGAGCTGGAGCTGACCCACAACAACATGCTGCTGCGTGGCTACCGCAGCCTGTTTGCCAGCTTGCTGCTGATCGTCACCGGCCTAGTGCTTACCACCCTGCTGGCGCTGCGCCTGAGCCGCACGATCAATGCACCGCTGGGCCAAATCAAGCAGGCCGTGGCGCAACTCAAGGACGGCCACCTGCAAACCCGTTTGCCGCCGCTGGGTAGCCATGAGCTGGACGAACTGGCCTCGGGTATCAACCGCATGGCCGAAACCCTGCAAAATGCCCAGGAAGAACTGCAACACAGCGTCGATCAAGCCACCGAAGATGTGCGCCAAAACCTCGAAACCATCGAAATCCAAAACCTCGAACTCGATCTCGCACGCAAGGAAGCCCTGGAGGCCAGCCGCATCAAGTCCGAGTTTTTGGCCAACATGAGCCACGAAATTCGCACCCCGCTCAATGGCATCCTCGGGTTTACCCATCTGCTGCAAAAAAGCGAGCTGACCCCACGCCAGCTCGACTACTTGCACACCATCGAAAAGTCGGCCGACAACCTGCTCGGGATCATCAACGAGATCCTCGACTTCTCGAAAATCGAGGCGGGCAAGCTGGTGCTCGACAGCGTCCCGTTCAACCTGCGGGACCTGCTGCAAGACACCCTGACCATCCTCGCGCCCTCAGCCCACGCCAAGGGACTGGAGCTGGTCAGCCTGGTATACCGCGACACGCCACTGTCGCTGACCGGCGACCCGTTGCGGCTCAGGCAAATCCTGACCAACCTGGTCAACAACGCCATCAAGTTCACCCGTGAAGGCACGATTGCCGTGCGGGCCATGCTCGATGATGAAGATGAAAATAAAATCGATGGCTGCGTCCAGCTGCGCATCAGCGTCCAGGACACCGGTATCGGCCTGACCAACCAGGATGTGCGGGCGCTGTTCCAGGCCTTCAGCCAGGCCGACAACTCGCTGTCACGCCAACCCGGCGGCACCGGGCTGGGGCTGGTGATTTCCAAGCGTCTGATCGAGCAGATGGGCGGCGAAATCGGGGTTGAAAGCGTCCCCGGCGAAGGCTCGGTGTTCTGGATCAGCGTCAACCTGCCCAAAGCCCTCGACGACGTCGAAGACTTGCCCGCCGCACCGCTGCTGGGTCAGCGCGTGGTGATTATGGAAAAACACGACCTCGCACGTCAGGCCTTGCAGCACCAGTTGGAAGACTGCGGGCTGGAAGTCACCCCGTTTACCTCCCTCGAAAAACTCACCAATGGCGTCACCAGCGCCCACCAGACACCTCAGGCCATCAACCTTGCAATCCTTGGGGTCACGGCCAACGACATCCCGCCCGAGCGCCTTAACCAGCACCTATGGGACCTCGAACATTTAGGCTGCAAAGTGCTGGTGCTATGCCCGACCACCGAGCAAGCGCTGTTCAATGCATCGGTGCCCAACCCCCACAGCCAGCTGCAAGCCAAACCCGCCTGCACCCGCAAATTGCGCCGGGCGTTGGCTGACCTGATCAACCCGCGACAAGTGCGCATTGAGCCCGGCGAATTGCTCGCCAGTCGAGCGCCGCGGATTTTGTGTGTCGATGACAACCCGGCCAACCTGTTGCTGGTGCAAACCCTGCTCGAAGACATGGGCGCCAAAGTCACCGCAGTAGACAGCGGCTACGCCGCGATTGACGCGGTCAAGACCGAAGACTTCGACCTGGTGCTGATGGACGTGCAAATGCCCGGCATGGACGGCCGTCAAACCACCGAAGCCCTGCGCCAATGGGAAACCGAGCGCCAATCCACACCGCTGCCGATTGTCGCGCTGACGGCCCATGCGATGGCCAACGAAAAACGCGCCTTGCTGCAAAGCGGCATGGACGATTACCTGACCAAACCCATCAGCGAACGCCAACTGGCCCAAGTGGTGCTGAAGTGGACCGGTCTGGCCCTGCGCAATCAAGTCAGCGAAGGCAGCCACGAACCGCCACGCCAGCACGTCAAACTCCCGGTACTGGATCACGAGGAAGGGCTGCGCCTGGCTGCTGGCAAGGCCGACCTGGCCACCGACATGCTGGCCATGTTGCTGGCATCGCTGGATGCCGATCGCCAGGCGATCCTGCAAGCCCGCGACGCCAAGGACCACAACGCACTGATCGAACGCGTACACCGCCTGCACGGTGCCACCCGCTACTGCGGCGTACCGCAATTACGCGCGGCCTGCCAGCGCAGTGAAACCCTGCTCAAACAGCAAAGCTCACACGCTGGCGAAGCCCTCGATGAACTGGACCAGGCGATCATCCGCCTGGCCAACGAGGCACGCAGCACTGCCTGACGCCGGTAGCCAATACTCAAGGAAGACCCCATGCGCACAATTCTTTTCAGCAGCCAGACTTACGACCGCGACAGCTTCACCGCCGCCCCACAACAGGATGGCCTGGAGCTGCACTTTCAACCGGCGCGCCTGAGCCTCGACACCGCGGCCCTGGCTCAGGGTCACGAAGTGGTCTGCCCATTTATCAACGATGACTTGAGCGCCCCGGTGCTGGAGCAACTGGCCGCTGGCGGCACCCGACTGATTGCCCTGCGCTCGGCCGGCTACAACCACGTAGACCTGCCCGCCGCCAAGCAGTTGGGCTTGAGCGTGGTGCGCGTGCCAGCGTACTCCCCGCACGCGGTGGCCGAACATGCGGTGGCCTTGATTCTGGCGCTTAACCGCCGCTTGCACCGGGCCTACAACCGCACCCGTGAAGGCGACTTCACCCTGCACGGGCTGACCGGTTTTGATCTGGCAGGCAAAACCGTCGGCGTAGTGGGCACCGGTCAGATCGGCGCGACCTTCGGCAAAATCATGGTGGGTTTCGGCTGTAAGCTGCTGTGTTTCGATCCGTATCCGAACGCCGAGCTGCTGGCGCTGGGCGCGCAATACGTCAGCCTGCCCGAGTTACTGAGCGGCTCGCACATCATCAGCCTGCATTGCCCGCTGACCGCCGACAACAAGCACCTGATCAACCGTGCCAGCGTGGCCACGCTCAAACACGGCGCCATGCTGATCAACACCGGGCGCGGGGCGCTGGTCGACACCCCGGCTCTGATCGATGCACTGAAAAGTGGCCAATTGGGCTATCTGGGGCTGGACGTCTACGAAGAAGAAGCCCAACTGTTCTTCGAAGACCGCTCCGACCTGCCCTTGCAGGATGACGTCCTGGCGCGGCTGCTGACCTTCCCCAACGTGATCATCACTGCGCATCAGGCGTTCCTCACCCGCGAGGCGCTCAGCGCGATTGCCAGCACTACACTGGACAATATCGCGGCCTGGAAGCGCGGTTCACCACAAAACCTGATCGAAGGTTGATCCTGATGCATGAGGTCAGCGTGCTAGCATAGCGGCCTATTTGGAGGACCCATGGTCGAACACGATTTCCGCTACAGCCTGCTCAGCCCGCAGCACACCCTGATCGAATGCCGCGCCCTGCTGCCCGGCCGCTATCAAGTCACCGGCAACGGTGGCTCGGTTCAGAACGATGACGTGCTGATTGTGACCCTCAAGGGCAGCAAGAACTTGTCCATGCGCCTGACGGTTGAAAAAGTTCGTCACCTGATCAACCCGCGTGGTCAGTGGGTTGCAGTAGCCCACGGGCCAGTCTTCGGTGAACTGGCGATCCATGAGTGGCAGGTCAACTGTGACAGCTGCGCCAAAGAGCTGAAATTCGAGTTCGCGGTCGACGCCAAGCTGGGCACCAAGGCCCAAAAGCCTGCTGCCAGTGCACGCATTGCCGAGTTGGGCTGGAGCACCGAAGGCAGCAAGCACCAGTGCCCGCAATGCCAAAAGGCCGCGCAATGAAACGCCTGGCCCTCCTGGCTGTGCTGGGCGCAAGCCTGGCCGGCTGCGCGGGTGACCCTGTGAAATTGCAACAGAACCACACCTACGTGCTGGAGTGGATCGGCGAGCGACCGTTGATCGACAACAGCCACCTGACCGTAACCCTGGACGATGCTGGCCGGGCTTATGGCAGTGGCGGTTGCAACCATTGGTTCGCGCCTTACACCCTGCAAGGTCACAAACTGACCTTCGGTGGCGTCGGCAGCACCCGCAAAGCCTGCGCCCCGGCACTGATGGAGCAGGAGCAGCGGTTCTTCGAAGCGCTGCAAACCGTCGAACGCTGGGACATCTCACCGATCGAACAGATGCGCTTCTGGCCCGCTGAAGGCAAACCCCTGCGGTTGTGGTCTGAAGACAGCTGACACAGATCCTGTAGGAGCGAGCTTGCTCGCGATGGCATCGCTGCACACCGCGTCGCCTGAATCGCGAGCAAGCACGCTCCTACAGGGCTGCTGACCTAGCCGCGCAATTCCTTGATCTTGGCCAAGATCCCGGCGGCCGTTTGTTCGCCCATGAGTTGTGCCCGCACTTTGCCCTTGTCATCGATGATGTAGGTTACCGGCAACGCTTCGCTGCGCGGCAGGTCAAACACCTCGGCAGGGTCTTGGGCCAACACCGTAAAGGTGATGCCCAGCGCGGTGCTGGCGTCGCTCAGCTCCTTGCCCTGCAAGCCATCGAAGTTCACCCCGAATACTCCCACCGACTGCCCCTGCAGCTGTTTTTCCAGGGCATTGAGCTCGGGAATTTCAATCCGGCACGGCCCGCACCACTCAGCCCAGTAGTTGATGACCTTCCATTGTTTGTCCAGACGCTCGGATGCGATCTTCTGTCCGTGCTGGTCAACCCCGTAATCATTGCCGCAACCACTCAGCAATAACGTGGCAGTGACGGCAGCTACCGTCATGAGTCGCTTAAACATGTTTGATCCTTCTCGGTAAATACATACAAAAAATCATTGGACAGCGGCCTTTTACCACACACGGTTCAGGCGCGCCCGTCAGGCAGGTAGAATAGCCGCCACCTTACGCAAGATGCGACCCGCACATGACCGATCTGACGCTTTATCACAACCCGCGCTGCTCGAAATCGCGCGGTGCGCTCGAACTTCTCGAAGCCCGAGGCCTCACTCCCACTGTGGTGCGCTACCTCGAAACGCCGCTGGACGCCGCCCAACTGCGGACCCTGCTTGGCCAGTTGAACATCAGCGCACGCCAACTGCTGCGCACCGGCGAAGACGAATACAAAAGCCTGAACCTGGCCGACAGCGGCCTCAGCGATGAGCACCTGATCGCCGCCATGGCCGCGCATCCCAAATTGATCGAACGACCGATTCTGGTCGCAGGCGACAAAGCGGCCATTGGCCGGCCGCCAGAAAAAATCCTGGAGATCCTGCCGTGAGCACGCCTTACATTCTGGTGCTGTATTACAGCCGCAATGGTTCGACCAACGAGATGGCCCGGCAAATAGCCCGCGGCATTGAGCAAGGTGGCCTTGAAGCACGCCTGCGCACTGTGCCCGCGATCTCGACCGAGTGCGAAGCCGTATCCCCAACCATTCCGGCCGAAGGCGCGCTGTACGCCAGCCTCGACGACCTGAAAAACTGCGCTGGCCTGGCCATGGGCAGCCCGACCCGTTTTGGCAACATGGCCGCGCCGCTTAAGTACTTTTTGGACGGCACCAGCAACCTGTGGCTGACCGGCGCCCTGGTGGGCAAACCGGCTGGTGTGTTCACCTCCACCGCCAGCTTGCATGGCGGTCAGGAAAGCACCCTGCTGTCGATGCTGTTGCCGTTGCTGCACCACGGCATGCTGATCACCGGCCTGCCTTACAGCGAGTCCGCCCTGCTGCACACCACCGCTGGCGGTACGCCTTACGGCCCAAGCCATCACGCCGGTGCCGATGGAAAACGCGGTCTGGACGAACACGAAGTCGCACTCTGCCGTGCCTTGGGTCAGCGTTTGGCCACTATCGCCCTGAAACTGGAGTCCACCCGTGGCTAAAAAGCCAAAAGTGCTGCCGTCCATTGAATGGCTAACGCCACGGGTACGGCTGATGCGCGCCTTGAGCCTGGCGTGCTTCTTCGGCCTCATCGGATTGCTCTGCGTGTATTACCTGATGTTTGCCGACCTGCATGGCGCACGTCCGTGGGTCATCTTGCTGATCGAACTGGTACCACTGATGTTGCTGGTGCCAGGCATGCTCAAAGGCAGCGCACGCGGACACTCGTTCACCTGCTACGTGGTTAACCTGTACTTGCTCAAGGGCGCCTTGGCCGCGTTCGACCCGAACCGTCAGGTATTCGGCCTGCTGGAAATCACCGCCAGCGTGGCGGTGTTCGTCAGCGCGATGCTGTACGTGCGCTGGCGTTACCAGCTGGATCGACGATTGGCCCGTAGCTGCTGACGAGGCACGAGGCTGCGGTCGGCTGCGCCGCCGATCGCAGCCTCGTGCCTCGTCAGCGGCTACAAACCAGATCAGTGGTTGACGGTGAACGCCAGCATCTGCGACAGCTGGCACATCGGCCGACCGCTTTCAGCGTGCCATTGGTTGAAGGCGTTTTGCACGATGGCCAAATCCCGCAGGCTGGTGGGCGCCTTGTCCACCAGCTGCTGCGCGTTCAGCGCCGCGACCACGTCATAGCTCGGCACAAAGGTGTCTTTACCGACCATGCGCAAAAAACGGGGCGCCGATAAGCCGCCCAACTGATGCCCGTGCTTGGCCAGGTACTTCCACAACCCGACAATGTCCGTCACCGGCCACTCGGCGATAAATGCGCCGAAGCTGCCGTGCTCATGGGCGATGTCGAGTACCAGTTGTGCATTGCGCGGCACGCTTTTGAGCTTGCCCAGATGGCGAATGATCCGCGCATCCTGCATCAGCCGCTCCAAATGCTCAGCGCCCATCAGCACCACTTTTTCCGGGTCGAAGCCAAAAAACACTTCTTCAAATACCGGCCACTTGGCATCCACCACGCTGTGTTTGAGCCCGGCGCGAAACACCCGCAAGGCCAAGGTCGACAGGTAGCGGTCATCACTGATCTCGCGCAGTTGTGCCGCAGTGCGTGGAACGGGCAATTCGGCTTCCAGCGCGGCTGGCGAACCAAAGCGGTTCAAACAGTATTCGTGCAGCCATTTGTAATCGCGCATGCCCTTTCCTCTTGGCAAATCGGGATGTGACCTCTTAGAGGTTCAGCAGGTTTACGAAACGCGGCGTAGCGCTTTCGTCAATCTTGAGGCTGGCAAAGTCAAACAGGTTGCGATCCGCCAACTGCGACGGCTGAACGTTCTGCAGGCTGCGAAAGATACTCTCGGTACGGCCTGGCGTCTTGCGATCCCACTCCTGAAGCATGTCCTTGACCACTTGGCGTTGCAGGTTTTCCTGGGAACCGCACAGGTTGCAAGGAATGATCGGGAACTGCTGCAAGTCGGCGTACGCCTGAATGTCTTTCTCGTTGCAGTACGCCAGCGGCCGAATCACCACGTTGCGCCCGTCATCGGAGCGCAGCTTGGGTGGCATGGCCTTGAGCGCGCCGTTGAAAAACATGTTGAGAAAGAAGGTTTCAACGATGTCGTCGCGGTGATGCCCCAAAGCCATCTTGGTCGCGCCGATTTCATCCGCAAAGGTGTACAACGTGCCACGACGCAGGCGTGAGCACAGCGAGCAGGTGGTCTTGCCCTCCGGGATCAGCTCCTTGACCAGCGAGTACGTGTCTTTTTCAACGATGTGATACTCAACGCCCAATGCCTTGAGATAAGCCGGCAGCACGTCCTCGGGAAAGCCGGGCTGCTTTTGATCCATGTTCACGGCCACGATCTCGAACTGGATCGGCGCGACCTTTTGCAGGTGCAGCAACACGTCCAGCAAGGTATAGCTGTCTTTGCCGCCCGACAGGCAGACCATCACCTTGTCGCCGTGCTCAATCATGTTGAAGTCGGCCACCGCCTCACCGGTCAATCGGCGCAGGCGTTTCTGGAGTTTAATTTGAGAGACCGAAAGAGTGCCCATAGCGCTTCAAATCCGTGAGTCAAAACCAAAAGCCGGCGATTTTACCGAAAAAAAACCGATCCGGCTAAAGACAGCAACGCGATTAAGCCCGTGGCTGACAGCGCAAGATGCTCTAAGGAGACGGGGCTGTAGCGCGGCAGGTTTCCTATACTGCGATACAAGGCCGCACACACCTCATTTCTGGCTGCGCGACCGGCACGCGTCCCACTGGGGGGCGATGCGTCTCATACAGGAGTGACAGCCATGATCCATCACGTTGTGGGCCTCTTCACCCACCCCGATCAAGAGTGGCGCGAGATCCGTGGCGATGCCGAAGAAAGCATCAGCCATATGTACTTTACTCATACCTTGATTCTGGCCGCGATTCCGGCCATTTCTGCGTTTATTGGCACCACCCAGGTGGGCTGGGTCATTGGCAGCCGCGCACCGGTGATGCTGACCCTCGACAGCGCGCTGTGGATGACCTTGATGTCCTACGTGGCGATGCTTGCAGGGGTCGGCGTGATGGGGGCGTTTATCCACTGGATGGCCCGCACTTACGATGCCCAACCGAGCATGGCGCGCTGCGTGGCCTTTGCCACCTACACCGCTACGCCGCTGTTTATCGGCGGGTTGTCGGCGCTGTACCCGCACATGTGGCTGGGCATGGTGGTCGGCACCGCGGCCATTTGCTACACCGTGTACTTGCTGTACGTGGGGCTGCCGACCTTTATGAACATTGACCCGGATGAAGGCTTCCTGTTTTCAAGCTCGGTCCTGGCGGTGGGCTTGGTGGTACTGGTCGCGATCATGGCGTTTACCGTGATCGTCTGGGGCCTGGGCGTGGGGCCGGTTTATACCAATTAACAATCGCCGCTGCCCCTGCCTTATCTGAAAAGCCTCAGCGATCCCATCGCGAGCAAGCTCGACTCCTACAGAGGATCTGTGGCGTTCGAGCTTGCTCGCGATTCATACAAGGTTCTCTACCTCTGGCATAATCGCCCGCTCTGGAGAGCCGAACTGCATGCCCGAGCAACTCAATACCCGCGTCGAGGAGTGTTTCCAACAGGCCGAAGTGTTTTTCAAGCGCCCCTTCAAGCGTCCGCTGGTCAGCCTCAAGCTGCGCGGGCAAAAAGCCGGGGTGGCTCATTTGCACGAAAACCTGCTGCGCTTCAATCCGCAGCTGTACCGCGAAAACAGCGAAGACTTCCTCAAGCAAACCGTGGCTCACGAAGTCGCGCATCTGATCGCTCATCAATTGTTTGGCGATCGCATCACCCCCCACGGCGAAGAATGGCAATTGATCATGCGCGGGGTGTATGAACTGCCGCCCAATCGCTGTCACACCTACGCCATTAACCGTCGCAGGGCCACGCGTTACATCTACCGCTGCCCTTGCCCTAACAGCGATTTCCCGTTTTCCGCCCAGCGCCATGCGCTGGTCAAGCAGGGCCGAGGCTATTTGTGCCGCCGCTGCCGGCAAACGCTGGTGTTCAGCGGTGAAACCCGAGTCGAATAAGCCAGCCATAAAAAAACCCATCCGAAGATGGGTTTTTTTATGCGCCGACGCTTACTTCGCCAGTACCGGAGGCAGGCTTTCAGCCACACCCAGATCATCTTGCGGGCCAGTGCTGTCCAGTGGGCGACCACCGGAGTTCAGCTCAACTTGCAGTTGGTCTACGTCCAGCTCTTTAACCCACTTGGCAACCACCAACGTGGCGACCGCGTTACCGATCAGGTTGGTCAGGGCACGGGCTTCGGACATGAAGCGGTCGATACCGAGGATCAGCGCCAGGCCAGCAACCGGCAAGTGACCGACCGCCGACAAGGTCGCAGCCAGCACGATAAAGCCACTGCCGGTCACGCCCGCAGCGCCTTTGGAGGACAGCAACAACACCAGCAGCAGGGTGATCTGGTGCGTGATGTCCATGTGCGTGTCAGTCGCTTGAGCGATAAACACAGCGGCCATGGTCAGGTAGATCGAGGTGCCATCGAGGTTGAACGAGTAACCGGTCGGAATCACCAGACCCACAACCGACTTCTTCGCGCCCAGACGTTCCATTTTAACCAGCATGCGTGGCAGCGCCGATTCCGACGAGGACGTGCCCAGTACAATCAGCAGTTCTTCACGGATGTAGCGGATCAGCTTGAGAACGCTGAAGCCGTGAGCCCGGGCGATGCCACCCAACACTACCAGCACGAACAGCACACAGGTGATGTAGAAGCAGATCATCAACTGGCCCAGTTGCACCAGCGAACCCACACCGTAAGCACCGATGGTGAACGCCATCGCACCCAGCGCACCCAGCGGCGCCAGCTTCATGATCATGTTGATGATGTTGAACATCACATGCGCAAAGCGATCAATGAAGTCCAGAATCGGTTTACCGTAAGCGCCCAGACGGTGCAGGGCGAAACCGAAGATCACCGAGAACATCAGCACTTGCAGGATGTCGCCATTGGCAAACGCGCCAACGATGGTCGACGGGATCACATTAAGGATGAAGCCCACAATGCTTTGGTCTGCGCCTGCGGTGACATAAGCAGCCACTTTGGAGGCGTCCAGGGTGGACACGTCAATGTGCATGCCAACGCCTGGCTGGACCACGTTAACCACAATCAGGCCGATCAACAGCGCAATGGTCGATACCACTTCGAAGTAGAGCAAGGCATAACCTCCGGTCTTGCCGACCGACTTCATGCTCTGCATACCGGCAATACCGCTCACTACCGTACAGAAAATAATGGGCGCGATGACCATCTTGATCAGTTTGATAAAGCCATCACCCAGCGGTTTGAGTGCAACGCCGGTTTCCGGATAGTAATGGCCCAGCAAAATGCCGATGGTGATCGCTACGATCACTTGCACATACAGGGATTTGTACAGTGGCTGACGAGTCGTCATTGCAGATTTCCTCAAGTGCGTCACAGCGTCATCATTCCATCTGAGAGCGGTGACACCTAAAGCGCGAACCCTCCTGTACTTGGAGGGATTTGTTGTGTCGAGCTGCTCTAATGGCAGACCTCTAGCAGCACTATTGCAAAGCACGGGCCACATCAGGCAAAAGCCCTTCAATGGCCGATGGCGCTTGGTCTTGCAGGAAATAACAGGGGAAATCTGCAGGACAACAACTGGCGGATTTCCGCCCATTTAGGTAACACCGCCGCGCTGGATGGCGGATATCCGCCTCTGCATATCCCTGGCCACACCTACCACTCGTCTGGAACCCTGACCAACCTGTCGACGTTGACAGTCGCCAGCCCCAAGGCTTCGCGCTTTGATGGGCCGGTGCTACTACGCTTTGTATGTGGGGCATCGAATGCGATGCCGGGAGAACGATCATGCCGACGGGGACAGTGAAGAGCTTTGACGACAGAAAGGGCGAAGGGCTGATTACCCCGGATGATGGGGGCGAGGATGTACGTGTTCACTTTTCAGCGATTGCCACCGCCAAGGTCATGTCCTTGAGCAATGGCCAAAAAGTGTCGTTCGTCACTCGTCTGGGGCTGACACCGCTGCGAGCCGACAACGTGCGCTTGGTCGACGCGGTCATCGCGCCGGAAAATGAATCCGAAAAGCCGCGCCACCCAACATTGAATCTTCCAATGCCAGCTGTGCGTCGTAGCTTTCAATAATGTCTTTGACCACCGCCAGCCCGATGCCCTGTCCAGGGTGCTGGCGATCCAGGCGTTCCCCTCGGCGCAAAATACGCTCGCGCTGATCCGGGGGTACGCCTGGGCCGTCATCTTCCACGCACACTTCAATCCCCTGCCCTTTGCGTTGCAGGCTGACCCGCACGTGCCCCAGGCACAGCCGATAGGCGTTTTCCAGCAGGTTGCCGAGCAACTCCAGCAGTGCGTTTTGCTCGATCGGCACATGGCTCGACGCTGGAATGTCATAACTGACGTTGACCTGCTTGTCGCGGTACACCTTGTCCAGCGTATTGCACAGGCTCTGCACCACGGGCAGCAGCTCAACCTGATGGCGCACCAAACCGCTTTTGCGCAAGCTGGCGCGCTGCAATTGATAGCTGATTTGCTGGTTCATGCGTTCAATCTGGGTTTGCAGCACCCAAGCCTGCTCGCGCTCAGCCGGGCGCTGGGCCATGCTTTCGCTCACACCCTGGAGCACCGCCAGCGGGGTTTTCAGGCTGTGGGCCAGGTCGTCGAGTGAGTCACGGTAGCGTATGCGTTGCTCGCGTTCGCTTTGCAGCAGCCGGTTCAGCGAGCCGGTCAGGCGCAGTAATTCGCGAGGGTGTTGTTCGCTGAGGCTTTGACGCTCGCCCGTTTCAATCTGGTCCAGTTCCTGACTCAGATTGCGCAATGCGCGCAAGCCCCAGGTCAGGCCGATCCACAGCAGCGCCAGCAACACAATCAAGGCCGCACCAAATCCCAAGTACAGATTTTCACGCAGCCCTTCGAGGGTCATGTTGTATTCGCGCATCGGCTGCAAAGTGACAAAACTGAAGGCTGCGTTTTTGCCACCCAGTAACTTGACCTCCACGTCGTAGACGAAAAACTCATCGCCGTCGTCTTCACGAATGCTCGCAAACTCATTGCCGCGCCCGTCATAACGCGGTGTGTAATTGATGGTCTCTTCTTGGGTCGCCCGCGAACGCCACACCAGATGGCCCTCGCGGTCATAGATATAGCCGAGCAAGCGACTGTCCGGCAGGTTGAACTGTTCATCCGGCAACAAAACCGGCATTTTGAGGCGGCCTTTTTCAACCTTGGCCGCCGAAATCAACGTGGTGACATCAGATGCCAGACGTTGCTCAATGGCGTCCTTGAGGGCCAGACTAAAGGCCCCCTGCATGGCCGGTAACAGCGCCAACATAAACAACACAGCCAACAGCGTTGCCGCCAGCATCAATCGAACGCGAAGCGAACGAATCATCGGCAACGCTCAGTAAACAGATACCCCAGGCCACGTACGGTATCGATTGGCTTAAAGCCGTTTGCCCCCTCAAGCTTGCGTCGCAGGCGTCCCACCAGCACCTCGATCACATTCGGATCACGTTCCTCGTCATCCGGGTACAACTGTTCCATCAGGCGGTCCTTGGCCACCACCTGCTGGTGATGGCGCATCAGGTATTCAAGAATCCGGTATTCATAAGCAGTCAGCGCCAGCGGTTCTCCCTCAAGCACTGCTTGCTTGCGATTGATGTCCAGCACCAGCTCACCGGCCACAATCGTCGACTGGGTAAAACCACTGGAGCGGCGCAGCAAGGCATTTAGTCGTGCCTCCAGTTCTTCAAACTGAAACGGCTTGACCACGTAGTCGTCAGCCCCGGCTGCCAGCCCTTCGACCTTGTCCTGCCAATTGCCGCGTGCGGTCAGGATCAGGATCGGAAAGGTCTTGCCCCGCGCTCGGAGTTCGCGAATTAACTCCAGCCCGCCCATGCCCGGCAAGCCGAGGTCGATCATGGCCAGGTCATGGTTGAACTGCTCGGTCTGATACAAAGCCTCTTCAGCGTTGGCCACTGCCTCGACCACATGGCCGTTTTCGCTCAGCCGGGTTTGCAAGTGATGGCGCAACAAGGCCTCGTCTTCAACCACCAGCAATTTCATCGTGCTCTCCCAAACCAACTCCGCCTATCGAAGCCCAGCCCCACCACCCTAAAGGTTTGGCCCTGAACACTCTCTGAACAGCCTCGCACTACCCAGCTCGGCTCAGACCCGGCAAAATGCCCGGCATGAATCGACTCCCCGCCTTGCCTGCCTGCTGCACGCCGTTGCGCGCTGACTGGCCGTTGCCCCAAGCGCTGCCTGGCAGCGTGTGGCTGAGCACCGACTTCACTCCGGCTCAGCTCGCTGCCGATGACTTTAGCCGCAGCGCCATTGAGATGCCTGCGAGTATTCAACGCTCGGTGGCCAAACGCCAAGCCGAATTTCTTGCTGGGCGACTGTGTGCCCGAGCTGCCCTGCTGCAACTGGACGGCACCTGCGCCACACCTGCCATTGGTGAAGACCGTGCGCCCGTGTGGCCCGCGCATATCAGCGGTGCCATCACCCACAGCAACGGCCGCGCCGCCGCGCTAGTGGCGCTCAAAGATCAATGGCAAGGCCTGGGCATGGACCTCGAAAACCTGCTCAGCGCCGACCGCGCCCAACGCCTGGCCAAAGAAATCCTCACCGCACCCGAACTGCAGCGTATGGCCGCCGGGCCCGCCGCAGAGATCGCCCTGCTCGTGACCCTGACCTTTTCGGTCAAGGAGAGTCTGTTCAAGGCGCTGTATCCAATCGTGCGACAACGCTTCTACTTTGAACATGCCGAAGTGTTGAGCTGGACACATCAAGGCCAAGTGCGCCTGCGGCTACTCACCGACCTGTCTGAGCAATGGCACCACGGCCGCGAACTGGACGCCCAGTTTTGCCTGCTCGAAGGGCAATTGCTCAGCGTGGTGGCGATCAAGGCCTGACCGGTATCAGGTCAAAAGATCGCAGCTTTCGTGCCTCAGCAGCCCCTACGCACAGTCCCCAGTCGGCCTTGATGAGGTCTCGTAGGAGCTGACGAGCTCCGCGAGGCTGCGATCGGCGGCGCAGCCGTCGTGCCTCGGCAGTTGCTCCTACGTGGCCCCGTTCAATGCGCTTGCCGAGCCTGCTCGGTCAGTACTTCAATCTCATGGTTTACCCGTTGGTCCCGCTCAATCACCAGTTCTTGCCCTCGTTGCAACTCGACCTCGGGGGGCAGGTCAGGCTCATCGGAGAGCTTGTGGTAGGCGCTCTGGTACTGTGCCTCGATGGGTTCGAATACTTCCGGGTGCCTGTGTATCAGGTAATTTCGCCACAGTTGTTCGTGCACAATTGAATGCAGGGCCGCAGGACTGCCGTCCATTGCCAGGATGTGCTCTCGAGCGTGATTAATCTGCGCCTCTGAAATATCCGCCCATTGTTCGTGAAACATCACCCGCGACTGAATCGGCAAGTCCAGCGCCTCAGCCAGCCTTACGCGATAAATCAGTTGGATTTCGGCAATATCAGGATTGCGACCCTGCGCCACGCGTTTTGCGGCTACAGCATCAGCCATCTGGTCGACTTGCCTGAGGCGGAACAGCCTTCGGGCAAGGTTGAACAGCTCTCCCTCGCGCTGCGCATCGCTTGGCCTGTTTTCAGCTTCGTGAATCAGCACCTGCACTTCCAGGTCTTCGAACATCACCATGACGCCGTCCCGGCACGTCGCGCCATAGAACACCCCTCGAAACAGCAAGTCACGTAACGCGGTGTCCTCCAACATCCGTCCAATCAACGCCCACACGCGGCCTTGCAGCCAGCGCCCGAGTTCAGCCGAAAGACTCGCATGCACCTCTGCCAACCCCGAGAGCAATCTGAAAAAATCGTCACCAGCGCCCCAAATTCCTCGGAGCAGCGCCCATTGCATAACCCTGTGCGATCTTTCTTCAACGATTGGGGTTCGGGATAACCAAGGCGTAATATCACCCGCTTGATGCCTCGCTACCAGTGCATGCGCCTGGGTAACGGGTAACCTGTAACCCATATGAATCCCGGTTCTGAGCCAGTATTGGAGGAACTGATTATTTGCCTCGGGGGTTAATGGATTACCGCCGAGTCGAGTCGCACGATTGGCAATGGCAGGCTCAGGCGCGTCCAGAACCTCCTGTGCAATAGTGGTTATTCGGTTGTTGCGCAGATTCACCTGTTCCAAATGAGTCAGCGACAACACCCCGATGGGCCATACATTGACCCCGGTGCCGGATAAGTCCAGGTGGCGCAACTGCGTCATCCGGCTCACGTCAGGGATGGCTCTCAGCAGATTATTATTGAGATACAACCGCCGTAAAGCCGTCAGCCCCGCCAGCATCTGCACACTCTCAACCGTGAGCGTTATACGATTGTCCGACAGGTTAAGGGTTTGCAGGTGGGTCATGCTGCCAATAGCAGGTGGCAAGCTGCTCAAAAAATTGCCCGACAGCGTAAGCACCCGCAGTTGCGGAAAACTGCTCAGAAAGTCATTCGATCCGCTGTACAAATTCATATCGTCCATGTGCAACAAGCGGACATGGCTGAAATCACCGGCAAGCCTTGGCAGGTCGCCCGCATGCTGGCCGTAGAGGTACATAATATGGCCGCCATCTGGCCCTGGGAGAACATCCGACTCCCTGCGCCAGGCACGCTCAATCCGTTCTCTGACAAGCCGGCGCGTACCCGGCAATGCCATTTCACTGCTTGCACCGTCACTTGGGTAATACTGGATCGATTCCCAGTTCGCCAATTGCGCCTGCAGCGTCGCGTACTCCGCACCCAAGCGCACCACCTCTGCCCGTCTGGTCGCTTCAGTTCCCCCCATTCGATCCAGAAAAACAAAGACTTCCTGCGTGCCCAAACTCGGGTACAACCTCTGGACCCTATGTATTAACGCAAGTGGGTAGGTCGATCCCTGGTATTCAATCGTTACCGGGTAAGCGATAAACGAGCTCTCAACCTCCATCGGCGGTTTGCGCCCCGGCACAGGGGGCTCCAACCCCAGCAAACTGTCGACATTGGCGCGATGCTTGATCGCCTGTTCGCTGATCCTGGTCGCCAGCACCTGGGTTTCACGGGCGCTCGGAACCCCGATGGCAGCCCGCTCAGTGTCATCCAGTACATGCAGGATCGATGACAGCAAATTGTTATCCGTCAGCGACTCAGAATTAAGTGCCTTGCCTTCTGGCGAATATGCGTAGTAACGCCCACTTTTCTTGACCAGCGTTCTGAGGCTGGCGCCTTCTTGCGGGCCGATCCTGTCCAGTAACTGACCACTGACCCCATCGGCGCGCACTTCAATGCTCACATTCACCGGCCAGCCCGGTAACGCATGCAGCATGCGCAGCATCAGTCGTTCACTGTCGGGGGTAGCAGTAGCGCCCAGAAACAACCCCTCGTAGGCACGGGTCAAGCGCACCTTGCGCGACGTCCATTTGATCTGCTCGGCCAAGCGCGGCGGGATCAAGTCCTGGTCCAAAAAATTGTTTTTCTCTTGCCCCGTGGTGTACCTGAGCAAGTGCTGGATGATGCTTTTTGGCAACTCGGGGTAGCTTCTCTGTATCAGCTTCACCTGAGGGTTCTGGCTGCGTTGCGCGTGTGCATACAGGGACTTGAACACCTGGGCTTTACGTTCGAGCGCATGGCCGGAAATTTTTTGCGCAAGCATCAGCACACGCGTCTCGAGGTCAGGGCTGTACTCACCCAACAACGACGTTGTATCAGCCTCATCCATGCGCGCAAGCAAGGTGCGCAAAAAGCTGCCGTTGTGGGCTTCATCCTGGGTGATCCGAATTCGGGACGCGCCGCTGGGCACGTCATCGCCATACTCCTGCAAGGTTTTGCCGTGCTGGTCAATAATCTGCAGCACCTTGTCGGCCGGCCAGCCGGGCAGGTTCTGGATCAGCAGTAATTGCACGTCACTACGGGCTTGAGACAGCGTGGTGTGGGCCTGCAATTGCGTCACAAAACTCTGAATATCTTCGTCAATTTGAAAGCGCTGCCACGTATCAAGCAACAAGGGCGGCGCTGACAGGTTGTTGGTGTGGATCTGGCGCAACACACCTTCGCTCGTATTGCTCACGGCCATGATTTTATGGCCCAGCTCATCGCTGATGGGCCGAGGCTGGGCACGCAGTCTGCGCAACAGGGTGAGGCCGCGCCAACTCAGCGGGCTTTCACTTTTTTGCCGCCATGCGCCTTGACCGTTATGCTCAAGCACCGGGCTATTCACCCCCACGATATGGGGGTGCTGCATGCGCCATTTGTTGAGTGCCGTGTCAAATCCAACCCGATAAACCGCCCCTTCCAGGGCCAGGTAGTGTTGGCTGTCAATATCGTAAAGCCCCAGCTCGCCAGCGGGCTGATCGGACGGCAAAGCCATATCACTGCGGTACGCAGCCGTGGTGCGATCCCACAGGTTCACCTCGCCGCTGGGCTCACGCCTGGCCAACAGCGCATCGCCCAGGGTTTTACGCAGACCCGACACGTCCGTGGCGCTGTGCATGCCCAACTTTGCCCACTCGGAGGGATGCAGCACCGAAGCGATGGCCCGATAAAAACTGTCACCGGTCTGCGCCACCGGGATCGTCTCACCACTGGCAAAATCGTAGGCTTCATAACGACCACCACCGTAATGGTGTAACTCGACCGTGGTGTCGTCGTCCGGCCCGGCAGGCACGTAAGGCTTGATTGCAGTTGGGTCGAGCCTCTCGGTCACCACCAGCCTGCGATTCAGCGTATCGCGCAAGACCCCGTCAGCACACGCGCGTGCCCAGTGATCGCTATCAACGTGATAAGCCCGAGGGTGATAAATACCGTCCAGCGCACTGTCGACCCGCAACTTTATTTTCAGTCGTTCAGCCGCGTGGGCAAACGCCAGCGGTTGAGTATTGCGGTCAAATACCTGACTGGTCTCGTTTGGGCTGAACGGGTGCGCATCGATCAAGGGCTCAAGGCTTTCAATAGACAGCGATGGGTGAAGTTGATGAAGCCTGGCCAACAGCAACGTCGTACTGTCCGAGATCGGCGGACAAGCCAGCGGCAAATACTTCTTGGCCGGATCCTGGCGGGCCACCGGGTCGTTGCGGGTGCGCCCTTCCAGCCCGGTGAGGGCTTTAAACAGCAGGGCACGATCGTTTTTGGCCAAGCCAGCAATTTGCTCGCGAATAGAGGCAATGCGCCCGGTCTGGCCAAGCCCCTCATTGTCCTCACGCCCCAGCCGTGAGGTCTCGGGCAACTGATCGAGGATCAGCATGAACAGCGCCTCGGCCCGGGCACTGCTCTGAGTGGCATCATGCCTGGCCACATAGGCACCGTGATCCAAGCGCTTGACCTCGATACTGTTCAAGACGCTGGTGCCCTTGCCGTACGTCTCAACCCGCTGCCCCTGTTGATTGAACACATCCAGCACCGTACCCGCCGGCCAGTGTTCCAGCTGGGTCAATAAGGCCAAGACCGCGCTGTCGGCGTTGAGCGGCATTTCTGCGCGCAATGGCACGTCGTTGATGATGCGATCAATCAAGCGGTCGACCTGCAAGCGGCGAGTGCCCTCGGCCAGCGGCGCCGGTATGGATTGGCCTTGCCAGACCGCCTGCAACTGCTCTCGGGAGGTGGCGGTAATCTTCAGCATCCGCTCAAGGTCGTTGAGCGCCGAGGCGAGCGTGTCCACTGGCAACATACGTTGCAGCAACTCGGCATCACTCAAGCCCTGCATGTCGTTGAGCGCCAGTTGGTCGGGGTGGGCGACGTTATCCAGTGGTCGCAGTTCGACCTTGCCATTGGGATGGATGACCTTGCGCGGCTGGCCCGCCTGGCGCCAGAGCGTGCTCATGCGCTGACGATGAATCTTCGCCGCCACCCCGATCAACCGCGCACTGATCAACAGGTCTGCGGTATCGGCCAAGGCATTGGCGAAGGTGCTGCTGCTCTCGCCCTTGTAGACCTCGATCACCCCTTGCACCACGCTATAGGCCAACGATCCAAAGATGGCGGCCTGCATGATTTTAGTCAGCCCCAGCACCCCACCCGGCACCGGCGTGGTGAGCAGGCCCAACACCTCGTTGCCGATGACCAGCACCGCATCCTCGAACGCCTGCCAATCCACCTCAGACTTGGCCATCGCCAGCATTTGCAGGTTCGACCGGTAACGCGCCGCCTGACGGCCCCCCAACAGGGCGGCCAAAGGCTGGTGCGACCCTGCTTCGGGCACCGAGTACAGCTCTAGAGTCTCCAGCGAACGCCTGGGGAAGGCCTGGTGAAAGCCGTCATATAACTTGCCAGCCAGCCAACTCAAACCTTTGGGACGTGGCTCTTCGCTCACCAGCATGTGCAAATAGCCCATTTCCTGCAGCGACCACTGCCTGGCAAACCAGCCCAATTGCTGCGCGCCATGGTCATGCACAAGCTGCTGCTTAAAATCACGCTCAGCCGCAGCCCGGCTCGCATGCCTGCGCAGTGCGCCGCCCAGTCGCTGCGCAAAATAGCTGTAAACACTGCTGTCTCCCTTCAATTGAATGAAATAAAGCGGCAGCGTGATGCCAGAAATATGCAGACGCTCGCTTATCAGAGGGGTCAGGGCTTGCACGATATCGAACAGCAGTTGCTTGCCCGACGCACGACAGAGTGACATCCGCCACACGGTGTAGCCCGTAGAGCTATTAAACGCCTCCAGCAGTTGAGCATGGCCGGCCAGGGTCACACCGGTGATCGCTGTAGTGCGATAAGCCTCAAGTAACTCGAACTCAAAACTGAGGGTCGAGGCTTGCTCAATCAGCCGCTTGAGCTGACCGTCTGGCCCCATTGCCTGCGTGAGGGTGGCTGACAATGCCGAGCCAAAATCCAGTCTGCGTACCTGAGCAATAAACGGCTTTACCGGTTGTTCACCCAGCGGTCGGCCGTAATCGATATAGCTCGCATCCTCGTAACTGTAGGGCTGGCCCAGCGTCGAATCAGTGCGATAACCGAAATTGGCGCACGCGGCGTCCCACAGGGTCACCGAACGCAGGTGATCAACGTATCGGGACTCATCCACCGCTCGCGGGGTGATTCTGGCGTCTGCCTCATCCCCAAGCACATCGCTTATAAAATCCAGCGGCGTGCGGCCTTCTTTAAATTCACGGTAACGGGTATAGAGCAGCGTTCGCTCGGGGTCGATATCAACGCCGGTAAGTGTTTTCAGTTCGCGCCTGAGAAGCGCCAGGTGGACGGACTTGAAGGTGTCCTTGAGCCGCGCATTCTCATCCTCCACCGCCTCAAAAGCGGCCACAGCCTGGCGATGCAGCGCGACGTAATGCTTTTTCTGCTCATCATCCAAGACCGCAAAATTGGCCCTCGCCACGGAAGCCATATGCGCGAGGGCTTCTTTTTCAATCCACTGCGTGTGGGTCAGCAATAACGGCGCACGATCGCGCACCGGGGAGAGTTGAAAGGTCATGGTCGGGGTTCCGTCAGGTAATACCCCCTACCCTAACCCTCCGGTTCAGGTGTACTGCGGTAGATAAATATTTGGCGACGCGACTTGCACGGTTCTCTGTAGGAGTCGAGCTTGCTCGCGATGCAGGCGGCGCATTTTTTCAGCGGGATCGTAGGCCCGCTCCCACAGGTTTTGCGCTGCTCTGTGTGTTGAGCGCCATGCTATCGTTCGCCCCCCCCTGATTGAGCCGTTGAAACTCACTATGCCCGTGACCTCTCGCCCTCTGCGTGTGCTGCTGTACAGCCTGATAATTATGGCCGGCGCGGCTGTGGCAGGCGGCTGGGCGATGCGCCAGGCCGAACAGCATGCGCTCGAAGAAAGCGCTCGGCGCGGCCCCGAACAGCTGAACCTGTACGCCAACTCGCTGCACACCTTGATCGAGCGCTATCGCGCGTTGCCCGCGGTGCTGGCGCTGGACGCTGAACTGATCGCTGCCTTGAGCGGCTCCATCACGCTAGAAGTGCAGGCGGCACTGAATCAAAAGCTGGAGCGGATCAACGGCGCGGCGCAGTCTTCGACCCTTGAGCTGCTCGACAGCACCGGGCTGGCGGTAGCCGCGAGCAACTGGAACACCTCAAACAGTTACGTGGGCCATAACTACGGCTTTCGTCCGTATTTTAGCCAGACCCGCAGTCAGGGCTCCGGGAGCTTTTATGCAGTGGGCGTAACCAGCGGTATTCCGGGGTACTTTTTGTCCAGCGCGGTACACGATGCCAGCGGCAAATTCCTCGGGGCGATGGTGGTCAAGCTGGAGTTCCCGCAGCTTGAGCGCGAATGGAACCAGGGCAAGGACACGCTGCTGGTCAGCGATGCGCGGGGCATTGTGTTTATCGCCAACCAGCCCGGCTGGCGTTATCGCTACCTGCGCGAGTTGAGTGACAGCGATCGCAGCGAGATTTCCAGCACCCGCCAATACCACCGGCAACCGCTGACCGCGATGCCGACCCAGACCTTGCGCAGCTTTGGCGACGACAGCTACCTGATGCGCGTCAATGGCCCGGACGGCCGTGCCGATTACTTGTGGGGCTCGCTGCCGCTAACAGCTGAAGGCTGGACCTTGCACCTGCTGCGCCGCCCCGTGGTCGCCGCCGAAGACCAGCGCAATGCCGCACTGGCCGGTATCGGACTGTGGCTGACGCTGGTGTTTCTGGGGCTGTTTTTGGTGCAGCGCTGGCGACTGGCGCGGCTGCGCCAGCGCAATCGCGAAGAACTGGAACAACTGGTCGAAGCCCGTACCCGGGATTTGCGTACAGCCCAAGACAGCCTGGTGCAATCAGCCAAGCTCGCCGCGTTAGGGCAAATGTCAGCAGCGCTGGCCCATGAAATCAACCAACCGCTAACGGCCCAGCGCATGCAGTTGGCCACCTTGCGTCTGCTACTCGATCACGGCCGTATCGATGACGCGTATAAAGCACTGGCTCCGCTGGAACAGATGCTCACGCGCATGGCAGCCCTCACCGGCCATCTCAAAACCTACGCCCGCCAAAGCCCAAGCGGCTTGCGCGAACGGCTTGATCTGGCGCTGGTGGTCGATCAGTCCTTACAGATGCTTGAGCCGCGGTTGCAGGAAGACAACATCGACCTGCAGGTCAATCTGATGCGCCCAGCCTGGGTGCGCGGCGACGCGATCCGCCTCGAACAAGTGTTGATCAACCTGCTGCGCAACGCTCTGGATGCCCTGCACGATAAAGCGCACAAGCACCTTGAAATCCGTATCGAGGCTCATCCACCGCTGTGGCAGTTGACCGTCAGCGACAGTGGCGGCGGGATTAGCGAGGCACATTTAGGTAAAGTGTTTGATCCGTTTTTCACCACCAAGCCTGTAGGCGATGGTTTGGGGCTGGGGTTGGCGGTGTCTTACGCCATTGTTCACGAACTCGGTGGTCAACTGACTGCCAGCAACCACGCCGATGGCGCGCGGTTCACCTTGACGCTGCCCATCGCAGAGGACGTTTGAAACATGCTCAACTCGGTGATTGTGGTCGACGATGAGGCCAGTATTCGCAATGCGGTCGAGCAATGGCTGAGCCTGAGCGGCTTTGACGTGCACGTGCACAGCTGCGCCGAGGACTGCCTGAGCCAGTTGCCCGCGCATTTTGCTGGGGTGATCGTCAGCGACGTGCGCATGCCTGGCATGGGCGGCATGGCCTTGCTGTCGCGCTTGCAGCAGTTGGACCCGGACTTGCCGGTGATTCTGCTGACCGGGCATGGCGATGTGCCGATGGCAGTTGAAGCCATGCGCGAAGGAGCCTACGACTTTCTCGAAAAACCCTTCAGCCCCGAAGCCCTGCTGACCAGCCTGCGCCGCGCCCTCGAAAAGCGCCAACTGGTGCTGGAAAACCGCCGTTTGCACGAACAGGTCGACCGGCGCGAACAGATCGACGGGCGCCTGCTGGGCATGTCCCGCAGCTTGCAGACCCTGCGCCGCCAAGTGCTGGAACTGGCACCGCTGCCGGTCAATGTGCTGATTCGGGGCGAAACCGGCAGCGGTAAAGAACTGGTCGCACGCTGCCTGCATGACTTTGGTCCGCGTGCCGGCAAACCTTTTGTGGCTCTGAACTGCGCTGCCATCCCCGAGCAACTGTTTGAAGCCGAATTGTTTGGCCATGAGAGCGGTGCTTTTACCGGCGCGCAGGGCAAACGCATCGGCAAGCTTGAGTACGCCGATGGCGGCACGTTGTTTCTGGATGAAATAGAAAGCCTGCCGTTGGCCCAACAAGCCAAGTTGCTGCGGGTATTGCAGGAACAGAAGCTGGAGCGGCTGGGCTCCAACCAAAGCATCAAGGTCGACTTGCGGGTGATTGCTGCGACCAAACCCGATTTGCTCGAAGAAGCCCGTGCCGGGCGTTTTCGCGAAGACCTGGCGTATCGCCTGACCGTGGCCGAACTGCGCCTGTCGCCGCTGCGAGAGCGGCGCGAAGATATTGCGTTGCTGTACGAATACTTCTCCCACAACGCCGCCACGCGTCTGGGCCGCACCGCGCAACCCTTGTCCGGGCCGCAGCTGTCACACCTGCTGAGCCACGACTGGCCAGGAAACGTGCGCGAACTGGCCAACGTGGCGGAACGCCAAGTGTTGGGGCTGGGTGAGCCGCAATTGGAGGAAATCGATAGCGGGCAATCGCTGGTGGCCCAGCAAGAAGCCTTCGAAGCCCAATGCCTGCGCGCCGCGTTGACCCGGCACAAGGGCGACATCAAGGCGGTGCTTGACGAGCTGCAACTGCCGCGGCGTACCCTGAACGAAAAAATGCAAAGACATGGGTTAGTGCGTGAGGCGTTTTTGAGTGCGCAGTAAGATCTAAAAGCGCCCTCACCCTAGCCCTCTCCCAGAGGGAGAGGGGACTGACCGTGTTGTATTCAAGATTTTTACCGGCCTGGAATACCGAGTCGATTGTGGATTCAAAGCAGTACTTTCTGGTCACCGAGAGTCTCTAATATCCCCCGGTCAGTCCCCTCTCCCTCCGGGAGAGGGTTAGGGTGGGTGAGGGCGCCCTTGACAAAATGAGCGGATTTCCGCCTATCACCACCCGATCAATCAGCGAGTTTCCGCTCACTAACACCTGTCAAACCCTTATAAATCAGTAATTTAACTATTGGCACAACTCCTGCTATAGCTCAACACGCTCGCGTTTTGACGCGCTATAAAAATACCAATAAGAGAAGGATCCATTTAATGGATAGTTCAAGCACCCTGCCTGCCGGGTCCGCGTCAGCGACCCCAAAAGAAAAAACCACCTCCAGCCGTATCAAGTCCATTTTCAGTGGTTCGGTCGGCAACATGGTTGAGTGGTACGACTGGTACGTTTACGCCGCGTTCTCGCTGTACTTCGCCAAAGCCTTTTTCCCTAAAGGCGACACCACCGCGCAATTGCTCAACACCGCTGCGATCTTCGCCGTGGGCTTTTTGATGCGCCCGATCGGCGGCTGGCTGATGGGCCTGTACGCTGACCGTAAAGGCCGCAAAGCCGCGCTGATGGCCTCGGTGCTGTTGATGTGCTTCGGTTCGCTGGTGATTGCACTGTCACCAGGTTACGAAACCATCGGCGTCTGGGCACCGGTCCTGCTGGTGTTCGCCCGTTTGCTGCAAGGTTTGTCGGTAGGTGGCGAGTACGGCACCTCGGCCACTTACCTCAGTGAGATGGCAACTAAAGAACGTCGCGGGTTCTTCTCCAGCTTCCAGTACGTGACCTTGATCTCCGGCCAGCTCATCGCGCTGGGCGTGTTGATCGTGCTGCAACAAACCCTGACTGAAGAGCAACTGTACAGCTGGGGCTGGCGCGTACCGTTTGTGATCGGCGCTCTGTGTGCCGTCGTTGCGCTGTACCTGCGTCGTGGCATGGAAGAAACCGAGTCCTTCAAGAAGGTTAAGGTCAAGGCTAAAGAAAGCGCCATGCGCACCTTGATGCGTCATCCAAAAGAGCTGATGACCGTCGTGGGCCTGACCATGGGCGGTACGCTGGCGTTCTACACCTACACCACGTACATGCAGAAGTACCTGGTGAACACGGTAGGCATGAGCATTTCGGACTCCACCACCATTTCGGCTGCCACGCTGTTCCTGTTCATGTGCATTCAGCCTATCGTCGGCGCACTGTCGGACAAGATCGGGCGTCGTCCGATCCTGATCGCGTTTGGCGTGCTGGGGACACTGTTCACCGTACCAATCCTGACCACCTTGCACACCGTCACTACCTGGTGGGGCGCGTTCTTCCTGATCATGGCCGCACTGATCATCGTCAGCGGTTACACCTCGATCAACGCTGTAGTGAAAGCCGAGCTGTTCCCGACCGAAATTCGTGCGCTGGGCGTAGGTCTGCCGTATGCCTTGACCGTATCGATCTTCGGCGGCACCGCTGAATACATCGCGCTGTGGTTCAAGAGTGCGGGCCTGGAAACCGGCTACTACTGGTATGTAACCGCCTGTATCGCCTGCTCGCTGCTGGTGTACGTGACCATGAAAGACACCCGCAAGCATTCGCGAATCGAGACTGACTAAGCACCGCCCCCCCTGCTCCGTAGGAGCGAGCTTGCTCGCGATAGCATCACCGCGGTTTTCCAGAAACACCGCGTCACCTGCATCGCGAGCAAGCTCGCTCCTACAGAGAGACATCAGGGATCACGACAACCCAGCCACCCGGCTGGGTTTTTCGTTTTTAAGCCCCCGCAAAGCCGAATACAGCAAATTAATCGCCCGTTAATGCTGAGCGCGCACTCTTCCTGCTACTCAAAAAACCTCTTCGAACGCTCTAGCTCGATCGATGAGGCCTTGGACAAACAAATCGAATAATTCGATTATTTTGTGCAGTTTTATGCGCTTTTTTATCAAATTAATCGGCGTAGCCTTAAACCCATAACCACTGCACACCCCAAACACGCAACAGGAGCACGACCATGAAAACCCAATTTATCCTCGCCGCAGCCCTCTCCGTCCTGGCCTTCAACGCCTTTGCTGCCGACGGTTATGACCGCACTCGCTCGGCAAGCTTCGCGCAAGACGGCTACAGCCACACCGGTTCAGCCACCTTCGCCGCTGATGGTTATGAGCGCACACGTTCTGCGATGTTTGCTGAAGACGGTTATGACCGCACTCAAGGCGCACGCGTCAGCTAATACCTGACGGTGGCACTCCAGCCCGGCCTCGGCCGGGCTTAGTTGTTTTTGGGGGATTTAGTTTTGTCATTCGCGCAAATGCCTTGCACTATATGACCCCTCTACTTCAGCCGTTTGCGGACACTTCTCATGCCTGACGACATCCATTTCTACGAACCTTCACAGGGCCACGGCCTGCCCCATGATCCGTTCAATGCCATCGTCGGGCCGCGGCCGATTGGCTGGATTTCGTCGCAGGATGCTCAGGGTCGGCTGAATCTGGCGCCGTACAGCTTTTTCAACGCGTTCAACTACATCCCGCCAATCATTGGGTTTTGCAGTGTGGGGCGCAAAGACAGTCTCAATAATATTGAGCAAACCGGCGAGTTCGTCTGGAATCTGGCCACTCGCCCATTGGCCGAGGCGATGAACCAGAGCTGTGCGATGGTCGGCCCGGAAGTGGACGAGTTTGAGCTGGCGGGATTGAGCACCGTGGCGTCACGGGTGGTCAGCGTACCGCGCGTGGCCGAGACGCCGGTGTCGTTTGAATGCAAGGTCACGCAGGTTATCCAGCTGCAACGCGCAGACAAGGAACTCGTCCCGAGCTGGCTGATTTTAGGGGAGGTAGTGGCGGTGCATATCGCCAAGCATCTGCTCAAAGACGGAATTTACGACACCGCCGCCGCTGAGCCGATCTTGCGCGGCGGTGGCCCGGCAGATTACTTCCAGCTAGGCCCCGAGGCGCTGTTCAAGATGCACCGCCCACGCTAACGGTTTACCAGACCAGCTCGGCGTCTTCAGTGACGCCTTGCAGGGCCTCAAGTTGCTGCGCCGCAGCCGCATCGGCGGCGGTCGCGGTTTTGAAGGTCTGCTCAAGCAGGATTTTGTGAAAACGCGGTGTTCCACCTTCGTACAAGGCTTTGACTGCAATCGCGGCGTGGTAAATACCGGGTTCTACCGGGACAACCGCTGATACCGCTTCAAACTGTGCAAACTCTTTACGCGCCATGCTGCAAATTCCGGCCGATGAAAAACCGGCATTCTACTCGCTTAGCTGAAGGTCTGAAAATCCAGGCTATCGACCACGTTTTGTTGCACCAGCACGCTGTAGACATCCATCGCTGGTGAACTGAAGTACGCCTGCATCGAGGGTTCATCCTGCCAGTAACCCGCCACGTGCCACAGCAGCGGGTCGCTGTGGGAATGTTGCAAGGCGAAGTGCAGGCAACCAGGGGTTTTAAGGGTCGGCTCGATCATCTGATTCAAGCAGGCTTGCACCTGCTCCGAGCACCCGGCGCGTGCGCGAACCAAGGTCATGTGACTGACGGCAATGTGTTGGGGCATGGCGGCCTCCACAGAGGAAAGTGGCGTTAGATGAAGGTTCAAAGCTTAAAGCCCGCCGCACACCGCCGTTAGTCGATTCCTGCCCCAGACTTGCACGATTCTGCAAAACCTCATCGGCGCAACATCCAACCCTGGCATTGCCTGATCTCACCGCTGATCGGGATTTAAAACCGTGCAACGCCTCTGTGATGGGCTTGGCTGTGCCTTAATCTGCAGCGCAGGCAGGATCAGGCAAGCCTGCAGCAGAAATTGGCTACCCTTGGGCCTTGCACAAACTTAAGCTATGGCTACCCCCGCTGCCTGAGCTTAGGAGTCGTTGCATGTCACTGCTGGAACCACCGCGCCCTGCGCTCGACCCTGCGTTTGAAATACAACGCGTGGAGCTGGCTGACCTGATCTACCGTCATACCGCTCAAGACGGCACCTGTACCACAGGCGTTGAGTCGTTGTTTGTGTCGCGCTACAGCGAGCCCAGCGATTTTGCCCCCAGCTTGCCGCAGCCAGCGCTGTGCATCCTGGCTCAGGGCCGTAAAGAGGTGCGCCTGGCAGACGAGGACTTTGCCTACGACCCGCTTAATTACCTGGTGGTGTCGGTGTCGATGCCGATCAGTGGCCGGGTGGTCGAAATATCGCCTGAGCGACCGGTGCTGGCCTTGCGTCTGGATATTGACCCGGTGGAGATCGCCACGTTGATCAGCGAGGCCGGACCCATCGGCGTGCCTTCGCGCCCCGCCGGGCGTGGGCTGTATGTGGAGCCCATCGACCCACTGATGCTGGATGCCATTCTGCGCCTGACCCGCTTGCTCGATACGCCCAAAGACATCGCCATGCTCGCGCCGCTGATCCGGCGCGAGATTTTGTATCGCCTGTTGCGCAGTCCGCAGGGTTATCGGCTGCATGAAATTGCCACCGAGAACAGCCAGACCCACCGCGTCAGCCGGGCGATTGCCTGGCTCAACGGCCACTTCGAGCAGCCGCTGCGCATCGACAGCCTGGCCCGTGAAGCCAATCTCAGCGTGTCGACGCTGCATCATCGGTTCAAGGCGATGACCGCGATGAGCCCGTTGCAGTACCAAAAACAGCTGCGCCTCAACGAAGCCCGCCGGCTGATGCTCAGCGAAGGGCTGGATGCCTCGGCCGCAGGCTACCGTGTGGGTTATGAGAGCCCGTCGCAATTCAGCCGCGAGTACAGCCGTCAGTTTGGCGCGCCCCCCGTACGGGATTTGGCGCGCCTGCGCATGAGCCAGTGAGCGGTCACATGTGGTACGCACAACGCAAACCGGCTCATACTGGCCATGCCCTGAACTCATGGCTGACCTGCGATGAAACGCACACCGCTGCACATCAAAGCCCCGACCTGCATGCTGCGCTGGCTGCAGCCCAAATTGTTGCAATGGCAAAAACTGCGCCCGGACGTGCCGGTTGAGCTGAACAGCAGTGTGCAACACGGGGTCGACTTTCGCCGTGAAGCCTTCGATGCGGCAGTGGTCTACAGCCCTCAACCAGGGCCAAAACGCCAGGGCCAGCACCTGTTCGATGAACAACTCACCCCGGTATGCGCGCCCCACCTGCTGGACGGCTTCGACGCCATCAACACACTGGCCGACCTTGAGCGATGCACCCTGCTGCACCCCAGCCATGACCAGCGGGGCTGGACTCACTGGTTGAATGCCGCCGGGGCGGACGTGTCGAGCATTCGCCAAAATCAGTACTTCGACACCCTCGACCTGGCCATTACCGCCACCGCTCAAGGCAACGGCGTAGCGATAGCTGACTGGTCGTTGATTGCCGACGACCTCAAGGCCGGACGCCTGGCCATGCCGTTTGATCTGAAAGTACCCACCGGCGGTGCCTATTTACTGGTGTGCTCGCCACACAGCGAAGCGTCTGCGCCGTTGCGCGAGTTACTGGAGTGGTTGTTGAAGCAGGCCTCACAAGTCCTGTAGGAATCCCCACCGCGGTTTCGATACAGCGCTGTCGCGCAGCAAACTGGGGACTGTGTGGGAGCTGGCCTGCCAGCGATTGCATCACCACGATTAAGCAGATACACCGCGTCGCCTGCATCGCTGGCAAGCCAGACTCCCACAGTTTTTTTAGCTCCCGTCAGAGAGTTGTTCGACTTCAGTAGGACAGCCGTCAAATCACCACTTCATCTCGCCCTTGGCCACCTTGGCGCTCAGTTCCAGCGAGGATTCTTCGCCCAGATCGGGGTATCGCTGTTTCATCGCTGCAATCAGTGCTTCAGCGTTTTTGGCTTTGAGCGTTTGCTCGTCGAAGGCCTTGATGTAATCCCGGGTGAAGTTCACCGAGCTCAATGAACGGTCGTTTTTACCCAGGTAATGACCCGGCACGACAATCTCCGGTTGCAGGCTGTCGATGCGTTTAAGGGTCGCCAGCCACTGTTTGTGCGACTGCGGGGTTTGGGTGTCGGCCATCCACACATGCAGGTTGTCCGCCACTACTACGCCACCGACCACGGCTTTGAGCGAGGGAATCCACACAAAGCTGCGTTCCGGCTGCCGACCGTTCAAGCCCATCACATCCAGTTCGTGCCCCTCAAGCTCCAGGGTGTTGCCCTTCAAAACCTCGGGCACGATCAACGTGTGCGGCACATCAGCCCCCATCTGCGGGCCCCAGAACGCCAGTTTGGCGTCCTTGGTCTGGTTGATGTGTTCTACGGTTGGCGCTGAAGCCACGACCTTGGCGCCTGGAAACGCTTGAGTCAGGGTCTCAAGGCCGAAGTAGTAGTCGGGGTCGCCATGGCTGATGTAGATCGTGGTCAGGTGTTTGCCACTGGCGCGGATTTTATCGACCACCTGCTGGGCTTGAGCCTTGCCGAATTGGGCATCGATCAAAATGGCGTCTTTGTCACCGCTGACCAGCACCGAAGACACCGGAAAAATCGCCGTGGTTCCCGGGTTATACACGTCCAGGGTCAAGGGCGCCGCAGCAGCATGCGCGGCAAAGCTCAGCGCCACGGCACTGAAAAGGAAACGGCTAACAGTTGAAATTCCGATCATAAGGGGCTTTCCAGGTTCATGGGCCAAGTCAGGCAACTGTTTAAAGCGTAGTCGCCATAAGCTTACCGTTTGTCGCTCGATGCTCAATGCGTTGCCCGTGTAGGTTAAATATGTACAGTGAGTAGTCCATTTGAGGGATGAAGACTACCCACACCACTCGTACAACTGGCTTGGCAATACCGCGAGCCTCATGTTGCATCTAGCTTTAACTCCGATCAGTTCGGGAGAGATGAACGCTATGACTACAAAAACAAAAACAAAATGTATGACTGCTTTTATCGTTTTTGCTGCCGCTGTCATGTTTGCAGGCGCGTGCTATCGCGCTGAACAAACACGACAAACAGCCGGATTGACCGCCAGTTGCTATGGCGGGCACTGCAATGCCATGTTCAGCGCTCTGAGGTAAGGAAGCCCCGGAGTACCAGGCCGGGCTGATGCTGTCAGCCCGGCCTGTTTGAAACACCTGTGGCGAAGACGTGCTTTGGCACCTAACAAATAGGCAGCTATCTAGTACACTCAGTGGCATTGCGCCGCTGGCTTATTGCCCTGTGGCTTTGCGTCCACAGGTGTTTAGTGTCCAACCTGAATCAACCCCCGCAACCCAAACCCGCCATTCGCAGCATTCTGGTTGCCCTGATGCTGGCGATTTTTCTCGGTGCGCTGGACCAGACCATTGTCGCGGTCTCCATCCCTGCTATCTCCGCTCAATTCAAGGATGTCAGCCAACTGGCGTGGGTGATTAGCGGCTATATGGTGGCGATGACCGTGGCCGTGCCGATCTACGGCAAGCTGGGCGATTTGTACGGCCGCAGGCGCCTGATGCTGTTTGGCATGGGCTTGTTTACCCTGGCCTCGGTGTTTTGCGCACTGGCGCAGAACATGGAGCAATTGGTGCTGGCGCGGATTATTCAGGGGGTTGGCGCCGGCGGGATGATTTCGGTGAGCCAGGCGATTATTGGTGACATCGTGCCGCCGCGCGAACGAGGTCGCTATCAGGGTTATTTCAGCAGCATGTACGCGGTGGCCAGCGTCGCCGGCCCAGTGCTGGGCGGTTATATGACCCAATACCTGTCTTGGCGCTGGGTGTTCTGGATCAACTTGCCGCTGGGGCTGGTGTCGTGGTGGATTGCCCATCGCACGCTGATCGGGCTGCCGATCCCGCAACGCAAACCAATCATTGATTACCTGGGCACGGTGCTGATGATTGTGGGGCTGACCTCGTTGCTGCTGGGCATTACGTTTATCGGTCAAGGCCACAGTTGGCGCGATGATCAGGTGCTGGGCCTGCTGGGCGCAGCACTGGTCGCGCTGGCGCTGTTTGTGTGGCACGAGCGCCGTACGATTGAGCCGTTGTTGCCCATGCACTTGTTTGCCAACCGTAATGCGGTGTTGTGCTGGTGTACGGTGTTTTTCACCAGTTTTCAGGCTATTTCGCTGATTGTGCTGATGCCGCTGCGCTATCAGAGCATCACCGGTGCGGGCGCAGACAGCGCTGCATTGCACCTGTTGCCTCTGGCCATGGGCTTGCCGATGGGCGCCTACTTTGCCGGGCGCATGACCTCGGTTACCGGCCACTACAAACCGATGATTCTGACAGGTGCGCTGCTGATGCCGTTCGCCATTTTGGGCATGGCCTTCAGCCCGCCGAGTGCCGAGCTGTTGAGTGGTGTGTTTATGCTGTGCTGCGGGGTCGCGGCCGGGATGCAGTTCCCGACGTCGCTGGTGGGGGCGCAAAATTCGGTGCAGCAACACGATATTGGCGTGTCCACCAGCACCACCAACCTGTTTCGCGCCTTGGGCGGGGCAATGGGTGTCGCGTTGATGTCGGCCTTGCTGCTGGCGCTGCTGCATGACGCGCTGCCAATACCTGTCGCCGGGCATGCGCTGCTGGCAGAAGGCAGTTCCGGGAATGTGTTGCTCGACAGTTTGAACGCCGTACAAGGCCCTGCGCTGGAGACCCTTCGCGCAGAACTGCAACTGACCTTCCGCAACCTGCTGTGTATCAGCGCGGCGATTTCATTGCTGGGATTGAGTGCCGCGCTTGCGATGCCCAATCAGGTACTGCGCGGACGGGAAGACAAGGCGCGGTAAGAGCAGCGCTCCCACAATTTTTATCTAAAAACCCGGGTTTTAGGGCCGGGCGCTGATCTGCTGTTGCAGGTTCTGAATCTGACTTTGCAGGGTGTTGATGTTGCGCGTGACTTGGCCGCGAAACATGTCGAACTCGGCGCTGCTGGCTCCCTGAGACGGCGCAGGACGGTTTTCCAGTTCACTTTTGAGCACGATCATGTCTTGTTCCAGACGCTCGAGCGCAGCACTCGGGTTACCTTGTTTCTTCAACTGCGCCACATCAGTGCCCAACCCTTTGACTTGAGCATCCTGTTTGGTCAGTTCGGCCTCAAGCCGAGTCTGGCTGTCTTTCTGCGCCGTCACTTGCATCAGCATGGCCGCGTTGATTTGTTCAAAACGCTGCTCCAGATCGCCTTGCTGTCCGGCCACCACGCCTTGCTGGCGTGTGCTCTGTTCCAGCAACTGCTCTTCGAGTTGCTTGATTTGCAGCTTCAGGGTTTCGCTGCCGGTGTTAATGCTCGATTCGCTGGCCACTACCTTGCCGGAGATCGCCTGTAAACGCCCTGCTGCCTCTTCGCTAATGCGCGCAAAGCTTTCCTGGGTCGCGACCAACTGCTGCTCCATCAGTGAAATCTGTTGAAAGCTCCACCAGCCCAGCCCCGCGACCACCAACAGTAAAGCGCAGACCAATGCCCACAACGGCCCGGTGCTCGGGCCTTTAACCTTGATGACCGGTGTATCTCGCGAGTAAACCGTGGTCCGATCACGCGCGCTGGAAGTCGACGCCAATGGCTCGTCGTCCACCGTGGCGCGCAGGGTCGGAACATTTTCAAAGTCGTCGCGGGCATCGTTACGCATGGCAAAACCTTTTTTAAAACCTGAGTAAAAGCTGAATGACGCGAGTATAAACCGCTGACTTGCGCCATGATCGTCCTTGGACCATCGACAGGCTCATCGGTGCCTGCGGTGATTAGCGATAAGGCGTTTCCTGGGCTTTCCACCAGCCACAAAACTCGTCAAGCGCTGCCCACAGGCTGACGTTAGGCGAGTAATCCAGGTAATGGCGGGCGCGGCTGATGTCGAGGGTGAAGTCCTTGTCCATGATCTGCGCACCCAAGCGCGAAAGGCCCGGTTCCGGCTGCCCCGGCCACAGTTTGCACCCCATCTCACTCAGTGCACCCAAGCTATAGGACAGGCCAAAACCACGGTAACGCGTGACTTGGGGAACGTTCATCTGTCGCATGACGTAATTGACCACGTCCCACAACGGGATTGGCGTGCCATTGCTGATGTTGTACGCCCTGCCCAGCGCCGAGCCGGTCGCCAGCAAGCTGCTCATCAATGCCTCGTTGAGGTTTTGCACACTGGTGAAGTCGACTTTGTTCAAGCCGTTGCCAACCATGGCCAGACGGCCTTTGCGCTGTAGCTTCAGCAAGCGCGGAAAGAAGCTCATATCGCCCGCGCCAGTGACAAAACGCGAGCGCAGGGCAATCACTTCAAGGCCAAATTCCTGAGCGCCGAAGACCTTTTGCTCCGCCAGATTTTTGGTCGCAGCATAAGGGTGACGAAAACGCTTGGGCAGTTGTTCTTCGGTCAGCCCCAGGTGCGAGCGACCATCGAAGTACAGCGCCGCCGAGGACAGGTGTACCAAACGGCGCACGCGCTGTTTCAAGCAGGCTTCCACCACGTTCTCGGTGACCAACACGTTGTCGCGGTGTAAATCCTGATAACGCCCCCAGGTACTCGTGGCTCCAGCGCAATGCACCACTGCATCGACGTCGACACACAAATCGCGCACCAACAAGCCATCGCTCAAATCACCCGGGATATATTCTGCGCCGCGCCGGACCAGGTGTTCTACACCGTCAGCCCGTCGCCCGCTGACCCGTACGTCAAAGCCTTGCTCCAAGGCAAAACGCGCAAAGCGTCCGCCAATAAAGCCGCTCGCGCCGGTGACCAGAATCTTCATCAATCGCTCCAAATACTGTAATTCGTGTTGCCTGCTGTTTAAACGCTGGTTGTCAGCCCAAAGGCACTAACCAACGGGACGCCGAACGGGATAAATGTTCAGTCAGTTGCCCCAGCAGTTGCCCACCATTGCGCCAATGATGCCAGTACAGTGGCACGTCGATGGGTTTATCTGGCAAAAGCTCCACCAGCGTTCCGTTTTCAAGCTGCTCGCGCACTTGCAATTCGGGCACCAGCCCCCAACCCAGCCCAGCCTCGGTCAGACGAATAAAACCTTCTGAGGACGGACACAAATGGTGTTCGAAGCCGCCGTCTACGCCCAAAGCGGCCAGGTAGCGATGTTGCAGAAAGTCATCTGGGCCAAACACCAGTGCCGGTGTTTTGGGCAATAACGCGGCACTCACACCGCTAGGAAAATGCCGTGCGATAAACGCCGGGCTGGCCAATGCCCGGTAGCGCATGGCGCCCAGTAAAACACTGCGCGCCCCTGCTACCGGCCGTTCACTGGCACACAAACAGGCGGCCACTTCACCGGCGCGCATGCGCTTCAGGCCAACAGTCTGGTCTTCCACCACCAAGTCCAGCAACAGATGCTGCGCGGCGCAAAAGTCACCCACCGCCGTGGCCCACCACGTGGCCAGGCTGTCAGCATTCAAGGCGATGCGCAGGCGCTCAGGCAGCCCTTCATCGTCCAGCGCTGGCACCGCACTTTGCAGGTCACGCTCCAGCAAACGCACCTGCTGCACATGGTTAAGCAAGCGCCGGCCAATCTCGGTCGGGCTTGGTGGCGTGGCCCGGATCAGCACCGGCTGGCCGATACGCGCCTCCAGCAGTTTGATCCGCTGGGAGATGGCCGATTGTGACAAGCCAAGCACCTGCGCCGCACGTTCAAAACCGGCTTGTTCTACGACTGCGGCCAGCGCAGACAGCAATTTATAGTCGAACATCAGTTTTCCTAATGAGCGATCAGCAATATTGGTTTTTCTTATACAGCCAAGGGCCGGAGAATAGCCAGCAGCAAACCTCTCTTCCGCGTGTCGTTTTCGAGTAAATCTTATGTGGCAAAGTTACCTGAATGGTCTGTTGGTCGCGTTCGGCCTGATTATGGCCATCGGCACCCAGAATGCATTCGTGCTGGCGCAAAGCCTGCGCCGTGAACACCATTTGCCCGTGGCCGCGTTTTGTGTGGTGTGCGATGCCTTGCTGGTCGCCGCCGGGGTCTTTGGTCTGGCGACGATTCTGGCGCAAAACCCGCTACTGCTCAGCGTTGCACGCTGGGGTGGCGCCGTGTTTTTGTTGTGGTACGGCACGCAGGCATTACGCCGGGCCTTTAGCGCATCAACCCTTGAACAATCGGCCGGCCACACTGCACGTTCGCTCAAAACAGTCATGCTCAGCGCACTGGCCGTCACCCTGCTCAACCCGCACGTGTATCTCGATACGGTATTGCTGATTGGCTCGCTTGGCGCGCAGCAAAGCGTACCCGGCGCTTATGTAGTGGGCGCAGCCAGTGCCTCGCTGTTGTGGTTTTTTACCCTGGCGCTGGGCGCTGCCTGGCTCGCTCCGTGGCTGGCACGGCCCAATACCTGGCGGGTGCTGGATTTACTGGTGGCGGTGATGATGTATGCCGTGGCGGTGCAGTTGATCGTGTCGGGCTGAGTCCACGTATCTACGCGGTTAAATTCGTAGCAGATGACGAGCAGCGCGAGGCTGCGTCCGAGGACGAAGTCCTCGTAAACCTGTATTCGCGGAGTCTCTGAAAAACCGAGCTGCCCGAATTCACGACTGCTACGCAGCCGGACGCGGCCTCGTTCTACTCGTCCGCTGCTACGTTATTCAGCTCCCCCAGAGATGTGTAGATACCTCAGCCCCCAGTTTGCTGCGCGACAGCCACTGCCGCCACCCAATCTCACAAACAACTCAGAGGCCCCTCGCTCCGCTCCCGGGGCTCGCCGTGACGGGGGATCTCCTGTCAATCGTCTGCATCTTGCACCCCACAACCGTGGGGCATATAGTCCGCCGGTCGTCCATATGGCGACCGGGTTTGGCGACTCGTAGACAAATGTGCGAAAGCCCTGTGCGGATTGCAGGACAATTCGTACCCGCACTATGCTGTTATGGCAGCTGTGCGTGGGAGATCTTCGGGTCTGCCGGTTCATTTGTCTCGGTTCGCCAACCTGCGTGCAGCTGCCACCCATTCGTTTGGCGACGAAGGGGTGGTGGTCATCCCTTACCGACAAATGAGACTACATCTTATGAACAGCACCACCCCGATGACCGCTATCGATTGTCTGATCCCGTGCTTGCTGATCGACAATCAAACCCCGCCCGATGTGATTCACGCCAACGCCAGTGCGCGGATTGTGGCAGTGACCCAATTGCTGGAAAGCGTCAGCCGCTTTGACGGTATGAGCGCTGACGGCGTCGATCTCAAACACATCACCCACGCCGCTGCGCTGTTGCTGCGCGATGGCTGTGATTTGCTGGATGTGTTGGGGCGCCGCTTACACTTGTAGAATATGTACTCGGTCTCCCAGTTATGAAACACCGAGTACATATCCATTTGACGCATAACGGCTTTTTACGGGGCCCGCCCTTACGGCGGCTCACTTTTGTCAAACAGCCACAAAAGTAAGCAAAAAGGCCTTGCCCCTGCGTACGGCCCTCGCTGCGCTCAGGTGTCCCTCGCTCCGGTCCCGCTCCGTGGGCACGCCGTGACGGGCCATCCTTGGCCCAACACGGCTATCCCGGCATCCATGCCGGGATACCCACTGCGCAGAACCTCCACTCGGCCTCCCGAAAGGGGCGAGTAGATCAAGATCAAAAGCAAAGCAAAGCAAAGCAAAGCAAAAGCAAGCGACAACTGCCGCCACCCAATCTCACAAACAACTCTGAAGCCCATCACAGAAGGCCGAACGCAGGTGCTGTTGTGGGCGGTGGCGAGGCAGGACGCCGAGCCAGCCGTGCCGGGCCAAGGATGGCCCGTCACGGCGTGCCC
>JAZKIA010000097.1:0-22840 GCA_040385125.1 Pseudomonadota bacterium | reverse complement strand
GATGCAACATCGAAACGTTGCTTCCTTTTGCTACAAACCCTGTAAGGGTCTCTGTTAGAAGGTGCAGCACTTTATCAGCATCTGCTTCGTTTGGGAAGGCCCCAAATATACAACTTCCAGTTCCAGTTAATTTTGCTTCGGTATATTTACCTAACAAATTCAAAGCGTTACGTACTTCTGGATAACGCTCCTTCACTACTGCTTCGCAGTCGTTTCGGCTGTTTCCCTTGGGAACGGGGCGCACTTTAATGGGCAAAGAGTCACGTGTCAACAACGGATCTGAAAATATTTCTGCAGTACTTACAGATACTTGCGGTACGAGCACTAAATACCAGGGTTCTTCCGGATCTACAGGCGTCAGAATTTCGCCTATACCCTCAGCGAAAGCGGCGTGGCCGCGAACGAAAACCGGCACGTCAGCCCCTAGACTCAGGCCCAGCGCAGCCAGTTGATCTTCGCTCCAGTCCAATTGCCAAAGATGATTGAGCCCCAGCAGTGTGGTCGCGGCATTCGAACTGCCGCCGCCAATACCGCCGCCCATGGGCAACACTTTTTTGATCCGGATGTCGATGCCGAGCGGGCAGCCGGATTGTTCCTGAAGTTTTTTTGCCGCCTTCACGATGAGATTGGCATCGTGAGGGACTCCAGGAAACTCGGTGTGCAGGCAAATAACGCCATCGTCACGTACGGCAAAGGTCATTTCATCGCCGTAATCGAGAAACTGAAACAGCGTTTGCAGTTCGTGATAGCCATCTTCGCGGCGACCAAGAATGTGCAGCATCAAATTCAGTTTTGCTGGGGAGGGCAAAACCAGAGCATCTTTGTGCATGTCATTGTCCCAACTGACGAGGTTGCCAATCTTTTACGACCAAGGTGACGTCCAGATCGGTGCCGCGCAGTTTGACCCGCTCGGGCAGCCAGAAGCCGTTTTGCTCGACGTAGCTTAAATATTCAATTTTCCAGCCGTCTTGCTCCAGATTTGCCAGGCGGCTGTCAGCGTTCAGTGTCACGCGGCTTTTGCTGGTGGGCGCAGGCAGGCCACGAACCCACCAGACCAGATGCGATACCGGCAGGCTCCAGCCCAATTGCTCGCCCAGCAGTTCTTCTGGGGTTGCAGCTTCATAGCGGCCTTGATTGGCAACTTCGAGGCTGACATTTCCGGGGCGCCCGGTTAAACGTGCAGCGCCTCGGCCCAGCGGGCCGGAAAGGCGAATATCGTAATAATCCTGACGCTGCAGCCAGAACAGCGTGGCGCTGCCTGAGTCCTTGGGCGCGCGAATTCCGACTTTGCCGTTGATTTGCCAGCCGTCGAGCTGAGTCAGTTGCTGTTTGTGGGCAGACCACTGTGCCTGGTTGCCGTGGCCTTCAACCGACTCGCGGGCGCCAAAGCCCGCGCAACCGGCGAGCAAGGCGATCAGGCTAAAGGCGATAAGGTGTCGCAGAGGACGAAAAAGCATCATTTAAAGAGTCTCGGATCCGGTCAGGCGCAAAACGGTTTTGCGCAGTAGAGGGCTGTCGGGGTTTTCTTTAAGGTATTTGGCCCAGATTTGCTTGGCTTCACGCTGTTTGCCATTGACCCACAGCACTTCACCCAGGTGCGCAGCGATCTCTTGGTCCGGGAAGCGTTCCAGCGCGTGGCGCAGCAAACGTTCGGCTTCATCCAGATTGCCAAGGCGGTAATTCACCCAGCCCAGGCTGTCGAGTACCGCTGGATCTTCAGGGTTCAGATCATAAGCCTGCTGGATCAGCACCTTGGCCTCGGCAAAGCGAGTCGTACGATCCGAAAGCGTATAGCCCAGGGCATTCAAGGCCATGGCATTGTCGGGTTCGCGCTGGATGATGGCGCGCAAATCCCGTTCCATTTGCTCAAGATCATTACGTTTTTCGGCCTGCATGGCGCGTGAGTACAGCAGGTTCAGGTCGTCCGGGTACTGTTTCAATGCTTGTTGCAGGACGCTCCACGCGCGTTCGGCCTGATTATTGGCGGCCAGGGTTTCTGCTTCGATCAAGTACAGCTGAATGGCGTAGTCAGGTTGGGTATCGCGGGCGGCAGCCAGTTTCTGTGAGGCTTCAGCGCCACGTCCGTGGTTGAGCAAAATATCTGCCTGACGCAGTTGTGCCGGCAGATAGTCATTGCCTGGGCCTACCAGTGCGTATTGGATCAACGCGCCCTGTGGGTCATTGCGCTCTTCGGCGATGCGTCCCAGGTTCAGGTGCGCGGAGTCAACATGGCTGTCACGATCGATCAGCTCTTGCAGATAGCCTTCGGCCTCGTCCCATGCCTTGGCTTCAAGGCAGACCAACGCCAGAGAGAATCGCAGCTCATCGTCTTCAGGGTATTGCTGAACCAGGCTGGCGAATTGCACTTTGGCCTCGTCCATGCGGTTCTGCTCGACCAGCGTACGTGCATACGTCAGCCCCAGGCGTTTGTCGTCAGGGTATTGGCGAATACTTTTTTTCAGCAGTGGCAGGGCTTCATCACCGCGATTGAGGCTTTGCAGCACGCGGGCCTGCAACAGTAGCGGGGCGACTTCACCTTTTGGCGGCGGGTTTTTTTCCAGCAGTGTCAGCGCGCCTTCGGCGTCACCGTCTTGCTGCATCAACAAAGCCTTGCCGAAAATCAGCTGACTGTTGTTCGGGTACTTGACCCGCAGGCGATCAAAATTTTTCTGCAGGCCAATGCGGGTCTCGGCGTCTGTATCGGCAGCCGACAGGGCTAAAAAGTCGAAGTGAGTGTCGCCATTGGCTTGCAAGACTTTTTCCATATACACCATGGAGTCGTCATAACGGCCATTGCGCGCCAACTGGATGGCCGCTGCACGCTGCGCCTCCAGATCGTCGGGAGCATTTTTCGCCCAAATCAGCGACGTATCGAGAGCCGCCTGATCGGCGCCCAGGTACTCGGCAATACGAAACGCTCGCTCGGAGATACCGGGGTCCTGCGTGTTGATTGCCTGGGTGACGTAGTTGTCGAGGGCAATATCCAGGCGATTGCGTTGGCCGGCCAGCTCGGCGCTCAATAGGCTGAACAGCGTTTCTTCGCTGAACGAGCTATAAACCGTGGGCTTTTGCGCAGCGGAAGTGACCTCTTCGACCGGTGATGATTCATCCGGAGACGCGGGGGCCAAAGCCTGGCAGCCACTGAGGAAGACGAGAGCAAGGAGCAACGCGGAGGATCTATTCATATATAAGAAGGGCGACTTACCTGCGGTCCGGTCATCATGACACATGCGATAGCGCAAACCATAACAGGTGCGACCATCGATATAAGCGTCTGATGATAGTGGTTTAGGGGGCTTCAACAGAGCCTAACTATAGAGACAATAGTCAGCAATGGTTGTTCTCGCTCTGGCGAAGTAGGACAATTGCCGGCTTCTCGTCATCATCAGCGATCTTGAATGGCCTTCCTCGCACTCGGTATTAACCACAAGACTGCTTCAGTAGACGTCCGCGAGCGCGTGGCTTTTACTCCAGAGCAGTTGGTTGAGGCCTTGCAGCAGCTCTGCCGCCTCACCGACAGCCGCGAAGCTGCGATCCTTTCGACCTGCAATCGCAGCGAGCTATACATCGAGCAGGATCAGCTTTCGGCTGACACCGTACTCAAGTGGCTGGCCGACTATCACAACCTGAGCCTCGAAGAGCTGCGTGCTTGTGCGTATGTCCATGAAGACGGCGCTGCCGTTCGTCACATGATGCGAGTTGCCTCAGGGCTGGACTCGCTGGTGTTGGGCGAGCCGCAAATTCTCGGCCAGATGAAGTCTGCCTATGCCGTAGCCCGCGAGGCCGGCACTGTCGGGCCTTTGTTGGGGCGCTTGTTTCAGGCCACCTTCAATTCAGCCAAGCAAGTGCGTACCGACACCGCCATCGGCGAAAACCCGGTATCGGTGGCGTTTGCTGCCGTGAGCCTGGCCAAGCAGATTTTCAGTGACTTGCAGCGCAGTCAGGCCTTGCTGATTGGCGCGGGCGAGACCATTACACTGGTCGCTCGGCATCTGCATGAGCTGGGGGTGAAGCGCATCGTTGTGGCCAACCGGACTCTGGAGCGCGCCAGCACTCTGGCTGAACAGTTCGGCGCTCACGCGGTGTTGTTGTCGGACATTCCCCAAGAGCTGGTGCACAGCGATATCGTCATCAGCTCCACCGCCAGCCAGTTGCCGATCTTGGGTAAAGGTGCGGTTGAAAGCGCCTTGAAGCTGCGCAAGCACAAACCTATTTTTATGGTTGATATCGCCGTTCCGCGGGATATCGAACCAGAAGTCGGCGAGTTGGACGACGTTTACCTCTACACCGTCGATGACCTTCACGAGGTTGTTGCTGAAAACCTCAAGAGTCGTCAGGGCGCTGCGCAAGCGGCTGAAGAGCTGGTAAGCATTGGTGCCGACGACTTTATGGTGCGCTTGCGTGAGTTGGCGGCAGTCGATGTGCTTAAAGCCTACCGTCAACAAAGTGAACGGTTGCGTGATGAAGAGTTGCAAAAGGCCCAGCGAATGCTTGCCAACGGCAGCAACCCACACGACGTGCTGCTGCAACTGGCACGTGGCCTGACGAATAAATTGCTGCATGCTCCCAGCGTGCAGCTGAAAAAGCTTTCCGCCGAAGGCCGCCTCGATGCGCTGGCCATGGCCCAAGAACTTTTTGCCCTCGGTGAGGGCTCATCGGATAGCTCTGCGGATAAAAAATAGTAATGAAAGCGTCACTGCTTAATAAGCTGGACATCCTCCAGGACCGATTTGAAGAACTGACCGCATTGCTTGGTGATGGCGAAGTCATTTCTGATCAAACCAGATTCCGTGCCTACTCCAAGGAATACGCGGAAGTTGAGCCCGTTGTCACGACTTATAGCCTGTGGCTAAAAGTGCAGGCCGACCTTGAAGGCGCTCAGGCGTTGCTCAAGGACAGCGACCCTGACATGCGTGAAATGGCGGTTGAAGAAGTTCGTGAAGCCAAAGACCGGCTGATCGAACTGGAAAAAGACCTGCAGCGCATGTTGTTGCCTAAAGATCCGAATGACGGGCGCAACGTGTTCCTCGAAATTCGCGCCGGAACCGGTGGCGATGAAGCGGCGATTTTTGCCGGCGATCTGTTTCGCATGTACTCCCGTTACGCTGAGCGTCGCGGCTGGAAACTGGAAATCCTGTCAGAAAACAGCGGTGAGCATGGTGGCTATAAAGAAGTCATTGCTCGCGTCGAGGGCGAGAATGTTTACGGCAAGCTGAAGTTCGAGTCCGGTGTACACCGTGTGCAGCGTGTACCAGCGACTGAATCCCAGGGCCGTATCCACACCTCTGCGTGTACCGTGGCGGTGCTGCCAGAGCCGGACGAGCAAGAAGTGATCGAGATCAACCCGGCGGACTTGCGGGTCGACACTTATCGCTCCTCGGGTGCAGGTGGTCAGCACGTCAACAAAACCGACTCGGCGATCCGCATCACTCACTTGCCTTCTGGCATTGTGGTGGAGTGTCAGGAAGAACGTTCCCAGCATAAAAACCGGGCGCGGGCGATGTCCTGGCTTTCAGCTAAATTGAATGACCAGCAAACCAGCGCCGCCGCCAATGCGATTGCCAGTGAGCGCAAGTTGCTGGTGGGCTCGGGGGATCGTTCCGAGCGCATCCGCACTTACAACTTTGCCCAAGGGCGAGTAACCGATCACCGTATCAACCTGACTGTGTACTCTCTGGATGACGTGCTTGCCGGCAGTGTTGAGGCCGTGATCGAGCCGTTGTTGGCAGAGTTTCAGGCTGACCAACTGACAGCCCTGGGTGAATAAATGACCATTATTGCCAGTTTGTTACGTGCCGCTGATTTGCCTGATTCGCCAACGGCTCGTCTGGATGCAGAGCTGTTATTGGCGGCTGCCCTGGGCAAGTCGCGTAGCTACCTGCACACATGGCCGGAAAAAATTGTCAGCAGCGAAGCCGCACTGACCTTCGCGCAGTACCTGCAACGTCGCCGTGGCGGTGAGCCGGTAGCCTACATTTTGGGGCAGCAAGGGTTCTGGAATCTGGACCTGGAAGTGGCTCCACATACGCTGATCCCTCGTCCTGATACCGAGTTGCTGGTCGAGACTGCGCTGGACCTGCTGCCTGCAACACCCGCCAAAGTGCTGGATTTGGGCACCGGCAGCGGGGCCATCGCGCTGGCATTGGCCAGTGAGCGTGCGGCCTGGAAGGTCACGGCCGTTGATCGTGTGCTGGAAGCCGTGGCGTTGGCAGAGCGCAATCGCCAGCGCTTGCAGCTCGAAAACGTCACTGTACTGACCAGTCACTGGTTCAGTGCATTGGCTGACCAGCGCTTTGACCTGATCATCAGCAACCCGCCTTATATTGCTGCCGGTGACGTTCACCTGGCTGAAGGTGATGTGCGCTTTGAACCTGAAAGTGCCTTGGTTGCAGGCATTGATGGCCTTGACGATATTCGCCAGATCATCGCTGAGGCTGCGCAGCACCTCAATGCGGCTGGCTGGCTGATGCTGGAACACGGCTATGACCAAGCGGCAGCCGTTCGCGAACTGTTACTCGACGCCGGTTTTGCGCAGGTTGAAAGCCGCAAAGACTTGGGCGCCCACGAGCGTATTACCTTGGGTCGCCTACCGTGCTAACCGATCAGGAACTGTTGCGCTATAGCCGACAGATTCTGCTGCAACAGGTCGACATCGACGGTCAGTTGAAGCTGAAAAACAGCCGCGTACTGATCGTCGGGTTGGGTGGGCTGGGTTCGCCGGTGGCGTTGTACCTCGCGGCCGCCGGTGTCGGTGAGCTGCACTTGGCCGACTTCGACACGGTTGACCTGACTAACCTGCAACGCCAGATCATTCACGACACCGCCAATATAGGCGAGAGCAAGGTCGACTCGGCGTTGCGTCGACTGCGACTGATCAATCCAGAAATCAAGTTGATCGGCCATCATTCTGCACTGGATGCTGACTCGCTGGCCGAGGCTGTGTCTGCTGTGGACGTGGTGCTTGATTGCTGCGACAACTTTGCCACCCGAGAGGCGGTTAACCGCGCCTGTGTCGCCGCGCGCAAGCCGCTGGTCAGTGGTGCGGCGATTCGCCTTGAAGGGCAGTTGTCGGTGTTTGATTCCCGTCAGCCAGCGAGCCCGTGCTATCACTGTTTGTATGGTCACGGCAGCGATGACGAGCTGACGTGCAGCGAAGCGGGCGTAGTTGGCCCGTTGGTGGGGGTAATCGGCAGCCTGCAAGCACTCGAAGCGCTTAAGGTATTGGCCGGTTTTGGCGAGCCACTGGTGGGGCGCTTATTGCTGGTTGATGCGCTGAGTACACGTTTTCGTGAACTGCGGGTCAAGCGTGATCCCGCATGCAGTGTGTGTGGTTCGGGTCATGAGTGAAGCGCCGATTGGCGTTTTCGACTCTGGCGTCGGTGGCTTGTCGGTGCTCAATGAAATTCGCCAGCGCTTACCCAATGAATCGCTGCTGTACGTGGCGGACTGCGGGCATATTCCCTATGGCGAAAAAACCCCCGAGTTTATTCGCCAGCGCTGTGCGGTCATTGCCGATTTTTTCCAGCGCCAAGGGGCCAAAGCCTTGGTCTTGGCCTGTAACACGGCCACTGTGGCCAGTGTTGCAGACTTGCGTCAGCGTTACCCCGACTGGCCGCTGGTCGGCATGGAGCCTGCAGTTAAACCCGCGGCAGCGGCTACGCGCAGCGGTGTAGTAGGGGTGCTCGCGACGACCGGCACCTTGCAAAGCGCCAAATTCGCCGCCTTGCTCGACCGGTTTGCCAGCGATGTACGGGTCATCACCCAGCCGTGCCCTGGCCTGGTAGAGCTGATCGAAACCGGTGACTTGCACAGTGAAACCTTGCGCGCATTACTGCGTGGTTACATTGACCCCCTGCTGGCAGCGGGGTGCGACACGATTATTCTTGGCTGCACGCATTACCCTTTTCTCAAACCTCTGCTCAGCCAGATGCTCGCGCCTTCAATCGTTCTGATCGACACCGGTGCCGCCGTAGCCCGTCAGCTTCAGCGCTTATTGGAAGAGCGCCGCTTATTGGCGACAGGTTCGGCCCGTGATACCCAGTTCTGGACCAGCGACTCGCCCGAAAAACTCAGAAATATCCTACCCACTTTGTGGAATAAATCTGGAGTTGTGCGAAGCTTCGACGAGTAAATAAGCTTGGTTGGACACATACGTAAAAAGGACTTTCATATGAAACGTTTTTTTGGTTTGGTTGCACTTGCAGCGACTGTTCTGGGGCACAGTTATTCGGCACAAGCAGCGGGCATTGAGCTTGGGATAGGGCAAACCGGCCAATCGAGCATGACCTATAGGCTGGGCTTGAAAGCCGATTGGGATAAAAGCTGGCTGCAAAGTGATGTGGGGCGCCTGACAGGATATTGGGATGGGGCCTACACCTATTGGGAAGGCGATAAGTCGTCCAGCAACAATAGCCTGTCGTTCTCTCCGGTATTTGTGTACGAGTTTGCCGGTGAAACGGTTAGACCCTACGTCGAGGCCGGGATCGGTGTCGCACTGTTCTCCCACACCGAGGTCGAGGGCAACAAGCTGGGGACGGCGTTCCAGTTTGAAGACCGCCTGGGCTTTGGCCTGCGCTTTGCGGGTGGGCACGAAGTTGGCCTTCGCGCGACGCACTACTCCAATGCCGGTATCTCCACCACCAATGACGGGGTAGAAAGCTACGCCCTGCATTACACGATGGCGTTGTAATACCCGCAGAATACTGTGGGAGCTGGCTTGCCAGCGATAGCATCGCCGCGCGATTAATCAGACAGGCCTCATTGCCTGTATCGCTGGCGAGCCAGACTCCCACAGGTACGCAATCAGCGATACGCCGTCGTAATACCCTTGCGTTCATTCAGGCATTCAACGTCGCCCGTCTCGAACTCGCGACAAATCAGCGGGCGCTTTTCATAGATGGTGCACATCATGGTGTTGCGGTCCAGGGCCGCACACCAGCCATCATCCAGTCGCAGCATGACTTCGCCGCCCCAGTCATCGGTATCGATAAAGCGTTCAGGCACGCCGGTGTCGGTGATCAGCATCACTTCCAGTTGGCAGCAGCACGCCGCACATGTCGAACAGGTGACGGCGGGTTCGGTAATTTCAGTCAGGGGGATGTTGGTCATAGGCGCGCAGTGTAAGGCAGTGCCGGCATCAGGTGTAATTACCCTGACAAACCGACATGGCGTGGTGGCAGATTTTTGAAGGCGCTCAGGGCGCGTTCGCGACTCTGGCTTAGATCGACAATGGGCGGCGGGTAGTCTGCAACCCCGAACAATCCACCTGCCGAAATAGGGTTGTGCACGCACTTTTTGTCCAGCCCGGCGAGTTCAGGCAGCCAGTGTTTGATAAAGCGACCTTCAGGGTCGAAACGTTCGGATTGGCTCAGCGGGTTAAATATTCTGAAGTACGGCACTGAGTCGGTGCCGGTCGATGAACTCCACTGCCAGCCGCCGTTGTTGGCGGCCAGATCACCATCAATCAAGTGCTGCATAAAGAAGCGCTCGCCTTCGCGCCAGTCAATCAGCAGGTTCTTGGTCAGGAACATTGCCACCACCATCCGCAGTCGGTTGTGCATCCAGCCGGTTTCCAGCAATTGGCGGATGGCCGCGTCGATAATCGGGATGCCCGTGCGCCCTTGCTTCCACGCGGCGAGATCGTGCGGGGCATCACGCCAGGGCATAAATTCGGTTTCAGGCTTGAAGGCGCGATGGCGCGAGACTCTCGGGTAGCCGACCAGAATATGTTTGTAGAACTCGCGCCAGAGCAGTTCAGTGACCCAGGTGAAAACCCCTGGGCTACCGCTCTCAAACTGCCCCATGTTATTGCGCAACGCGGCGTGCAGGCATTGACGAGGTGAGATAACGCCCGCTGCGAGGTAAGCCGAAAGTTGGCTGGTGCCGGGTTTGGCGGGCAAGTCCCGTTCGTCCAGATAAGCGTGTATGTGCTCATCGGCAAAACAGCTCAAGCGTTGCAGGGCCTCGTCCTCACCCGCCGGCCACAGCCCTCGCAACGACTCGCTGGGCGCAGCAAAACCGGGCACTGATGCTGGAACAGCGTCACGGGTAATCGACAGCGCCGCCTGGGCGTTGGGTTTGGCCACAATCTGTGGCATCGCCATATGCAGACGGCTGTAGCAGACCTTTCGGAACTGGCTGAAGACCTGAAAGTAAGTCCCGGATTGGGTCAGGATGCTGCCCGGCTGAAACAACAGCTGGTCGAGGTAACCGTGAAACGCGATGCCTTGTTCTTCGAGCAGGTGGGCAACGGCGTGATCGCGGCGGGTTTCGTTAATGCCGTATTCCTGATTCACATGTACCGCCTGAATGCCGAGTTGCTGGCACAGTTCGAGCAGTACTTCTGGCGCTTGCTCCCATGTGGGGGCGGTACGAATCAGCAGCGGGATATTGAGCTGCATCAGGCTATCGCTCAGCCCCCGCAGGTTGCGCAGCCAGAAATCGACTTTGCACGGCGCATCGTCATGGGCCAGCCATTGCTGCGGGCTGAGCAGGTACACGGCTACGGTGGGGCCGCGTTCAGCGGCGGTGCTCAGGGCGGTATTGTCGTAGTGGCGCAAATCGTTGCGTAGCCAGATCAGTTGCATATCAACTCCTGGAAAAGTCCGAGCTGGCTGAGACACTGATGAGCCTCTAGCGGGTCGCGGGCCAAAGACAGTGCAGGGATTTCAGTGGTACGCGCCAACAAGGCGTCGCTATGGATAGCGACCGAGGACCCGGCAATCAAAGCGGGACACTCGATGCCGTTCAGCAGTTTCGGCAACTGTTGGGTATTGAGGGTTTTGCTTGAATACAGCACCACCGCCCGCGGCTTGAGGCGTTCGACAGCCAAGGACAGTTCGCCGCTGGGCAACGGTGTGTCCAGGACCTCCACCGGGCAGTGGCTGCTGCTGACCAGCAAGGCGGTCAGCCAGAGCTGCGGCTCAAAGGGCAGGTCAGAGTGATTGACCAAAAGAATGGGTGCGCCCTTGAGTGTGCGGTTGTTGTGATAAATCCGCGTGCCCAGCTTGCTGCGCAGCCAAGTGTGGAAAAAGCTGCGCTCCAGTTGTGCGCCGAACTGGCCTTGCCAGCGTTGCTCCAGCTCGTTCAGCAGCGGCACGAGCAGGTGTTCGCACAGGGTACGTGTGGGGTACAGCGACATAACTTGATTGAAGCTGTCATCCAGTTTTCGACCGGCCAGTTCACTGATCGCTTGGTTCAGCGTGTGGCGCCAGGTCTGCCAGTCATCGCCCAGGGTTTCGGCAGGCAGTTGCGCTGCGCTCAGTAGCGGCCTGATCTGGCTGACCGACACGCCCCGGTTGAGCCACGTCAGAATCAGTTGGATACGCTGAACATGTTCGGAGCTGAACAGGCGGTGGCCCTTGGCCGTCCGGTGAGGGACGATCAGGCCGTAACGCCGCTCCCAGGCGCGTAGGGTCACGGCATTGACCCCGGTAATACGGGCCACTTCACGAATGGGCAGCCAGCCTTCTGCCAAGGCCTGGCTGCAATCGGTGTCGGGGGTGTTGGAGATGATCAGGTCATCATTCATGGTCAGATCGTATTTCTCAGGCTGAGGTTTTCCGGGTGCGGTTGCAGGTAAACCTGACGCGAGATGTAGGCATCCGGGTGCTGGCGAAAGTGATGTTTGAGCAGGGTCAGGGGCACGATCAACGGCACAATGCCGTGCAGGTAGTGACCGATCAATTGCTGCATTTCCTGCTTGTCGGCGGGGCTGATGGCTTGTTTGAGGTAGCCGCTCAAGTGCTGCAGTACATTGGTGTGGGTACGGCGCGTGGCGCACTTTTCCAGGGCTTTCATTAATTGGCTGAAATACAGCGGGGCAATTTCGTTTGGGTCGCGTTTGCCGAGATTGCCCAGCAGGTTGCCAAGGACTTTGTATTGCGCCGGATGGTGCGCCATCAGCAAGTATTTGTAGCGGGCATGAAATTCGGTCAAAGAGCGTCGTGTAATGCCCTGTTTGAGCAGTACCTGCCAAGCGCTGTAGGCGTAAACCCTCGAGAGAAAGTTTTCGCGCAATACCGGATCATTCAGTCGGCCGTCTTCCTCGACAGGCAAGTCAGGATGAGCCGCGCAAAACGCGCTGGCATAAATCCCGCGTCCGCGCAGTTCAGCCGGGCGGCCTTGATCCTGATACACCTTGACCCGTTCAAGGCCACAAGAAGGCGACTTCTGCATAAATATGTAGCCGCAAATGTCGGTATGCACTCCCGCCATCTCCACGCCGTAATCGTGCAGGGGCCCGGTTACGTTCAGTCCACTGTCGACACTGCCCACTGCCTGCGGTTGATCCGGATCGCCGATCAGCCGAATCGCCTGGCGCGGAATACCGAGGCCGATGGCAACTTCTGGGCACAATGGCACAAACTCGAAATGCTCACTGAGGGTCTGACTGCACAGCCGCGACTCTTTGTGCCCGCCGTTAAAGCGAACTTCGGCCCCCAGCAAGCACGCGCTGATCGCGATTCTAGGTTTTGCCTGAGGTGTACTGTGGGCTGAAGCGGCATTGGCCATGTGACGAACCTCCAAGAATTAGTTGTACATCTTTTTTAAGTTGTACAACTTGGGTTCATCATAGACGTGGTGTTGTACAAGTCAATTGTCTTGTACAGGTATTTGGGGTGATGACGTCCGTCGTCGCTGCTCAAGGCAGCGACCAAGGGACGGGGGATTCAGGTGTGCGAAGACTGGCGGTTCATTCCAGGTGCTCGATCAAGCGGCGGGCGGCTTCCTGGCCGCTCAGCCATGCGCCTTCGACACGCCCCGACAAGCACCAGTCGCCGCAGGCATAAAGACCTAGATCGGCATCGGCCAATGCGCCCCATTCATGAGCAGCGGCGGGGCGGGCGTGAAGCCAGCGGTGAGCCAGGCTGAACACAGGTGCCGGGGTAGGGAAGTGCATCAGTTCGGCAAACGCACCGTGCAATTGCTCGATCACAGCCTCTTTGCCCAGGTCCAGATTTTGTTTGCTCCAGGCGCTGGTTGCATGCAAAACCCAAGTGTCGGGTAGATTGTCGCGTCCGGGTTTACTGCGATTTCGGGCCAGCCAGTCCAGTGGGCTGTCTTGTACAAAGCAGCCTTCCATGGGGGTATCGAGTGGCGAGGCAAAGGCCAGTGCCACAGCCCAGGTCGGGTCCATTTTTACCCCGGCAGCCGTGCTCGCCAGCTTGGGTGCGCTGGCCAGCAGGGCAGAGGCCTGGGGCGCGGGGGTTGCAACGATGACGTGGCTGAACGGGCCGTGCTCACCACTATCGGCATCCAGCAAGGACCAGTGTTTTTCACCGCGTATCAGGTCGGTGATCCGGCATGAAAAATTGACCGTCAGGCGTCCCAGCAGGCCGCGGGTAATAGCGCTCATGCGTGGGCTACCCACCCAGCGGGTTTGTTCGTCAGGCGAGGGGGTCAATTGGCCATTCTTGTAGTGGTAGAGGTGGGGTTCCCACTCGGCGACCCAGTCATGACTTTGCCAATGCTGAACTTCGTCGACAAAACGCCGATCGCGCGCGGTGAAGTACTGTGCCCCCAGATCCAGTACGCCGCCATCGCTGCGCTTGCTTGACATGCGCCCACCGCTGCCGCGGCTTTTGTCGAACACATGAACCGCGTGCCCTGCCTTGTGCAACGCATTGGCGGCCGAAAGCCCGGCGATGCCGGCACCGATAATCGCGATAGGTAACGTCATAATGGCTCCTGTCCCTTGGTTATACATGGCGAAGCTTGCACAGCCTATGCCGTTGACAAAACCTGTACAAAATCATTAATTGGTATAAGTATTAGTGGGCTTGCCGGGGCAGTCTGGCCTATTCTTAACGTCAGTCGACGGCCCGTTGAAATATGGCTCTTAATAAAAATAGACCAGTGCTCCCGATAACACTCTCTGAGAGGACAAACTCATGCACATATTGCTGACCGGCGGTACAGGGTTGATCGGACGTCAGCTCTGCCGTCACTGGCTGGCACAAGGTCATCGCCTCAGTGTGTGGAGCCGACGTCCTGAGCGAGTGAGTGAATTGTGCGGTGCTGACGTCAGGGGTATCTCCAGCCTTGAGGCGCTTGGGCAGGAGCCGATTGATGCAGTGATCAACTTGGCGGGGGCGCCGATTGCGGATCGACCCTGGACTCGCAAGCGCAAGGCGCTGCTGTGGAGCAGCCGCATCACGCTGACTGAAGCCTTGGTGGCGTGGCTTGAAAGTCGCGAACAAAAACCGGCGGTGCTGATTTCCGGCTCGGCGGTGGGCTGGTATGGCGATGGCGGTGAGCGCGAGCTGACGGAAGAGTCACCGCCAGTCAGCGATGATTTCGCCAGCCATTTGTGCATTGCCTGGGAAGAAACCGCACAGCGGGCAGAAGCCTTGGGGGTGCGTGTGGTGCTGGTTCGCACCGGGTTGGTGCTGGCAGCCGAAGGCGGCTTTTTGTCGCGCCTGCTATTGCCGTTCAAGCTGGGGCTGGGCGGGCGGATAGGCAGCGGTCGGCAATGGATGCCATGGATTCATATCAAGGATCAAATCGCCCTGATTGATTTTCTTCTGCATCAGAATGCTGCCACCGGTCCTTATAATGCCTGCGCCCCGCACCCGGTCCGCAATGCCGAGTTCGCTAAAATCTTGGGCAGTGTGTTGCACCGCCCGGCATTTGTTCCAATGCCCGCCATTGCTTTGCGCATCGGTCTGGGCGAGTTGTCATTGTTATTGCTGGGTGGCCAGCGGGCGACGCCAGCAAAATTACTGGCAGCTGGTTTTACTTTTCAGTTCACCGATTTGCGTGCGGCCCTCGACGATATAGCCGCTCGCCTCTGAAATAGGATGTTGCATGACCGACCACGCGCTGTTGCTGGTTAACCTGGGTTCGCCGGCGTCTACTTCGGTAGCAGATGTGCGCAGCTACCTGAACCAGTTTTTGATGGACCCGTATGTAATTGACTTGCCGTGGCCGGTACGACGCTTGCTGGTGTCGCTGATTCTGATCAAGCGCCCTGAACAATCGGCCCATGCCTACGCCTCGATCTGGTGGGAGGACGGTTCGCCGCTGGTGGTACTCAGCCGCCGGTTGCAGCAAGCCATGACTCAAGAGTGGACTAAAGGCCCGGTGGAACTGGCGATGCGCTATGGCGAACCGTCGATTGAAACCGTGCTCACCCGTTTGGCCGCGCAGGGGATTAAAAAGGTCACGCTGGCACCGCTTTATCCACAGTTCGCCGACAGCACCGTAACCACGGTGATTGAAGAAGCCAAACGTGTGGTTAACACAAAAAAGCTACCGATTCAGTTCTCGATTTTGCAGCCGTTCTACGATCAGCCCGAATATCTCGATGCGCTGGTGGCGAGCGCCAAGCCGCATCTGGAACAAGATTACGATCATTTGTTGCTGAGCTTTCACGGCTTGCCGGAGCGGCATTTGCACAAACTCGATCCGACCGGCAATCACTGCTTCAAAAACGCTGACTGCTGCCAGAACGCTTCGCCCGCAGTCATGGCGACCTGCTACCGGGCGCAATGCCTGCGCACTGCCGAGGTGTTTGCCGAGCGCATGGGTTTGCCTGACGGCAAGTGGTCGGTGGCGTTTCAGTCACGACTGGGTCGGGCAAAGTGGATCGAACCCTATACCGAGGCGCGTTTGGAAGCGTTGGCCAAAGACGGCGTGAAAAAGATTCTGGTGATGTGCCCGGCGTTTGTCGCAGATTGCATCGAAACCCTGGAAGAGATCGGTGATCGCGGTCGCGAACAGTTCCGTGAGGCGGGGGGAGAGGAGTTGGTGCTGGTGCCGTGCCTCAATGACAACCCTGAATGGGCTGCGGCGTTGAACACCTTGTGTGAACGGGCGCCGTTGGCGCTCTAAAAGCTGCAGGAGCGAGCTTGCTCGCGATCTTTAAAAGATCAAAAGATCGCGAGCAAGCTCGCTCCTACAGAGATGTTCAGTGGCAAGCCGATTTAGATTATCGGCTCATCACCTTTCTTCTTTTTCCAACCGTCATTGCCCGGCAAGATCAGGTTCAGCGCAATCGCCACGATGGCGCACAGCGCGATGCCTTTAAGACCGAAGTCTTCAGGCCCCATGCCGGTGCCAATCAGCACGCCGCCAATCCCGAATACCAGGGTTACCGACACGATCACCAGATTGCGCGCTTCGCTCAGGTCGATCTGGTGGCGAATCATGGTGTTCATCCCCACCGCTGCGATCGAACCGAACAGCAGGCACAGAATCCCGCCCATGACGGGCACTGGAATGCTCTGTAGCAGCGCCCCGAACTTGCCGACAAACGCCAGGCTGATGGCGAAGATTGCCGCCCAGGTCATGATTTTCGGGTTGTAGTTCTTGGTCAGCATCACCGCGCCAGTTACTTCGGCGTAGGTGGTGTTGGGCGGGCCGCCGAGCAAACCGGCTGCAGTGGTGGCAATCCCGTCACCAAACAGCGTGCGGTGCAGACCTGGTTTTTTCAGGTAGTCACGACCGGTCACGCTGCCTACGGCAATCACGCCGCCGATATGCTCAATGGCCGGGGCCAGGGCCACGGGGACGATAAACAGAATCGCCTGCCAGTTGAACTCGGGGGCTGTAAAGTGCGGCAGAGCAAACCAGGGTGCGGCAGCGATCTTGGCGGTGTCGACCACGTCGAAATAGAACGCCATGCCAAAGCCCACCAGTACACCGGCAATAATCGGCACCAGGCGGAAAATACCTTTACCGAACACGGCCACGATCAAGGTGGTCAGCAGGGCTGGCATCGAGATCATCATGGCGGTTTGGTAGTGGATCAGCTCGGAGCCATCTTCGGCGCGGCCCATGGCCATGTGCGCGGCAATCGGTGCCATCGCCAGGCCGATCGAAATGATCACCGGCCCAATCACCACCGGCGGCAGCAGGCGGTCAATAAACCCCGTGCCTTTGAGCTTTACCGCAAAACCTAGAAAGGTGTACACGAAACCAGCTGCCATCACGCCGCCCATGGTCGCGGCCAGACCGAATTGGCCTTTGGCGAGAATGATCGGGGTGATAAAAGCAAAACTCGATGCCAGAAAGACCGGCACTTGGCGCCGGGTCACGATCTGGAACAACAGAGTCCCGAGACCCGCCGTGAACAGCGCGACGTTAGGGTCGAGGCCAGTAATCAATGGCATCAAAACCAACGCGCCGAAGGCCACGAAGAGCATCTGCGCACCAGAAATAATCTGGCGCCAGAGCGGGTCGTTGAACTCGTCCTGCATGTTAAATGTCCTTTTGCTTGGTGCCGAAAATCTTGTCGCCAGCATCGCCCAAGCCCGGAATGATGTAGCCATGTTCGTTCAGGCGCTCATCAATAGAGGCGGTGTAGATGGTGACGTCCGGGTGAGCGGCTTCAACAGCAGCAATCCCTTCGGGTGCAGCAACCAGCACCATGGCGCGGATTTCCTTGCAGCCTGCTTTTTTCAGCAGATCAATGGTGGCAACCATCGACGAACCGGTGGCCAGCATCGGGTCGATAATCATCGCCAGACGCTCGTTGATTTCCGGTACCAGTTTTTCCAGGTAAGTGTGGGCCTGGAGGGTTTCTTCGTTACGGGCAATACCGACAGCGCTGACTTTGGCACCTGGAATCAGGCTCAGAACGCCTTCGAGCATACCGATACCTGCGCGCAGGATAGGTACGACGGTAATTTTCTTGCCGGCGATTTTTTCAACCTGGACAGTGCCGCACCAGCCCTCGATATCATAGGTTTCGAGGGTCAGGTCGCTGGTGGCTTCATAGGTCAGCAGCGCGCCGACTTCCTGAGCAAGCTCACGAAAGTTCTTCGTGCTAATGTCGGCACGGCGCATCAGGCCGAGTTTGTGACGGATCAGCGGATGGCGGATCTCACGGATAGGCATAGGGAAAAGCTCCGGGTCAGGCAAAAAAAACGGCCTAGATTAATCTAAACCGGGGTGATGTCCTACAGGCATTACTGCACGTTAGTCCATAAATGCTTGATCTGAGCCATGCGGGTGCGTACCTTTGCCCGCTTTTCTTGAGCAACCCCCCCTGGAGAGTGTCATGTCTGCTGATCTCGAGCATATCCGTCAAATCATGCGAGAGGCTGACTGCCTGTACACCGAAGCTGAAGTCGAAGCGGCGATTGCCCGCGTTGGCGCGCAAATCACGGCCGAAATGGCCGAGACCAATCCAGTGGTGTTTTGTGTGATGAACGGTGGCCTTATTTTCTCCGGCAAACTGCTCACTCATTTGAAATTCCCGCTTGAAGCGTCTTATCTGCACGCCACGCGCTATCGTAATGAGACCACCGGCGGCGATCTGTTCTGGAAGGCCAAGCCTGAAGTCTCGTTCATTGATCGTCACGTATTGATCATCGACGACATTCTCGACGAAGGTCATACCCTTAACGCTATCGTTCAATTCTGCCAGCACGCCGGTGCCCGTCAGGTGCACACTGCGGTGTTGATCGACAAAGATCACGAGCGTAAGGCAAGCCCAGGCCTGAAAGCCGACTATGCTGGTCTGCCGTGCATTGACCGATACATCTTCGGTTATGGCATGGACTACAAAGGTTACTGGCGTAACGCTGCAGGCATTTATGCCGTTAAAGGTATGTAAGTAACGTGTAGAAGCCTTCTTTCAAGAAGGCCTTGCTCTGTCTTTGGCATAGACTCAGCCTTTTGATGATCTCCTTCGAGTGAGCTGACATGCTGGCTATTTTCCTTCAGACGCTCAGCATCACCGCCCCCGTGTTCGCCATGCTGTTTTTGGGTGTGGTGCTCAAACGCGTCGGTTGGATCAATGACAACTTTATCCACACCGCGTCGGCACTGGTGTTCAACGTCACCATGCCGGCGTTGCTGTTTTTGGGTATTTTGCATGCTGACCTCAGGGCGGCCATGCAACCCAAAGTGCTCGGCTATTTCACCCTTGCGACACTGGTCAGCTTTGTACTGGCGTGGAGCTGGGCGATCTGGCGTTGCCCACGGGTAGATCGCGGTATCTATGTGCAGGGCGCTTTTCGTGGAAATAACGGGGTTATCGGCCTGGCGCTGGCCGCCAGCATGTACGGTGATTACGGCATTTCGCTGGGTGCGGTGCTCGCTGGGCTGGTGATTTTGCTCTTCAACACCCTGTCGACCATTGTTCTGGCGGTGTACAGCCCGGTGATCAAATCGGACCCTTGGAGCATCTGTAAAAGTATCTTCAAGAACCCGCTGATCATCAGTGTGTTGGTAGCGGCCCCGTGCGCGGTCTTCAAGGTTACTTTGCCCGCCTGGCTGCAAGCCTCGGGTCAATACTTGGCCTCGATGACCTTGCCGCTGGCGCTGATCTGCATCGGCGGTACATTGTCGCTGGCAGCCCTGCGCAAAAGCGGCAAGATGGCCATGAGCGCCAGCCTGGTGAAAATGGTCAGCCTGCCGCTGCTGACAACGTACGGCGCCTGGCTTTATGGCTTTCGCGGGGCGGAGTTGGGGACATTGTTCTTGTACTTCGCCAGCCCCACGGCTGCCGCCAGCTTTGTCATGGCCAGGGCGGCCAATGGCAATCACGAACTGGCAGCAGCGATTATTGTAATCACCACCTTGATGGCAGCCATCACTACCAATATTGGGGTGTTTATCTTGCAGTGGGGCGGCTGGATTTAGCCCTGCGCCGGATCGCCCAGGTTTTTACAGGCCGGCTCTTTCTGTTCAGGCAGCCATTGCGGGTAAGTTTCGGGCAATACCTGCACTGGCGTGGAAATCACCAGGCCATCAGCCATCGTTGCTTCAATGTACGTTGCGCTCCAGCCCTGTTCGGGTGTTTTTAAATCGAACTCAAGGTTTTGCGGGTTTTGCTCGCTCGATTCATACCTAATCCCGCAGGGCTGACGAAAGTCGCGATCCTTGGGGTTGTGAGCACCCCAGCGCTGCAGTTTTACCGGTGGCTCGGAAAAACTCAGGGTGAGCTTTTTACCCTGTTGAGTCGACGATATTTGGGTGGTGAGCGTCGGCAACGGATGGTTCTGCTGCAGGCGGTTGGTAAACGCCACCAGTGACTGTTCAACAAAGCCTTTGATCCCGTAATGGCTGGCGTTAGGCGCCACGCGCAGCGCTTTTTGGCCGGGGAGCTTGTCGAAGTACAGTTGGGCATTGTCGGGTAAAAAGAAGTCGTCGCTGCTGGCGTTAACGATGTACTTCGGGATGTCTAACCGCCCTGTATTCAGATAAAGCAGCGGGTCTTCGATCTGCATGAGCTTTTCGAAGTTTGGCGTGCCGACTTGTTGCGTGATGCCTTCCCGGTAATACGCATTGAATGCCAGTGGCCAGCTTTTGCCGTAGGCGTTGTAGGTATGGCGCAATGCCGACTGGGTATCGAGAATGTCGATCACGAAGGGCGCAATGGCGCTTACTCGCTTGTCCGCCAGCGCTGCCATCCACACCGCCCAGCCCCGCTTTGAAGCGCCAGCGGTAATGAAGCGCTCGATCTGCCAGGGTTTGAGTTCTTGCTGTGCCAGGTCCATCGCCTTGACCAGCGATTGCATCATGGGGATATGCAGCGAGAGGAAAGGGCGCTGCTCGGGCTGTTCAAGAAACAACTTCCAGCTGTGAGCCACGCTGTCGTCTTCGCGTCGGGGAATGCCGTCATCGCTGTAGGTCAGGTACTGATTAGGAATGTTGCTGACAGAAATCACGATGGTTTGCGTCTGACGGGCCAGCGCCAGTGCCATGTCTTCGGTGAAGTCCGTAGGTTCCTGTACAGGCTTGTTTGCCGTGGGAGTGTTCGTTCCGTTATTGGCGATCAGCAGTGCCTGGCGCTGCAGCGCGCCCTGCGGAATGTAAATATCGACGGTATGCGTCCAGTAGGCAGGGCTCGTGAAGCCGTGCCCGGTCCATGCCTGCGAGGTTAATTCGAAGCGACGTTTTTCGACGCCGGGGAAGTCAGTCACACCTTCTGGAGTGTATTTCAGGGTTTGTTTCGCTTCGGCTTGTGCATAGCAGCCCAGCACCTTGCGGAAGTCCTGGCCGCTGTTTTGAAAACAGGTCATTGCGGCATCGGGTGGGGAAGAGCGACTACAACCGCTCAGTAATAGAGCAGGTAGCAGCAATAAGGCGAAGGCTTTGAATAAGGGCATCGTCGTCTCGTTAAATGCTCGGAGCGCGGGCATCGCGCTGAACCGAACACTTTTTACGTGATTGAACTGAGGCTCTCTGTCAGGGCTTTCTGCTTTTTGTGTAGGCGTCGTTCTTGTGTGCCACTCAACACCTCAATGTTGTCGACGCCACGCGCGCAGGGTACTGAACAGCAGAAACACCAGCAGCGCCGGCAAGATAAAAAGCAGCATCAAGTGTTCGAGCTTGCCAGCCAGCGGCATGCCGGTGGTGAAGGCCATCACGTGGAGTCCATAGACCAGGTACAAGCCCAAAAGCAACACGCCTTCAGCGCGGGTCACACGGTAGCCGGCGTAGAACACGGGCAGGCACAGCACGGCGACACCGAGCATCACTGGCAAGTCGAACGCCAGGGCGTTGGGTGAAACCGGCAAGGGCGCTGGCGCCAGCAGGGCCGTCAGCCCGAGTACGCCCAGCAGGTTGAAGACGTTACTGCCAATCACATTGCCGACGGCGATTTCACGTTGACCCCGAAAGGCCGCGATCAGGGAGGTGGCCAGTTCCGGGAGCGAGGTGCTGACGGCAATGATAGTCAGGCCGATGATCCGCTCCGACAGCCCCAGCTCGGTAGCGATGTCGACTGCTGCACCTAGCAGCAAGTGTCCGGCCACCCCCAACAGCAGCAAGGCGCACAGCATCAGCAGCGCGTTGTGCAACCATGAGGTGGGAGGTTGGTCATGGCTGGCGTGATGATGGCCGCTGCGTCGCGACTGACGCAGCAACAGGCCCAAATAAATCAGCAGGCTGCACAGCAATATCAGGCCATCCAGACGGTCGACTTGCTGGTTTAGCGCCAGAGCAAACACCAGCCCGCTGGCGAGGATCATCAGGGGGATGTCCAGGCGCACCAACTGACGGGACACGCGCAGGGGAATGATCAGCGCAGAAAGCCCCAGTGTGACCAGAATATTGAAGATGTTGCTGCCAATGACACTGCCCACGGCAATGTCCGGGGTGTCATTGAATGCGGCTTGCAGGCTGATCGTCATCTGTGGCGCGCTGCTGCCCAGGGCCACCACGGTCAAACCGATCAACAGCGGGCGAACCTTCAGGTTGGCGGCCATGCGCATGGCGCAGCGCACCAGCAGTTCGGCGCCTGCGATCAGCAGTACAAGACCGCAAAGCAGTTGCAGCAGGTTCCATGGTGAAAGCGCGCTCAAGCCCAAAATAGCGATAACTCCCTCGATTAATCACTCAAGCCCTGAACTCGGACTTTGGCTGTACCGCTGCGCAGCATACCCAACTGCTGGGCCGCTTGACGTGAAAGGTCGATCAAGCGTCCACGGCTGTAAGGGCCGCGATCATTGATGCGCACCACAACGGACTTTTTGTTGCTGAGGTTGGTGACCAGCACCCGCGTGCCGAATGGAAGCCGGGGATGGGCGGCGGTGAGGGCGTGCTGGTTGAAGGGTTCGCCGCTGGCAGTACGTTTGCCGTGGTGGCGAGCGCCGTAATAGGAGGCAACGCCGGTTTTGTCATAGCCGCGAGGGTCTATGTCATGGCTGGCACAGCCGGCGAGCAAGCTGAGCAGGGCGAAAGCGCCGAGTAGCTGCTTCATGGGGAATCCTTTTGTTAAGAATCAAAAGATCGCAGCTTTCGTTCCTCAGCAGCTCCTACGTGTATTGAGCCCGTAGGAGCTGCCGAGGAACGACGGCTGCGATCTCTTGTATTAGCCTTCGAGCTTGCTTTTCAGCAGTTCGTTGACCTGTTGCGGGTTGGCCTTGCCTTTGGAGGCTTTCAT
>JAZKIA010000096.1:10701-34596 GCA_040385125.1 Pseudomonadota bacterium | reverse complement strand
TGAAGACCGCTGTTGAACAGGAAATGGGCAAGTTCTTCTCCGACTTCCTGCTGGAGCACCCGAACGAAGCCAAGCTTATTGTTGGCAAGATGATCGACGCGGCTCGTGCTCGTGAAGCGGCGCGTAAAGCCCGTGAGATGACCCGTCGTAAAGGCGCTCTGGATATCGCAGGCCTGCCGGGCAAACTGGCCGACTGCCAGGAAAAAGACCCGGCGCTGTCCGAACTGTACCTCGTGGAAGGTGACTCTGCTGGCGGCTCCGCCAAGCAGGGACGTAACCGCCGTACCCAAGCCATCCTGCCGTTGAAAGGCAAGATCCTCAACGTTGAGAAGGCTCGCTTCGACAAGATGATCTCTTCGCAAGAAGTAGGCACCTTGATCACCGCGCTGGGCTGCGGCATTGGTCGCGACGAGTACAACATCGACAAACTGCGTTATCACAACATCATCATCATGACCGATGCTGACGTCGACGGTTCGCACATCCGCACCCTGCTGCTGACCTTCTTCTTCCGTCAGTTGCCGGAGCTGATTGAGCGTGGCTACATCTATATTGCTCAGCCGCCTTTGTACAAAGTGAAAAAGGGCAAGCAAGAGCAATACATCAAAGACGACGAGGCCATGGAAGAGTACATGACCCAGTCGGCTCTGGAAGACGCCAGCCTGCACTTGAACGAAGACGCCCCAGGCATCTCCGGCGAGGCGCTGGAGCGCTTGGTGTACGACTTCCGCATGGTGATGAAGACTCTCAAGCGTTTGTCGCGCCTGTATCCACAGGAGCTGACCGAGCACTTCATCTACCTGCCAGCCGTAAGCCTTGAGCAGTTGGGCGACCACGCTGCCATGCAAGACTGGATGGCCAAGTATGAAGCGCGCCTGCGCCTGGTCGAGAAATCGGGCCTGGTCTACAAGGCGAGCCTGCGTGAAGACCGTGAGCGTAATGTCTGGTTGCCAGAGGTCGAACTGATCTCCCACGGCCACTCGACCTTCATCACCTTCAACCGCGACTTCTTCGGCAGCAACGACTACAAAACCGTTGTTACCCTGGGCGCTCAACTGAGCACCTTGCTGGACGACGGCGCGTACATCCAGCGTGGCGAACGTCGCAAGCAAGTGACCGAGTTCAAAGAAGCACTGGAATGGTTGATGGCCGAAAGCACCAAACGCCATACCATCCAGCGCTACAAAGGACTGGGCGAAATGAACCCGGACCAACTCTGGGAAACCACGATGGACCCAAGCGTGCGTCGCATGCTCAAGGTAACGATCGAAGACGCCGTTGGCGCCGACCAGATCTTCAACACCTTGATGGGCGACGCCGTAGAACCGCGCCGCGAGTTCATCGAAAGCAACGCACTGGCAGTGTCCAATTTGGACTTCTGATGCCTTGCAGTCTTACAGGCTAGTTGCTCGGCTTTGTGAGTAGATGCATCTGCCCATCCTCGGATGGGCTACAAAAAATAGAAGGCCCGCGCATTGCGCGGGCCTTTTTTTGTGCTTTTTCAGCACTGAGCCAGGGGTAGCCCTGATAGAGCAAAGCAGCTAAAACTCTGCGAGCGCTGCAGCTGGAAGCACCGTCAATATCAGGCGCGAAGTGTAATCGGCACTCAGGTATACGGTATTGCAGGCGATGCGTTTATGGTGTGCCTGGCCTTCGGGCTCGCCACTGTTGGGGTTGACGTCGAAGTGCGGGAAATTGCTGCTGGCGATGTCCAGGCGTAGACGATGGCCTTGCTTGAATACGTTGCAGGTAGCAAACGGTTCGATCAGCACCTTCACTCGTTCGCCGGGTGACAGCAGCTGCGGGTTTTCCCAGGAGTCGCGATAGCGGCAGCGCCGAATGCCATCGGTGATGTTCATGGCATAGCCATGCGGGTAGTCCACGCTTGGCGGATAGACGTCGACCAGTTTGGCGGTGAAGTCTGTGTCCGGTGCATCGCTGTCGATCCATAGTTCAATCTGCAACGCGCCAGCGACGATAAGGTCTTCAGTTAACGGTTCGGTCTGGAAACTCAGCACATCGGTGCGCTCGGCCAACGCTTGATTGTCACCGCGAGCACCAAAGAAATCAGCACGCTCGCGTTGATCAAATGCCCCCCCGACAAATACCGGTACACCTGAAGTCAGTGCGCCGCCGATAGTCGGCACCGGGTGATCGGGGTCGGCAAGATAACTCAGACGGGCGTCTTGGCTCGTCGGGTGTTGGTGGGTGAGTTGCCGTTGTTGATTGAGGTACAAAGTCAGCGACTGGCTACCAGGTAAAGGCCACTGCGAGCTTTTTAGCCAGCGTCCGCCATGCTGCAATCGGCCGTTCTGGTCGGGTGTACCAGTGCCACCGCCCATCAAAAATACCTGCACCGGGGCGTTACGTTCAGTCTTCGTTTCTTTGAGCGACTGCTCGAACCAATCCAGTCGGTATTGCAGCCAGTTTTCGGCAACATTTCCATCGAAGTGTGCAGCGTCGCCGAACTCAACGTCGCCACTATGGGTGATGTTGCGATCACCGTGCAGCCATGGGCCCATGATCAAGTGGGGGGTGGCGCTGGCATTGGATTTGAACGCGGCGTAATTGGCTAACGTCGAACTGACGTAGGCGTCGTACCAGCTGGACATCAACAACACCGGGATGTCCGGCAAGGTGGCGTAATGACCTTCCGCGTAGATGCCGGGCTTCTGCCAATACGGGCCGAAACTGCCCTGCGCCCATTGTTCCAGCAGGTAGGCTTCGTACTCCGGCACATGACGAATCGGCGATTGCCCTGCTTGCCACGGCATGCGAGTGAACCACTGGTGGATATCTTCCTGTTCCAGCGCTTCACGAATACGCGGGTCTGCCAGCGCTGCGGGGCTTTCTTTGGCCTGACGCCAAGCCCAGGTAGCTTGTTTCAACTCGAAGGCTCCACCTTGGCGAATCCCGCACTGGTAGGCGTTAGAGAAACCACCGGAGTCGAGCACCATGCTGCATAAACCTGGCGGATTCAGGCATGCCATCGCCAATTGAGTATGCGCGGCATACGACAACCCCATGCTACCGATCCGACTATTGCACCACGGCTGTTTGACGATCCACTCGAGGCTGTCAAAACCGTCTTCGCCTTCGGCGGTGTACTTGGTAAATACCCCTTCAGATGCATAACGACCGCGACAATCTTGAAAGATAGCGACGAAACCCTGGGCTACAAAGCGTGCGGCCATTTCTTCGCGAGAGATGTGTTGCCCGTCGCGTTGCTTTTCTGAGCGTGACGGTTTGCGTTTGTCGTAAGGCGTACGCTCGATCACCACCGGCCAAGGGCCGCAGCTGTCAGCGGGCAGGTAGATATCGGTGGCAAGGTTGATGCCGTCGCGCATGGGGATCATTTGATCACGCAAAATCTGCATGGCCGGTAGCGCTCGTTCAGAAGGGACTGTCATATCAAAAACCTTGTTGGTGCGGGTGCCTTCGGCAATGCCTCGGGCACCGTTGAACACTCAGTAGCCCGTGTTAACCGCAATCGCCAGCAGAACCATTGCCAGCAGGGTGTAAATCACAAACAGCGGGAAGATGTAGCGCGCCCACTGGCCCCAGCCAACCTGTGCAGTGGCAAGCAGCACCAGCAAGCCGCTGGAGGTCGGAGTGATCATGTTGGTCAGGCCATTACCCAGCAGGAATGCGTAGACGGTGGTTTGCGGGCTGACCCCTGAGAGTTGGCCAAGTGGGCCAAAGATCGGCATGGTCACAGCGGCCTGACCGGAAGTGGACGGAATCAATACGTCCAGACCCAGCTGCGAGAAGAACATGCCATAAGCCGAAACGACCGGGCCGTGATCACTCACCACGCTGGCGAGTGCGTGGACGATGGTGTCCAGTACCTGGCCGGTGCTGAGGATGATTTCCACTGCGGTCGCCAGACCGATCAGCACGCCGGCAATCAGAACTGTTTTCATGCCCTCGATAAAAGCGCTGGCGGCAACACTGGCGCCCAGACGAGCAATGACCGCAAAGGAAACGCTGAGCAACAGATAAAACGCCGATAGCTCGTTGTACTTCCACGCCCAACGGTTCGAGGCATACACCAGAAAACCGATGCCCGCGCCCAGCACCACCAGGTTCAGCAGGTGGCGAACCGGTAGCGGCTTGTGCTCGAAGGTGAAGGTCGCACGGGTGTCATAGCCTTCTTTGCGAATACTCCAGAGCACAAACGCGATGCCTACGAGCAAGAACGTAACGTAGGCCGCGATGCGCATGCTCATGCCGCTGAAGATCGGTAAACCGACCAACGGCTGAGCGACAGAAAGTGCTACTGGGTTGGTAATCGAGGCCAGATAACCAATTTTTACCGAGATAGTGACGATGGCCAGGCCGATCAGATTAGACATTCCCAATCGATTGGCCATAGCCACCATCAGCGGCACGATCAGAATAAATTCTTTGGCGAGGCCCATGAACGTACTGCCGGCAGAGAACACCAGCATTAGCGTCGGTACCAGCACATAAATGTTGCCGCGGGTCATACCGAGCAATCGCTCAAGTCCGGCTTCGACCACTCCGGCCTTGTTCAACACGCCAAACATGCCACCGATGAACAGCACCATGAAAATCAGCGCTGCACGTTTTTCGATGCCTTGTGGAATGGCCATGAAGCCTTCGACCAGGGACACCGGACGCGCCACCGTGTCGGTCGCTTTACGCGGCTCGATAGAGAATAGTTGAGCCAGCGAATGGTCCTTTTCCAGCACCTGGTAGGAACCTGTGGTCACCTGCCCGTTCACGCGCTGAAATTTGCCGGAGTTCACTACATAGGTGAACGCCACAGCGAGCAACACGATACTCAGCAGAATGATCGCGGGATTGACTTGTTTGCGCAGGCCTGTGGCCTTGGTGTGCGCCGTGAGCGGCGCAGCGCTCGGTTGAATAGAAGACATTGTGGGGGTCGCCCTCGCGGTTGTTATTATTTGTTGCTGGCGACACTAGGGCAAACGCTGGAGGGCTACAACGTTATGCGTGACCTGGGTTGGGCTATGCGTTTTATGCCAACTGAGCGCTACGCAACCGCTGCTTCAAATGTTCGGCAAATGCGCTGACTATCGAGGAGCGTGGTTCATCGGGGCGAAAGGCCAGGCCAAACGCGTAGGGCACGGTGGGGCGAAAGGGTCGGGTAATGATCGGCAGATGCGCGAAATGACTGACGAGTAATCCATTGACGATCGACACCCCCAGCCCTTCAGCAACGAAGCTGCATGCGGCGCTGACCGAGTGCACTTCGACCCGTACCAGCGGAGTCAGGTTGACGGCACGAAAGATCTGATTGAGCTCGGCACGCAGTGCTCGTTGTCGACCCAGCAATACCAGCGGTACATCACGTAAGTGCTGAACATCAATCACCTCATGAATACTCAATGGATGCCCGGCGGGCATGACGCAAACGCCCTCGGTTTCCAGTACCGGTTCAATGTCGAAGTCTGGCAAGTCTGTGGGGAGTCGGACGAAACCCAAGTCGACAGAGCGGTTGAGGATAGCCCGTTCAATCGTGTCATATGACCCCGTCAGCAATTCGACGACGATCTCTTCATGGCTGTTTAAAAACTCGGCAACGATTCGAGGCAAAAGCTCTTGGGCCATGCTGGTGGGCACCCCAACTTTGAGCAGGCTTTTACGTGATTTACCGATGCGCAGTTCATCGGCCAAACGTTGTATCCGCTGCATGCCATCGACCAACCCCACGACTTCGACCAGCAGTTCTTCTGCTTCCGGGGTGGCCATCAGACGACCCTTTTTACGCAGGAACAAGGTAAATCCCAGCGACTCTTCAAGCTGCGTCAGCAAGCGGCTGATCGCCGACTGAGACAGCCCCATGCGCGCTGCTGCGCCGATGGTCGAGCCGGTGGACATGATTGCCTTGAAGGCTTCGAGTTGCTTGATATTCACCTTGGGGTTCCTTTGGCTTTGCAGGCACGCGTGCAGCGTTTGGTGCATATGCGCATAGCCTGATGCGCTTCACGCATAACGTTGTTCGTGCGACGACTAGTGGGTAGTGTCCGCCGCAGCGAAGCGCTGAGTCCAGCGCAAAACGTAACAACTGGGGTGCCTGCCCCCTCGCTACTGCCCATAAAAAAACGACAATATGGCGTGGATAAAATGCTAATGCGTGAACTGTTTACCAAAGGCGGCATGGTGTCCGTCGGTTTGTTGGCGAGCCTGTCGCCGGCACTGCAAGCCCAGGGGTTTGTAGAAGACTCGCAAGGCCGGCTGACCTTGCGCAATTACTACTTCAACGACGACTACCGTGATGGTGGTGATGATCGCAGGGAGTGGGCGCAGGGTTTTTTGCTGAACCTGCAGTCGGGATATACCGAAGGTACGGTAGGGTTTGGACTCGATGCGCTGGGGTTGGCCGGGCTTCGGCTGGACTCAAGCCCAGCCCATGCGGGCACAGGTTTGCTGCCGGTACATGATGATGGTCACGCAGCCAGCGAATTCTCGAGCCTGGGTATTACCGCGAAAATTCGTGTGGGTGATGCCGTCGTGAAAACGGGTACGTTGTTGCCGAAAATGCCGCTGCTGGTTGCCAACGATGGCCGCTTGCTGCCGCAGACCTTTCAGGGCACCCAGATTGAATACACCGGGATTCGCAATCTCTATCTGCACACTGGGCATCTGGATAAATTGAAGCAGCGGAACTCCACCGACAACGTCGATATTTATCCACAGGGCTACACCGGCACGCGGGGCACTGACTTTGACTTCGCCGGTGCAACGTACACCGTCACCCCGAAACTGAGTGCCACGTGGTACTACGGCGAGATGCGCGAGTTCTATCGCCAGCAGTTTTTTGGCCTCGTACACAAGCAGCCGATTGGCGGCGGTAATCTGACCAGTGATCTGCGCTATTTCATCAGCGGCGAAGCTGGCGAGGCACGCAACGGTGCAGTCGATGCTGACATGTTCAGCGGGTTATTTACTTACCGTCTGGGTGCGCAGGCGTTCGGCCTTGGCTATCAAAAGCTCTCGGGCGATACGGCATTGCCTTATACCGCTGTTTCCACCGTCTATTCATTTAGTAACGCGGGCGTCGGGAAATTCATCCAGGCAGGTGAGCAAACCTGGATGATGCGCTACGACTATGATTTTGCTGCGGTGATTCCGGGGCTGACGTTCATGACCCGTTACTACAAAGGCGAAAACGGCACTTACAAAAATAGTGAGGCCAGAGAGTGGGAGATGGACACCAACCTGCGCTATGTCATTCAAGACAGCGCCTTCAAAGGGCTCGGTGTTGAGCTGCGCAAGGCCAAATACCGCTCAACCTTTGCCAGTGACCGTGACAACTATCGGTTGTATCTGACCTATGACGTTTTGCTGTGGTAATGATCGTTATTTATCCACTGGCCATGCAAAAACGCACAACCAATCGGTGAAAACACGCGTTTCCATCACGTCATTAATCAATAGGATGGTGTAGGACAAGAACAATAAATAAAGGCGCGAGGGATTCATGCCATCAGCCAATCAAGTGTTCGACTACATCATCGTAGGTGCAGGCCCCGCAGGTTCGGTGCTGGCGAATCGGCTGTCTGCCGATCCTCGTCACCGCGTATTGCTGCTTGAAGCGGGCGGGCAAGATAACTACCCGTGGATTCATATCCCGGTGGGTTACCTGTATTGCATCGGTAACCCGCGCACCGACTGGTGCTTCAAAACCGAGGTGCAGGCGGGCTTGCAAGGCCGCAGTCTGAGTTATCCACGGGGCAAGGTGCTGGGCGGCAGTTCGTCGATTAATGGCATGATTTATATGCGTGGTCAGGCGGGCGATTACGATCGCTGGGCTGAGCTTGGTAATCCGGGCTGGGCCTGGAAAGACGTGCTCCCACTGTTCAAACGCAGCCAAAAACACTTCGCCGGTAACTCCGAGTTACACAGCGGCGATGGCGAATGGCGGGTCGAGCAACAGCGTTATACATGGCCCATTCTTGATGCCTTTCGCGATGCGGCCGCACAAAGCGGTATTCCGACCGTCAGTGATTTCAACACCGGTGACAATCAGGGCTGTGGATACTTTCAGGTCAATCAGCGCACCGGGGTTCGCTGGAATGCCTCCAAGGCGTTTTTGCGGCCGATACTCAAACGCGAAAATCTGACCGTTTTGACCGATGTACAGGTCGATAAGGTGCTGCTCGACAACGGACGCGCCACCCAGGTTTGCGCTCGCTGGCAAGGTACTGATCATGCCTTCACGGCCCGCCGCGAGATTATTCTGTGCGCCGGCTCCATCGGTTCGCCGGGGATTTTGCAACGCTCGGGCATCGGCCCTCGCCCGCTGTTGGAACGCCTGGGGATAACTGTTCAGCATGAACTGCCCGGTGTTGGCGGCAACTTGCAGGACCACCTGCAACTGCGCCTGATCTTCAAACTCAGCAACGCGCGCACGCTCAACCAAGTGGCCAACAGCCTGTGGGGCAAGATTGGTATGGGCTTGCGATATGCCTACGATCGCAGTGGCCCACTGGCGATGGCACCGAGCCAATTGGGAGCCTTTGTTAAATCCAGCCCCGAGCAGCCCTCTGCCAACTTGCAGTACCACGTCCAGCCTCTGTCACTTGAGCGCTTTGGCGAGCCGTTGCACACCTTCCCCGCCTTTACCGCATCGGTGTGTAACTTGCGGCCCAAGAGTCGGGGGCGGGTCGATATTCGTTCAGCCAATCCAGATGACGCACCGCTGATTGATCCCAACTACTTGAGCCACCCTGACGACTTAAAGGTCGCGGCGGATGCAATACGCCTGACCCGACGCATAGTAGCCAGCCCTGCCCTGCAGGCGTTTAGCCCTGAGGAATATCTTCCCGGCAAGGCGCTGCAAACCGAGCAAGAGCTGTACGAAGCCGCCGCACGCATTGGTACGACGATCTTTCACCCCGTGGGCACCTGCCGTATGGGCCATGACGCAGATGCGGTGGTCGATGCCGAGTTATGTGTTCACGGGGTGCCAGGGCTAAGGGTGGCGGATGCGTCGATCATGCCTAACATCGTGTCAGGCAATACCTGTTCGCCTGCGTTAATGATTGGCGAAAAAGCCGCGCAATTGATTCTTGCGACACCGATTCACACGCCGCACAAAGAAACAGCGCTCAACCGCACATCAGCAACACCGGTCGCCTGAAGGCGATCGTGGTTTTAGGCGCCGTCAGCCGAAACCGACAGTGGACAACAACAATAATCACTGTGGCCCACAGGGCCGAGGACATTGAATATGTCGGACTCAATTGCACAACAGGCCGCCCCCGCCAAGGCGACGACCGGCCGTGAAGAACGAAAGATCATTTTTGCGTCATCCCTCGGGACGGTTTTCGAGTGGTATGACTTTTTCTTGTATGGCGCATTGGCGACCGTTCTCAGCAAACAGTTCTTTGCGGGGGTTAACGACACCACGGCGTTCATTTTTGCCTTGATGGCTTTCGCAGCCGGCTTCTTGGTACGGCCGTTCGGTGCGCTGGTGTTTGGCCGCCTGGGCGACATGATCGGGCGAAAATACACCTTCCTCATGACCATCATTCTGATGGGCCTTTCGACCTTTGCTGTCGGTTTGCTGCCTACCTACACCAGCATCGGCATTGCGGCACCGATCATGCTGGTGCTGCTGCGCATGCTCCAGGGGCTGGCGCTGGGCGGGGAATATGGCGGCGCTGCCACTTACGTGGCTGAGCACGCGGCACCCGGCAAGCGCGGTTTCAACACCAGCTGGATTCAGTCCACCGCCACCCTTGGTCTGCTGCTGTCATTGGTCGTGGTGCTGAGCTGCCGCTACCTGACGGGCGATCAGTTTGAAGTCTGGGGCTGGCGTCTGCCGTTTCTGCTGTCCATCGTGCTACTGGGCATCTCGACCTGGATTCGGATGAGCATGCACGAGTCGCCTGCGTTCGTGAAAATGAAAGCCGAAGGCAAAACCAGCAAGTCGCCGATCCGTGAGTCGTTCGGCAAGTGGGAAAACCTCAAGATCGTGCTGATTGCGCTGTTTGGCATCAACGCAGGCCAAGCGGTAACCTTCTATACGGCGCAGTTCTACGTGCTGTTCTTCCTCACGCAGATGCTCAAGATGGACCCGGCTCAGGCCAACATGCTGCTGATTATCAGCGTGGTGATCGGTGCACCGTTCTTTATCTTCTTCGGCTGGTTGTCGGACCGTGTGGGGCGCAAGCCGATTTTGATGCTCGGTTTGTTATTGGCCACCGTGTTGTACTTCCCGCTGTTCAAAGCATTGAGCCATTACGCTAACCCGCAAATTGACACCGCTAGCCGTCAGTCGCCGATCGTGGTGATGGCCGACCCATCTACATGCACCTTCCAGTTTGACCCGGTGGGCAAAGCGCGTTTTGACAGCCCGTGCGACAAGGTCAAAACCTTTCTGGTCAAACAAGGTTTGCCGTACACCTCAGAGAGCGCTGCGCCAGGTACAGGCGTGCAGGTCTCGGTAGGTGAGCAACAGATCAACGGTTTTGATGAAGCTGCAATGCGTGCGGCGATCACAGCAGCGGGCTATCCGGCCAAAGCTGACCCGAGTGCAGTGAACCAGCCGATGGTGGTGTTGGTGATGGTGCTGCTGACCCTTATCGCGACCATGACCTACGGGCCGCTGGCAGCCGTGATGGTCGAACTGTTCCCTACCCGTATCCGTTACACCTCGATGTCCCTGCCGTATCACATCGGTAACGGCTGGTTTGGCGGCTTCCTGCCCACCGTGTCCTTTGCGCTGGTGGTCTACACCGGGGATATCTTCTACGGCTTGTGGTATCCGGTGGTGATCACCGGGGTCAGCCTGGTGGTGGGCATGTTGTGCTTGAAGGAAACCAGGAACGTGGATATCGATAAGGTGTAGAAGACAATTAATTGAAAGGAGGGAATGGCACAGCCATACCCTCCGCTGGCCATATAAGTCATTCAATAACCTTGATCGAGCGATGATAAAAATTTCACGGAACCAATTCTGTGGCGACAACCACAAATTGTAAGACATGTAATGGACGGCATGATAAACGGAGCTTTCGCACAATGAGGTTCTTTTTATCGGATTGCACACATGTTGTTTTAAATAGAGGGAAAAAGAACGAATATTAAAGACTTCGCATGCGTGCACTTAGCCTTCCCCACGTCTATCCAGCGAGATACTTCACCACTCGTCGTTTTAAAAAACGGTTATGCCCGTTTTTCAGCCGGTGTGCTGAAGGATGATACTCACGCCAAAGGCTGAATAAGCATTCTTAACGGGGTCTAAAAAGATGAAATTTATCTGTATTGCAGAGTGGCGTTAATGGTTATCACCGCTGTCGGAACAGTTGCTCAGCGCGAGTGGAACAGATATAGGCTGAGTAACCGATGCGCTGAGAGTCATTAGGTAATTCGCGGTAAGGCGAATATGGCAAAGTGCGTGCACATGCCCGAAGTGGATGAGAGTCGATAAATGGTAACGGTTGATATTTCAAAAGTATTACGTGCAACATTAATAAATATGGGAGTGCCGTCAAATCACATTGACCCCTTTACTCAGCACTCAACCATAGAACTGACATTCAAAGAAATAGACCCAATATGGATCACCGTGAAAAATCATCAGGTGTGGGTATGGGCGAGATTAACAGCGCTTAATGCAACGAATATCGGCTTTCATTCCCGGGTGCTGATTGATTTATTACAACATCCTCTTCCCGGCGTGTTAACGGGGCAAGTCGTAATTGGGAAGCGTGAAGACACCTATGAAGTTAAGGCTCTGCTTGACGATGAGTGCGCGACATCAATAGATACAATGGCGCAGATGCTTGAGGCTTTTTACGAACTATTGAAATTGCTCAACGCCGCCTTTAAGAACTAATACCGACCCTTGGTTGGGTTGAAAGGAGTGAATAATGCCAACGGTCATTGATGCTGTACAACTGCAAAAAACTTCGCATGTCCCAAGTGAGGGACTAAGAAAATCAAGAAGCGTTGAATTCGTTAAAAACTTTGACCGCGTGAAAAATAGCCCAATTGACCTCATATCCCCAAAAATGCCTCTGCTGACACTGGCATTGGTTGGTGAAAACAGACCGCTTAGTTTTTACAGCGATAGGCATGACGCTATTCAGGTAAAAAATGGTGCAATTTATAATGCGGTCATTGGCAGTGAGGTCGTAGAAAAGCACTCGCAGGATCGAATACCCATCGGGAAAGCGTTCATCAAGGATGGAGCGCTTAGCTTTGGGTTGAACCGGTTCCGGATCTCAGAAGGTAAAGAGACCGAGACACAAAGAATACTGTCTCAGTTAAAAAATATGAAAAATGAGGGGGACCGACGCGCGCTTCTTTTGACGTTAACGGGAAATCACACGGCTCAGAGCATGGCGGGGTCAGCCAAATTAAAGATGGTCAATGATCCGGTCAGGCGAGCCTTTGAAAGTTATTACGCTAAATACGCGCTGCAGGCATATTTCAGTGATAAAAAGATATATGAAAAATTCAGTGATATTTCTCATGCGCAAGTGAAGTATATAAAAGAGAATTATGTACCACTTGCACTGTTTGAAAAGTATGAGGCGGCTTGGAAAAACAAGGGCTTTGACACTGCTATTGTCGGTTTGGATCAGCTGAAAGGGTTTTATGACAGGGCCTGCAAAACACTTGAAACCCTTGAGATCTCGCCCTCCGCACGAGAGGCTTTGTTTGATATATATAAACATCGGTATTTAAGTTATGCGCTTAAGAATGAGCCGGATGTTGAGTCCAAACTTCCACCTGATCACTGGGATGGTGTATTCGATCCAATTAAAGCGCCGGGGAAAGGTCGGGTTGAACTGAATGTCAAAGAGGGGAACTTATTCAGGCAGTCGGGCAGTCATAACGTCGGCATCATGAGAAGTATCGACCCGACGCCAAGGGACTTGAAACTGAATGAAGCGTTTAGCATCAAGTACGATAAAGACTATGGCAGTACATTACTAGCAGGCGCCAGCACGCGGTGTCCTGACCGACTTGAAATGCAGAACCCTGACCATCCTGATGCGCTCAAGCCTAACTCTTATATGGCAAGATTATTTGAAAATCAGGTTGGCACGTATGTGAATGGTCCATCGGGTTCAATTTTAATTGAGCATGGGGCCGTGCGTGCGTGCAAAGACATCCATGCCAACACGGCGCCTGCCGACATTGAAGCGTATTTGGAAATCCAAGCGTTACTGTTTATTTATATAGACGGTGGGCATTCAATGGATGAAATTTCATATGCATTGATGCAGGGCAATGCACAAGAAAAATTGCAGGCGGCGTTTGGAGATAAAGAAGGGTTCGATAAAATTGGTGCGGAGATGTTTAAAAACCCTGAGGCCTTGCAGCGTGCGGCTAACGCGGCCGCAATCTTTAACGAGGCGTTGAAATCCAGGGATGCAATGCATGAAAAAATAACGCATACCAATCCTGCTGACGCGTCTTCCGTGCCAACCAAGACCCGAGAGCTGGCAGGTTTCAAAGCCTGAGTGCGCGCAATGCGTTGTATCGTCCAGGTGATGCCCTGCTTGAACGCCTACGGTTTGAGCCCGCCAGAGTTAAGGGTCTGGCGGGTCTTTTGTGTTTTCATATCGCCGCTTAGAAAAACTTATGCACGTTTTTTGTTAAAAAGTCATACCGTGAAATAAGTATTTAAATCATCTACTTACGGCTGTTTTTTCAAGAAAATCGAAAACTTGTGCACAAGTTATCCACAATTCGCTTAGCCCGCAGCGGTTTCTACAGGTGCCGCCACAGGTGGCAGTGAGCCCATATCGCGCTGTGCCTGTTCGTTCCAGGCCTGGACCCGGTCGTTCAGCTCGGCAATCGCCCGTGGCCCGGTGCCGTTGGCGTACATCGGTTCGCCAATCACCACCTCAATCGTGCCAGCACGCTTGAGCCAGCCAGTTTTTGGCCAGTATTTGCCCGCATTGTGAGCAATCGGCAGCACCGGTAACTCGGCGTTTACCGCCAGCGCCGTACCGCCCCGGGAAAACTTGCCAACCTGGCCGAACGGCACGCGAGTGCCCTCTGGAAAGATCAGCACCCAAATGTTGTCCTTGAGCAGCTCATCACCTTTCTTGGCAATGTGCTTGAGCGCAGCCTTTGGGTTGTCGCGGTCGATAGCTATTGGACGCAGCATCGCCATTGCCCAGCCAAAGAACGGCACATACAGCAACTCGCGCTTGAGCACCTGACTCAACGGCTGAAAGTAGGCCGAGAGAAAAAACGTCTCCCAGGTACTTTGGTGGTTGGCCAAAATGACGCACGGTCGCTGCGGGATGTTTTCAGCGCCCTTCACTTCCACGTGGATGTTCAGGAACACCCGCGTTAGCCATAGCGCGCAGCGGCACCAGTACACGTTGATAAACCGATAACGCGCACGAAACGGCAGAAAGGGGGCGACAAAAAAGCTCAGCGAGCACCACAGCAGAGAGCTGGTGCCCAGCAGCAGGTAAAAGAAGAAGGTTCTGATGGCCTGCAGGATCGACATAGCGGCTTTTACCGTTGCGTAATAAGACACGACTGAACAGGCTGCTGCACAAGATGCAGGCAGGTGTTCAAAGCGGTTTTATTGGTGGATAAGTTCTGCGGCGACTGCCGCCAGATCGTCAAATATTAGGGTATTAACCGGCAACTCTTTGGCCAATGTTTGTAGGCCCTTTCCGGTTTTTACCAAAACAGGCTGAGAATCGACGGCTTTTGCAGCCTGCAAGTCACCCAAACTGTCACCGACAAACCAACATCCGGCCAAATCAGCGCCGTAATGCGCGGCAATCGTCTGCAACATGCCCGGTTTTGGCTTGCGGCAGGTGCAGCCTTCATTGGGACCGTGCGGGCAATACACCACCAGCCCGAGTTCGCCTCCCTGCTCGGCCACCAACGCACGCAAGCGCGCGTGCATGGCTTCGAGGGTGGCGACATCGTAGTAGCCGCGAGCAATACCGGACTGGTTGGTCGCAACTGCGACCGTCCAGCCCGCCTTGCTCAACTGCGCAATGGCCTCGATCGCGCCGGGGAGTGGGATCCACTCCTCGACGGACTTGATGTAAGCATCGGAGTCGTAGTTGATCACCCCGTCCCGATCGAGAATCAGCAGTTTCAACGGCAGCTCCTTAGCCCAGCAGTGAAATATCGGCTACGCCGAGGAACAGCCCGCGCAAGCGCGCCAACAGCGCGTAACGGTTAGCCCGCACGCTCGCGTCTTCAGCGTTGATCATCACCGCGTCAAAGAACGCATCTACCGGCTCACGCAACGACGCCAGGCGAGTCAGCGCTTCGTTGTACTGACGGGCAGCGGCCATTGGCTGTACTGCTTCGTCAGCCTTCTGGATGGCCGAGAACAGCGAGAACTCACTGGCATTGTCGAAATAACGGGCTTCGACATGAGTCGAAACCGTGCCTTCAATTTTGCTCAACAGGTTCGATACACGCTTGTTAACGGCGGCCAGTGCAGCGGCTTCCGGCAATTGACGGAACGCTTGTACGGCTTGCACACGCTGATCGAAATCCAGTGCCGAAGTCGGCTGCAGCGCACGTACCGACAGGTAAGTGGCAACGTCCACGCCTTCGTCTTCATAACGCGCACGCAGGCGGTCGAAGATGAATTCCAGCACCTGATCAGCCAAACCGGCCGACTTGATCTTGGCGCCGAATGCCGTGACCGCGAAGCTCACCGCTTCGGTCAGGTCAAGGTCGAGCTTCTTGTCGATCAGAATCCGCAAGATCCCCAGCGCCGCACGCCGCAGGGCATACGGGTCTTTGCTGCCGGTTGGCAACATGCCGATGCCGAAAATACCGACCAGCGTGTCGAGCTTGTCAGCGATGGCCACCGCAGCGCCGGTCAGGGTGCTTGGCAACTCAGCGCCAGCGCCACGTGGCATGTACTGCTCGTTCAGCGCCAGCGCGACGTCTTCTGGCTCGCCATCGTTGAGGGCGTAGTAGTAACCGGCAACACCTTGCATCTCCGGGAACTCACCGACCATTTCAGTGGCCAGGTCGCACTTGGACAGCAAGCCGGCACGGGCTGCGCGCGGAGCATCGCCACCGATACGCGGGGCAATGAACGCTGCCAGTTTGGAGACGCGCTCGGCCTTGTCGTAAACGCTGCCCAGTTGAGCCTGGAACACCACGTTTTGCAGGCGCAGGTTGAAGCTTTCGAGCGTCTGCTTCTTGTCTTGCTTGAAGAAGAACTCAGCATCGGTCAGACGTGGACGAACCACTTTCTCGTTACCCGAGATGATCTGCTGCGGGTCTTTGCTTTCAATGTTGGCCACGGTAATGAATCGCGGCAGCAACTTGCCATCAACGTCCAGCAGGCAGAAGTACTTCTGGTTGTCCTGCATGGTGGTGATCAGGGCTTCTTGCGGTACATCGAGGAAGCGCTCTTCAAACGAGCACACCAGCGGCACCGGCCACTCAACCAGCGCGGTCACTTCGTCGAGCAGGCTTGGCGGCACGATGGCCGTACCTTCCTGCATCGTCGCCAGCTCGGCCACGCGCTTGGAAATCAGCTCGCGACGCTCATCGAAGTCTGCCAGCACGTAGGCTTTGCGCAGGTCTTCGAGGTAGTTGGCCGGTGCGCTGATGCGCACGTTTTCCGGGTGGTGGAAGCGGTGACCGCGGGAATCACGACCCGATTTTTGCGCGAGGATCGTACAGTCGATCACTTCGTCGCCCAGCAGCATGACCAACCATTGGGTCGGACGCACGAACTCAACCTTGCGGGCACCCCAGCGCATGCGCTTGGGAATAGGCAGGTCGTTCAGCGAGTCTTCAACGATGGTTGGCAGCAGGCTGGCGGTCGGCTTGCCGACGATCACCTGGCTGAAGCGCAGCTTGGGGCCGCTCTGATCGATTTCGCTCAGATCAACGCCGCACTTCTTGGCAAAGCCAAGGGCTGCTTGTGTCGGGTTGCCTTCAGCATCGAAGGCGGCCTGACGTGGCGGGCCGTCGATGTTGATGCTGCGATCCGGTTGCTGGGTATCGAGCTGGGTCAACAGCACGGCCAGACGACGCGGCGCGGCGTAGACTTTTTTCGCGGTGAAGTTCAGACCAGCGGTTTGCAGGCCTTTTTCAATCCCGGCGAGAAATGCCTCAGCCAGAGTATTGAGGGCTTTTGGCGGCAGTTCTTCAGTGCCCAGTTCAACCAGAAAATCTTGAGCACTCATTGTGCAGCCTCCAACTTAGCCAACACTTCATCACGCAAATCAGGTGGAGCCATCGGGAAGCCCAGCTTGGCGCGCGCTTCGAGATACGCCTGAGCCACAGCCCGCGCCAGAGTACGCACACGCAAGATGTACTGCTGACGTGCCGTCACGGAAATAGCCCGGCGTGCATCCAGCAGGTTGAACGTGTGGGATGCCTTGAGCACCATTTCGTAGCTTGGCAACGGCAGCGGCTGGTCGAGTTCGATCAGCCGCTTGGCTTCGCTTTCGTAGAAATCGAACAGTTCAAACAGTTTGTCGACGTTGGCGTGTTCGAAGTTGTAAGTCGACTGCTCGACTTCGTTCTGATGGAACACGTCGCCGTAGGTCACTTTGCCGAACGGGCCGTCAGTCCAGACCAGATCGTAGACCGAATCCACGCCCTGCAGGTACATCGCCAGACGCTCAAGGCCGTAGGTGATTTCGCCGGTAACCGGGTAACACTCAATGCCGCCTACTTGCTGGAAGTAGGTGAACTGCGTGACTTCCATACCGTTGAGCCAGATTTCCCAGCCCAGACCCCAGGCGCCCAGTGTTGGCGACTCCCAGTTGTCTTCCACGAAACGAATGTCGTGCACCAGCGGATCCAGGCCGATGTGCTTCAAGGAGCCGAGGTACAGCTCCTGGAAGTTAGGCGGATTAGGCTTCAATACCACCTGGAACTGGTAGTAATGCTGCAGACGGTTCGGGTTTTCGCCGTAGCGGCCGTCAGTCGGGCGACGACTGGGCTGCACATAAGCGGCGTTCCAGGTTTCCGGGCCGATGGCCCGCAGGAATGTAGCGGTGTGGAAAGTGCCGGCGCCTACTTCCATATCGTAGGGCTGAAGTACCACACAACCTTGCTCGGCCCAGTATTGCTGGAGGGCGAGGATCAAGTCTTGGAAGGTACGCACGGCTGGCGTAGGCTGGCTCACGAAATTCACCTGTTTCTTGGGCTGCGATTTAAAGAGCGGGAGTATACCCGATTCGGTCGCGCCTCCACCTCTTGGAGCCTACATGGCACGTTGTTTCTGGTGTTCAGAAGACCCGTTGTATACGGCGTATCACGATCAAGAGTGGGGCGTGCCGTTGCGCGATGCGCATGGGCTGTTCGAGTTGTTATTGCTCGAAGGGTTCCAGGCCGGATTGTCATGGATCACCGTTTTGAAGAAACGCGAGCACTATCGCAAGGTCATGTTTGGCTTTGATGTGCAGCGTTTGGCGACCATGAGTGACGCTGAGATCGAGGCGTTGATGCTTGATCCGGGGATCATTCGCAACCGCCTTAAAATCACCGGCGCCCGGCGTAATGCCCAGGCCTGGCTGGCGCTGAAAGACCCGGTCGAATTTTTATGGTCGTTCGTGGGCGGTAAACCGAAGATCAACCACTTCACCGAGCGCCACGAATTCCCGGCGGTCACCCCCGAGGCCGAAGCCATGAGCAAAGCGCTGAAAAAAGTCGGCTTTACGTTCGTCGGCCCGACCATTTGCTACGCCTTCATGCAGGCCAGCGGCATGGTTATGGATCACGCCACCACCTGCGACCGCTACGCCGAACTGGCAAACGGCGGTTAGACTACGGCCAATTGAAAAACCTGTAGGAGCGAGCTTGCTCGCGATCCAAGCGACGCTGTCGATCTTATCGCGAGCAAGCTCGCTCCTACAGAAATCGGTTATTTCTGAGAGAGAACCCTGTGGAAAAGTTTAAAGGCGCCTTGCTGGTCGGGGCTTTGCGATTATTTGCCATGCTCCCGTGGGGCGCGGTGCAACGCGTGGGATCGGCCATCGGCTGGCTGATGTGGAAACTGCCCAATCGCTCGCGTGATGTGGTGCGTATCAACCTGGCCAAATGCTTCCCCGAGATGGACCCGGTGGCCCGTGAGCAGTTGGTCGGCCAGAGCCTGAAAGACATTGGCAAAAGCCTGACCGAGAGCGCTTGCGCCTGGATCTGGCCAGCCCAGCGCTCGATTGCGCTGGTGCGCGAAGTCGAAGGTTTGGACGTGCTCAAGGATGCTCTGGCCTCAGGCAAAGGCGTGGTTGGTATCACCAGTCACCTGGGCAACTGGGAAGTGCTCAACCACTTCTACTGCAACCAGTGCAAACCGATCATTTTTTATCGCCCGCCCAAGCTTAAGGCGGTGGATGAGTTGCTGCGCAAACAGCGCGTGCAACTGGGTAACCGCGTCGCCGCGTCGACCAAAGAAGGCATTTTGAGTGTCATCAAGGAAGTGCGCAAAGGTGGCCAGGTGGGCATTCCGGCAGACCCGGAACCGGCAGAGTCAGCCGGTATTTTTGTGCCGTTTCTCGGCACCATGGCCCTGACCAGCAAATTCGTGCCAAACATGCTGTCGGGTGGCAAAGCGGTGGGTGTGTTCTTGCATGCCTTGCGCCTGCCGGACGGTTCGGGCTTCAAGGTTATTCTCGAAGCCGCGCCAGAAGCCATGTACAGCACTGACACCGAGACTTCATGCGCGGCCATGAGTCAGGTGGTTGAAAAGTATGTGCGGGCGTACCCAAGCCAATACATGTGGAGCATGAAACGCTTCAAAAAACGTCCACCGGGCGAGGCGCGCTGGTACTGAGACGCCACAACTCTGTAGGAGCGAGCTTGCTCGCGATTGCATCACCTCGGTAATTTAGGTCGACTGAGTTGCCTGCATCGCGAGCAAGCTCGCTCCTACAGATATTCATTACGGCTGCTTGTTCAGCGTCTTCAAAAACACCGTCATTTCTTTCTCGGCCTGCTTATCGCCATGGGCCTGAGCTGCTGCAATCCCCTGCTCCCACGCCGTACGCGCTGCCTCTTTGTCGCCCGCTGCCAAATGCGCTTTGCCCAGTAGCTTCCAGGCCGCCGAGTACTTGGGATCAAACGCCACGCAATGTTGCAGATGCTCCGCCGCCTTTAAGTTATCCCCAAGGTCGAGATAACCCTTGCCCAGGCCAAAACGCAGCAATGAGTTATCCACACCCTTGGCCAGCATTTTTTCCAGTGACTCCAACATTTTTTGACCCCTTAAAAAAAGCTCAACCCCACGTGGAACAGCTTCTCAACGTCGCGAATGTGCTTTTTATCCACAAGGAACAAAATCACGTGGTCGCCCGCGTTGATCACCGTCGCGTCGTGGGCAATCAGCACTTCCTCGTCGCGAATGATCGCGCCAATGGTGGTGCCTGGCGGTAGCTGGATTTCACCAATGTTGCGTCCAATCACCTTGCTCGACTTTGAATCACCGTGGGCAATGGCCTCGATAGCCTCGGCCGCGCCACGGCGCAGGGAGTGCACGCTGACGATATCGCCACGGCGTACGTGGGCGAGTAACGTACCGATGGTAGCCAACTGCGGGCTGATGGCGATGTCGATGTCCCCGCCCTGGATCAAATCCACGTAGGCCGGGTTGTTGATGATGGTCATCACCTTTTTTGCGCCCAGACGTTTGGCCAGCAGTGACGACATGATGTTGGCTTCGTCGTCGTTGGTCAGGGCCAGGAACAGGTCGGCGTCAGCAATGTTTTCTTCGAGCATCAGGTCGCGGTCAGAAGCGCTGCCCTGTAGCACCACGGTGCTGTCCAGAGTGTCGGACAGGTAGCGGCAGCGCGCAGGATTCATCTCGATGATCTTGACCTGATAACGGCTTTCGATGGCTTCGGCCAAGCGCTCACCGATTTGCCCGCCCCCGGCAATCACGATGCGCTTGTAGCTTTCATCGAGGCGGCGCATTTCGCTCATCACTGCACGAATGTTGGCTTTGGCGGCGATGAAAAATACTTCATCGTCGGCTTCAATGACGGTGTCGCCACGCGGCGTGATCGGCCGATCACGTCGGAAAATAGCCGCCACGCGCGTATCCACATTGGGCATGTGCTCGCGTAGCTGGCGCAATTGCTGACCAATCAACGGGCCACCGTAGTACGCCTTGACCGCCACCAGTTGCGCCTTGCCTTCGGCGAAGTCGATCACCTGCAACGCGCCGGGGTGTTCGATCAGGCGCTTGATGTAGTTGGTCACTACTTGTTCAGGGCTGATCAGCACGTCTACCGGGATGGCGTCGTTATCGAACAACTCCCCGCCGCGTGTCAGATAAGCCGCCTCGCGCACCCGGGCGATTTTGGTCGGGGTGTGAAACAACGTATAGGCGACCTGACACGCGACCATGTTGGTTTCGTCGCTGTTGGTCACCGCCACCAGCATGTCGGCGTCATCCGCACCCGCCTGGCGCAGTACATTGGGCAGCGAAGCGCGGCCCTGCACGGTACGAATATCGAGACGATCACCGAGGTCACGCAGGCGTTCGCCATCGGTGTCGACCACGGTGATGTCGTTGGCTTCGCTGGCCAAATGCTCTGCCAGCGTACCGCCGACTTGTCCTGCGCCGAGGATGATGATTTTCATGCCGTCATTTCCTAATCATTAGCCGCGAGCGGCAGCAATCTTGATCAACTTGGCGTAATAGAAGCCGTCATGCCCGCCCTCTTGCGCCAACAACTGGCGCCCGTGGGGTTGTTTGATACCAAACTGACCGGCGATATCCAGCTCGCGTGCACCCGGTGTGCGAGCCAGAAAGGCCTCGATGACTTCGGTGTTTTCGGTCGGCAAGGTCGAGCAGGTGGCGTAGAGCAAGATGCCACCGACTTCCAGCGTAGGCCACATCGCGTCCAGCAGTTCGCCTTGCAGGGTGGCGAGCGCGGCGATGTCGTCCGGTTGGCGGGTCAGCTTGATGTCCGGATGGCGACGAATCACCCCGGTCGCTGAACACGGTGCATCGAGCAAAATACGCTGGAACGGCTTGCCATCCCACCAGGTCGCGGTGTCGCGGCCATCGGCGGCGATCAACTCGGCGCTCAGGCCCAGACGCTCAAGGTTTTCGCGTACCCGCACCAAACGCTTGGCTTCCAGGTCGACTGCCACCACGCCAGCCAGCTTCGGCTCGACTTCCAGAATGTGGCAGGTCTTGCCGCCCGGTGCGCAGCAGGCGTCGAGCACGCGCTGGCCTGGCGCCAGATCCAGCAGGTCGGCGGCCAGTTGTGCGGCTTCGTCCTGCACGCTAATCCAGCCTTCGGCAAAGCCCGGCAGGTTACGCACATCGCAAGCTTCGGCGAGCACGATTCCGTCCTGACTGTAGACGCACGGTTGCGCCTCGATGCCGCTCTCAACCAGCAATTGCACGTAGGCATCACGGGTTTTATGGCGACGATTGACCCGCAAAATCATCGGCGGATGCGCGTTGTTGGCCGCGCAAATGGCTTCCCATTGTTCAGGCCAGAATGCCTTCAGGGATTTTTGCAGCCAGCGCGGGTGTGCGGTGCGCACTACCGGGTCGTGCTCCAGCTCGGCCAGCAGGGCTTCGCTTTCGCGCTGAGCGTTGCGCAACACGGCATTGAGCAAGCCTTTGGCCCACGGCTTTTTCAGCTTGTCGGCGCAACCCACGGTTTCGCCAATCGCAGCGTGCGCTGGAATGCGGGTGTAGAGCAGTTGATACAGGCCGACCAGCAACAGCGCTTCAACGTCAGAATCCGCTGCTTTAAACGGCTTTTGCAGCAGCTTGTTGGCCAATGCCGACAAACGCGGTTGCCAGCGGGCCGTACCGAAGGCCAAGTCCTGGGTCAGGCCGCGATCACGCACCTCAACCTTGTCCAGTTGCAGCGGCAACGAGCTGTTGAGCGAGGCTTTACCGTTTAGCACGGCAGTCAGGGCCTTGGCGGCTGCCAGACGAGGATTCATTGAGCGTTTTCCGTTTGACCGAGGGTGATGCCGACGGCGAATTTCTCACGGCGACTGTTGAAAAAATCGCTGAAGTTCAGTGCTTTGCCGCCGGGCAATTGCAGACGGGTCAGGCACAACGCGCCTTCACCGCAGCCGACGACCAGGCCGTCCTTGCTGGCCGCGAGGATTTGCCCCGGTGCGCCTTGCGCGTCAGCCAATGTAGCAGCGAGCACTTTCAGGGCTTCGCCATTGAGCGTGCTGTGGCAAATTGGCCACGGGTTAAAGGCGCGAACCAGACGCTCCAACTCGACCGCTGGGCGGCTCCAGTCGATGCGCGCTTCGTCTTTGTTCAGCTTGTGGGCGTAAGTCGCCAGGCTGTCGTCCTGCACTTCGCCTTGCAGCGTGCCAGCGGCCAACCCGGCAATGGCCTGGATCACTGCCGGTGGGCCCAGCTCGGCCAGACGGTCGTGCAGGCTGCCGCCGGTGTCGTCGGCACTGATTGGGGTTACGGACTTGAGCAGCATCGGGCCGGTGTCCAGACCCGCCTCCATGCGCATCACCGTCACCCCGCTTTCACTGTCGCCCGCTTCGATAGCGCGTTGGATCGGCGCCGCACCGCGCCAGCGCGGCAGCAACGAGGCGTGACTGTTGATGCAGCCCAGACGCGGAATATCGAGCACCACTTGCGGCAGGATCAGGCCGTAAGCCACCACCACCAGCAAGTCCGGCTTGAGCGCCGCCAGCTCGGTTTGAGCCTCTGGTGCGCGCAAGGTGGGCGGCTGCATCACAACAATGTTGTGCTCCAGCGCCAGCTGTTTGACCGGGCTTGGCATCAGCTTTTGCCCGCGCCCGGCCGGACGATCCGGCTGGGTGTAGACCGCGACGATCTCATACGGGCTGTCGAGCAGCGCCTTGAGGTGTTCGGCGGCGAATTCTGGGGTGCCAGCAAAGACGATGCGCAGTGGCTCAGTCATGGATTACTCACTTGGAATGGGGGAGAGTTCTGCGAGACCTGTAGCCGCTGCC
>JAZKIA010000096.1:0-10601 GCA_040385125.1 Pseudomonadota bacterium | reverse complement strand
AGCCGCTGCCAATCTCGAGATGAGCGATCAAGCGTTCTGGCGGTGCAGTTTTTCCAGCTTCTTCTTGATCCGGTCACGCTTGAGCGTAGACAGGTAATCGACGAACAGCTTGCCGTTGAGGTGATCGCATTCATGTTGAATGCACACGGCCAACAGGTCTTCGGCGATCATTTCGAACGGCTTGCCGTCACGGTCCAGCGCTTTGATTTTTACGCGCTGAGGGCGATCAACGTTTTCGTAGTAGCCCGGTACCGAAAGGCAGCCTTCCTGGTACTGGCCCATCTCGTCGGTCAGGGTTTCGAACTCGGGGTTGATGAAGACCATCGGTGCGCTGCGGTCTTCGCTCAGGTCCATGACCACGATGCGTTTGTGGACGTTGACCTGAGTGGCGGCCAGGCCGATGCCCGGCGCTTCGTACATGGTTTCAAACATGTCATCGATCAACTGACGGACTTCGTCGTCCACAACCGCTACGGGTTTGGCGATGGTACGCAGTCGAGAGTCTGGGAATTCGAGGATGTTTAAAATGGCCATAGGCGTAATTGCTGCACTGTATGAAAGATTGAAAACGGTTGTCAGGTGGTCCTGAGGACTCGGGCAACCTGTGCAAAACGTCTCTTTCAGAGAGAACCCGCTCGGGTTCAGGCGTTTCACGCGAGCGCACATAATAAAGGGATTCACCCGCGGATGAAACGACTTGTCGCCGGGCTGCACGTGGCATACGCCTGTGAACGCGGCGTGTCGCAATTTGAAACCAACGCGCACAGCCTGCCTCGATCGTTCAACTAAGGTTGGGTTTCTACACCCGATTTCAAGGGCGAGTCTAGTGCTCAATTCCGCGTTTTACGGCCGTGTTCAAACAACTTGTCAACAGACTTATCCACAGCTTGTTCTTGTTGCCGGAACGCTCAAATCGATCAAGGATGATCCCATGCCGCAGCCTGATATTTCTCCCGCCGAGCTGGAAGCTCGTTTACGTTTGCACCGTCTGCCTGAGGTGGGACCGCGGCGTTATTACACCTTGTTCAGTGCCTTCGGTTCGGCCAGTTCGGCGCTCAGTGCGCCGTCCAGTGCATGGCGTGCTCTGGGGCTGCCGGCGGTTTGCGCCGAGGCACGTCGCAGTCCGCAGGTTCGAGACGGCGCCAGCGCTGCATTGCGCTGGCTTGAGGGCTCTGCGCAACATGTTCTGTTACACGACCAGGCCGATTATCCGGCTTTATTGAGTGAATTGAGCGATGCCCCGCCGCTGTTATTCGTGGCGGGCGAGCCTTCGATCCTGGAAAAACCGCAGTTGGCGGTGGTCGGTAGCCGACGCGCTTCTCGGCCAGGTCTGGACACTGCAACAGCCTTTTCCCGCTGCCTGGCGGGGGCCGGTTTTGTGATTACCAGCGGGCTGGCGCTGGGTATTGATGGTGCCGCCCACCAGGCTGCGCTGGACATTGGCGGGCAGACGGTGGGCGTGCTGGGTACGGGGCTGGAAAAACTTTATCCACAGCGCCATCGCGCCTTGGCCGACGCGATGATTGCCGGGGGCAGCGCGGTGGTTTCGGAGTTCCCGCTGGACACCGGCCCGCAGGCGGGAAACTTCCCACGGCGTAACCGGATTATCAGTGGCTTATCCCTGGGTGTATTGGTCGTCGAGGCCAGTGTGGCCAGTGGTTCACTGATCACCGCGCGGCTGGCCGCCGAACAAGGGCGTGAGGTGTTCGCGATGCCGGGCTCGATTCATCACCCTGGTGCGCGTGGCTGTCATCAGTTGATCCGTGATGGCGCAACGCTGGTCGAAACCGTGCAGCATATCCTTGAAGGTTTGCGCGGTTGGCGCTCAATGCCGCTATCCACAGCCGAACTGTTCACGCCAAGCTGTCATCCATTAGTGCAATTGTTGCAGGCAGCGCCTTACACCAGTGAAGGCTTGGTCAGTGCCAGCGGCTGGGACTTGCCCAGATTAATGGCCGAGATGACAGAGCTTGAATTGCAAGGGCACGTGGTGCTGGAGGGCGGGCGTTGGTTTGCTCGCGCCAGCTAAGTACACTGCGCACAGCACCTATTTGGAGACACTGAATGATCAGCACCTGGCGCGTACAGCAAGCCGCAATAGCCATTCGCGCAGGCGCGGTAATTGCCTATCCGACCGAGGCCGTGTGGGGCCTGGGTTGCGACCCGTGGAACGAAGATGCCGTGGAGCGTTTGCTGGCGATCAAATCGCGGCCTGTGGATAAAGGTCTGATTTTGGTTGCCGACAATATCCACCAGTTCGATTTTCTGTTCGAAGACTTCCCACAGAATTGGCTCGACCGCATGTCCAGCACTTGGCCGGGTCCCAACACCTGGCTGGTGCCGCATCAGGGGTTGTTGCCTGAGTGGATTACTGGAATTCACGACACCGTGGCGTTGCGAGTGAGTGATCACCCTCTGGTGCGTGAGTTGTGTTCGTTGGTGGGACCGGTTGTATCGACCTCGGCCAACCCGGCGGGCTTGCCGGCGGCGCGTACGCGGCTCAAAGTTGAGCAATATTTTCGGGGCCAGATCGACCACGTGTTGGGCGGTAATCTGGGTGGCCGCAAAAACCCGAGCCTGATCCGCGATTTGGCGACCGGCAAAGTTGTACGTCCGGCGTAAACGGTCTACAAAACTCTGAAAACCCTGTAGGAGCGAGCTTGCTCGCGATGGCATCAACGCGGTGAACGCCATAACCCGCGTCGTTTGCATCGCAAGCAAGCTCGCTCCTACAGGGGATCAGTGTCCTTTAATCAAGGCACCAAAATAGTCGACCCGGTGGTCCGTCGTGCCGACAACTCGATCTGCGCCTGAGCCGCATCCTTCAGTGCAAAGCGCTGACTGATATCGACCTTGACCTTGGCGCTGCGGATCATCCCGAACAACTCGTCGGCCATTGCCTGCAGGTTTTCGGCGTTATTGGCGTAGCTCGCCAGCGTCGGGCGGGTCACGTACAGCGAGCCTTTCTGCGACAAAATCCCCAGATTGACCCCAGTCACCGCGCCGGAAGCGTTACCAAAGCTGACCATCAGCCCGCGAGGTGCCAGGCAGTCGAGCGAGGTGAGCCACGTGTCGTTGCCGACACCGTCATAAACCACTGGGCACTTCTTGCCATTGGTCAATTCCAGCACCCGCTGGACCACGTCTTCATGGCTGTAATCGATGGTTGCCCATGCGCCCAGCGCCTTGGCGTGTGCGGCTTTTTCGGCCGAACTGACGGTGCCGATCAACTTCACGCCCAAAGCCTTGGCCCATTGGCAGGCCAGCGAGCCGACACCACCGGCCGCCGCGTGAAACAAGATGGTTTCGCCACCTTTGAGCTCAAAGGTCTGACGCAGCAAGTACTGCACCGTCAGGCCCTTGAGCATCACCGCGGCGGCTTGTTCGAACGAAATATCGTCCGGCAGCTTCACCACGTTCGCGGCAGGCAACACATGCAGTTCACTGTACGCACCCAACGGGCCGGTGCCGTATGCCACGCGGTCGCCGACCTTGACGTTGTGCACCTCGCTGCCCACCGCATCGACGATACCCGCGCCTTCATTGCCCAGCCCGGATGGCAGCTCAGGCAGCGGGTACAGGCCGCCACGGTAATAGGTATCGATGAAATTCAGACCAATGGCCTGATTACGCACCCGCACCTGTTGCGGGCCCGGCTCGGCGGGTTGGAAGTCGACATACTCAAGCACTTCAGGGCCGCCGTGGGCCCGAAACTGGATACGTTTTGCCATGTTCACTGTCCTCGCTCATTTCACGAAGGCCCTATCCAACGCTTAAGCGTGATCTCCGTCAACTGCGGTGAGCCGGAGGGCGGTGTTATGCTAGCGGCCCTTTGCCGCCGGCCCGTTCTGAACGAAGCGCCGCGTCGCTTTGCCCGATTAAGGTGATGTCATGACTACCCGCACCGAGGCCGTAAAAGCCTACTTGCTCGACCTTCAAGACCGCATTTGCAACGCACTGCAAACCGAAGATGGCGGCACGCATTTCGTTGAAGACGCCTGGGAGCGCCCAGCGGGTGGTGGCGGTCGCACCCGTGTGATCGAAAACGGCACGCTGATTGAAAAGGGCGGCGTTAACTTTTCCCACGTGTTTGGCAGCGGCTTGCCGCCGTCGGCCAGCGCCCATCGTCCGGAACTGGCAGGTCGTGGCTTTGAAGCCCTGGGCGTGTCGCTGGTGATCCACCCGCACAACCCGCATGTGCCAACGTCCCACGCCAACGTGCGTTTTTTCATCGCCGAAAAAGAAGGCGAAGAGCCGGTGTGGTGGTTCGGTGGCGGTTTCGACCTCACGCCCTACTACGCCGTTGAAGAAGACTGCGTTCACTGGCACCGAGTGGCCGAGCAGGCCTGCGCCCCGTTTGGTGCCGATGTTTATCCGCGCTACAAGGCCTGGTGCGACACCTACTTCCACATCAAGCATCGCAACGAGCCCCGTGGCATCGGTGGTCTGTTCTTTGATGACCTGAACGCGTGGGATTTCGACACCTGCTTCGCCTTTATTCGCGCCATTGGCGACGCTTATATCGACGCCTACCTGCCGATCGTTCAGCGCCGCAAAGCCGACGCCTACACCGCGCAACAGCGTGAATTTCAAGAGTTCCGCCGTGGCCGTTACGTGGAATTCAACCTGGTCTACGACCGTGGCACCTTGTTCGGCCTGCAATCGGGCGGTCGTACCGAATCGATCCTGATGTCATTGCCGCCACAGGTTCGCTGGGCCTATGACTGGAAAGCCGAGCCGGGCAGCGAAGAAGCGCGTCTGACTGAATACTTCCTGCAAGACCGCGACTGGTTAGCCAACGCCTGACATTGCCCAAGGAGCCGTCTGATGGACCGTTATGTCGTTTTTGGCAACCCGATTGCCCACAGCAAATCCCCGATCCTGCACCGCCTGTTTGCTGAACAAACCGGCCAGGTCATGCAGTACGAAACCTTGCTCGCACCGCTGGACGATTTTACTGGCTGTGCCTCGGCGTTTTTTCAGCAGGGCCGCGGTGCCAACGTGACCCTGCCGTTCAAGGAAGAAGCCTACCGCATGGTTGACCAACTGACCGCCCGGGCGCAGCGGGCAGGCGCGGTCAACACACTGAGCAAACAGGCTGATGGCAGCTTGCTGGGCGACAACACCGACGGTGCCGGTCTGGTGCGCGATCTGACGGTCAATGCCGGCTTGAGCCTCAAGGGCAAACGCATCTTGATCCTGGGTGCGGGCGGCGCGGTGCGCGGTGCATTGGAGCCGATCCTGGCCGAAGGTCCGGCATCTGTGACCATTGCCAATCGCACGGTGGAAAAAGCCGAAGTGCTGGCCGAACTGTTCAGCGATCTGGGGCCGGTGGCGGCCAGTGGCTTTGACTGGCTGCATGAGCCGGTCGACGTGATCATCAACGCCACCTCCGCCAGCCTGTCGGGCGAAGTGCCGCCGATTGCCAGCAGCCTGATCGAGCCGGGCAAGACCCTGTGCTACGACATGATGTACGGCAAAGAGCCCACCTCGTTTTGCTTGTGGGCCAGCGCGCATGGCGCGGGTCAGGTGATGGATGGCTTGGGCATGCTCGCCGAACAGGCGGCTGAAGCGTTCTACGTGTGGCGCGGTGTGCGCCCGGACACAACGCCGGCGCTGGCTGAATTGCGGCGGTTGTTGGCGCTGTAAAGCAAACCCTCACCCTAGCCCTCTCCCGGAGGGAGAAGGAACCGATTGGGGGATATTGGAAGTTTTCGGCCGTCTGAAAGTACAGCTTTGAATCCATATTCGACGCGGTATTTGAGGTCTCAGGCTAACGACTAGCAACCCGGTCAGCCCCCTCTTCCTCCGGGAGAGGGTTGGGGTGAGGGGCTTTTCAACGAGGTACTTATGCAACGCATCAAGAGCTACCACGCCCACGTCTATTTCGACGCCACAACCATCGATCAAGCCCGCGCCCTGTGCGAAGAAGCTGCGCAGCTATTTGTTGGCGTGAGCATGGGCCGCGTTCACGAGCGTCCGGTCGGCCCGCACCCGGACTGGAGCTGCCAACTGGCCTTCGGCCCCGAGTTGATAGGCCAGCTCTTGCCGTGGCTGGCGCTGAACCGGCACGGTCTGGTGGTGTTTTTGCACCCCAACACGGGCAATGACCTGCTGGATCACTCCGATCATGCCATCTGGATGGGCGCGGTGCGGCCGTTGGATTTAACTGTTTTTTGAATAGTGGGCGCAGTCTGCTGTGTCCATCGCGAGTCCCTTCCCCAAAAATTTAATCAAGGAAATGTCTGACCCTAATAAGGGCCGCTTCCTCGTGGTTATATTTTGATACCAAGACTAATGTTCTGGTCAGCGCAATAAATAACTTTTCTTAATTGCACTGCCTGTCGTGAACTTTATGGGGGAGTTGATGAAGTATGGTCATGTTGTTTGTAGCGCTTGTTTATACCTATGTGTGGTCTGTCGTTGTTAAATTGGTATTTATATTTTTTTGGTATTTTTTTGCGTGGGATATTGATACCAGACCTCCCAATGAACGAACGTATTCGTTGGCCTGTGGGATGTTGTCGGGCACCGTATTTGAAGTGTCGAGGGCCTATATATATTTTTGGCCGGAATATGAAGGTAAAAGCTCATGGGAAAAAGGGTTTGAAAATAATAAGAAAGGGTGTGGTGCCCATTTCACAACGCTCAGCCTGGAAGTCATTTGGCCTTCTATGACGCCCGCGTACACATTGGAGTTTGGGGAGAAAAGAACGCCAGGTTATTTAAATATTTTAATTGATCCTGTTGAAATCTCTGGTGCGGGGTCCTCCACTCTGATTGATACGTCGCTGGATTATTTCAATGTCCGCTCAGATCAGCGTGGGCAGTTTAATGAGTCGTTAGGTCTTTTTTATTCTTTGCATGGGCAGAATATTATTCGCGATAAAAGGCTGGCTGTGTATTGGGAGAAGAATGGACTGTCTACAGATGTGGTCATTCACTGCAGTTTCATTCGCATGGAAGAGCTCTACACGTGCACGCAAATATGGTTGAAGATAGATATTAAGTCTTATATCAGAGTTGATTATGCGCCCACGATGCTGTCGAACTGGAAGTCTATAAAAAATGATGTTGAGCATTTTATTGATGCACATAAAAAATAAAGGAATAGTCAATGCCTAGGGAAATAAATGAGTCAGCGATAGTCATGTTTAGAGTGTTTCTTCAGCAACAAGGTGGAGTGGCAGTTGTTTATGCATATTTGGGAGGGCGAGAAGATGAAGATTTTTTTCTCACTAAAGGGTTGGCCTACACTTATGCCAGGTTGGCGCTCGGGGTTGTAGAGCAAAATACCGTGTCAGGAAGAGTCGCATTGAATTTTATGAAAGCAACGGCGGCAGAGAAAGGACAACCCGTTGATCAAAAAAAATCGATAGTATTTTGCATGACATGGCGCAAGGTTATGTTGACGCATTAACTCTTCAAAGAGACTCTGTAGGCCGTATACATATCACGCGGGATATAAACCATGAAGAAGCTTGGAATTTCCATAGTGAAGTATTTAGGAAGGCAGGCTATGGTGAAGATGCTTGGACACTTCACTCAGTATTTCGCGTTATGCCTGAAGCCAATCGTGAAATCTACTGGAAGCAGGTACTGGCTTCAGCTGGCGATATAAAGGCCGAGTTAGAGCTTGCAGGTAAAACGTATGCACTGATGCGCATTGTTCAATTGCAGGGCTCCGACGAAGCGCAAAAAATCGCAGACCGTTGGTTGGACAACATAGAATCGATTGAAAACGCACAAGCGGTCATCGACGTAGGAGGAACGAAGCTTGAGCAAAGCATCGAGACTTTATTTGAAGGTATGGTCGATTTTATTCACGAGAAATTTGTACCTCAGCCCTACGTACCTCAACCGTATTTTCCTATGCCACTCCCTACAGTGAATCCGTTGGGAGGGAGTGCACCGGCTCCTGTTTTACAGCCCATGCCGATACCAGCGCCACCCGCCAGGCGCAGAAAAAAACGGCGTGGAGGTGGCCGAGGAGGACGTCCGCCGACCACTGGCGGTGGCTACGATAACGGTGGATTTTACCGCGGCGGCGGAGGCGCATGGCTAACACTCAATCCCTGAGGCGCAATGCACTTGAAATGGCCTGTTTGTGAGTTGGGAGGGTGGATATTCCATGATTTGGCTTGGATGTTTGAGGGTTTTGGCTGGGTTGATAATTTTTTTCACAGCCATAAATCCCCTTGATCCCACCTCCTCGGCAAATCTCTGATAGCCCCACGCTATAACGGCTGAACGTTGATCATCGCCATGTGTCATCCCCAGCATGAGCTACCGTATGACGGGTGTGACCCCGGTTCGCGATTGGTTCTAAAAGCCTATCCATGTTTAACTTGAATGATCGTTCAATTTAAATCGGTGGTCCGCTGCCCGCTCACAACAGGAGGCTAACCTTTGCCAAATTCGCTCTTTTTGCCCGCGTTTTACCTCTATAAGGTGCACATCCAATGAGTGTGCCCATGACGTCCGAGACGTCTCAGATCCGCATGAACCCGCCGGTGTTTTACTTTGCCGCCGTCTTCATTCTGGTCTTCGGCCTGGTGGTTATCGCCATGCCTCAAGCAGCCGGTGAATGGCTGCTGGCTGCACAAAACTGGGCGGCCAATACGGTCGGCTGGTACTACATGCTAGCGATGACCCTGTATCTGATCTTCGTGGTCGTCACCGCCTTGTCTGGCTACGGCAAGATCAAGCTCGGTGCCGACCACGACGAACCTGAGTTCAGTTACCTGTCCTGGGCGGGCATGCTGTTTGCCGCCGGGATCAGCATCACGCTATTTTTCTTCTGTGTTTCCGAACCTCTGACCCACATGCTTGCCCCGCCCCAAGGCCCGGCAGGCACGTCCGAGGCTGCGCGCCAGGGCATGCAGTTGTTGTTTCTGCATTGGGGCCTGCATGGCTGGGGCGTGTTTGCCTTTGTCGGTATGGCGCTGGCGTACTTCGCCTATCGGCACAACTTGCCGCTGGCGCTGCGTTCGGCGTTGTACCCGCTGATCGGCAAACGTATCAACGGCCCCATCGGTTATGCGGTGGACGGCTTCGGCATCATCGCCACCGTGTTTGGTTTGGGTGCCGATATGGGCTTTGGGGTGTTGCACCTCAACTCCGGGCTCGATTACCTGTTTGGCTTGCCGCACACCCAATGGGTGCAAGTGGGCTTGATCACCCTGATGATGGGCGCGGCCATTCTGGTGGCGATTGCGGGCGTCGATAAAGGCGTGCGCGTGATGTCTGACATCAACATGCTGCTGGCCTGTGCGCTGCTGCTGTTTGTGTTGTTTGCTGGGCCGACCCAGCATCTGCTCAACACCTTGGTGCAGAACATCGGTGATTATCTGGGCGCGTTGCCGACCAAGAGTTTCGATGTGTACGCCTACGACAAGCCAAGCGACTGGCTGGGCGGCTGGACCGTGTTTTATTGGGCCTGGTGGATCGCATGGTCGCCGTTTGTGGGCCTGTTTATTGCGCGTATTTCCCGTGGCCGGACCATCCGCGAATTCGTGTTTGGCGTACTGCTGATTCCGCTGGGCTTCACCCTGGCGTGGATGTCGATCTTCGGTAACAGTGCCATCGACCAGGTGCTTAACCACGGCATGGTTGCCCTTGGCCAGTCGGCCATTGACGACCCGTCGCGCACGCTGTACCTGCTGCTCGAAACCTACCCGTGGAGCAAAACCGTGATCGCCGTGACGGTGTTCATCAGTTTTGTGTTCTTCGTGACCTCGGCCGACTCTGGCACCGTGGTGCTGTCCACCCTCTCGGCGCGTGGTAACAACGCCGACGAAGATGGGCCGAAATGGTTGCGGGTGTTCTGGGGTGCGATGACTGCGCTGATTACCAGTGCACTGCTGTTCTCGGGCAGCATCGATGCGCTCAAGTCAGCGGTGGTCCTGACTTCACTGCCGTTTTCGCTGATCCTGCTACTGATGATGTGGGGGCTGCACAAGGCGTTCTACCTGGAGTCGCAAAAGCAAATTGCGCAGATGCACTCCCTGGCACCGGTTTCGCACTCACGCCGTGGCGGTTGGCGCCAGCGCTTGAGCCAGGCTGTGCACTTCCCGTCGCGTGACGAGGTGTACCGCTTTATGGACACCACCGTGCGCCCGGCGATTGAAGACGTGAGCGCGGTGTTCCTGGAAAAAGGGCTTAACGTCGTCACCCAGCCCGACCCGGCCAACGACAACGTGAGCCTTGAAATCGGCCACGGCGAAGAGCATCCGTTCATCTATCAGGTGCAGATGCGTGGTTACTTCACGCCGTCCTTCGCCCGTGGTGGCTTTGGCAAAAAAGAGCAACTGCGTAACCGTCGCTACTATCGTGCAGAAGTGCACTTGGCCGAAGGCAGCCAGGACTACGATCTGACGGGCTACACCAAAGAGCAAATCATCAACGACATCCTCGACCAGTACGAACGCCACATGCAGTTTTTGCATTTGGTGCGTTGATGCAGGCAGCGCGGTTTGCCTGAGTCACGGTGTTGATGCCATCGCGAGCAAGCTCGCTCCTACAGAGGATTTGTGAACGCCACAGACCCTCTGTAGGAGCGAGCTTGAAGTGGCCTAATGATTTTGGACACCTCAATCGGG
>JAZKIA010000095.1:0-65434 GCA_040385125.1 Pseudomonadota bacterium | reverse complement strand
CCTACTGAGGGCCTATAGCTCAGTTGGTTAGAGCAGGGGACTCATAATCCCTTGGTCGTAGGTTCGAGTCCTACTGGGCCCACCATACTCAAAGCCGCGCACTGCGCGGCTTTTTTGTGTCAACGAAGAAACCCAGGGGCGGGTGCACATTCCCGCGTAAGCCATCTGATGCTGGACGCTGAGCCGATTAGCTCGCACAATCGGCTCATTGAATGAGCCGATTAGTTTTCCTATTCGGCTCACAGCACGAGCCCTGACCATGAATGACTCCCTCTGGATCTGGCAACAGCATGATTGGCCGCGCTTTAACTGGACGGCTGAGCATCTCGCACCCTTGCTGCGCGCCTGCATTCAAGCACAAGGCCGCTTGCTTGGCATGACCGGCGCCGTGGACGCCGATGCGTATGCCCAAAGCAGCCTTGATGCTTTGCTGCAGAACATCATTACTTCATCCGCTATTGAGGGCGAACAGCTCAATGTCGGTTCAGTGCGCTCTTCCTTGGCACGCCGCCTAGGCCTGGTACACAGCGGCAAACCAAGCCCTCGCAGTGAGGGATTGGCCGCTCTGATGCTGGATACCACGCGCGCCTATAACCAGCCACTCACTGTGCACCGTCTGTTTACCTGGCATGGATGGTTGTTTCCACAGGATGACCGTCCTCTGGGCAGCTACATTCGCGTGGGTCAATTGCGTGGCGAAGAGCCAATGCAGGTCGTCTCTGGGCCGTTGGACCAACCCACCGTGCATTTCGAAGCCCCTCCGCGCTCAGGCCTGGAGCAGCAGTTGGCCGACTTTGTGCAGTGGTTCGCCGCAAGCCGAAGCGATTCTGCGCTGGACCCATTCCTGCGAGCCGGTATTGCCCACTTCTGGTTCGTCACCCTGCACCCATTCGACGACGGCAACGGGCGCCTGACCCGGGCCGTTACTGATTTGGCTCTAGCCCAGGCCGATCCGCAGGCAATCCGCTTCTACGCCATGTCAGCCAGCATTCTCGATGATCGCAGCGGGTACTACCGCATCCTTGAGGCAAGCCAGAAAGGCACAGTGGATATCACCGCTTGGCTCGAATGGTTCTTACAAACCCTGCTGCGCAGCCTTGAACAAGCCCTGATGCGGATCGATCACGTGCTGGCCAAGGCTCGCTTCTGGCAAAGTCATCGCCATGACAATTTCTCTGCCGAACAGATCAAGGTGCTCAACCGCTTGCTGGATGCGGGTGAAAGAGGCTTCGAAGACGGAATCAGCGCCGCCCAGTATCAGGCCGTAGCCCGGGTTTCCAAAGCGACCGCCACCCGGCACCTGAGCGACTTACTGGATAAAGGTTGCCTCATCCGCTTACCCGGTGGCGGCCGCAGCACGCGCTACCAAATAAGCCCACCGGTAGACGCTCAATCCAGCCATGCCCCCTAATCACGCCACTGGAGCCCCCATGTCTGACACCCGCCCGCCCGCGCTGGATGAAATCGACCGTCAATTGATTGCGGCCCTGCAACTCAATGCCCGTGAAAGCGTGGCGATGCTTGCTCGGCAATTGGGAATTGCACGTACCACGGTGACGTCGCGGCTGGCACGGCTGGAGAAGACCAGGGTGATTACTGGTTACGGAGTTCGCCTGGGGCAGCGTTTGATTGATGGCGGTTTGCAGGCCTATGTCGGGATTACCGTGCAGCCACGCTCTGGCAAAGAGGTGGTCAGACGCTTGAGTGGCATGGCTCAGGTGCAGCAACTGTGCGCGGTCAGTGGCGAGTTTGATTACGTGGCCTGGCTGCGCAGCGACTCGCCTGAACAGCTGGATCAGTTGCTCGATCAGATCGGCAGCGTTGAAGGCGTCGAGAAGACCACCACCTCAATCATCCTCAGCAGTAAAGTCGATCGCGGATAAGACATTTAGTCTTAAACAGTCGTCATATCGACTGAAAATAAGTCATTACGACGACAGTTTGTGTCTTATTAACGTGTTCTACGCGCCCTATCATGGTGCCTGCCTTTTCCTATACTCAGCGTTAAGCGTGAGTCGCCAGCCAGGTCCGCCATGAATAAGAATAATCGCCACCCCCAAGACGGTAAAAAGCCCATCACCATCTTCGGCCCGGACTTTCCGTTTGCCTTTGATGACTGGATCGAACATCCGGCAGGCTTGGGCAGTATTCCGGCGCACAAGCTCGGGGCTGAAGTGGCGATTGTTGGCGCGGGCATGGCCGGGATGGTGGCCGCTTACGAGTTGATGAAGCTAGGTCTCAAGCCCGTGGTGTATGAAGCCTCGAAAATGGGCGGGCGCCTGCGCTCTCAGGCCTTTGAAGGCAGTGAAGGGGTGATCGCCGAGCTGGGCGGCATGCGCTTCCCTGTGTCCTCGACCGCGTTTTATCACTATGTCGACAAGCTGGGTCTCGAAACCAAGCCGTTCCCCAATCCGCTGACGCCCGCGTCAGGCAGCACCGTTATCGATCTCGAAGGTCAGACCTTCTACGCACAAAAACTGGCGGACTTGCCTGCCATGTTTCAGGAAGTGGCCGACGCTTGGGCTGACGCACTGGAAACCGGCTCGCGCTTTGGCGATATTCAGCAAGCGATCCGTGATCGCGACGTCCCTCGCCTCAAAGAGCTGTGGAATACGCTGGTTCCGCTGTGGGACGACCGCACCTTCTATGACTTCGTGGCCACTTCCAAAGCCTTCGCCAAGCTCTCGTTTCAACACCGCGAAGTGTTTGGCCAAGTCGGATTCGGTACCGGCGGCTGGGATTCAGATTTCCCCAATTCGATGCTCGAAATTTTCCGCGTGGTGATGACCAACTGCGACGACCATCAGCACCTGGTGGTCGGTGGTGTAGAACAGGTGCCGCTGGGCATCTGGCGCCACGCACCTGAGCGTTGCGCTCACTGGCCGACCGGTACCAGCCTCAGCTCGCTGCACCACGGCGCGCCACGCACCGGGGTCAAAAGTATTTGCCGGGCCGCGGACGGGCAGTTCTCAGTGACTGACAACCTCGGCGTCACTCGCCCCTACGAGGCAGTGCTGATTACCTGCCAAAGCTGGTTGCTGACCACCCAAATCGAGTGCGAAGAATCGCTGTTTTCACAAAAGGTGTGGATGGCGCTGGATCGCACGCGCTACATGCAGTCTTCGAAAACCTTCGTCATGGTTGACCGCCCGTTCTGGAAAGACAAAGACCCCGAGACCGGTCGCGACCTGATGAGCATGACCCTTACCGACCGCCTGACCCGTGGTACTTACCTGTTCGACAACGGCGACGACAAGCCGGGGGTGATTTGTCTGTCGTACTCATGGATGAGCGATGCGCTGAAAATGCTCCCGCACCCGGTGGAAAAGCGCGTCAAGTTGGCGCTCGATTCACTGAAAAAGATTTACCCCAAGGTCGACATCGCCAGCCGCATCATCGGCGATCCGATCACCGTCTCGTGGGAAGCTGACCCGCACTTCCTCGGTGCTTTCAAAGGTGCCTTGCCAGGCCACTATCGCTATAACCAGCGGATGTACGCGCACTTCATGCAGCAGGAGATGCCCAGTGAACAACGCGGGATTTTCATTGCCGGTGACGATGTGTCGTGGACCCCGGCCTGGGTGGAAGGTGCGGTGCAAACCTCATTGAACGCGGTGTGGGGCATCATGACCCACTTCGGCGGCAGCACCCACGCCGACAATCCGGGGCCGGGCGATGTGTTCCACGAAATCGGCCCAATCGCCCTGCCGGACTGATCAGGAGAACCCAATGCGCGTCGCCCTTTACCAATGCCCACCTCTGCCGCTGGATGTGGCCGGCAATCTGCAACGGCTTAAAACATGGGCGCTGCAAATCCGGGATGTGGACTTGCTGGTACTGCCCGAGATGTTCCTCAGCGGCTACAACATCGGCGCGCAGGCCGTGGCCGAACGGGCGCAACCCCAGGACGGTGACGCGGCTCGGCAAATTGCCGAGCTGGCCAAGGCCTGCAACATGGCCATTGTTTACGGCTACCCCGAGCGTGGTGAAGACGGGCGCATTTACAACAGCGCGCAGTTGATTGATGCCCAGGGCCAGCGCCGACTCAACTACCGCAAAACTCATTTGTTCGGCGAACTCGACAATGCCATGTTCAGCCCCGGCCCCGATGCATTCCCGGTGGTTGAGCTCAATGGCTGGAAGCTCGGCCTACTGATTTGCTACGACCTGGAGTTCCCCGAAAACACCCGCCGTCTGGCCTTGGCCGGGGCCGAACTGATCGTGGTGCCCACTGCCAACATGGTGCCTTACGACTTTATCGCCGATGTCACCGTGCGTTGCCGGGCCTTCGAGAACCAGTGCTACGTGGCCTACGCCAATTATTGCGGACATGAAGGCGACATCCACTATTGCGGCCAGAGCAGTGTCGCTGCGCCCAATGGCCAGCAAGTCGCGCTGGCCAAGCATGACGAAATCCTGATTATCGCAACCCTGGACCACCGACATGTGGCCGATACCAAAGCTGGCAATACCTATCTGAACGACCGCCGCCCCGAACTTTACCGTCCACTGAGCAAGCGCTGATCGCTATTAATCCGCTAGCATAAGCGCTTCTCTGTTCCGGAAGTGCCCATGCCTGCGCTGAACCACCCTCACGCCCAACGTTTGACCCTCAGCAACGGTCTGACTCTTTCCGTGCGCCATGCCCCGCGCCTCAAGCGTTGCGCGGCCTTTTTACGGGTCGCCGCAGGCAGTCACGACGTGCCCACAGCCTGGCCTGGCCTCGCGCACTTTCTGGAACATTTACTGTTTTTGGGCACCGAACGCTTCCCCGCAACCGATAACCTGATGGCCTATGTACAGCGCCACGGCGGCCAAGTGAATGCCCAAACCCGCGAGCGGCATACCGACTTCTTTTTTGAGCTACCGCCCGAAGCCTTTGAGGGCGGCCTTGAGCGTTTGTGCGACATGCTCGCGCATCCGCGCATGAATCTGGATGAGCAACTGCGCGAGCGTGAAGTTCTGCACGCCGAATTTATCGCCTGGGCCCGTGAACCATCGGCACAGCGCGAGATGAACCTGTTTCAGCCGCTAAACCCGGCCCACCCCTTGCGCGCCTTCCACGCTGGCAACCGTTACAGCCTGCCCGTGCCACGTGCGAGTTTTCAGCAGGCCCTGAAAGACTTCTACCAGCAGTTCTACCAGACCGGGCAAATCAGTCTGAGCCTGGCCGGCCCACATTCAGTGGACGAGCTTCAAGCATTGGCTGAACAGCATTTCGCCCAGTTACAACCCGGACAAAACGTGATGCAAGCCACCCCGACGCGGCTGCTGACCAGCGCTGAGCATGGCTATCAACACATCGACGGCCAGCGGCTAAACCTCTTGTTTGCTTGCGAACAGTTACCGCCTGCCGCCACTCAGACGCTGGAATTTCTGTGTCACTGGATCAATGCCGACAAACCCGGTGGCCTCGTCGCTCAGTTGCGCCAGCAACAACTGATCGACAGCCTGAAAGCCACGCCGCTGTATCAGTTCAATGGCCAGGCACTGTTGCAGATTGAATTCAGCGCCCCCACCGATATTGACCAATCAGCTACACAGATCAGCGATATGTTTTACGACTGGCTGGCATTTTTCAGCGCACAAGACTGGTCTGAATTGCGCGAAGAGTACCGGTTGCTGCAACAGCGCCAGCAAGACGTCTGTAGTGCACTGGATCTCGCCCGTAGTGAGTGTGAACAGCGCGTACCCGCACTGTCGGAACAGGCCGTGGCAGCACTCCAGGCCGTACTCGAACAGCTGCAACCCACGCCGATTACTGCATACCAGCATGCTTGGCAATTACCCGCGCCAAACCCTTATCTGAAAGCGCCCGAAGAGCCGGTCAGTGCGGGCCTGATTCGTGGGCAAACCAGCGCTCACCGGGGTTTGCGCACGTTTGCCCAAGACCGTTTGCGCAGCCGCCGCGACGTGTCGGCCATGCGTTTCAGCACAGCCATGCCCAGCCTCAATGGTGAAGCCGCCATTTACCTGCGCTGGCGCTTGGCGGTAATGCCAGCCGCAAACTTGCTGCCGGGATTGGAACATAGCCTGCGCTCACTCCAGCAGGATGCACGCCAGGCCGGGGTCGAACTGTCGCTGAGCACCCAAGGCAATGACTGGCTGCTAAAAATGAACGGCCTGCATTCACCCATGCCCGCCATTCTGGAACACGCGCTGCACTCACTCAGCACACAGTCGGCTGACTCGTTCGTCAACCCGCGGCCAGCCACACCGTTAATGCCGATTCGCCAACTGCTCAAGCGCCTGCCCGAGATCGGCCAGCCATACACCGAGCCAGCCATCAGCGACCTGCAACAGTGCTGGGCTACTGCTCAGTGGGACGGCTTGGCGGTCGGGCTGCCAGCCGCCACGCAGGCGTTGATCACAGCACTGCTGGGCAAAGTGCCTGGCACGCCGGATACGCACCTGACGGCACTTGAGCGGCAGGGCGAACACCGCTGGCACACTGAACCCTGCGATTCCAGCGAACAGGCCTTGCTCCTGTTTTGTCCGGTTCCTGGGGCCGACATGGCCGACGAAGCCGCCTGGCGCCTGCTCGCACATGTGGCGCAAACCCCTTTCTATCAGCGGCTGCGGGTTGAGCTACAACTCGGTTACGCCGTGTTCAGCGGCTTGCGCCAAATCAATGGGCGAACCGGCCTGCTGTTCGGTGTGCAGTCGCCTCACGCCTCAACGTCCGAAATCTTCGAACACATCAAAATGTTCCTCGCTGATTTGCCGAGCCTGGTCTCTTCTCTGGATGAAACTTCTTTCATCCAGGCCCAGAAAACGCTGGCACAACAATTCTCGCCCGAGTCACTGGGTGTGTCTCAAGCCAGTGAACTGCTGTGGCAAGCCAAGCTCGCCGGCCACCCGTCGGATTACCTGAGAGCCCTCTACGCTGCCCTTATAGCACTGAGTCCAGGGACTACACTGAGGGCTGCACAGCTCATTAATCAGTCCGATTGTGATTGGCTGTGCTTGGCAACTGAATCGTTTTATCAATGGAGAAGCGGATCGTTACCAACCATGTAACGAGCTTTCTTATGACTCGGTGCGTTCAACAACTGTCAAATTTAGTAACATAGCCTCCTAAGCATTTGAACAGCTCCTTCGGGAGCTGGACCAAGTAAGCGACATACCACCCACCTACTGCTAAAGGAGTCACCTCATGGCTTGGACTAAACCGGCTTACACCGACCTGCGCATTGGCTTTGAAGTCACCATGTACTTCGCAAGCCGTTGATCTGCAGCGTTACTGAGCAGAGCAACCCAACGCCTCGGCTCGCCGGGGCGTTTTTATTTTCAGCTTCGCAAGAGAACAGCCTCCCATGTTCGTCCAGATTCTAGGCTCCGCCGCTGGCGGTGGTTTCCCGCAGTGGAACTGCAACTGCGTCAACTGCGCGGGCTTTCGTGATGGCAGCCTGCGCGCCACGGCCCGCACCCAGTCCTCGATTGCGATTTCCGATGACGGCGTGAACTGGGTCCTGTGCAACACCTCGCCCGACATCCGCGCCCAACTCCAAAACTTTGCGCCGATGCAACCGGGCCGGGCCCTGCGTGATACCGGGATCAGCGCCATCATTCTGATGGACAGCCAGATCGACCACACCACCGGCCTGCTCAGCTTGCGCGAAGGTTGCCCACATGACGTGTGGTGCACCGACATGGTTCACGAAGATCTGAGCACCGGCTTCCCGCTGTTCACCATGCTCAAGCATTGGAACGGTGGCCTGAACTGGAACCGCATCGAGCTTGAAGGCTCGTTCACCATCCCGGCCTGCCCGAACCTGCGTTTCAGCCCGCTGCCGTTGCGCAGTGCCGCGCCGCCGTATTCGCCGCACCGCTTCGACCCGCATCCGGGCGACAACATTGGTCTGATCGTTGAAGACCTGCGTACCGGCGGCAAACTGTTCTACGCGCCCGGCCTGGGCAAGGTCGATGCGCCATTGCTCGAGATCATGGCGGGCAGCGACTGCCTGCTGGTGGACGGCACGATGTGGGACGACGACGAAATGCAACGCCGTGGCGTTGGCACCCGTACCGGTCGCGAAATGGGCCACCTGGCACAAAACGGCCCGGGCGGCATGCTCGAAGTGCTTGAGCAATTGCCCAAGCAGCGCAAGGTACTGATCCACATCAACAACACCAATCCGATCCTCGACGAAGACTCTGCCGAGCGCGCCGAACTGGTCCGCCGGGGTGTTGAAGTCGCCTTTGATGGCATGAGTATCGAGCTATAAATCTCGCATAAACCCTGTAGGAGCGAGCTTGCTCGCGATTCAGACAACTCGGTGTATCTGTTACACCGAAGCGATCCGATCGCGAGCAAGCTCGCTCCTACAGGGGAATCATCTTCTGGAGGCATTGCATGACCCAAGCCCCACTCTCCACCGCCGAATTCGAAGCCGCGTTACGTGCCAAAGGCGCGTATTACCACATCTACCACCCGTATCAGGTGGCGATGTACGAGGGCCGGGCCACCCGCGAGCAGATCCAAGGCTGGGTCGCCAACCGCTTCTACTATCAGGTCAACATCCCGCTCAAGGATGCCGCGATTCTGGCCAACTGCCCGGACCGTGAAGTACGTCGCGAGTGGATTCAGCGCTTGCTCGACCACGACGGTGCACCGGGTGAAGACGGCGGCATTGAGGCTTGGCTGCGGCTAGGTCAAGCCGTCGGCCTGGACCCGGATCAGTTGCGCTCCCAAGAACTGGTGCTCCCCGGCGTACGCTTTGCCGTAGACGCCTATGTCAACTTCGCCCGCCGCGCCACGTGGGAAGAGGCCGCCAGCAGCTCATTGACCGAGATGTTTGCGCCGCAAATCCACCAGTCGCGTCTCGACAGCTGGCCCCAGCATTACCCGTGGATCGACCCGGCCGGCTACGAATACTTCCGCACCCGCCTGGGCCAGGCCCGCCGCGACGTGGAGCACGGACTGGCGATCACTCTGGCGCACTACACTACCTACGAAGGCCAGCAGCGCATGCTGGAAATCCTTCAGTTCAAACTGGACATTCTTTGGAGCATGCTCGATGCCATGACCATGGCCTACGAGCTGGACCGTCCGCCGTATCACAGCGTGACCAGCCAACGGGTCTGGCATAAAGGAATCACTCTATGAGCTTCGATCGCAGCAAAATCCCGACCTGGCGCACGGGCTACCGCTACCAGTACGAACCCGCGCAAAAAGGCCACGTGCTGCTGTACCCCGAAGGCATGATCAAACTCAATGACAGCGCGGCCCTGATCGGAGGCCTGATCGACGGTCAACGTGATGTGGCCACCATCATTGGTGAACTGGATAAACAGTTCCCCGGCGTACCCGAGCTCGGCGTCGATATCGAGCAATTTATGGAGGTCGCTCGTGCAGAGCACTGGATCGAACTTGCCTGATAGCCTGATGCCCTTGCCACCCAAGCCTGAAGTCGGGCTACCGCTGTGGCTGCTGGCCGAACTGACCTATCGCTGCCCACTGCAATGCCCGTATTGCTCCAACCCGCTGGATTTCGCCCAGCAAGGCAAAGAGCTGAGCACCGAGCAGTGGATCAAGGTGTTCCGCGAAGCACGGGAGATGGGTGCGGCGCAATTGGGCTTCTCCGGTGGCGAGCCGTTAGTACGCCAGGACTTGGCAGAACTGATTGCCGAAGCCCGCAAGCTGGGTTTCTACACCAACCTGATCACCTCGGGCATTGGTCTGACCGAGCAGAAAATCAGCGACTTCAAAAAAGCCGGGCTGGACCATATCCAGATCAGCTTCCAGGCCAGCGACGAGCAAGTAAATAACCTGCTGGCAGGCTCGAAAAAAGCCTTCGCGCAGAAGCTCGAAATGGCCCGCGCAGTCAAAGCCCACGGCTACCCGATGGTGCTGAACTTCGTCACCCATCGGCACAACATCGATCAGATCGACCGCATCATTGAGCTGTGTATCGCCCTTGAGGCTGACTTCGTTGAGCTTGCCACCTGCCAGTTCTATGGCTGGGCCCATCTCAACCGCGTCGGGCTGCTGCCGACCAAAGAACAACTGGTACGAGCCGAACGCATCACCAACGAATATCGGGCAAAACTGGCTGCCGAAGGCCACCCGTGCAAGCTGATTTTCGTCACCCCGGACTATTACGAAGAACGCCCAAAAGCTTGCATGAACGGCTGGGGCAACATCTTTCTGACCGTCACCCCGGACGGCACCGCCCTGCCATGTCATGGTGCGCGGCAAATGCCGGTCGCGTTCCCCAACGTGCGCGACCACAGCATGCAACACATCTGGTACGACTCGTTCGGCTTCAATCGCTTTCGAGGTTATGACTGGATGCCCGAGCCTTGCCGCTCGTGCGACGAGAAAGAAAAGGACTTCGGCGGCTGTCGTTGCCAGGCCTTTATGCTCACCGGCGATGCCAGCAACGCCGACCCGGTGTGCAGCAAGTCGCCGCACCACGACCTGATTCTCAAGGCGCGCGAAGAAGCCGAGCACGCCACTCAGACCATTGATCAACTGGCGTTCCGAAATGATCGAAACTCTCGTCTCATTGCAAAAGGCTGAACCGTTTAGCGCCGCACTCGCGGTGGCCGCCGGGGTCGATTTCGCCGAGTTGCGAGTTGGCCCATTGGGTCTGTTCTGGAATGAATACCGTCCCACCGATGCGGCCTGTCGCATCTGGCACTGGCACGACGGTCAGGCCCATTGTCTGACGCCCACGGGTTTCAGCGTGCGCAGCCGAGTGTACGAGTACGGCGGCGGGGCTTTTTGCCTGAGTGATGACGGCGTAATTTTCGTCAACGAGTCCGATCAACAGCTGTACCGACAGGCGCTGGATGGCAGTCCGCCACAGGCCCTGACCGCCGGCACCTGCCGCTATGGTGATGTGCAATTCGCAGATGGATGCGTGCTTGCCGTCGAAGAAAATGCCGACCGGCATCGACTGCTCAGTATCAATCTGAACAGTCTTGAGCATCAGGTATTGGCCGAAGGCGCAGACTTCTACGCCGCACCGACGTTAAGCCCCGACGGCCAGCGCCTGGCCTGGATCGAATGGAGCCGACCACACCAACCGTGGACGTCGACCCGCTTGATGCTGGCCGATGGCCAAGTCGCGGGGCAGTGGAACACCGCGCATTGCATCGCCGGTGATCTGAGCGAAGAGTCGCTGCAACAGCCGTGCTTTGACGGACACAATCGCCTGCATTGCCTGACCGACCGCGCTGGGTTCTGGCAGCCGTGGGCAGAATCGGGCGAAGGCCTCGTACCTGCACCAAGCGCCACCGCCGATCACGCCCCCGCACCTTGGCAATTGGGTGCCAGCACGTGGCTACCACTCGCTGACCAAGCCTATCTGGCTAGCTGGACCGAGGCGGGCTTCGGACGTCTGGGCATGCGCACGGCTGACGGCAAGCTTGAAGACTTCGCCCGCGATTACAGCCGTTTTCGTAGCCTGGCACTGGACGAGACGTTCATCTATTGCATCGCCGCATCGCCCATCAGCCCAGCCGCCGTGATTGCCATCCGCCGTAGCGACAAACAGGTCAGCGTCCTCGCCGGCGGTGTGGCGCCCTTGCCGCCCGAGCATATCAGCCGCCCGCACACCCTGCGTTATCCCTCCGGCAATGGCCAGGCACACGGCTTTTTCTACCCGGCGATGCACGGTGAAATCAAACCGCCGCTGGTGGTGTTTATCCACGGTGGGCCGACTTCCGCCTGCTACCCAATGCTCGACCCGCGCATCCAATACTGGACTCAACGCGGCTTCGCCGTGGCCGACCTCAACTACCGTGGCAGCACCGGTTATGGCCGAGAGTATCGTCAGGCCCTGCATCTGCAATGGGGTGAAGTGGATGTCGAGGACGCCTGTGCCGTGGTCAGTTACCTCGCTGCACAAGGTTTGATTGACGGCGAAAACGCCTTTATTCGTGGAGGCAGCTCGGGTGGTTACACCACGTTGTGCGCACTGGCGTTCAACAATGTGTTCCGTGCTGGCGCCAGCCTGTACGGAGTCAGCGACCCGATTGCACTGGCCCGCGCTACGCACAAATTTGAAGGCGACTATCTGGATTGGCTGATTGGCGATCCCGAGCGCGACGCTGAGCGCTACAGCGCCCGCACTCCCTTACGCCACGCGAACCAGATCAGTGTGCCGGTAATTTTCTTTCAGGGTGAGCTGGATGCTGTGGTGGTGCCGCAACAAACCCGCGACATGGTCAAGGCACTGCAAGACAACGGCATCCCGGTTCAGGCGCATTACTATCCCGACGAACGCCACGGATTTCGCAAGGCCAGCAATCAAGCTCACGCGCTGGAACAGGAGTGGTTGTTCTACAGCGAATTGATGACCACACATGACCTGTAGGAGCGAGCTTGCTCGCGATGACATCACTGGGTTTTTGCTGATGAACCGAGCTGCCTGAATCGCGAGCAAGCTCGCTCCTACAGATGATTTATGGGCGCGCACTTATCCACAGACAAAAAAACGCCCAGTGCCGAACGAAACAGGCACTGGGCGACGCGTTATACCGCGAGACGGTTCTTTAAATTCTGTCGATCAGACTGCAACCCCACGCCGGCATTGCAACTGCGCTGTCCGCACACGGGCAAACGCCCGGGCCAGACGCAGCAGCATTTCGTCAACATTGCCTTTGCTGACACACAACGCCGGGGTAAAGCGCAGGCAATTGGGCTGTGGGGCGCTGATCAGCAAACCTTCGTACAGCGCGGCCTTGACCACCGCATCTGCCGAGTCATCGGGCAAGGTCAGACTCCAAAGCAGACCTTGGCCACGCAATTCACCCTGTGCATAACTATTCGCCAGTCGGCCCAGGCCTTCGCGCAAGTGTTGGCCAGCATCCCGAACCTGTTGCAAAAAGCCTTTTTCCAGCAAGGTCTCAAGCACCGCTGCGCCAGCGGCTGTCATCAGTGCGTTGCCATGATGCGTACCGCCCAACTCACCCGGTTCCAGACAGCACGCCTTGCCACGCGCCAGCAAAGCGGCCAGTGGCACACCGCCGCCCAAGCCTTTACCCAAGGTAATAATGTCGGCGCGAACACCATAGTTCTGTTCTGCCAGCAGGGTGCCGCAGCGGCCCATGCCAGTCTGGACTTCATCCAGAATCAGCAAAATCCCCAGCTCGCGGCACAACCGCTCAACACCCTTGAGGTAATGCTCGGTCGCAGGAATCACCCCAGCATCGCTCTGTACCGGTTCCAGCATGATCGCCACGGTTTGCGCATCTACCGCTGCGTGCAAGGCCGGCAGGTCGTTGAACGGTACATTGATAAAACCCGGCAGTTGCGGCTCAAAGCGATTATCAAAAGTGCCACTGCCCGAGGCTGACATCGCCCCAAAGCTGCGACCGTGGCAACTGTGGGTCGCGGTAATGATTCGATGCGCGCCACCACGATGCAGCTGGCCCCACTTACGCGCCAGTTTGATTGCGCCTTCGTTAGCCTCGGCCCCGGTGTTGAGAAAGTGAACCTGATCGCTGCCGGTGCTTTCGCACAAACGCTCGGCCAGACTCACCATCGTGCGGTTATAAAACCCCGCGCCCGGATTCATCAGCGATTGCGCCTGCTCGGCCATTGCCTTGATCAGTACCGCCGGGCTGTGGCCCAGACTGTTAGCCGCGCCTCCTTGGGTAAAGTCCAGGTAAGCGCGGCTGTCACCGTCCCACATCCACGACCCTTGGCCGCGCACAAAGACTTGGGCCGGGCGTTCAACGCCAGGCATCAGGTAGTCGCGGGACGGGAGGTGGTTGAGCAGCGGTGGCGCAGAGTACGCAGCCAAATCGTCAAGGCTGGTGTGTGAGCGGCGTAGATTAAACAGGCTCATGTGCGCAGACCTTGTGACCATAACCGATGGTCCTGCCTATGCAAAAAACCATATGGAAAACGCTATTCATCTGACTCTCAGGCTCTATGGCCCTTGTGGAATGGGCGTAGACTAGGCGTCTGCGGCCCTTTGAGCCATTTCGTTTTCTAAGTCATTTCGATAAGCAATACTTATGGATTTCAAGCAACTGCGTTATTTCGTCGCGGTGTATGAAGAAGGTCATGTCGGACGTGCTGCCGAGCGCCTTTGTATCTCTCAACCGGCGCTGTCGCAACAGATTCGCCAACTCGAACACAACATTGACGTCAGCCTTTTTGAGCGCAGCAGCAAGCGCCTGCTGCCCAACCTCGCCGCGCACACGCTGTATAACCATGCGCTACCGTTACTCGACGGATTACAGCGGGCAAAAGAGGCACTGCACAACTTTCAGGGCCAGGCGCTGCGCACCATTGCCATCGGCGTGCTGCAAACCGTACACACCAGCCTGGTGCCGCAAATGCTGGAGCGGGTGCGTCAGGCTCAGCCACATTTGGTGGTGCAAATTTATGAACTGACGGGGCTTGAGATCGAACGGCGCCTGCTCAATGGTTCGCTCGACATTGGCATCAGCTACTTGCCGCCCCGCCAACCTGGGCTGCACGGCCTGCCACTGTACGAAGACGAACTGCAACTGGTGATCCCGGCAGACCATCCTTTGCGCGAATTCAAGAAAGTATCCCTCAGCCAAGCCGCCGAGCTGCCGATGTTGTTGCTGGGAGAGGAGTTTCAGGTGCGTCAGATCTGGCAAACCCAGCTCGCCAACCTTGGCCGTCGCCCACAGGTTCAAGCAGAGCTGAACACCATGGCCGGGATTCTCGACAGCCTGCCCCACAGCAAACTGGCCACCGTGTTGCCGGGGCGCTCGCGGCACGAACACGACAATCAGGCACTGCTTTGGAAACCGTTGAGTGAACCGAGAGTGCCGCTGAAGGTGGGGTTGGTGTGCCGCGATGTGCAGCGCCAGCAAGCCACATTAGAACTGCTGCGCACGTTGCTTGAGGATGTGAAGAACCCGATGTAGCTCCTACATTTCGGACGCACAAAAAAGAAAACCCCGCCTAGGCGGGGTTTTGCAGACTGTTTCCCTGACATCCTTTTCACTCCGCCGTCCTGGCAGAATCCTACGTGTCCGTGTTGTTCCTTTGAGCTTCCTGCTCTACGTCCATGTGAAGTAGATTAACTGTGGATCCAATCTGGCGATATGGGCGATTGTCGCCGTGTAATGTAAGCAAATGCTTACATCAAACTAAACACCTTAAAAATGTGCTTCATCCAGCAAGTACAGCGACTCGCTGCCCGCCTTCACCGACGCGCTCAACGAGTGAATACGAGGCAGCAAACGGGCGAAGTAGAAGCGCGCCGTCCCCAGTTTGCTGACATAAAAGGCATCCTCAGACTCTTTGCCCTGAGCAGCCTTGGCCATCAGAGCCCACATGTACGCATACGCCGTGTAACCAAAAACCTGAAGGTACTCAACCGAAGCGGCACCGATTTCATTCGGGTTGGTTTGCGAACGATCCAGCACCCAAGCCGTCAACTGATCAAGTGTGTCCAAAGCCGCAGCCAAAGGCTGGGTAAACTCATTCAGGTCGCTGTGGGACGAGGCGATGAACTGGCGAATTTCGTCGGCGAATAAACGGTAATAAACACCACCATTGCCAACGATCTTGCGGCCCACCAAGTCCAGCGCCTGAATGCCGTTGGTGCCTTCGTAGATCTGGGTGATGCGCACATCACGCACCAGTTGCTCTTGGCCCCACTCACGAATGTAGCCATGACCACCAAACACTTGCTGGCCATGTACGGTGGTTTCAAGCCCCAGATCCGTCAAAAAAGCCTTGGCCACAGGTGTCAGCAAGGCCACCAGTGCATCGGCGCGCTCGCGGGCTGCCGGGTCCTGGCTGAACTTGGCGATGTCCAATTGATTGGCGACGTAGGTTGAAAATGCACGGCCGCCTTCATTCGAGGCTTTCATGGTCAACAGCATACGGCGCACGTCCGCGTGCACGATGATCGGATCAGCCGCTTTGTCCTTGGCTTGTGCGCCGGTAGCCGCACGCCCTTGCAGGCGGTCACGGGCATATTCCACCGCGTTTTGGTACGAGCGCTCGCCCGACGCCAACCCCTGAATACCGACCCCCAACCGCTCGTAGTTCATCATGGTGAACATCGCCGCCAGGCCACGGTTTGGCTCGCCGACCAGATATCCGACCGCTTCGTCGAAGTTCATCACGCAGGTAGCCGAGGCTTGAATGCCCATCTTGTGTTCGATCGAACCGCAGGTCACCGGGTTGCGCTCGCCCAGGCTGCCATCGGCATTGACCATGAACTTGGGCACCAGAAACAGCGAAATACCTTTCGGCCCAGCTGGTGCATCCGGCAGTTTGGCCAACACCAGGTGAATGATGTTTTCCGTCAGGTCGTGTTCACCGCCGGTGATGAAAATCTTGGTGCCGCTGACCTTGTAGGAACCATCAGCTTGCGGTTCAGCCTTGGTGCGGATAATCCCCAGGTCGGTCCCGGCATGAGGCTCGGTCAAACACATCGAACCGGCCCACACGCCTGCGTACATATTCGGCAGGTAAGTGGCTTTCAATTCGTCGCTGGCATGGGTGTTGATCGACACACAGGCACCCGCGGTCAGCATCGGGTATAGACCGAAAGACAGGCTGGAGGAGTTGATCATCTCTTCGACCTGAGCCGACACCGCCTTGGGCATGCCCATGCCGCCAAACTCAGGGTCACCGCCAACACCCACCCAGCCGCCCTCGGCGTAGGTTCGATAGGCGTCGACAAAACCGGCCGGAGTCGTCACCGCGCCATTGTCCCAGTGGCAGCCTTCCTCGTCGCCGCTACGGCTCAACGGCGCGATGGTTTTAGCGGTCACTTTGCCCGCTTCTTCGAGAATGGCTTCAACCGTTTCAGCATCTACGGTTTCTGCCAATGCAGGCAATTGCGCCCAGAGCGTGGCGACTTCGAAGACTTCATTGAGGACGAAGCGCATATCGCGTAGGGGCGCTTTGTAGTCAGCCATGGCAAACCTCGTAATCTGTAAACGGCGATTAATGTAGGACCTAGTCTAGCTTAACGTCAAACGCGATACATAGGGTCATGCCGTGACCGCATATCAAATTGAAGTCACAACCTGTGGGAGCGAGCTTGCTCGCGATAGCATCACCTCAGCTATTCAGATGTACCGAGTTGCTTGCATCGCGAGCAAGCTCGCTCCTACAGAGAGTCTTAAACCAAAAAAGCCGCTTCCCCTGGGGAGAAGCGGCTTTTGAAGGTGACTCACCGACGCTTAGTAACCCAGGTCGAAGTCTTCTTCTTTCATGTCCATCAGGTTGGCAGCGCCCGACAGCATGGTGGCAACGTGCGTACGGGTACGCGGCAAGATGCGCTGGAAGTAGAAGCGCGCAGTCTGCAACTTGGCTTTGTAGAACGCCTCTTCCGAGGTGCCTGCCGCCAGTTTTTCGGCCGCAAGACGGGCCATGTCTGCCCAGAAGTACGCCAGGCACGCATAACCGGAATACATCAGGTAGTCGACCGACGCCGCACCCACTTCTTCACGGTCTTTCATGGCCGCCATACCGACCTTCATGGTCAGCTCGCCCCACTCTTTGTTCAGCGCAGCCAACGGTGTAACGAACTCCTGAACGGCTTCGTTGCCTTCGTTGGTCTGGCAGAACTTGTGCACGATCTTGGTGAAGCCTTTAAGGGCCTCGCCTTGAGTCATCAACACTTTACGGCCCAACAGGTCGAGTGCCTGAATACCTGTGGTGCCTTCGTACAGCATCGAAATACGGCTGTCGCGAACGTTCTGCTCCATGCCCCACTCAGCGATAAAGCCGTGGCCGCCGTAGATTTGAACGCCGTGGTTGGCGGACTCAAAACCGACTTCAGTCATAAAGGCTTTGGCGATTGGGGTCATGAAGGCCAGCAGTGCGTCAGCTTTCTTCTTCTCGTCTTCGTCAACGCCGTATTTCACGATGTCGACTTGCTTGGCGGTGAAGTAAACCATCGCGCGGTTGCCTTCGGCGAACGCCTTCATGGTCAACAGCATGCGGCGCACGTCCGGGTGAACGATGATCGGGTCAGCCGCTTTTTCAGGGGCTTTAGGGCCGGTCAGCGAACGCATTTGCAGGCGATCACGGGCGTATTTCAAGCCACCCTGGAAGCCGATTTCAGCGTGGGACAGGCCTTGCAGTGCAGTGCCCAGACGCGCGGTGTTCATAAAGGTGAACATGCAGTTCAGGCCTTTGTTCGCCGTGCCGATCAGGAAACCGGTCGCGCCGTCGAAGTTCATCACGCAGGTAGCGTTACCGTGGATGCCCATTTTGTGCTCAAGGGAGCCACAGGACACTGCGTTGCGCTCACCCAGCGAGCCATCGGCATTCGCCATGAACTTGGGCACGATGAACAGCGAGATACCTTTGGTACCAGCCGGTGCATCCGGCAGGCGGGCCAGAACGATGTGGACGATGTTGTCGGCCATGTCGTGTTCGCCGGCCGAGATGAAGATCTTGGTGCCGGAAACTTTGTAAGAACCATCAGCCTGAGGTTCTGCCTTGGTGCGCAACATGCCCAGGTCAGTACCGCAATGCGATTCGGTCAGGCACATGGTGCCGGTCCATTCGCCAGTCACCAGCTTGGTCAGGTAGGTCTCTTGCTGCTCTGGAGTGCCGTGCTCAGAGATGGTGTTCATCGCGCCATGCGACAGGCCTGGGTACATGCCCCACGACCAGTTGGCAGCGCCCACCATTTCACTAACGGCCAGACCCAGAGACTCCGGCAGGCCTTGGCCGCCGTGTTCTACGTCGTGGGCCAGGCTCGGCCAGCCGCCTTCAACAAATTGTTTATAGGCTTCTTTAAAACCGGTAGGGGTTTTAACCCCGGACTCGCTCCAGGTGCAGCCTTCGATGTCACCCACGCGGTTCAGCGGTGCCAGCACTTGCTCACAAAACTTGGCGCCTTCTTCAAGAATGGCATCAACCATATCTGGAGTAGCGTCCTGGCAAGCCGGCAGGCTCTGATAATGCGCTTCGTAACCGAGCAGTTCGTCACGAACGAAGCGAATATCACGCAAGGGGGCCTTGTAGTCAGGCATAGCGATAAACCTCTGCTGATGAATCCGGGGATGAACAACCGCGTGGATTTGTTATGGCGGTCAAACAGGTGTTTGAAACATACGTTTACGCCCTTTTATTGTCAAGCAGCGCAATGCCGCCGTTCGTCCCATGCCGCACACAAACCAGTAGGAGCGAGCTTGCTCGCGATACAAGCAACGCGGTCTATCGGGTAGACCAGCGGTGATGCTATCGCGAGCAAGCTCGCTCCTACAAAGTCAGGGAGGAGGTGTGGTTAATCCAGCAAATCCAATTGCAGATGTTCGGCGACCGCTTGGGCCGAGGCCGATTTGAGCTTTGGCACGCGCCCCAGGCAGGGGGCCGGGAGGCGCTCGGCCAGAGTGGCGAGGTTTTCTTCAAGGCGGGAGGTTTTCGGGCCGATGATATTGGCTACCCAGCCGGCCAATTGCAGGCCATCACGGGCAATCGCCTCAGCGGTCAACAAGGCATGGCTGATGCAACCCAAGCGCACGCCCACCACCAGAATCACCGGCAGATCCAGCGCCTGCGCCAGATCCGACAAACTGTCCTGGCCGGACAACGGCACACGCCAGCCTCCGGCACCTTCAATCAAGGTGAAGTCCGCCTGCTTGGCCAGCACATGCTGCATCGGCGCCAGTAACGAACGCACCGTCAGCGTCACTCCAACTTCACGCGCCGCAATATGCGGAGCGATGGCCGGTTCGAACGCGACGGGATTGACCTCGTCATAAGTCAGTTTGATCGAGCACTCTTCCATCAGCGCCAGCGCATCAGCATTGCGCAAACCTTGCGGGGTGTTGTCACAGCCCGAGGCCACTGGTTTGCCCGCCGCCGTGCTTAACCCCGCTTCGCGTGCGGCATACAACAAGCCTGCTGCAATGGTGGTTTTACCCACATCGGTGTCAGTGCCCGTAATGAAGTACGCAGGGCTCATCGCGCTTTCTCCAGGATGCCGTAGACCACCTGATACGTTGCCGGTAGCCCTTGCGGCTGACGAAATTGCTCGTAGGCGCCCACCAGTCCTTGAAGCCGCGCCCTGCCGGTCAACCCTTCGGGACGGCCGGGATTCAAATTGTGTGCGCCCAGTGCCTTGAGCTCATGGGTCAGGTTACGCACCTGCGGGTAGTGCAGCACATGAGGCTGATTGTGCAAGCTGAGCACCTGCAAATCGCTGTCCGCGCACAGCTGTTGATACGCCTCGAACTCACGAAAACGGTTGACGTGTACCTGGCCATCGACCGCCCGCCAGCTATCACGCAACTCGCTCAAAGTGCCCACGCACAAGCTGGCAAACGCCAATACCCCACCAGGCTTGAGCACCCGCCGAGCTTCGCTGAGCACGGCAGTAAAATCCGCGCACCATTGCAACGCCAGGCTGGAGAAAATCACATCGCAACTGTTCGCTTGCAGCGGCAGGTTTTCAGCATCGCCAGCCACAAAATGCTGTGCACCACCCAAGGGCCGGGCAAACGCCAACATGCCTTGGGCGATGTCCAGTGCCAGTCCTTCACTGTGCGGAAAATGCTGACCTAGCACACGACTGAAATACCCCGTGCCACTGCCCAGATCCAGCCAGCGCCGAGGGTGCAGATTCGCCGGCAGTCGAGCGATCAACTCATGGCCAACCGCGCGTTGCAGTTCGGCCACGCTGTCGTAACTGACCGCCGCACGGGAAAAAGAAGCCGCCACTTGGCGCTTGTCCGGAAGGTTGCCTGCCAAGGTTGCAACGCTCAAATCAGTCATCACCCAACTCGTGTAAAAAAGCCTGGATAGCCGCCGCCAATTCGTGGGGCGCTTCCAGTAAAAAAGCATGACAGGCCTGTTCAATCAGACCCACTTCGACATCGGGTAACAGTGCCAACACCTCGGAGGCTGCCTGCACCGGCACCAACGCATCGAGCCCGGCAAACAGATGCAATTGCGGGCCGCCGAACTTCTGCAAGGCCTGTCGCGTATCGAGTTTGCCCAACAGATCAAGGCCAGCGAGCAGGGTGTCCGGCTCAGCTTTCGGCGCGCCGCCCAACAGCAAACCGGCCAACGAACGCGCCTCAGGCGAACCTTGGCTACACAGCAGGCAAAAGCGTTTCAAGGTGGTATTGGGAGCGTCACGAAAGCCGTTTAAAAAATGCTCGAAGGTGGTGGGTGGCATACCGCTGGGCCAGTCATCGCGACTGACGAAGGTCGGGTTACTGGCCAGCGTTACCAGCCCGCAACAACGATCACCCCGGCGTGCAGCCAGCTCACTGGCAAGCATCCCGCCCAACGACCAACCGCCCAGCCAGACGTTGTCGGGCAGGGTCGCATCCAGTTCATCGAGCCAATCATCAAGGTCTGCCGATAGCATCACCGGCAGCGGTTCGATTTCGACCCGCAAGTGCTCGTCCAAACCGAGCAACGCCGTGGCCAAAGGCTCCAATGGCGAAACACCCAAGCCCCAGCCGGGCAGCAAAATCAAACGATCACGCATAGTCAGGCTCCAGCTCACGCCAACAGTCCTCAAGTGCGTTTAACAATAGCTGCACCTGCGCCTCGGTGTGAGCGGCCGACAAGGTCACGCGCAAACGCGCGCTGCCCGCGGGCACAGTCGGTGGTCGGATCGCGGTGACCAGCAGCCCGCGCTCGCGCAAACGCTGGGACAAGCGAATCGCCCGACCACTGTCGCCAATCATGATCGGCTGGATCGGGGTAAAGCTGTCCATCAGTTGCAAACCGATCTGCTCGGCACCGTGGCGGAACTGACGAATCAAGGTGTTCAGGTGCTCACGTCGCCAATGCTCACTACGCAACAACTCAAGGCTTTTGAGCGTCGCGCAGGCCAGCGCGGGCGGCTGACTGGTGGTGTAGATGTAGGGCCGGGCGAACTGGATCAGGCTTTCGATCAGTTCTTCGCTGCCTGCCACAAACGCGCCGCTGGTGCCGAAGGCTTTGCCGAGGGTGCCGACCAGCACCGGCACGTCGTCCGCGCCCAGTCCAAAATGCTCGACAATCCCGCCGCCATTGGCGCCCAACGGCCCAAAGCCGTGGGCATCGTCGACCATCAGCCACGCGCCTTTGGCCTTGGCTTCACGGGCCAGCGTGGGCAGGTCGGCCAAATCGCCGTCCATGCTGAACACGCCATCGGTGACCACCAGCGTGTTGCCGCAGGCTTTCTCCAGGCGCTTGGCCAAACTGCTCGCGTCGTTATGCAAATAGCGGTTGAACCGCGCCCCGCTCAACAGCCCCGCATCCAGCAACGAGGCATGATTGAGACGGTCTTCGAGCACCGTGTCGCCCTGCCCCACCAGCGCCGTGACTGCCCCTAGATTGGCCATGTAGCCGTTACTGAACAACAGCGCACGCGGGCGCCCGGTGAACTCGGCCAAGGCTTCTTCCAACGCGTGATGCGGGGTGCTGTGGCCAATGACCAAATGCGATGCCCCACCACCCACGCCCCAGCGCGACGCGCCAGCCTGCCAGGCTTCAATCACCTGCGGGTGATTGGCCAGACCGAGATAGTCGTTGTTGCAGAAGGCCAGCAAGGGCTGACCATCGACCACCACCTGCGGCCCTTGCGGGCTTTCGAGCAACGGACGCTGGCGATACAAGTTGTCGGCACGACGCGCGGCCAGACGGGCGTTTAGATCGAAAGACATGCTGGCCTCAATGAAAGATCCCTGTAGGAGCAAGCTTGCTCGCGATCGGGTCGCTGCGGTCTGGCAGGCAAACCGCTTCGCGAGCAAGCTCGCTCCTACAGAGGGGAGTGGGGCACGGTTTAAACCGCAGCGTTGTAAAACTGCCCGCTGGACTTCTGATCCATCAACGCGTGCTCGATGGCCGCCTGATGCACTTCGTCAGCGTGGTCTTCACGGGCTTCGGGCAAGATCCCCAAACGCGCAAACAGTTGCATGTCCTGGTCAGCCTGAGGGTTAGCTGTGGTCAGCAATTTGTCGCCGTAGAAAATCGAGTTGGCCCCGGCAAAAAATGCCAATGCCTGCATTTGCTCGTTCATTGCCTCACGCCCGGCAGACAGGCGCACATGGCTCTGCGGCATCATGATTCGCGCCACCGCCAGCATGCGGATGAAATCAAACGGGTCGACATCCTTGGCGTTTTCCAGCGGCGTGCCCGCCACTTTCACCAGCATGTTGATCGGCACCGACTCCGGGTGCTCTGGCAGGTTGGCCAGTTGGATCAGCAAATTGGCGCGGTCATCCAGCGACTCGCCCATACCCAGAATCCCGCCGGAGCAGATTTTCATCCCGCTATCACGCACGTAACTCAGGGTTTGCAAACGTTCGCTGTAGGTGCGAGTGGTGATGATGCTGGTGTAAAAATCCGGCGAGGTGTCGAGGTTGTGGTTGTAGTAATCGAGCCCGGCTTGCGCCAGTGCAGCGGTTTGATCTTGATCGAGCTTGCCCAGGGTCATGCAGGTTTCCAGACCGAGCGCCTTCACCCCTTTGACCATCTCCAGCACGTAGGGCATGTCCTTGGCGGACGGGTGCTTCCAGGCAGCGCCCATGCAAAACCGGGTGGAGCCAATCGCCTTGGCCCGTGCGGCCTCTTCCAGCACGGCCTGGACCTGCATCAACTTCTCTTTGGCCAGGCCCGTGTTGTAGTGGCCCGACTGCGGACAATATTTGCAATCTTCTGGGCAAGCGCCGGTTTTGATCGAAAGCAGCGTCGAAACCTGTACCCGATTGGCATCGAAATGCGCGCGGTGAACGGTCTGCGCCTGGAATAACAGGTCATTGAACGGCTGGACAAACAACGCGCGGACTTCGGCTAAAGACCAATCATGTCGCAAGTTGGCAAGGCTGCTGGCGCTCATCGGCGTATCTCTTGTTTATGCTTTGACTTGAACCTGAGGCAAACGCCCCAGGCACGGCACGGATGCCAAGCATGTTTAAGGATGCACGATGAACTGTCAACCACATTGGATAGGAATGGTTTACAACTGGTTATTTAATAACCAGTCATGCCTATTGTGCGATGAACCCGCCGACACCGGCCTCGCCCTCTGCTCTGCCTGCGAACTTGATCTGCCTTGGTTGGGTGACAGCTGCCAGCGCTGTGCCTTGCCCCTGCCGATGTCGGGGCTCACTTGCGGCCATTGCATCAAACAACCACCCGCGTACGAGAGCGTGCATGCACCGTGGGTGTATGGCTTTCCTCTGGACAGTTTGGTCATCCGTTTCAAACACAACAGTAAATGGCCCTATGGACGACTGTTAGCCGAACTTCTCGCACAATCGCTGCTTGATAGCTTCAACTCAGGCAACAGCCGCCCCGACTTCCTGCTGCCCGTGCCCCTGTCGGTAGCGCGCCTGCGTCAGCGTGGTTACAACCAGGCAGCCATGCTCGCCAAGTGGCTCAGCCCGCAATTGAACATCCCTTGTCAGGAGCGCTGGCTGCTGCGCACCCAAGACACCCCCGCACAACAGGCGCTGGATGCCAAAGCGCGCAAGCGCAATTTGCTCCAGGCGTTCAGCCTGGCACCGGGCGCACAGGTGCAAGGGCTGCATCTGGCATTGGTCGATGACGTACTGACCACCGGCGCTACCGCCGAAAGCCTCGCGCGACTACTGATAAAGGCCGGAGCGCGGCGGGTCGATGTGTATTGTCTGGCGCGGACGCCAAAGCCAGATGGAGCGCCTTGACGCCTATAGCCGCTGAAACATCCCTGTCACACCGGCTGATTATGGTGACTGCAAAAATCGCCAAAGAGTCTCAGCCTGCCATGAACCTATTAGAAGAAGACCAATCCACTGACCTTGAGCAGATTATCGGCCTCAGTCGACGTGGTTTTATCAGTGCAGGCGCCCTGTGCGGTGCGGCGATGTTTTTGGGCGGCGGTCTGCTGAGTCGCAGCGCTCTGGCCGACGGCGTCAGCGCCGGTACTAGCCAATTACTGGGTTTTGACAGCATCAAAGCTGCTACTACCGACAGCATCAGCCTGCCACCCGGCTACCGCTCGTCCGTACTGATCAGTTGGGGCCAGCCGCTGCAAGCCGACGGCCCGGCGTTCGACCCTAGCGGCAATGGCAGCGCCAGCGCCCAAGAGGTGCAGTTCGGCGACAACAATGACGGCATGAGCCTGTTCGCCTTCCCCGGCGACCCGAACCGCGCCCTGATGGCGATCAACAACGAATACACCAATTACCGCTACCTCTACCCCCACGGCGGCCTGCCCACTTCAGCCGAAGACGTGCACAAGGCCCTGGCCAGTGAAGGGGTGTCGGTGATCGAGATCCAGCGCAAAGGCGATGCCTGGCAGTTTGTCCAAGGTTCGCCGTTCAACCGGCGTATCCACGGCAACACGCCGATTCGCCTCAGCGGCCCCGCCGCCGGCCATGCGCTGCTGCACACCAAGGCCGACAGCAGCGGCACCCGTGCGCTCGGTACATTCCAGAACTGCGCCAATGGCAAAACACCGTGGGGGACTTATCTGACCTGCGAAGAGAACTTCACCGACTGCTTCGGCAGCTCTGACCCTGCGCAAACCTTCGATCAGGCACAAAAGCGTTACGGTGTCGTCGTCGCCAGCAAAGAGAACAACTGGCACCTGCACGACCCGCGCTTCGACATGGCGGTGAACCCCAACGAACTCAACCGCCACGGCTGGGTGGTGGAGATCGATCCGTTCGACCCGCAGTCCATGCCAGTCAAACGCACTGCGCTGGGCCGTTTCAAACACGAAAACGCTGCACTGGCCGAAACCCGCGACGGCCGTGCCGTGGTGTACATGGGCGACGATGAGCGCGGGGAGTTCATCTACAAGTTCATCAGCCGCGACAAGATTGACCATCAAAACCCCAAGGCCAACCGCGACCTGCTCGACCACGGCACGCTGTATGTCGCGCGTTTTGACGGCGGCGACAAGAACCCTGATCACCCCAAGGGCCAAGGCCAGTGGATTGAACTGAGCCACGGTAAAAACGGGGTCGATGCCGGCAGTGGTTTCGCCAATCAGGCCGAAGTACTGATCCACGCCCGTCTGGCCGCCAGCACGGTTGGCGCCACGCGCATGGACCGCCCGGAATGGATCGTGGTCAGCCCCAAAGATGGCCAGGTCTATTGCACCCTGACCAACAACGTTAAACGCGGCGAAGACGGGCAACCCGTCGGCGGGCCCAACCCACGAGAGAAAAACGTTTACGGGCAAATCCTGCGCTGGAAGGAGCATAACGACGACCACGGCGCAGCGGCGTTTGACTGGGATCTGTTTGTAGTGGCCGGCAACCCCGTGGTCCACGCCAAACAGCCCAAAGGCGGCTCGACCAACATCACCCCGCAAAACATGTTCAACAGTCCGGACGGCATGGGCTTTGACGACGCTGGGCGACTGTGGATTCTGACCGATGGCGACTCCAGCAATAGCGGTGACTTTGCCGGCATGGGCAATAACCAGATGCTCTGTGCCGACCCGGCCAGCGGTGAAATCCGCCGTTTCATGGTCGGCCCGGTAGGCTGCGAAGTGACCGGCATCAGCTTCTCGCCGGACTACAAAACCCTGTTTGTCGGCATCCAGCACCCTGGCGAAAATGGTGGCTCAACCTTCCCCGAGCACCTGCCCAACGGCAAACCACGCTCTTCGGTAATGGCCATCAGCCGGGAAGATGGCGGCATCGTCGGCGCTTAAAGCAGGTTTTGCTCTGTGTGGGGTATCTCGGTACTTGTGACGGGACTGCATTTGGCAGGCCGCTCAACCCCCTGTGGGAGTCTGGCTTGCCAGCGATTCAGGCGACGCGGTGTGTCTGTTTAAACTCGGTGATGTCATCGCTGGCAAGCCAGACTCCCACAGGTTTTCTGGCACCAGAGTTGTGTAGAGCCCAATGCCCACAAGGAGGAGGACAGAGCCTATTCAATCGCCCTCCACCGCCCGGTCTGCGCTAACATGCATGGCCGGACGCGGCAGCCTGCTGCGCGCAGGAGTCAGCATGTCTCATCCGTTTGCAACACTTACCCCAGATCTGGTACTCGATGCCGTCGAAAGCATCGGTTTCTTGAGCGATGCTCGCGTACTTGCGCTCAACAGCTACGAAAATCGCGTATATCAGGTCGGTATCGAAGACTCGGAACCGCTGATCGCCAAGTTCTACCGCCCGCAGCGCTGGACCAACGAGGCGATCCTCGAAGAACACCGCTTCACCTTCGAACTGGCCGAGTGTGACGTCCCAGTGGTCGCGCCGATGATTCACAACGGTGAAAGCCTGTTCGAACACGCCGGTTTCCGCTTCACCCTGTTCCCTCGCCGTGGCGGCCGCGCGCCAGAGCCCGGCAATCTCGACCAGCTGTATCGCCTCGGGCAATTGCTCGGACGCCTGCATGCCGTAGGCGCAACCAAGCCATTCGAACACCGAGAAGCCTTGGGTGTGAAAAACTTCGGTCACGACTCGCTGACCACCCTGCTTGAAGGCAACTTCATACCGCGCAGCCTGCTCCCGGCCTACGAGTCCGTGGCCCGTGATCTGCTTAAGCGCGTCGAAGACGTGTACGCCGCCACGCCGCACACCAACATCCGCATGCACGGCGATTGCCACCCCGGCAACATGATGTGCCGCGACGAGGTGTTTCATATCGTCGACCTCGACGACTGCCGCATGGGTCCTGCGGTGCAGGATTTGTGGATGATGCTGGCCGGCGATCGTCAGGAATGCCTGGGGCAGCTGTCTGAACTGATGGACGGCTACAGCGAGTTCCACGACTTCAATCCGCGTGAACTGGCGCTGATCGAACCGCTGCGCGCCTTGCGCCTGATGCACTACAGCGCCTGGCTCGCCCGCCGCTGGGACGACCCGGCGTTCCCCCACAGCTTCCCGTGGTTTGGCACTGAACGGTATTGGGGCGACCAGATCCTGGCCTTGCGCGAACAACTGTCAGCACTCAACGAAGAACCGCTGAAATTGTTCTGAGTGAGGACACAGGTCCTGTAGGAGCGAGCTTGCTCGCGATGGGGTCACCGCGGTGTATCAGGCAAACCGCGTCACCAGTATCGCGAGCAGGCTCGTTCCCACAAAAGTTAAAACCTGCTTACACTCTTCAGCTCTCTGTATCTGTTAGTTGCCTAAGCAAGGATTCTGCATGCAAGCCGCCAACCCGCGCCGCGGGTACATTCTAGGCCTCAGCGCCTATGTCATCTGGGGACTGTTCCCGCTCTACTTCAAACTGCTGGCCAGCGTGCCTGCCGCCGAAATCATCGTGAACCGGGTGCTCTGGTCTGCGCTGTTCGGTTCGTTGCTGCTGCTGGTCTGGAAACACCCCGGCTGGTGGGCAGAGCTGCGCGACAACCCTAAACGCATCGGCGTGCTGACCATCAGTGGCTTGCTGATTGCCGTCAACTGGCTGACCTACGTGTGGGCGGTAAATAACGACCGCATGCTCGAAGCCAGCCTCGGTTACTACATCAACCCGCTGGTGAACGTCTTGCTCGGCATGTTGCTGCTCGGCGAGCGTCTGCGCCGTTTGCAGTGGATCGCCGTGGGGCTGGCCGCCGTGGGCGTGGCGCAACAAGTGTGGCAAGTCGGCAGCCTGCCGTGGGTGTCGCTGGTGTTGGCGCTGAGCTTTGGGTTTTACGGGCTGATCCGCAAACAGGCGCCGGTCAAGGCGCTGCCCGGATTGGTGGTGGAAACATGGATTCTGGTGCCCATCGCCATCGGCTGGTTGCTGATGCACCCCGAAGCCAACAGTGCCCACGCTGAGTTCTGGGCCAGTTCCGAAGCCTGGTTATTGGTCGCCGCAGGTCCAGCTACGTTGATCCCGCTGGTGTGTTTCAACGCCGCAGCACGGCATTTGCCCTACACCACGCTGGGTTTTATGCAGTACCTGGCACCCACGCTGGTGCTGATTCAAGCCGTGCTGTTGTTTGGCGAACACTTATCCGACAGCACCTTGGTGGCCTTCATGTTTATCTGGGCCGGTCTGGTGGTGTACAGCGTCGATGCCTGGCTCAGCATGCGCCGGCGCGGCTGATCAAAAAACATACAACTTGCTACAGGCCACGCCGCGCATGGCCTGCAGTGAGTCTTCCCAAGGTTATCCACAGGCACATGCAGTGTTTCATGGGATAACCCCTGTGGATTACTCTTCGGTGCGCAACACCAGTTCGACCACCAGCTCATCGGCCAGGGTTTCCAGTCGCCGCTGCAGCACCTCCAGCGACAACGTCAGCGGCACCGCCAAAATCGCTTCGGCGTGAAACAGTGGCTCGTTGCTCATCGGCGCCGGCCGAACATCGGTTACCAGCCGCTCCAGGTTAACGCCCTGCTCCGTCAGCACTCGGGTAATGTCACGCACGATGCCAGGTCGGTCGTTGCCCACCAGGTCCATCGCAATCGGCTTCCAGGTGCAGGACTGCTCGATACCGCTTTCAGCGATCAACACCCGAATCCCTTCCGCCGCCAGACCGTGCAGCGCATCGACTAATCCGTCATGAGCTTCGGCAGGCACCCCCACGCGCAAGATCCCGGCAAACTGCCCAGCCATGCGCGACATTCGACTTTCCAGCCAATTACCGCCCTGTTCAGCGATGCACTGCGCAATGCGCTCAACCTGTCCGGCCTTGTCTTGAGCGAAGACCGTAATCACGAGATGGTTCATGGCAAGGACTCTCTTATTAGGGGTCGGTTGAGTATAGGCAACACTAAACCTGCAATCGCGAGCAAGCTCGCTCCTACAGAAAAATAAAAATTGTGTACTGTTTTTAGAATTATCTGGGACAACCTGTTTATTTCTTGAGAACATCCTGTTCTTCTATGTGACCGATTACGTAAAACCGGTCGCAGAACGACGTGAATAGTCTAATTTTCACATCTGCAATTGATCATGTAGTATGCCCAGGCGACCACTACATAATTTGCAACACGGTCGGCCAAGGCGTCTGCTATACCCCGTGCAACCCCGCCAGCATCTGCTCACGCGGTGTTTTGAAAAGCGCTCCAGGCTTTAAATAATAATGAGTGAGGCAAGCAATGACTGAACACGTTCAAGTCGGTGGCCTGCAGGTCGCCAAAGTCCTGTTCGACTTCGTAAACAGCGAAGCCATTCCCGGTACCGGCCTCGACGCCGACCAGTTCTGGGCAGGTGCTGACAAGGTCATCCATGACCTGGCACCCAAGAACAAAGCACTGCTCGCCAAACGCGATGATTTGCAGGCGCGGATTGACGCCTGGCACCAGGCTCAGGCCGGCAAGGCCCACGACGCCGTGGCTTACAAAGCCTTCCTACAAGATATTGGGTATCTGCAGCCAGAAGCTGCGGATTTCCAGGCAACGACGCAAAACGTCGATGACGAAATCGCTCGCATGGCTGGCCCACAACTCGTGGTGCCAGTCATGAACGCACGCTTTGCCCTCAACGCCTCGAACGCCCGCTGGGGCTCTCTGTACGACGCGCTGTACGGTACCGACGCCATCAGCGAAGCCGATGGCGCGGCCAAGGGCAAAGGCTATAACAAGGTTCGGGGTGACAAGGTCATCGCCTTCGCCCGTGCCTTCCTGGACGACGCTGCGCCTCTGGCCAGCGGCTCCCACGTTAGCTCCACTGGCTATGCCGTTGTCGGCGGCGCCTTGCAGGTCGCGCTTCAGAACGGCGCCAGCGCTGGCCTGCGCGACACTGCGCAACTGATCGGTTACCAAGGTAACGCTGCGGCACCGACCGCCATCCTGCTGAAAAACAATGGCCTGCACTTCGAAATCCAGATCGACGCGTCCAGCCCTGTAGGCCAGACCGACGCCGCCGGGGTTAAAGACGTGCTGATGGAAGCGGCCCTGACCACCATCATGGACTGCGAAGACTCGGTCGCCGCGGTCGATGCCGATGACAAGGTGGTGATCTACCGCAACTGGCTCGGCCTGATGAAAGGCGACCTGAGCGAGCAAGTGGCCAAGGGCGGCGAAACCTTTACCCGCACCATGAACCCGGACCGCGAGTACACCGCACCCAACGGCGGCACCGTCAGCTTGCATGGCCGTTCGCTGTTATTCGTACGCAACGTAGGTCACTTGATGACCATCGACGCGATTCTCGACAAAAACGGCAACGAAGTCCCTGAAGGCATCCTCGACGGCCTGCTGACCTGTCTGGCAGCCGTCCACAGCCTGAACGGCAAGGCCACGCGTAAAAACAGCCGCACCGGTTCGGTCTACATCGTCAAACCGAAAATGCACGGCCCTGAAGAAGCAGCGTTCACCAACGAGCTGTTCGGGCGCATCGAAGACGTGCTGAAGCTGCCACGCAACACGCTCAAAGTCGGGATCATGGACGAGGAGCGTCGCACCACGATCAACCTCAAGGCCTGTATCAAGGCGGCCAGCGAGCGCGTGGTGTTTATCAACACCGGCTTCCTGGACCGTACCGGCGATGAGATCCACACCTCGATGGAAGCCGGCCCAATGGTGCGCAAGGCTGAAATGAAGTCCGAGAAGTGGATTTCGGCGTACGAAAACAACAACGTCGATGTCGGCTTGAGCACTGGCCTGCAAGGCCGTGCGCAAATCGGCAAAGGCATGTGGGCCATGCCTGACCTGATGGCCGCGATGCTGGAGCAGAAAATCGCTCACCCGCTGGCCGGTGCCAACACCGCTTGGGTGCCATCGCCGACAGCCGCTGCCTTGCACGCGCTGCATTACCACAAGGTCGACGTGTTCGCCCGTCAGGCCGAACTGGCCAAGCGCGCTCCGGCGTCAGTGGACGACATTCTGACCATCCCGCTGGCGGTTAACCCGCAATGGACGGCCGAGCAGATCCAGAACGAACTGGACAACAACTCCCAGGGCATTCTCGGCTATGTGGTGCGCTGGATCGACCAGGGTGTGGGTTGTTCGAAAGTACCCGACATTCACGACATTGGCCTGATGGAAGACCGTGCCACGCTGCGTATTTCGAGCCAGCACATCGCCAACTGGCTGCGTCATGGCATCGTCAATGAAGCTCAAGTACTCGAAAGCCTCAAGCGCATGGCGCCGGTGGTTGATCGCCAAAACGCCAACGATGCGCTGTACCGTCCGCTGGCGCCAAACTTCGACAGCAACATCGCCTTCCAGGCGGCGGTCGAACTGGTGATTGAAGGTACCAAACAACCGAATGGCTACACCGAGCCGGTACTGCATCGCCGTCGACGTGAGTTCAAAGCCAAAAACGGCCTGTAAATAAAGCGCCACACAGCTGTTCACCACCATAAAAACGCCGCTGATCCCTGCATGGGCAAGCGGCGTTTTTTTTTGGGAGTGGATTGCCGCGCCTACACTGGAGGATCTTTATTGATAACTCTAGACACATCTTTTAAATTGAGCCATGGTGAACCTAGAGATATAACCCCCCGTCAACTCAATAAGGAGACGGAGGTGCAAAGCAGGCAATTAATAAAGGAGCTTGAAGGTGCAGGGTGGATCCTTGATCGAGTGACAGGAAGCCACCACCTATTCAAGCATCCATCGCGACCAAATACGGTTCCAGTGCCACACCCAAAAAAAGACCTGCCACTTGGGACTGTGAAAGCCATCAAGAAACTCGCTGGATTAAAGTAACCCAGCATCACACCTCGCATCTGCGAAGGAGACATTCATGAACTATCCAATCTGCATTGAGTGGGGCAACGAGGACACCGCGATTGGTATTCAGATCCCGGATATTCCCGGCGCTATAACCGCAGGCGATACATTCGAAGAAGCCTACAGCGCTGCCATCGAGATCGCCCACATCATGCTTGAGGAAATAGCATCAAACGGTACGCCAATACCGATGCCAACCTCAATTGAGCATCACCGGAACAATCCGCAGTTCGATGATATGGGCTTCGGCATGCTGGAAATCGACATTACGCCTTACCTTGGCAAAACCGAGAAGGTCAATGTGACGCTCCCTGGCTTCGTTATCCAGCAGATTGACCGCTTTGTCCGCGACCACAATATCAAAAGCCGCTCTTCATTCCTGGCCGATGCCGCCATGGAGAAGCTCGGCCGATAACTGGGCCTGCATTGCTCAATCGGGTAAAAACGCCGCTGATCCCTGCATGGGCAAGCGGCGTTTTTATGGGGAGGCAAAAAACCCGACGTGATGCCTGAACTCCACTAGTCGGGATGTTTAACCACACGTTGCATGATGTACCTTTTTAGGTACACTTCAAGCATGACTGAACTCCCCCATGTGCTCAACGTACGCTTCTTCTGTACTGATGCGGGCAATGAGCCTGTGCGCGAATGGCTAACCGATCTTCCTCGAGAACATCGACGCCTCATCGGTACTGACATCAAGACCGTTCAGCTTGGCTGGCCGATCGGTATGCCGGTGGTTCGCAAACTCGACGCCGGACTTTGGGAGGTCAGAATTGATCTGGATGACACCATCGCCCGCGTTCTATTTACGGTCGTCGGCTCCGACATGGTTCTGCTCCACGGTTTCATCAAGAAAAGTCAAAAGACACCCGCGTCTGACATGGCAACTGCCAAGCAAGACTATGAGGTACTACACATGAACAAGCATATTGGCTCTGACTTCGACGATTTTCTCTCCGAGCAAGGTCTCGCAGAAGAGGTCTCTGCAGCGGCTCTCAAGCGCGTGATTGCCTGGCAGATCGCGCAAGCGATGAAGGCACAGAACGTCACAAAGAAAGCCCTCGCTGATCGTATGCATACCAGCCGCACAGCTGTGGATCGTGCGCTTGACCAGAATGATGCGGGCATGACTCTCGCGACCTTGGCCAGCGCCGCACGCGCACTGGGTCAACGGGTAGAGGTTCGCCTCGTACCTGAGCGTGATGCTGCTCGGGTATAAGGCTCACTTAAGGTCAATGCCCACAAAGGCACCTGTTGCACGTGAAGTGCCTGCAATCACGGCTCCAGGTGCAATTCCTGCCTGATCAGTTGCAGCAACTTCTCGACATCAATCGGCTTGAGCAGAAAGTCCACCACGCTCAAGTGCATGGCGTCGATGGCATCACGTACGCCGGCATGACCCGACATGATGATTACCGGCAAAGCGGCCAGTTCCGAGTGGCGTACCTTGCGGATCAGGTGCAGCCCATCGTAGGGCTCCATGCGCAAATCGGTGAGGATCAAACCGATGGCTTTGTTGGACTTCAGCAACGCCAGCGCCTCGCCTTCATTGCTCGCCGCCACGCTCTGGATGCCATGCAACTCCAATAGCTCCACCATCAAATCACGTGACAGTTCATCGTCTTCAACAATCAACACGCAATCCTGGGCCGAATCGGGTGTCTGCATCACCTCTCTCAAGGCCTCACGTTCATCGTCGGTCAAAATGTCGTGTTCAGTCATACGCGTCTCGAAAATTGCCCTAAAAATCGAATATCCCAGCGGCGTAGTCAGTTACCTCTCGAACGTGTCCCAATGTGCACTCAGATGCGTGTATTTCCAAGCCTTTCGGTGCAAGAATTCGGCAAAAATCTTGTAGGCCTATTCAAAAACAGCCCACAACTTCACCCCCCTAGACTTACGTCCAATGGGCACCCACGCGCAGACAACCGAGCATGAGGGATACAAATACCTTATGGGGCCAACCCCCACCCCCGTCATAACAACAACGGCTCACCAAAAGCCAATAACGCGGTAACGGCAATGAGTAAATCGGATGCGTTTCTCCAGGCAGGGAAAACAGCGGTGCTGCAGAACATTCACGGCACCATGCAGTTTTTGCAGCGTTTCCCGCCCTTCAACCACATGGAAAACACTCACCTGGCGTACCTGGTGGAACAGTGCCAACTGCGTTTCTATGGTCCGGGCGAGAGCATCATTCGACCGACAGATGGGCCGGTAGAGCACTTTTACATCGTCAAGCAAGGCCGCGTGGTGGGCGAACGCACCCATGCAGGTCGCGAAGAAGCCCAAACCACCTTCGAGATCACCACCGGCGAGTGCTTCCCGCTTGCCGCATTGTTGGGCGAGCGAGCCACCCGCACCGAACACCGCGCAGCTGAAGACACCTTTTGCCTGCAACTGAACAAATCCGCGTTTATCAACCTGTTTGCCCTGTCTGAAGCGTTCCGCGATTTTGCCCTGCGTGGCGTCAGCAGTCTGCTCGACAAGGTCAATCAACAAGTGCAGCAAAAAGCCGTTGAGACCCTCGGCACCCAATACTCACTCAATACCCGCCTCGGCGAACTGGCCATGCGTCACCCCGTGACCTGCCTGCCGCAGACCGCGTTGCGCGAGGCCGTGCGCCTGATGCACGAACAACAAGTGGGCAGCATTGTGGTCGTCGATCCACACAAGGCGCCGCTGGGGATTTTCACCTTGCGCGACCTGCGCCAAGTGGTGGCCAACGGTCTTCAGGATTTCGAGCAAGCCATCGACCTGCACATGACCCCGGAGCCGTTTTACCTGAGCCCTGATCACAGCGCCTTCGACGCCGCCATTGCCATGACCGAACGGCACATTGCCCACGTGTGTCTGGTCAAGGATCAGCGCCTGTGCGGCGTTGTTTCCGAGCGTGACCTGTTCTCCTTGCAACGGGTGGATCTGGTGCACCTGGCGCGCACCATTCGCCACGCCCCGCGGCTGGAAAACCTGATCAACCTGCGCGGTGAAATAGGCCAACTGGTGGAGCGGATGCTGGCCCACGGCGCGTCCTCGACCCAAATCACCCATATCATCACGCAACTCAACGATCACACCGTGTGCCGGGTCATTGAGCTGGTCTTGGCCGACAAGGGCGACCCCGGCGTGCCGTTCACCTGGCTGTGTTTTGGCAGCGAAGGACGACGCGAGCAAACCCTGCACACCGACCAGGACAACGGCATCCTGTTCGAGGCCAAAGACCCCGCTCAAGCCGCCGAGATTCGCCAGCGCCTGCTGCCCATCGCGCAGCAAATCAACCAGCATCTGGCCGCCTGCGGCTTCACCCTGTGCAAGGGCAACATCATGGCCGGCAACCCCGAGCTGTGCCTGTCCCGCGCCGAGTGGGCCCGACGCTTTGCCGCGTTTATCCGCGAAGCAACACCCGAGAACCTGCTGGCCTCAACCATCTACTTCGACCTGCGGGTGGTCTGGGGCGATGAGCAGGGCTGCCAGCAACTACGCCGCGGGATTTTGGAGCAAGTGGCCGATAACCGACTGTTCCAGCGCATGATGGCTGACAACGCCCTGCGCCATCGCCCACCGGTCGGGCGCTTTCGCGAGTTTGTGCTGGAGCGCAAAGGCAGCGACAAAGCCACCCTCGATCTCAAGGTTCAGGGGCTCACGCCCTTCGTCGATGGTGCACGCTTGCTGGCATTGGCCCACGGCGTCGAGGCCAACAACACCCTTGAGCGCTTGCGCCAACTGGTGAAACAAGAGGTGATCGAACCGCTGGACGGCGCCGCCTATGAAGAGGCGTACCACTTTATTCAGCAAACCCGGATGCAGCAGCATCAATTGCAAACCCGAGAAAACCGCCCGTATTCCAACCGGGTCGACCCTGACAGCTTGAACCAGCTGGATCGACGAATCCTGCGTGAAGCCCTGCGTCAGGCCCAACGCCTGCAAGGCAGCCTGGCCCTGCGGTATCAGCTATGAGCCTGTTGTCCTGGTTGTTGCCGCGCAAAAAGCCGCTGTTGAGCCTTGAGCAACAGCAGCAGGTGTTGCAATTGCCGCCTGCTGCGGGCTTGAGCGAAGTCTCATTGCGCAAGCAGCGCTGGGTGGTGGTCGACTTGGAAACCAGCGGTTTGAACCTCAACCGCGATCAAGTGCTGTCGATTGGCGCAATGGTGATTGAAGACGGCGCGATTAACCTGGGCCAGTCGTTTGAACGCACCTTGCTGCGCACCCACAACCCGCTCAGCCCCAGCCTGCTGCTGCACGGCCTGGGGCCAAGCACGATTGCCGCTGGCAGCGATCCGGCGCAAGCCTTGCTCGACTTCATGACGTTTGTTGGCGACAGCCCGTTGCTGGCGTTCCATGCACCGTTTGACCAGCACATGCTCACCCGCGCCCTCAAGGACAGCCTGGATTACCGCTTGCAACACCCGTTCATGGACGTTGCGGCGCTGGCGCCAATGTTGTGCCCGCAAGTGGAGCTGCGCGACGCCGGGCTGGATCACTGGATCAAACATTTCAACCTGCAAATCGAAGACCGCCACAACGCCAGCGCCGACGCCCTGGCCACCGCCGAACTGGCCCTGATCCTGTTCAACCGCGCCAATGCCCAAGGCATCAACAGCCCGCTGGCCCTGCAACAGCGGCTTAACCAGTGGCAACGGCGTAAGCAGGTGCACAGCTTTTAAAAACGCCCTCACCCTGTGGGAGCCTGGCTTGCCAGCGATGCAAGCGACGCGGTGTGTCTGGTTAAGCGCAGTGATGCCATCGCTGGCAAGCCAGACTCCCACAGGGCACGCACCACGCCTGTCAAAAACCTTCCGATGAGTGTCAATTGCACATGGCATTTGCCTCTGACACAATCGCGAATAATTATCGTTAGTTAAAACCGTATCCGGTGATGTCTTTGTCGTCAGCCCAAACCCCGCACAGTGAACTGGTTGGATCGCTTTACCGCGACCATCGCGGTTGGCTGCTGGCGTGGTTGCGGCGTAACGTGGCCTGCCCGCAAAAGGCCGAAGACTTGAGCCAGGACACCTTTGTGCGCCTGCTCGGCCGCGCTGACCTCAAGGCACCGCGCGAACCCAGAGCATTCTTGGCGGCTATCGCCAAGGGCCTGCTGTTTGACTACTTTCGCCGCGCCGCACTGGAACAGGCCTACCTCAACGAACTGATGCTGATCCCCGAGGCCGAGCAACCCTCGCCCGAAGAACAGCAACTGATCCTCGAAGACCTCAAAGCCATCGACCGCCTGCTCAGCAAACTGTCGAGCAAGTCCCGCGCGGCCTTCCTCTACAGCCGCATCGATGGCCTGAGCCACGCCGAAATCGCCGAACGCCTCGGCGTATCGGTGCCTCGCGTACGCCAGTATCTGGCCCAGGGTATCCGTCAGTGCTACATCGCCCTGTATGGCGAGCCCGCATGAGCGCGGTCAGTTCCAAGCCGGTCTCGGCCAAGGTGCTGGACGCCGCCATCGCTTGGCAGCTGTGCCTGGACTGCGGCAATGGCAGTGCCGTGGAGCAAGCCGAATTCGCCAAATGGTATGAGGCCAGCGAAGAACACGCCCGCGCCTGGCTGCAATTGGGCATGCTCGATCACCACTTCAGCAACACCAGCGTTCCAGTACGCAATGCCTTGCTCAACGCCCGTGACGGCGCGCACCAGCGGGTCAGCAAAATGGGCAGTGGTCTGGCGTGTATTGCACTGGTGTGCGGGCTGGCGTTGTTCACTGGCAAAAGTTACCTGCCGATTGATTACTGGATGGCCGACCAACGCACCGCGACCGGTGAACAGCGCCAGCTGCAACTGGCCGATGGCAGCGTGCTCAACCTCAACACCCACAGCGCGGTGGACATTGAGTTTGATGACACGACGCGACGCATCATCCTGCAAGACGGCGAGATCATGGTGCAGACCGGTCACGGCGATCCTCGACCCTTTATCGTGCAAACCCGTGATGGCAGCCTGCGCGCACTGGGTACGCGCTTTATGGTCAAGCGCGAAGATGACGGCACGCGCCTCAGCGTGTTGCAGTCGCGAGTGGCGGCTCATCCAGAAAACAGCGCCGACGAGACCCTCTACAGCGAAGGCCAGCAAGTGCTGATGCACCGCGACCGCCTGGGGCAGATGCTCGCCGTCAACGCCGGGGCCGACGCCTGGACCCGCGGCATGCTGGTGCTCGACAACGTGCGCCTGGCCGACATGGTCCGCGAGCTCAACCGCTATCGCCGAGGCCACTTGGGCGTCGACCCCGAAGTCGCCGACCTGCGCATCACCGGCAGCTTCCCGCTGAACAACACCGAGTTGGCGCTCAATGCCCTGCTGCCCACCTTGCCGGTGCAAATCGAGCAACGCACGCCGTGGTGGGTAACAGTCAGCGCCAAGTCGCCAACACGCTAAATACAAATAATTTTCGATTAGCCCTATCACTTTCCGAAACTCGTTCGGCATACAGGCATTGAGAAACATTTCCATTCAGGAATCCGCCGAATGTCCCGCACCCTCGACACGTTTTTGCGCCCCAGCCTGTTAGCCGTTGCCATCGCACTCAGCGCCCCACTGACCAGCACCACGCTGATCGCCGCCGAGCAGACATCGACTGCGCGCAGCTACCACCTGCCGGCTGGGCCATTGGCGGCCACCCTGAATCAAATCGCCAGCCAGGCGGGCGTGACGTTGGCGATTGACTCTTCGCTGCTGGCAGGCAAAACCTCAGCGCCAGTCGAAGGCACCTTCGAAGCCACCACGGCGTTGCGTGAAGCGTTGCGTGGGACGGGGTTGCAGCTGCAACAGAGTGGCGGCGGGTCTTACACATTGGTGCCCGTGGTTGAAGGCGCATTGACCCTGGGGGACGTGAACGTCAACGCTATCGCAGAGGGCTCTGAAGCCGCCGGCTACGTCAGCGAAAACCTCAGCAATGTGGGCGCCTTGGGCGGGATGAGACTGCAAGACACGCCCTACTCCATGAGCGTGACGTCTCAGGCGCTGCTGAAAAACATGCAAGCCACCTCGCTGGATGATGTGTTCAAACGCAACCCGTTCACTCAGCAGTTCTCCCCAACCAGCGCGGGCTATGCCAGCGCGGTGAACATTCGCGGTTTCAGCGGTGCGGGTAACCTGAACATTGCCAACGATGGCTTGCGGTTCTCCACCCTCGCCGATGCGGGCAACTTTCTGGAAGAAACCGAACAGCTGGAAGTCATCACCGGCCTGACCGGCTTTTTGTACGGCCCGGCCTCCCCTGGCGGCCTGGTCAACTACGTGCTTAAGCGCCCGACCTACGAAACCTACCGCAGCGTGACCCTGGGCAATGCCGGCGGGGACAACTATTACCTGCACGGTGACTTCGGCGGCAAAATCGATGACGAGGGCAAGTTTGCCTATCGCTTGAACCTGCTGACCCAAGACGGTGAAACCGCCATCGACATGCAGAAGCGTCGGCGCGAACTGATCAGCCTCGCCGTGGATTGGAACGTCAGCGACGACCTGCAAATCCAGTTCGATGCGTCGCACAAGAAAACTGAAAATCGCGGGCTGACCAGCTACTGGTACTTCGGCGATCAGGCGCTAAGGCCTCGTGCCTCAAAGCTGGACAACGACAAGCTGTACAGCCAGAAATGGGCGTTCTCGGATAACGAAACCGACAAGGGCGGCGTGCGGGCCAAATGGCGCCTGAACGACACCTTCACGTTGCGCGGCGCTTTCGCGACTCAGACGTTCACCGAAGAAAACACCTACACCGGCCCGACCGTTTCCAAGCCAGGGGTTTACACCCAACCGCTGTATGCCTTCGCACCGATCGAGCACCAGGAAAACTCCGCGTACCTGTTTCTGGATGCGGCCTTCGATACGGGCACGATTGGCCACAAGATGACCATGGGCTATCAAGGCAACAACACCCGCATTCGTCAATACGAAGACCATGTTCCTCCCTCTGGCCCGCAGTATGAAGATGTCGGCGGCGGTGCCTTGCCTTTCGGCTCCAGCGAGCAAGTTGGCAAGCCCAGCTACTCCATTGGTCATGGCAATCAGCGCTTGGCGAGCACATCGCAAAGCAACAACTTCCTGGTCGGTGACGTGATCACCTTCAACGATCAGTGGTCGAGCATCCTTGGCGTGACCCGCACTCAGATCCGCTCTTACGCCAATGATTTCGTCTACTCCACACCCGAGAAAAAAACCCGTTACGACGCAAGCAAAACCTCGCCCAGTGCCTCGCTTATCTACAAGCCAGTACCGTGGCTGACCACCTACGCCACTTACATTGAAGGCCTTCAAGCAGGCGGAACTGCACCCTTCAATGCGATTAACGTGGGTGAAATGTTTGCACCGCAAGTCAGCAAGCAATACGAATTGGGTGCCAAAGCGACCGTGGGCGACACCTTGTTTACCCTGGCCCTGTTCAATATCGAAAAACCCAACGGCTTTCTCAACGAGGCGATGGTGTATTCCGAGAGTGGCAAACAGGTTAACAACGGGCTGGAGTTCAGCGTGACGGGCAAGGTCACACCCGAGCTGACCGTGGTCGGCGGTTTCACCCTGCTCGATCCTAAGGTTAAAGACGCCAACAACAAGGCCGACGATGGCAATGCCCCGGTCGACGTGGCTAAACAACTGGCCAAGGTCTATGCCGAATACGACATCAACAGCGCGCCCGGCCTGGCCCTCACAGGCGGCGCGTTCTACACCGGCAAGCAGTACACCGATGTCGCCAACGACTACCAACTGCCGTCGTTCACCACCTTTGATGCCGGCGCGCGCTACCGCATGAAAGTGTCGGAAAACGACCTGACCTTGCGCATGAACGTGAGCAACCTGGCCAACAAAGAGTATTGGCTGAACAGCCACTACCTGGGCGACCCACGCACCGTACAGTTCTCGGCTCAGTTGGAGTTCTAAAACACCCCACATCTGTAGGAGCGAGCTTGCTCGCGATCCAATCAACGCGGTTTATCTGGAAAACCGCAGCGATCCGATCGCGAGCAAGCTCGCTCCTACAGAAATCTCAGGGGCGTATTTGTATTTGGGAACATCATGAAAAGCAAAACCATCCGCCGCTGGTCCTTTATCCACACCTGGACCAGCCTGATTTGCACCGCGTTTTTGCTGATGCTGGCACTGACCGGTTTGCCGTTGATTTTTCACCATGAGATCGAGCACCTGCTCGGCGATGCGCCTGAGCTGCGGCAAATGCCTGCTGGCACCCCGACACTCGACCTGCAACAGTTGGTGCGGGCCGCCGAGGCGCATCGCCCGGGCGAGGTCATGCAGTATTTCGGCTGGGAAGAAGACGAGCCCAATGCTGTCGTCGCAATCATGGCCGCCACGGCGGGCACCGAGCCCAACTCATCGCACACTTTCATGCTCGATGCTCGCACCGGCGAAGCTGTAGAAATGCCGTCGGCCAACGGCGGGATCATGATGGTGATGCTGCGCCTGCATGTGGACATGTTTGCCGGTTTACCCGGCAAGCTGCTGCTGGCGTTCATGGGGATTTTGTTTGTACTGGCGATCATCTCCGGCACGGTGCTGTACCTGCCGTTTATGCGCCGCCATGACTTCGCCACCGTACGCACCGAAAAATCCACCCGCCTGCGCTGGCTCGATCTGCACAATTTGATTGGCGTCGTGACCCTGACTTGGGCGCTGGTGGTGGGCGTGACCGGAGTGATCAGCGCCAGTGCCGACCTGATCATCGCCGCCTGGCGTGCCGAGACCCTCGGCGCCATGATCGAACCCTACCGCGACGCGCCGCCGCTGACCCAACTGGCCCCGGCCAGCCACTTATTGGACATCGCCGCCAAGGCCGCGCCCGGTATGCGCCCGGACTTTATCGCCTTCCCCGGCACCCGTTTCTCCAGCGAACATCATTACGCGGTGTTCATGAAAGGCAGCACCCACCTGACCTCGCACCTGCTGACTCCGGTGTTGATCGACGCCAGTACCCTGGAAGTCACTGCGGTAGCCGAACGCCCGTGGTACATGGACGCGATGGGCATGTCGCAGCCGCTGCACTTTGGCGACTACGGCGGCATGCCGATGAAAATCCTCTGGGCGGTACTCGATGTGCTGACCATCGTGGTGCTCGGCAGCGGCCTGTACCTGTGGTGGATACGCCGCCGCACGGCCAAGGAGAGCGCGCGATGAAACCGCGTCAGTCGAGCTTCTGGAAGGTGTTTTCAATCCCGCTGGCGATAGGCCTGATCGGCGCACTGGGTCTGTTCAGTGCGCTGCTGGGTGACGACGCCTGGGACACATTGAGCTGGATCGGTTTGGGCATTCCGGCGTGGATCAGCGTGCGCGGGTTGCTCAAGCGCTGACCCTTCGAGCATTACGTAGCAGTGGACGAGTAGAACGAGGCCGCGTCCGGCTGCGCAGCAGTCGTAAAACCTGGCACTTCGGTTTTTCAGATATACCGCGAGTACAGGCTTTACGAGGACTTCGTCCTCGGACGTAGCCTCGCGCTGCTCGTCAACTGCTACGAATTCTGTGGCCGCGCAGCCCTCAACAATCCGGCTTGTCCGCCGTATAACGACGCGCCGGGTTCACCGCGGCATCAAACTCACGCAACGCCTTGGCACCAATCAGCAGCGGGTAATTGAAACTGCTGCGGTCGGTGAGGTTGACCTCGACCGTGCGTTTGACGTTACCCAGACACATCTCCAAATCCACCACCGGGCGCTTGGCGCTTTCGGTTGTGTCCTTGTCTTCATCTTCATCGGCGCGGCTTTTGATTTTGCTGATGCGCGCCACTTTGTGTTCGTACACTTTTTTGCTAGCGCCCTCGGTCGCTAGCTGAAAGCGCACCCACTCTTCACCATCACGGGTAAAGGTTTCAATATTCTTGGCCGACAGCGAGGCGGTCAACGCACCGGTGTCCATCTTGGCCTTCAGGGTTTCGCCAATTTCCGGCAATTTGATGTATTCGTAACGCCCGTACAGGGTCGGATCGGCGGCCATCACCGGCAGTGCCAACACGGACAACAAAGCTAAAACAGACCTCATGGAGGCAACTTCCTTAAATGGATGCAGGTTAGGCCGTGCGATCAAACCAAGGGGAAAGGGCAGTTAACCCGCAACGCCCCAGGCGCTGCCCAGCTTGCCCAGCAACGAGGCACCGACACCTTCACCGCCCAGGTACTGGAGGATGATCGGAGCAAATTGACCGACCATGCCGCTGTCCATGCCCAAGGCTTTGAACGCTGCGTCCAGCTCAGCGGTGTTAGACACGTTGCTGACAGCGCTGGTGGCCTGCGAAGTAACGCCATCGGACTTGCCCAACAAACCGCCCAATTGGCTCAACTGACCCAAAGCGCCCGCACCCGACAACTTGCTGATGCCTGGAACTTCTTTGGTCAACTCAGAGTAGTCAGTGCTGGTGAGCTGGTTTTGGGCCAGGCTCAACATCGCGCCGACACCGCCCGCTGCCTGCTCAGGTTTAACGTCGAGTGCGGTCAACTGACCCAGCAAACCGGCCGCTTGCAGCGACTTGTCAGTGCTCGCACCATTACCATTGCCGCCTTGTACCTGAGCAGCGATACCCGCCACGTCGCTCATGCTGAAACCTGCAAACACCGGGCTCGCCGCCACGGTCATCAATGTTGCCAGTGCCACGCCGCTCAACTTTTTCATCAGATCAACCTCTAGAACCAAAAAACCGCCCGTTAACGAGCGGCAAAGCTATGTGTATGACCCAAAAGCCAGGCAGATGTTCCCAAATGCCACTATTGGATCAACCGGTTCGCGATCTTAAATCAAAATCAAGCGCAGGCGTTTCAAGAACCGCTAAACATCTTGTGCGGATCAATCACAAACTTCTTCGGCACTCCGGCATCAAACTCGCCATAACCACGGGGCGCGTCGTCCAGGCTGATCACCTCAACACCCACGATGTCGGCAATTTTTATCCGGTCCCACATGATGGCCTGCATCAATTGACGGTTGTATTTCATCACCGGGGTTTGGCCCGTGTGGAAGCTGTGGGACTTGGCCCAGCCCAGACCAAAACGAATGCTCAGACTGCCCTTTTTCGCCGCGGCGTCCGCTGCGCCAGGGTCTTCGGTGACATAAAGCCCTGGGATACCGATTTTGCCAGCCACCCGCACCACGCCCATCAGTGAGTTGAGCACCGTGGCCGGGGCTTCGTGTTTGACCCCGTCATGGCCGTGACCACGCGCTTCAAAGCCGACAGCATCAACCGCGCAATCGACCTCGGGCTCGCCCAGCAGATCAGCGATTTGCTCGTGCAGCGGCGTGTCTTTGGACAGGTCGGCAATCTCAAAACCCTGGGCCTTGGCGTGGGCCAGACGAATCGGATTCACATCACCGACAATCACCACCGCCGCACCCAGCAGGCGCGCAGAAGCCGCTGCCGCCAGACCAACCGGTCCGGCGCCGGCGATATACACCGTGCTGCCGGGACCAACGCCTGCGGTGACGGCACCGTGATAGCCGGTGGGCAGAATGTCCGACAGGCAGGTCAGGTCGCGAATTTTCTCCATCGCGGCGTCACGGTTGGGCAGCTTGAGCAGGTTGAAATCGGCATACGGCACCAACACATATTCGGCCTGGCCACCGACCCAATCACCCATGTCGACATAGCCATACGCACCGCCGGGACGCGCCGGGTTCACGGTCAGGCACACGCCGGTGTTTTGCTCCTTACAGCTGCGGCAACGCCCGCACGCCACGTTAAACGGCACCGACACCAGATCGCCGACTTTCAAATGTTCCACATCGCGCCCAGCCTCGATCACCTCGCCGGTGATCTCGTGGCCCAGCACCAGCCCGGTTTGCGCCGTGGTACGGCCACGCACCATGTGCTGATCGGAACCGCAGATGTTGGTCGACACCACGCGCAAAATCACGCCGTGATGAATTGGTTTGCCCTGGGGGTTTTGCATCTTGGGGAAGGGAATGCTTTGCACTTCAACCTGGCCGTTGCCCAGGTACACCACACCGCGATTGTCAGCCATCGAGTTCACCCTTGATTGTTATTGGAGGGGTGACCTGCTGGCAGCACGCTCTCAGCCGCAAGCAGATCTGCCTGCAGCTTAGAACGTGCTGACAACCCTACAGCACCACCGTACGACCTCCATTTAGGAAAACGCGCCGCTCAATGTGATAGCCCACGCCTCGGGCCAGGGTTTGGGCCTCGATGTCGCGGCCTTTGGCGATCAGGTCTTCGGGGTAATGGCTGTGGTCGACCACTTCAACGCCTTGGGCAATGATCGGGCCTTCGTCGAGGTCGTTGTTGATGTAGTGCGCCGTGGCACCCACCAGTTTGACGCCCTTCTCATAGGCTTGGTGATAGGGCTTGGCGCCTTTAAAACCGGGCAGCAACGAGTGATGGATGTTAATCGCCTTGCCATCGAGCTTGCGGCACAGCTCAGGGGATAGCACTTGCATGTAGCGCGCAAGAATCACCAGCTCGGCACCGGTGTCTTCGATCACTTGCCAGACTTTGGCTTCTTGCGCGGGCTTGTCGGCCGGGTCCAGGGCGAAGTGGTGATAAGGGATGTCGTGCCAGCGCGCCAAGGGTTCCAGATCCGGGTGATTGGAAACCACCGCCACCACGTCCATCGACAGTTGACCGATGCGCTGACGGTAGAGCAAGTCGTTGAGGCAATGGTCGGCCTTGGACACCATGATCAGCACTTTTGGCCGGTAGTGCGGGGGCGTCAGCTCGAAGGTCATGCCGAAGGCACCACCGCGCTCCAGCAGGCCAGCGCGGAACTCGCTTTCGTCGAAGCCGTCGGGCTGGCGGAATTCAACCCGGATAAAAAATCGTCCGGAGCGCTGGTCGTCGAAGGAATGGTGCTCGGTGACGTAGCAGCGATGCTCGAACAAATAACGCGTCACCGCGTCCACCGTGCCCAGCAGGCTGGGGCAGTCGGCGGTGAGAATCCAGGTGTCTGGGGCGCGGCTCATGGACAAAGCTCCTTATTGTTATCCAGATCTGTAGGAGCGAGCTTGCTCGCGATCCAATCAACGCGGTTTATCTGAAAAACCGCAGCGATCCTATCGCGAGCAAGCTCGCTCCTACAGGATTGGGGGATGGGTCAGGCCTCAACACTCAGCCCGAACTCGGCGCTGGCGTCTTGCAACCATAACCACCAATAGTCCGAAAAGCTGCGGCGGATCAGCAGTTCCCAGGTTTCTTCGCCCGTACGGCGGATCACCAGTTGCGACTTGGCGAACACCGTACCCACCGCTTTGCCTACCGGGAAGTTGTCGGGGTGGACGTCATAGCTGGTGGACTTCATCAGCACTTCACGCACCTTAGGCCCGCTCAGTTCCAACAGTTGTTGCCCGCCGCTGACGTTAACCACTGAGATGTGCAGCCCGGCCAGCGCAGCGCGCAGGGCTTGTTCCACGGCGAATTCCTGACCGCCGGGGACGATCAGCAGCCATTCGTCCGGCCCCATCCATTGCAGCGACGATTCGCCCTTGGCCACCAGGCTCAAGGCCACCGGCAGTTCCAGGCCCAGGGCCTTGTGTACACCTTCGGCAAAGGCCGGGTCTTTGGCGTCACCACGTAAAGTCAGATGGCCCAGCAGTTTTTTCTCGCGCACCACCACGCCCGGATTGTTACGGCCTTTACCAATCAGGCTGGCAAGATTGGCGTGATGCAGCGATGACTCGGCTTTTGCGCCCGAGTCCGGGCGTTGTTGATATACGTTGGCTGTGGTCATGTGATCACCTGCTGAAGACTGTGTTGTTTGATCTGCCGTCATCGCGAGCAAGCTCGCTCCTACAGAGGAGCACCGCAAGCTCGCGAAAAGGTTTCACTCAAATATTCTGCCGTTCGCCTTTCGGGTCGAAGAACACCGAGGACACGATTTCAGCTTCGATCATGCTGCCATCCGCCAACGGTGCGAACACCCGCTCGCCCATGCGCTTGAGGCCACCTTTGACCACGCCCATCGCAAACGAATAACCCAGCGAGCCGCAGGTGTAACTGGAAGTCACGTGGCCCACCATAGTCATCGGGATCGCCTGTTTGGTGTCGAACACCAGTTGCGCACCTTCGGGCAGCCACTTGGTCGGGTCGACCGGTTTGAGGCCGACCAGTTGCTTGCGCTGATCACGGGTGCAGTCTTCGCGGTTCATCCCACGCCAGCCGATCCATGAGAACGGTTTGGTGCGACCTACGCACCAGCCCATGTTCAGGTCGTCGGGCGTCATCGAGCCGTCCGTGTCCTGGCCGACAATGATGAAACCCTTCTCGGCCCGCAGCACGTGCATGGTCTCGGTGCCATACGGCGTCAGGTTGTACTGCTTGCCCGCCTCGACGATTTTTTCCAGCACGCCCATCGCGTAGTCGGCCTGGATGTTGACCTCGTAAGACAGCTCACCGGTAAACGAAATACGGAACACCCGTGCCGGCACACCGCCCACCTGCCCCTCTTTCCAGGTCATGAACGGGAAGGCTTCGCGGTCCAGATCAATGTCCGTGACTTCGCTCAGCAACTTGCGGCTGTTGGGGCCCGACAACGTCAGCGTCGCGTAGTGGTCGGTAACGGAGGTGAAGTACACCTTCAACTCTGGCCATTCGGTCTGTTGATAGATTTCCAGCCATTGCAGCACGCGGGCCGCACCGCCGGTGGTGGTGGTCATCACGAAATGGTTGTCGGCCAGACACGCCGTGACGCCGTCGTCGAACACCATGCCGTCTTCTTTGCACATCAGGCCGTAACGGGCCTTGCCCACATCGAGTTTGGTCCAGGCGTTGGTGTAGATGCGGTTGAGGAACTCCCGCGCATCCGGGCCTTGAATGTCGATCTTGCCCAGGGTCGAAGCATCGAGCAGGCCTACGCTGTCGCGTACTGCCTGGCACTCGCGCTTGACCGCCGCGTGCAGGTCTTCGCCGTTGCGCGGGAAGTACCACGGACGTTTCCACTGACCAACGTCTTCAAACTCGGCGCCCTGTTTCACGTGCCAGGCTTGCAGCGCGGTGTAACGCACCGGCTCAAAAATGTGCCCGCAATGCCGACCCGCCACCGCGCCAAACGTGACCGGCGTGTAGTTGGGACGGAACATGGTGGTGCCCATCTGCGGGATGGTCACGTTCAGCGAGCGCGCCGCGATGGCCAGCCCGTTGACGTTGCCCAGCTTGCCCTGATCGGTGCCGAAGCCCAGCGCGGTATAGCGTTTGACGTGTTCAACCGACTCAAAGCCTTCGCGGGTAGCCAGTTCAATGGCGGCGGCGGTGACGTCGTTTTGCAGGTCGACAAATTGTTTCGGTGCCCGCGCCGTGGCTTTTTCGTGCGGCACTTGGAACAACGCCAACGTCGGTTCCTGGTGATTGTTCAGCGCCTTGGGCAATACGCCTTCGACTGCCTTGAACCCGGCTTCGCTGGCAGCACGCACGCCACCTTCAAAACCGTCGGCCAGGCTGTCGCCGAGGCTGTACACACCATTGATGCCGCCCACACACACGCGTTTTTGTGGTGCTTCGCCCGGTACAAAACCGAGAATATCTTCACGCCAGGTCGGCTTGCCACCCAAGTGCGAGGCCAAATGCACCACCGGGCTGTAGCCGCCGGAGGTGGCAACCAAATCGCAGTCCAGCCATTCACCTGGGCTGGTGACGCTGTGGGCTTTGACATCGATCGCCGCCACGCGAGCACCGGTGACATGCTTGCTGCCACGGGTTTCGATCACCGCGCTGGCGGTCAGAACCCGAATGCCTTTGGCTCGTGCTTCTTCAACCAGCGCGCCGCGTGGATTGCTCCGTGCATCAGCAATGGCTACAACTTGCTGACCGGCGTCAAACCAGTCCAGTGCCACACGATAAGCGTGATCGTTGTTGGTACTCAGCAGCAGTTTTTTACCCGGTGCCACGCCGTAGCGACGCACGTAGGTGGACACCGCACCCGCCAGCATATTGCCCGGCACATCGTTGTTGCCGTACACCAGTGGACGCTCGCACGCACCGGTGGCCAGCACCACGCGCTTGGCCCGAACCCGGTGGATTCGCTGACGCACCTGGCCAATCGGCGCGCGGTCGCCGAGGTGATCGGTGAGGCGTTCGTGAATGGTCAGAAAGTTGTGGTCGTGGTAGCCGTTCACCGTCGCCCGTGGCAGCAGCACTACGTCTGGCAATTCTTTAAGCTCGGCGATGACCTTGGCCACCCATTCCATCGCCGGTTTGCCATCGAGGCTTTCGCGGCTGTCGAGCAGGCTGCCGCCGAACTCTTCCTGCTCATCGGCCACGATCACCCGTGCTCCGCTGCGCGCTGCCGCCAGGGCCGCCGCCAAACCGGCGGGGCCTGCGCCGACGATCAGCACGTCGCAGTGGTGGTTCATGTAGTCATAGGTATCCGGGTCGTTCTGGGTCGGCGAACGGCCCAGACCTGCTGCCTTGCGGATGTACTTCTCGTACGTCATCCAGAACGACTGCGGGTACATAAAGGTTTTGTAGTAAAAACCCGGCGGCATCAGCTTGCCGCCGACCTTGCCCAAAATCCCCATCACGTCATTGTTGACGTTCGGCCAGCCGTTGGTGCTGGTGGCAACCAAACCTTGGTACAGCGCCTGTTGCGTGGCGCGCACGTTAGGAATTTGCGTGGCTTCGGTGGCGCCGATTTGCAGCACCGCGTTGGGCTCTTCAGCACCGGCGGCATAAATGCCCCGTGGCCGTGAATATTTAAAGCTGCGACCAATCACGTCGACGCCGTTGGCCAGCAGAGCAGCGGCCAGGCTGTCGCCTTCGTAGCCTTTGTATTGTTGACCATTGAAGGTAAAGGTCAGCACTTTGGAGCGGTCGACGCGGCCGCCGTTGGGCAAGCGATGGGTCTGACTCATACTTTTTCTCCCTGCTTGCGGGTGGCCGTGGTATTCGATGGCGCGTCTTGTTCAGTGAACTGCGGTTTGCTGCCGATCAGGTAGGTTTCAAGAATTTCGTAGGTCACGGTGTTGCGCGTCGCGTTAAAGAACTGACGGCAGCCGGCAACGTGGTTCCACAGCTCGTGGTGCAGCCCGCGCGGGTTGTCACGGAAGAACATGTAGTCGCCCCACTCGGCATCGGTACACGCGCCAGGGTCGAGCGGGCGCGGGATGTGCGCCTGGCCGCTGGCATGGAATTCCTCTTCGGAGCGAAGCTCGCCGCAATGGGGACAGAAGATGTGCAACATGGATGATTCTCCTGTTAGTGGGCGACAGCGGCGGCGCCGTGTTCGTCGATCAAGGCACCGGTGTGGAACCGGTCAATGGAAAACGGGGCGGCCAACGGGTGCATTTCGCCCTTGGCCAGGCTGGCGGCAAACACGTTGCCCGAACCCGGCGTGGCCTTGAAACCACCCGTGCCCCAACCGCAGTTGAAGAACAGATTCGGCACCGGCGTTTTGGAGATGATCGGGCAGGCATCGGGCGTGGTGTCGACGATGCCGCCCCATTGGCGGTTCATGCGCACGCGGGATAACACCGGGAACATTTCCACAATCGCTTGAATGGTGTGCTCGATCACCGGGTACGAACCGCGCTGGCCGTAGCCGTTGTAGCCGTCGATGCCCGCGCCGATTACCAGGTCGCCCTTGTCGGACTGGCTGATGTAACCGTGTACGGCATTGGACATGATCACGCTGTCGATAATCGGCTTGATCGGCTCGGACACCAGCGCTTGCAGCGGGTGCGATTCGATTGGCAGGCGGAACCCGGCCTGACGCGCCATATGCCCGGAATTACCGGCCGTGACCACACCCACGCGCTTGGCGCCGATGAAGCCTTTGCTGGTTTCAACACCGATGCACACGCCGTTTTCCTTGCGGAAACCCAACACTTCGGTCTGTTGAATCAGGTCAACCCCCAGCGCATCCGCCGCCCGGGCAAAGCCCCAGGCCACGGCGTCGTGGCGGGCTACGCCGCCACGGCGCTGTACGGTGGCGCCGATGATCGGGTAGCGGGTGTTTTTTGAGCAGTCGAGGTACGGAATTTCGTCCGCCACTTGCTTGCCGTTCAGCAGTTCGCCGTCCACGCCGTTGAGACGGTTGGCACTGACCCGGCGTTCCGAGTCACGCATGTCTTGCAGCGTGTGACACAGGTTGTACACCCCGCGCTGCGAAAACATGACGTTGTAGTTCAAATCCTGGGACAACCCTTCCCACAGTTTCATCGCGTGTTCGTACAAGTGCGCCGACTCGTCCCACAGATAGTTGGAACGCACGATCGTGGTGTTACGCGCCGTGTTGCCACCGCCCAGCCAGCCCTTTTCGACCACGGCTACGTTGGTGATGCCATGCTCCTTGGCCAGGTAGTAGGCGGTCGCCAGACCGTGCCCGCCACCGCCGACGATGATCACGTCGTAGACCTTTTTCGGGGTCGGCGTGCGCCACATCTTCTGCCAATTTTCGTGGTGGCTGAGGGAGTGTTTGAAGAGGCCGAAGCCGGAATACCGTTGCATAAGATTTACTCCAAAAACGCGCTCAGCGATAAACCGGGAAGTCTTTGCACAGCGAAGTTACCTGACGAGCAACGTCAGCCTCAATATCGGCATCACCGAGATGATCGAGGATGTCGCAGATCCAGCCTGCCAACTCGGTGCATTGCGCCACTTTGAAGCCGCGAGAAGTCACCGCCGGGGTGCCGATACGCAGGCCCGAGGTCACAAACGGTGATTGCGGGTCGTTCGGCACTGCGTTCTTGTTGACCGTGATGTGAGCGCGGCCCAAAGCGGCATCGGCGTCTTTACCGGTCAGGCCCTGACGGATCAGGCTGACCAAAAACAGGTGGTTATCGGTACCGCCCGAGACCACGTCGTAGCCACGCTTGATAAACACTTCGGCCATGACCTTCGCGTTATCCAGCACGTGCTGTTGATACGTTTTGAAGCTCGGCTCCAGCGCCTCTTTAAAACACACCGCTTTGGCCGCGATCACGTGCATCAAGGGGCCGCCCTGACCGCCGGGGAACACCGCCGAGTTGAGTTTTTTCTCTAGCGCTTCGTTGGACTTGGCCAGAATCAGCCCGCCACGTGGCCCGCGCAGGGTTTTGTGCGTGGTGGTGGTGACCACATCAGCGTACGGCAGCGGGTTCGGGTAAAGGCCCGCAGCGACCAACCCGGCAACGTGGGCCATGTCGACAAACAGGTAAGCGCCGACTTTGTCTGCAATCTGACGAAAACGTGGGAAATCGAGAATTTGTGAGTAAGCCGAGAACCCGGCAATGATCATTTTTGGCTGATGCTCAACCGCCAAACGTTCCACTTCGTCGTAGTCGATCATGCCTGTGGCGGTGTCGATGCCGTACTGCACCGCGTTATACAACTTGCCGGAGAAGCTGACGCTGGCACCGTGGGTCAAGTGCCCGCCGTGGGCCAGACTCATGCCCAGCACCGTGTCACCGGCATTGAGCAAGGCCAGATACACCGCCGCGTTGGCCTGGCTGCCCGAGTGCGGCTGCACGTTGGCATAGTCAGCACCGAACAGTTGCTTGGCGCGGTCGATGGCCAGTTGCTCCACTTTATCCACATGCTCGCAGCCGCCGTAGTAACGCTTGCCCGGATAACCTTCAGCGTACTTGTTGGTCAGGCCGCTGCCCTGAGCTTCCATCACCCGCTGGCTGGTGTAATTTTCGGAGGCGATCAACTCGATGTGATCTTCCTGACGCTGATCTTCGGCATTCATGGCCGCTAACAAGGCATCGTCGTAACCCTGAATCTGATCCTGCTTGCTGAACATTGCGTTCTCCCAGCGCCAGCGCGCCTTTGGTCTCGGTAAGGCTTGCGCCCTTTGATCCAGATGGTAGGGCTGGAGCGGGCTAACCAAATGCCTACGGACGCCACGCAATGGTGCGTTTACGACATGCACCAAATCATCTGTGGGAGCTGGCCTGCCAGCGATGACATCACCGAGGTGCAGCAGACATACCGAGTCGTTTGCATCGCTGGCAGGCCAGCTCCCACAAATCAGGTATGTCGTTTATGGGCTATCTGTGCAGCCACCAGAATCTTGGATAAAGTGCACAACAATCTTCGACCATGGAACCGGGAAATGACTGACAAGAGCCAACAATTCGCCAGCGACAACTACTCCGGTATCTGCCCCGAAGCCTGGTCTGCCATGGAACAAGCCAACCATGGCCATCAACGCGCTTACGGCGAGGACGAGTGGACCCTGCGCGCCGCCAATGACTTTCGCAAACTGTTCGAGGCCGATTGCGAGGTGTTCTTCGCCTTCAACGGCACCGCCGCCAACTCCCTGGCGTTGTCGTCGTTGTGCCAGAGCTTCCACAGCGTGATCTGCTCAGAAACCGCCCACGTCGAAACCGACGAATGCGGCGCGCCAGAATTCTTCTCCAACGGTTCAAAGTTGCTGACCGCACGCAGCGAGAACGGCAAGCTGACCCCCGAATCGATCCGCGAAATCGCGCTCAAGCGCAAAGACATCCACTACCCAAAACCACGCGTGGTGACCATCACCCAAGCCACTGAAGTGGGCAGCGTGTACCGTCCTGAAGAAATCCGCGCCATCAGCGCCACCTGCAAAGAGCTGGGCCTGCTCCTGCACATGGACGGCGCGCGCTTCTCCAACGCCTGCGCTTATCTGGGTTGCTCGCCTGCGGATCTGACCTGGAAGGCCGGGGTCGATGTGTTGTGTTTTGGCGGGACCAAAAACGGCATGGCAGTGGGCGAGGCAATTTTGTTCTTCAACCACGACCTGGCCGTCGACTTTGACTACCGCTGCAAACAGGCCGGACAACTGGCGTCGAAAATGCGCTTTTTGTCAGCGCCGTGGGTCGGCCTGCTGGAAAACGGTGCCTGGCTCAAACACGCCCGCCACGCCAACCACTGTGCGCAATTGCTGAGCCAACTGGTGAGTGACATTCCGGGGGTTGAGCTGATGTTTCCGGTGGAGGCCAACGGCGTGTTCCTGCAATTGTCGGAGCCTGCCGTAGTTGCGTTGACGGCCAAGGGCTGGCGCTTCTACACCTTTATTGGCGACGGCGGCGCACGCTTCATGTGCTCGTGGGACACCGAAGAGGCGCGAGTGCGTGAATTGGCGGCGGATATTCGGGAAGTGATGGCGGGGTAAGAACACCCATTATTAATGTGGGAGCGGGCTTGCTCGCGATGCAGGCAACGCGGTGTGTCGTTAGACCCCAGTGTTGCCATCGCGAGCAAGCTCGCTCCTACAGGTGATTCTTAGCTTTGCCCGAGGGTTCGCTCAATCACATCAACCGTGGCGCTGACTTGCTCTTGATAACGGTCGATTTCCTGTTTGTGCCGCTGTTTGAGCTCGATCTGTTGCGAACACAGATTCAAGGCCGCCAGCACCAACAATTTGTCCCCGATCAAGCTCGGGTACTTTCTTTTCGTATCGGCCAAGGCAACGTTCAACATCACCGAAGCCGCCACCAGGGTTTGTTGCTCCCCTTCAGGCGCCTTGATCGAATAGTCGTTGCCCAGAATCGAGACGACTTTTATTCCGTCTCTGTCCGCGTTCATGCGTTGACAGGGCTCGCGCGCTCAACCAGTGCCTGAATACGGGCAGCAGTAGCGCCTTGCTTCTCTTCCTGTTCCATCAGGCTCAGCTGCAGGCTTTCGTTTTCGTCTTTGGCCTGGGCCAGTTCAGCATTCAACGCAGTGTTGGTGTCCAACAGCTCTTGCTTTTGTTGAACCAGGTCGCTGACCAGTTGTTCCAGTTTGCTAAGGGATGATTCCATCATGGTGGTGATCTCAAGCAGTTTCAGAGGGCGCGTACGATAAAGAAAAGTCGGCCTGTAAGCTAGCGGCGACCAGTCTTTCAGAGCACTAAAGACTGCCTTTGTGGCGCAGGGTTCCCAACCCGACCGGAGAACGCCACCACAGCGCCTCAAAACTCAATTCGCACATCGCCTTTGGGCACGCTGCAGCACGACAAAATGTAGCCTTCTGCCACGTCTTCGTCGGTGATGCCGCCGTTGTGCTCCATCTCGACCTCACCCCCCAACTTCAGCACCTTGCAAGTTCCGCAAATACCCATGCCACAGGCTTTGGGAATCATCAGCCCGAGTTTGGCGGCGGCAGCATGTACCGTGTCGGCCGGGCCTACGCGGATGCTTTTGCCTGAAGCGGTGAATTCCACCTGATTCAAATCCGCCACGTCCAGCTCCGGCGCATCGGCCGCCTGTTCGGCTTGCTCCACGGCGTCGGCCCGTGCTTCGGGCGGCGTCGCCCCGAATGACTCTTCGTGATACCGACTCATGTCAAAGCCATTGGCTTCAAGCAGACGCTTGACCGCATTCATATAAGGCGTTGGCCCGCAGCAAAACACCTCGCGCTCCATGAAGTCCGAAGCCATCAGGTCCAGCATCTTGTGATTCAAATAGCCGCGATACCCGGCCCACGGTTCGCCCAGCCCATGCTTCTCGCAGATCAGGTGCAGGCTGAAGTTGTCGATACGCGAGGCCATGTGTTCCAGCTCGCGGTGGTAAATGATGTCTTTGGGCGAGCGGGCGCTGTGGATAAACACCATGTCGACATTGGCGTTGGTGTCATAGAACCAGCGCGCCATCGACATCACCGGGGTAATCCCCACGCCGCCGCTGAGGTACAACACCTTGGGGCTCGGCGCGTCCATGGCATTAAACAAGCCGACCGGCCCGTGAACCGCCAGCTCCTGACCTTCCTGCAAATTATCGTGCAGCCAGTTGGAAACGCGCCCACCCGGCACGCGCTTGATCGTCACCGAAAAACTGTACGGCACCGAAGGCGAACTGGAGATGGTGTACGAACGCATCACCGGGTCGCCGTCGATTTCCAGCTCCAGGGTCACGAACTGCCCCGGTTTGAAAAAAAACAGAATCGGCTGGTCGGCCATAAAACAGAAGGTTCGCACATCCCAGGTTTCCTGAATCACTTTGACGCAACGCACAAGGTGGCGGCCGTTGGCCCAGGTCTGGGTGGTTACCGGATTCAGAAAGCTGTTGGACATGTGCTTCTCCACGGCCGACAGCCGGCCTCTTGCTGGCGATTTTGCGCATGCCCCGCGGCGGCCATTTATCTATCCGCGACATTCACATACTTATCGCGACCAGCCCCTGAAAACCGGGGCTCGCGCGTCGGGATCAGACGGGGCCATGTCGCCCAGAGATATGGCCCCGCGCTGCGCCGAACGCACACTCAGCGCCACTGAACCGGATTAATAGCTTTGCCTTGCGTCGCACCCTGACCCGCTACTTTTGGGCCACACAGATGGCCATGAGGACTACAACGATGGACGTCACCGCAACCCTGAGCCTGGGCGATCCACTGGAACCCGCACGTAAGGCCACCGCCGAGATGCTGCAAAACCGCGAGCGAACTTTTTCTCTGCCGCAGCCGTTTTATAACGACGAGCGGCTGTTTGAGATCGACATGCAGGAGATCTTCCAGAAGGAGTGGCTGATTGCAGGCATGACCTGCGAGATCCCGACCAAGGGCAATTTCCTGACCCTGCAAGTGGGCAAGAACCCAATCATCGTAATTCGCGGCGCCGAAGGTCAGGTACACGCCTTTCATAACGTATGCCGGCACCGCGGCTCACGGCTGTGTACCAGCGAGAAAGGCAAAGTCGCCAAGCTGGTGTGCCATTACCACCAGTGGACCTACGAACTGGACGGGCGCCTGCTGTTTGCCGGCACCGAGATGGGCGCCGACTTCGACATGAAGCAATACGGCCTCAAGCCGGTGAACGTCAAAACTGCGGGCGGCTACATTTTTATCAGCCTGGCCGAGAACCCGCCCGCTATCGACGAGTTTCTCGCCACCCTGAACCACTACATGGAACCCTACGACATGGAAAACACCAAGGTGGCGATTCAAACCACCCTGGTAGAAAAGGCCAACTGGAAGCTGGTGCTGGAAAACAACCGCGAGTGCTATCACTGCAACGCGTCGCACCCAGAGCTGCTGAAAACCTTGCTCGAATGGGATGACGTCACCGACCCACGCGCCGATCAAGCCTTCAAGGACCACGTGGCCAGTTCGGCCGCCGCTTGGGACGCCGAAAAAATCCCTTACGCGCACAAAAGCTTCGGCCTGCGTAACCGCATCGTGCGCATGCCGCTGCTCAAGGGCACCGTGTCGATGACCCTGGATGGCAAACAAGGCTGTGCAAAACTCATGGGGCGGATCAAAAACCCGGACCTGGGCTCGATGCGCATCCTGCACTTGCCGCACTCGTGGAACCACTGCATGGGCGACCACATCATCGTGTTCACCGTATGGCCGATCAGCGCCCAAGAAACCGTAGTCTCCACCAAATGGCTGGTACACAAAGACGCTGTAGAAGGCGTGGACTACGACGTGGAACGCATGCGCAAAGTCTGGGACGCCACCAACGACCAGGATCGCCGACTGGCTGAAGAAAACCAGCGCGGCATCAACTCCATCGCGTACCAACCGGGGCCGTACTCGCAGACCTACGAATTTGGCGTGGTCAACTTTGTGGACTGGTACAGCGAACGCCTGCTGAGCAATCTTGGGGCTGAGCCTGCGTCGTACTTAAAGGGTGTAGCGGCCGAATAAACATCTTGCCGCCGCTGCCGCAGGTTACAGCAGCAGCGACAGGCTGACTGTTTTTTGATCAGTTGCCCACAGGCCACACTGTCAAAGGGCCGCAGCCCTTCACCAACATCTTATCCACAGCCACACCCACAGTAATTGTGGGGAACTGGGCCAGTTATCCCGAAAGCAACGATTGGTTGTTTTTCGTACAGAACCTTACAGGCCACGTAGTACGTGGCCTGTAAGCAGTCGCAAACACCTTATCCACATATCCACCAACAGAGATTGTGCGCAACTTATGCACCGCACTTCATGATTGTGGAAAACCCTTTAAAGAGCCCATTACTCAAGGGTTTAGTCGATACTCGGTGGATAAAAACGGCATTTGGCTGTTTTTTGACCAAAAGCCTGAAAGGCACGGTTTATATAGCGCTTAGCCGACAGCAAACAACTTATCCACATAAGCGCTAACAGACTTTGTGGGCAACTCAGCGCACCACGCCTTCTTCGATCAGCAGCTTCAAAATGGCCTGTGCTCCCTCTTCCGGGCTCACGCCTTTGAGTACTTGGCCAGAACCGCCAGCCGCCTTGGCTGTGGCGGCTTTCATGCGATCAGCGCCACTTTTGGCTTTGATCACTTTTAAGCGCTTGGGACGGGGCTTGGCCGGTTGCAGAGTGGCCGTTGTGGATAACTCATCCTCAATGATCTCAACCACTTGCACTTCAACCTGCCCACGCGTGGCCGGGCCATAGGCGCTTTGCCGAGCCTTGGGCGCGGCGTTATCCACAGTGGCCATGAACGGCAGGCGAACCTTGAGCTGTCGCCGCTGGCCACGGGGCAACGCTTGCAGTACCAGCGCCACGCCGTTGTGGATAGATTCGATCTGCGCTACGCCCACCAGCAGTGGCCAGCCCAGTTGTTCGGCCAACAGGTACGGCAACATACCCGAGCCTTCACCGGTTTCGGCCTGGCTGCCCGCCAGCACCAGTTGCACACCGGCCTCGCGAATATAGTCGCGTAACACCGGCACGGCGTCGGCACCGGGTGGCTGCTCCAGCACCTGCAATTCATCCAGTCCCATACCAAGATAGGCACGCAATGCCGGCTCATGGGGGTTGCCGGCGTGCAGCACGTGCAGGTTATCCCCAGCCAGTTGCAGGCCCAGCTCTACCGCTCGGGCGTCGTGTTCAGCGCGGCGGGCGCGGCCAGAAGCCGGGTGAGCGCCAATGGAAACCAGGGCAACGGTGGCAACGGTGGCAACGGTCATACGCAAATCTCCAACACACAGCAAATCCTGTAGGAGCGAGCTTGCTCGCGATTCAAACAACTCGAAAAATCAGGCTCACCGCAGCGATCCCATCGCGAGCAAGCTCGCTCCTACAGGAACAGGGTTACGCCAGTTATCCACAGCCGCAATCAGCGCTTGCAGCACTGCAGCACCATCGCCAATCACCGACAAATCTGCGCGTTTGATCATGTCGCACGCCGGATCAAGGTTGATCGCCACCACTTTGTCGCAAGCGCCAATCCCTTGCAGGTGCTGGATCGCGCCGCTGATGCCAACCGCCACGTAGACCCGCGCCGTGACCCAAGTGCCGCTGGCGCCGACCTGACGATCACGCCCCATAAAGCCGTCGTCCACCGCCACCCGCGAGGCGCCTTCGGTGGCGCCCAGCGCCTGTGCCGCCCTGTGGAAAAGTCCCCAGTCCTTGACCCCGTTGCCACCACTGACAATAAATTCGGCTTCGGCCATCGGGATCGCAGCCGGGTCCACGTCCACCGCGCCCATATCTTCAATACGCGGCAGGCAGCGGGCAACCGTTGTGGATAACTCCACGGCCAAGGCTTGATGGCGGGTTTCACTCACCGGTTCGGCACATTCTGCCGCCGCCAAAATCAAGCGCGGCAAGGCTTGCGCCAAATCTTGCAGACCGGCACCGGCGCGGCCAATACAAGCCCCGTCTTTGACCTGCCACACCCTGGTTGCCGGGCGTTCACCCAGGCTTGCGGCAAAGCGCCGGCCCAGTTCGCCGCCACCGTTGCGGCTGTCAGGCAATAGCCAATGCCGGGGCACAAACTGGTTATCCACAGCCCGCAGGCCAAGCACCCGCTGCTCCGGTGCATAACCTTCAAACTCATCGCCTTCAAGAATCAGCAAGCGATCAACCCCGGCGGTAGCAAAGGTCGTTTCCTTATGTTCACCAAACACCACCGCCAGCACCGCACCGTCCGCACCGGCCAGTTGGTGCGCCAGGCCCAGCAGGTCTCGGTCATGGCTGCTCAAGCGACCGCCAACCATGTCGGGCACCACGCAGATATGAAACACCGGCGCTAGCACTTGATGCAGCGGTAATTGCACTTCAACGCTGGCCGAGCGCTTGCTGCTGCCGCCTTGCTGCGCGCCGCTGCGGTCGATTCGTTTAACGCCGTTAGGGCCGATAAAACCCACGCCGTGGACATTTTTACGCAATACACCGTTCGGCCCCATCCAACTGTGTTGAGTCGGTTGCATGGCCGCATGCAGCGGGTGCAGGCGGTTGCGGGCGATCCACTCGGCACGTGGATCACGGCGGATAATGTCACTCATGCGATCACCTCCGGGATTTCACGCAGGGCCGGTTTGGCCGGCGCTGCGTCTTCAATCAGAGCGTCGGCCACCAGTTCGGCAATGTCTTTGATCAATGGCCGGGGCTCGACCACACCTTCAAGCATCGCGGTGCATTGCGGGCAGCCCACGGCCACGCGCTCGACGCCGGTCTCGCGGATGTCGTCCATGCGCATGTCGGGAATTCGCTGCTTGCCGGGAATGTCGGTAATCGGCGCCCCGCCTCCGCCGCCGCAGCAGCGGGAGCGGAAACCCGAGCGTTGCATCTCTTTGACTTCAATCCCCAGCGCTCGCAGCACCGCACGCGGCGCCTCGTATTCGCCGTTGTAGCGGCCCAGATAACACGGGTCGTGATAGGTCACGCTGCCCCCTGCATCGGGATTCAGCTTGAGTGTGCCTGCGTCGATCAACTCGGCCATGTAGGTGCTGTGATGCTGTACCTGGTAGTGACCGCCAAACGCGCCGTACTCGTTCTTCAGCACATGAAAGCTGTGCGGATCACAGGTAACAATGCGCTTGAAGCGGTACTGCGCCAGGGTCTGGATATTGCGTTTGGCCAAGGCCTGAAAGGTTGCTTCGTCGCCTAGACGCCGGGCCACATCACCGCTGTCGCGTTCTTCCAGCCCGAGCACGGCGAAGTTGACCCTGGCCGCTTTCAGCACTTTGACGAAGGCGCGCAAGGTGCGTTGGTTACGCATGTCAAATGCCCCATCACCGACCCAAAACAGCACGTCGGCATCCGGCTTGTCGCGCAGCAGGTCAAGGTTCAAATCCGCAGCCCAGTTCATCCGTCCACCCGGTGCAAACCCGCCGGGGTTGTCGGTGGCGATCAGGTTGTCCAGTACCTGGGCGCCATTGTTCGGGGTTGCGCCTTTTTCCAGAGTCAAAAAGCGGCGCATGTCGACGATGGCGTCCACGTGCTCGATCATCATCGGGCACTCTTCGACACAGGCGCGGCACGTGGTGCAGGACCACAAGGTGTCAGCGTCAACCAAGCCATTAACAATCGGTTGATGCGGGTTGCCGCCGTGCTCGCCAATCGGCTTGCCGGGATACGGGCTGCCGGCAAAATTCGCATCAGTGCCACCCGCAAGGCCGACCACCATGTCCTGAATCAACTTTTTCGGGTTCAGCGGCTGGCCGGCGGCAAAGGCTGGGCAGGCGGCTTCGCACTTGCCGCATTGCACACAGGCGTCAAAACCCAGCAGTTGGTTCCAGGTAAAATCCTTGGGTTTTTCAACCCCCAGCGGCGCGCTGCGGTCGGTCAGGTCCAGTGCTTTTAAACCGGTGGATCGACCGCCACCGAAGCGTTCGGCGCGTCGGTGCCAGGCCAAATGCAGCGCGCCGGCAAAGGCGTGCTTCATCGGCCCGCCCCAAGTCATGCCGAAGAACAGTTCCGACACCCCCCAGACCACCCCCAGCCCCAACACCGCCGCCAGCAACCAGCCACCAAAGTCTTGTGGCAACACACCGGCCACGGGCAAGGTGAGGATAAAAAAGCTTGCGGCAAACGCCAGCAGGCTTTTGGGCAGGCGCATCCACGGGCCTTTGGACAAACGGCTCGGCGGATTGAGCCGACGTTTGAAGACAAACAGCGCACCGACAAACATCAGCGCCGTGGCGAACAGCAGGGCGTAGCCGAGGATGCGGTTATGCAAGCCCAGGCCGTGGACCAGAATCGCCAGCAGCGCCGCCAGCACAAAGCCCCCGGCAGTGGCGACGTGGGTGTTGGCCATGTACTTGTCGCGGGCGACTACGTGGTGCAAATCGACCATGTAACGCTTGGGCATGGCCAGCAGGCCGCCCAGTAAATCGACCTTGGATGGACGGCCACGGCGCCACATATTCATTCGCCGCACGGCGCCGATGATGGTGAGGCCCAGGGCGGCGAATAACAGGATGGGAAGAACTATGTTCAACATGGGGGGCTCCCATCAAAAATTCGGTGTAGACACAAACCCTCACCCCAGCCCTCTCCCAGAGGGAGAGGGAGCTGATCGATGGGGATCTCCAAACCGCGTACGGTCAGTCCCCTCTCCCTCCGGGAGAGGGCTAGGGTGAGGGCCAAGGTTGTACTCAGAAATCCTTGCAAAGCCGGAGCGCGTCATAGATAGCGGCATGCACGTTGCGCTGTGCCACGCAGTCGCCAATACGGAACAGCAAATACCCGTCCCCCGCTTCGCTCAGACACGGCTGCGGCTTGATCGCGAACAGCGCTTCGACGTCGATCTGGCCCTTGTTGCGCGAGTCCGGCTTGAGCGCGTAATACAGTTCTTCATCCGGGCGCACGCCGTTTTCTACGACCACCTGGTCGACCACCCGCTCTTCCTTGGCCCCGGTGTATTCGTTCTCCAGCACCGCCACCAGCTTGTCGCCTTCGCGGTAGACCTTCTCCAGCATCATGTCGCCGGTCATGATCACTTCTTTGGGGTACAGGCTGCGGTAGTAGGTGGGGAACGACGTCCCGCCAATCGCCACGCCAGGTTTGGTGTCATCGGTGACGATCTCGACCTGGCTGCCTTTATCGGCCATAAAGTCGGCCACCGACATACCGGTGAACTCGCAAATGGTGTCGTACACCAATACGTTCTTGCCCGGTTCAACCTTGCCGTCGAGTACGTCCCAACTGCTGACCACCAGACCTTCGGCGGCACCCCAGTGTTCGTTCTGCTCCACAAACGAATGCCCGCCCACCGCCAGCACCACAACGTCGGGGCGCAGGTCGAGAATCGTCGCCACATCGGCCGCGGTGCCCAGACGCAAGTCCACCTTCAGCCGCGCCAGTTCCAGTTGGAACCAGCGAGTAATACCGGCCATTTGATCGCGCTGCGGGGCCTTGGCAGCCAGGCTGATTTGCCCGCCAATGGCCTCCCTTTTCTCGAATAAAGTCACGTCATGCCCGCGCTCGGCGGCCACCCGTGCGGCTTCCATCCCGGCTGGGCCAGCACCGACGATCACCACCTTGCGTTTAACACCGGTGGTTTTCTGAATGATGTGCGGCACCCCCATGTATTCGCGGGAAGTGGCGGCGTTCTGGATGCACAGCACGTCCAGTCCTTGGTATTGGCGATCGATGCAGTAGTTGGCGCCCACGCATTGTTTGATTTGGTCCACCTGACCCATTTTGATTTTGGCGATCAGGTGTGGGTCGGCGATGTGGGCGCGGGTCATGCCCACCATGTCGACGTAACCGCCTTCAAGAATTCGCGTGGCCTGATTCGGGTCCTTGATGTTCTGTGCGTGCAACACCGGCGCCTTGACCACTTCTTTGATACCGGCCGCCAAGTGCAAAAACGGCTCTGGCGGGTAACTCATGTTCGGGATCACGTTGGCCAGGGTGTTGTGGGTGTCACAGCCCGAACCAACCACGCCGATAAAGTCGAGCATGCCGGTGTCGTCGTAGTACTTGGCGATCTGCTTCATGTCCTCGTGGCTCAAGCCATCGGGGTGAAACTCGTCGCCACACAGGCGGATACCAACACAAAAATCCGGGCCGACTTCAGCGCGCACGGCCTTGAGCACTTCAAGCCCAAAGCGCATGCGGTTTTCGAAACTGCCGCCCCATTCATCGGTGCGTTTGTTAACCCGCGGGCTCCAGAACTGATCGATCATGTGCTGGTGCACCGCCGACAGTTCCACCCCGTCCAACCCTCCGGCCTTGGCCCGACCCGCTGCGCTGGCGTAGTTGCCGATGATGCGCCAGATCTCTTCCGGCTCGATGGTTTTGCAGGTGGCGCGGTGCACCGGCTCACGCACGCCGGACGGCGACATCAGGGTCGGCCAGTTAAAGCCGTCCCAGCGCGAGCGGCGGCCCATGTGGGTAATCTGAATCATGATCTTGGCGCCGTGCTTGTGCATCGCATCGGCCAGGTTCTGGAAGTGCGGGATGATGCGGTCGGTGCTCAGGTTGACCGAACTCCACCACTCCTGCGGGCTGTCGATAGCCACCACCGACGAGCCACCGCAAATCGCCAGGCCAATCCCGCCCTTGGCTTTTTCTTCGTAGTACTGCACAAAGCGCTCGGTGGTCATACCGCCATCAGTGGCATAAACCTCAGCGTGAGCGGTGCTGAGCACACGGTTGCGGATGGTCAGTTTGCCGATTTGAATCGGCTCAAACATTGCTTCGAACGCCATATCCCGATCCTCGACTTACAACGGCTTGACGATAAACAGGCCGTGGTCGTGGCCCTCTTCCGATCCGCTGTAGACCTGTTCGGCCACGGTGCGAATTTGACTGCCACGCGCTTGCAGAATCTGATCCATGGCCCCGGCAAACCAGCCGGTGAACATGTAGTCGACCTTGCGCCCGACCTTGCCGTACACATAGACGAATGCCGAATGTTCGAGCTTGATGGTGGCGGTGCCTTGATCGAGGTCGATGTCCTGGATCTTGAACAGACCCCAGCCGCGCTGCGACAAACGCTTCATGTAGTGTTCGAACACCGCCACGCCCTCCAGGCCGTGGCATTCAGCTTCTTTCTCGCACCAGTGCCAGGCTGATTTGTAGCCGGCCTTGTAGAGGATTTCGGCGTAGGCATCCGCCCCCAAAACCTCTTCGATACCCATGTGGTTATTGACGAAAAAGTGCCTAGGCACGTAGAGCATCGGCAGGGCATCGGAAGTCCAGACGCCTGTTTCGCTGTCGACTTCGATAGGCAATTGCGGGGCGATTTTAGCCATGGAATAAAGCTCCAGAAATTCGGTAGGTATTCGTTTCGCCCCTCACCCTGCCCTCTCCCGGGGGAGAGGGTTGGGTGAGGGCAAGCTTCGGTTATTCGCCCCAGACGTCCTGGAGGACATTGACCCAGTTCTCGCCCATGATTTTGCGCACCACGCGCTCGCTGTGGCCGCGCTTGAGCAGGGTCTCGGTGAGGTTGGGGAACTCGCCCACGGTGCGGATGCCCAG
>JAZKIA010000094.1:0-6917 GCA_040385125.1 Pseudomonadota bacterium | reverse complement strand
GCGGTCGAAGCCTTGCAGTTCGGTGTGGCCATGCCACGCCCCGGTTACAACGTATTTGTGATGGGCGAGCCGGGTACGGGTCGCTTCTCTTTCGTTAAGCGTTATCTCAAGGCCGAGGGCAAACGCCTGACGTCGCCGAGCGATTGGGTATACGTCAATAATTTTGATGACCCACGCGAGCCGCGAGCCCTGGAATTGCCCGCCAGTTCTGCGGGTGCTTTCATTGGTGATATCAATGGTTTGATCGATAACTTGCTGGCGACTTTTCCAGCGGTGTTTGAGCACCCGACGTATCAACAGCGCAAAAGCGCCATCGATCGGGGCTTTAACCAGCGCTACGACCGCGCACTGGATGTGATCGAGCGTCTGGCGCTGGAAAAAGGCGTGGCGTTGTATCGCGACAGCAGCAACGTGGCCTTTACCCCAATGAGTGACGGCAAGGCGCTGGATGAGGCCGAGTTTTCGCAGTTGCCTGAGGAGGAGCGTGAGCGTTTCCACGAGGATATTTCCGCGCTCGAAGAGCGTCTCAACGAAGAGCTGGCGAGCCTGCCGCAATGGAAGCGTGAATCGAATAACCAACTGCGTCAGTTGAACGAAGAAACCATCACCCTGGCCCTGCAACCGTTGCTGGCGCCGTTGTCGCAGAAGTACGCCGAAAACGCGGCCGTTTGCGGTTATTTGCAGGCGATGCAGGTTTACTTGCTCAAGACCGTGGTCGAGCAATTGGTCGACGACAGCAAGACCGATGCCCAGGCGCGCAAGTTGCTCGAAGAGCAGTACCTGCCAAGCCTGGTGGTTGGTCAACCGGTGAGTGGTGGTGCGCCGGTGGTGTTCGAGCCGCACCCGACTTACGACAACCTGTTTGGCCGTATCGAATACAGCACTGACCAAGGTGCGCTGTACACCACCTATCGCCAATTGCGTCCCGGTGCATTACACCGTGCCAATGGTGGCTTTTTGATTCTCGAAGCCGAGAAGATGCTCAGCGAGCCTTTTGTATGGGACGCCCTCAAGCGCGCCCTGCAATCGCGCAAACTGAAAATGGAGTCGCCTCTGGGTGAGATGGGGCGTCTGGCCACCATCACGCTGAGCCCGCAAATGATCCCGTTGCAGGTCAAGGTCGTGATCATTGGCGCGCGCCAGTTGTACTACACGCTGCAAGACCTTGATCCGGACTTTCAAGAGATGTTCCGGGTGTTGGTCGATTTCGATGAAGACATCCCGATGGTCGATGAGAGCCTTGAGCAGTTCGCTCAGTTGCTCACTACGCGTACGTCCGAAGAGGGCATGGCGCCGTTGACGGCTGACGCGGTTGCGCGTCTGGCGACCTACAGCGCACGACTGGCCGAGCATCAGGAGCGGTTGTCGGCGCGTATTGGCGATCTGTTTCAACTGGTCAGCGAGGCGGATTTTATCCGCCATCTGGCCAACGATGAAATGACTGACGCCGGGCATATCGAGCGTGCGCTCAAGGCCAAGGCGACGCGCACCGGGCGTGTATCAGCGCGGATTCTTGACGACATGCTGGCGGGGATCATCTTGATCGATACCGACGGCGCGGCAGTCGGCAAGTGCAACGGGCTGACGGTGCTGGAAGTCGGTGACTCGGCATTTGGTGTGCCGGCGCGGATCTCTGCCACGGTGTATCCGGGCGGCAGTGGCATTGTCGACATTGAGCGCGAGGTTAACCTCGGCCAGCCAATTCACTCCAAGGGCGTGATGATTCTGACCGGGTATCTGGGCAGTCGTTATGCCCAGGAATTCCCGCTGGCGATCTCGGCCAGTATCGCGCTGGAGCAATCCTACGGTTACGTCGATGGCGACAGTGCGTCGCTGGGTGAGGCGTGTACGTTGATTTCGGCGTTGTCGAAAACACCACTCAAGCAGTGTTTTGCCATCACCGGCTCGATCAACCAGTTTGGCGAAGTGCAAGCGGTGGGCGGGGTTAACGAGAAGATCGAAGGCTTCTTCCGACTGTGCGAAGCACGAGGCCTGACAGGCGAACAGGGTGCAATCATTCCGCAAGCCAACGTGGCGACCTTGATGCTTGACGAGAAAGTGCTGCAGGCCGTGCGCGAGGGCAAGTTCCATGTCTACGCCGTGCGCCAGGCTGACGAAGCCCTGAGCCTGCTGGTCGGCGAGCCTGCGGGCGAACCTGATGAAGAGGGTCAGTTCCCGGAAGGCAGCGTCAATGCTCGTGTAGTTGAGCGACTGCGAGTGATTGCCGAGATGATCAGCGACGAAGACCTCAAAGAGGCCGAGAAGGAGCTGGCCGCAGAAGCCTTGGCGGCGGCAAAACCAGCGTAATAACGCTGTAGGAGCGAGCTTGCTCGCGATCCGGACAACGCGGTTTATCTGAAAGTCGCAGCGATCCAATCGCGAGCAAGCTCGTTCCTACAGTGTGTAGCGCCCTCCGTTGGTCATGGCGCCTTCGTGTGTCGGGTTTTTCTTCTATTCTCAGGGCATGGACACCCACTGTCGTCACTGGACCGATGCAGCCCGCAGTGTGGGCTGAAACAGGATCTACCGAGGGGCGCCGCCATGTCGCGCAACCTTTGCCTTACCCGTCAATGCTTGGGCCTGGTGACGCGTATTGAGTGCAGCATTAAACCGCTGGCAGGCAATACCGGAATGTGGACGCTGCTGTTTGCTGCCGGTTTGGCGGGTGAACAACCGACCACGATCAAATCTCAAGGCCCTTTCCCAGGCCCCTTTGTGGCTGAAACCATTCTTGACTCGATTGTTGAAAGCCTGACGTTGCATGGTTATCAGCTGGCTGACGATCCGCAGATCTGGTGCCTGCATGTGCAGGCCCAGTTGCGGCAAATCAACGGTACAAGGTGTCATGCGTCGCGCTAAGCCGTGGTCTTAGCGGGAGGTACTGACCTCAGACACTCTGTCGAGCCTGACCTCAAAGCCATACTCGATCGGCGTCAGGTCTGTGCGCGCATAGCTTTCAAGCTGGGTCGGCTGGCCATAGAAATAATGCACGTCGAACAGTGCCGGGCCATTGGCCTGGGCGGTGTGGCTTACGGCGAGCACTTCTTTCAGGTAGTTGCCGGTGTCGTCCTTGGCGTAAAAACGCCAGGTGTCAGACGGGAACAGTTTTTGATCAACGATCAAAGCGTTGCCTTTGAGCTCAAGTCCTTTGGGCAGGTGGTTAACGCTTAATGTCTGTTTGTCAGTGGAGGCGATGAAGATAGGGATTGAGCCCACAGCGTAAGCGGGTGTTTCGGGGAACAGATTGAGGTCGTAGGTGATGATGCCGGTGTGCGGATCGACATCGAACGCTTCAGTGGGCAGTTCCAGAGGTTCACTGCGCTTGCCAGAGTCATCCTCGGCGAAGAAGGTCACGGGCGCGTCAGATGTTTCAGGCAGCGCTCCGAGCATTTCGTCATTGAACGTAGTGGGGTGACTGAACTCAAGGGTGGCGGCGCTGGCGTCTTCCACCGACTGATTGATCACCACGCGCTTTTTCAGCCGCTCTGGATCAACGGTTGCGTCTTTTAAGTAGCCCGCAGCCTGATCGTCATACACCACGACCGATAATGGCAGCGGTTGAATCTCTTTGCCGACAACGGTTTTATCCAGTCTGAGCACGGGCAGGTCGAGGGCCTTGCGGGTGACCTTGGCTGTGGAGAAATCCAGTACGCTGATGTTGACGTTTTCGACCGTGCCGTTGAAATACACCTTGCTGTAGTGCTTGGGATGTTTCTGTTCAAAGGCTCGTTGTTCGTTATCCAACTGTTGGCCGAATGCTTCACTCCACGCGGTTTGCTTGAGCATTTCTGACAGTTGCTGCTGATAAAACGCCAGTTGCTCGGCGCTTTCGTTGATCGCACCTGCGCGTGAAAGGAACTGTCCGCTGTGATCGCGGGCCTGGATGATCAGTGGGTTAAGCGAGGTGTCGCGCACTTGCTCGGCCAGTGGTGCACGGTTACTGATCTCGACTTCGGCAAAGTTTTTGCCCAAGGACAGCAGCGTTACGCTGATGTTGCCATCCGTACGGGGCTGACCCACGTCCTTGGCGTTCAGGTTGAAATTGACCACGTTGCCCGGTGCAATCACTTCGACCTTGCCGTGCAGCATCAGGGGCTGAGGTTGCTGAGCGTTTTCGGTCTCGACCCCGTCAATGTAAGGATAGGTGACGGTGAGGTCGTCTGGGTTGCTCAGGTTGGCGCTGGAGGGGCTGAGTTGGATGCCGGGATCGGTCTCGGACCACTCTGACTGAAAAGGCACTACCTGCTGGTTGCTCAGGGTCACGGACTGCCATTCCAGCGCATGGGGGAATGGAAACTCGGACGTACTGTTGAGCGAGAACGGGAAGATTGGCTCCAGGTCAGTCAAATAATCGGAGCTGGCGTTTTTGCGCACCACAAACAGGCCATTGATATAGGTATCGCTCAGGGCCTGACTGCTGGGGTAGTGCTTGAGCAGTGCCAGGTCATCGGCACCGTATTCGGTTTCGATTTCAATCGTCTTGTCTTGCAGTTTGAGGCGGGCACGCTCGAGCAACAGCAAGGCACCGCCGAGGTCGGCGACCGCATCTTTAAGCTGCTGATCCTGAAGGGTGTCGAGGCTCTTTTCGAACGCTGCGGTTCTTTCTTCCAGACTGGCTTGCGGGTGTTTATCGTCCGGCGAACAGCCGCCTGTGATGAGCAACGCCATAGAAAGCCCGAGACACGTCAGGGGGATTCGCAGATCCATGATTCAGTATTCCTGTCCGTAAACGATGCTGAGAGGGTGGACACTAGCAGAAAATGTTTTTACAGGCTGTTTCCAAGGCTTTATCTCTGTCGTTTTCTCACTGATATACTCGCGCCCATTTTTAAACTTCCTGTGAGATTCAATGGAACGCTTTATCGAAAACGCAATGTACGCCTCGCGCTGGATCCTGGCACCGATCTACTTCGGGCTATCGCTGGGTTTGCTGGCCCTGGCGTTGAAGTTCTTTCAGGAAGTGTTTCACGTAATCCCTAACGTGTTCGCGTTAACTGAGTCGGACTTGATCCTGGTCATTTTGTCGTTGATCGACATGGCGCTGGTGGGTGGTTTGCTGGTGATGGTGATGATTTCGGGCTACGAGAACTTCGTCTCGCAACTGGATATCGACGAGGACAAGGAGAAGCTCAGCTGGCTGGGCACGATGGACTCCACGTCGCTGAAGATGAAAGTTGCAGCCTCGATTGTGGCCATCTCTTCGATCCATCTGCTGCGGGTGTTTATGGATGCGCGCAACATCGAGACCGAGTACCTGATGTGGTACGTGATCATCCACATGACGTTCGTGGTGTCGGCGTTTGCGATGGGCTATCTGGACAAGCTGACCAAGCACTGATGAGTTGCCTTGGCGGGTAGCACGCGAACCCGGGCTGCGAAGGCTTTGGGGGCTGTGGTAGTCTGCTCGCCCTTTTTTGGTTCAGGGTGTTCGGGGGCGGCAGTTGAAAAACAGCCTTCTTTGAATACCCCACAGCGGAGCAGTGTTATGTCCGAAGTAAATCTGTCGACCGACGAAACCCGCGTTAGCTACGGCATTGGCCGTCAGTTGGGTGACCAACTGCGCGATAACCCGCCACCGGGCGTTAACCTGGATGCAATCCTGGCTGGCCTGACCGATGCTTTCGCTGGTAAAGAAAGCCGCGTAGGTCAAGAGGAGCTGTCTGCCAGCTTCAAAGTGATCCGCGAGATCATGCAAGCTGAAGCGGCTGCCAAGGCAGAAGCTGCTGCAGGTGAAGGCAAGGCTTTCCTGGCTGAAAACGCCAAGAAAGACGGCATCACTACCCTGGCTTCGGGTCTGCAATTTGAAGTGGTTACTGCAGGTGAAGGCGCCAAGCCATCCCGTGAAGACACCGTGCGTGTTCACTACCACGGCACCCTGATCGACGGCACTGTGTTTGACAGCTCCTACGACCGTGGTCAGCCGGCTGAGTTTCCGGTTGGCGGCGTGATCGCTGGCTGGACCGAAGCCCTGCAACTGATGAATGCTGGCAGCAAATGGCGCATCTACGTGCCGAGCGAATTGGCTTACGGCGCGCAAGGCGTTGGCAGCATTGCTCCGCACAGCGTGCTGGTATTCGACGTTGAGCTGCTGGACGTTCTGTAAGAACACAGCGCTTTAACGTTGGCAGCGGGTTTGCTGGCAAGCCCGCTGCCACACACGCATCATATTTCTATCTTGGCGTGATGCACGTGAGTGTCAGCCGTGCCGATGGGGCGCAATGCCCGGGCATAGCAAAACAGAAACAGATTGCGTACCAATTCTTTGAGCACCACCGGCTCACTTGAGTTAAGCCCCGAGAAATCCAGATCGCCTTGATCTTGTAACTCGTTGAGGGCTTCTTCTTCCAGCACCGCGCACACTTCCCCGGTTTCCCGATGCAGGATTCGCAGATAGGGGTGTGGACGATCCAGCCAGGCATCAATTAAATAAGTCATGTGCGGCATCTCCTTGATGTGTACCAATGAGAATAATTCTTATTCAATTAATAGCAAGTGCCTATTGGCGGTTTTCTGATATTTGTGGGGGAGGGGTATCACCTTCCTGCGCAGGGCGCAGGAAGGATTGCAGCAGGATCAGACCTTGCGCACGAACTCGGATTTGAGTTTCATCGGGCCGATGCCGTCGATCTTGCAGTCGATATCGTGATCGCCATCGCACAGACGGATGTTTTTAACCTTGGTGCCGACTTTGACCACCAGGGAGGTGCCTTTGATTTTCAGGTCTTTGATCACGGTGATGGTATCGCCGTCGACCAGAACAGTGCCTGCAGAGTCTTTATAGACTTTTACATCGCTGTCGACTTCGGCGTCGCCGCTGGCGGACCACTCATGGGCGCATTCCGGGCAGATCAGCTGAGTGCCATCTTCGTAGGTGTATTCGGAATTGCATTTTGGGCAGGGTGGCAACGTGCTCACTA